>CAVXDC010000043.1:0-75629 GCA_963760365.1 uncultured Phycisphaerae bacterium
TGTTTATGTGGCCTGACTCATCGTATTGCTACTCGGCCGAAAGGCCTGGGGACAAAAAGGCTACCGCTGAGCGGGGCCTGTTATGTCCGATACACACGGCCTTGCCGCTCCCTAAGCAAGCCGGGAACTACCCTTATCATACCGCCTTTTCCAGAATCTCAAAGCTTGAAAACCTATTTTCCGCCTTAGACTACCGCCTTCTCTGCGGCACGCCGGGGGTGTTTCTTAGTCCAGTAGCCCCCGCGCAATTCCGAAAAAAGGATGGACGACGACACGCTCTTTTGCGGAGAAAGCCGGGTTTCATGCGGACGATCGCGATCGTCAACGAAAAGGGCGGGACGGGCAAGACCACCACCGCCGTCAACCTTGCCGCTGCGCTGGGCGAGGCGGGCAAAGAGGTCCTGCTGGTGGACCTGGACGGCCAGGCCGCCTCCTCGCGCTGGCTGGGCGTCCGGGACAACAGCCGATTCGCCGACGCCCTGTGGCGCGGCACGGGACTGGAGCCGCTGAGGGATGTCATGCCCCACGTGGCGCTGGCGCCGGGGCACGGCAAGCTCGACGCCGTGGCCCACGACCTGCGACCCACCCAGGGCGGCCAGCTCCGCAAGCTGCTGTCGGAGCAGACCGGTTTCGATTACATCCTCATCGACTGCCCTCCCAGTCTGGGCAACCGGCTGATCGGCAACGCGCTGCTGGCGGCCGGAGAGGCGATCGTGCCCGTGGAGACCTCCATCCTGGCCCTGGACGGGTTGAAGATACTGCTGACCACGCTGGACGATATCCGCGAGGGGTTCGACCACCACCTGGAGCTGACCGGCGTGCTGGCCTGCCGCTACGACCCTCGCACGCGCCTAAGCCGGCTGGTGCTGGAGGAGCTGCGACGGGCCTTGCCGGGCAAGGTGTTTAACACGGTCATCCGAGAGAACGTCCGCATGCGCGAGTGCCCCGCTTCCAGCACGAGCATCCTGGCCTACGCCTCCGACAGCCACGCAGCCCAGGACTACCGCGCGCTGGCCAAGGAGCTGCTGGCGATGCACAAAGCCGCCCAGGCCAACCCCGCCGCCGCGAGCCAGGCACCCGACCTGCACGCGATAGCCGAGCTGGACCCCTGGAAGCAGATCGCCCCGTTGCTCCAGCATCGGGATCGCAAAGGCGAAGGCCACGAAACCGCCGATCAACCTTCTCCCGTGCAAGCGAAGGACGGTGGTGCTGCCCTGGCGCTGGAGGAGGTCGTTCGCCGACTGAAGGAAGCTTCTCGGGAAGAAGCCTTGCAGGAACCCGCCCAACCACTGGACATGGAGGTTCCGAGCCCGGAATCACCGGCCGCGGCTGAGCCCATGCAAGAGGCGTCACCTGTCCCCGCCGATCAGCTACCGATGCCCCAGACCGCTACCGGAGAACTCGCCGCGCCTGCCCCTGCGGCCCAGCCGCCCGCCGTTGAGCCGACGGCCGCGGTGCAAACCCCGACGGTCGAAGTCCAACCACAGACCGCTCCCTCAGCCCCACCGGCCGGCGAGGAGGCGCCCAACGTCGATGATCTGGTCTGGCGGATCGACAATTCCAGCCAAACCGAGCCGCAGGACCACGACAAGACCCACGAAGGCGCCGCCCGGGCCCAAGACTTCCCCGCCCTCCAGGAGGCCATCAAGAAGATGGGCGCCGTGCCGTCCTCCAACGGTGCCGAAAGCTCCGCCGGCCGCCCGAGACGCCCCGCCTGGCGGCGGCTCCTGGACAGGATTACCGCGGGCAACCCGAGGGTCCGGCGGTAGGGGCCGCCCGTCCGACAAGGCACCCTTAACAAAGCAGCCTCCAGAGGAGGTCTGCGACAACGGAAGGGACGAGCGAACGGAGAACATGAAGTCCAAACGTCCCAATCTCGTCGCTGGTCGGCTTTCGGCCGACGGGCCCAAAAGCAAGGCCCCCGACTCGCCCGGGGCCGACGGAAGTTCCGCCTACGGTTACGAAAGGTTGGGCATCACCTCCGACGCCGCCCAGGCCGGGGAGGGTCAGCCTCCTGAATCGGTCGCCCAGGTCATCTTGACGCTACCGGTAGTCCGTCCCGACCAGGCCTCGACCACCCCGACAACGCCGAGCCAACCTGAACCGCAAATCCGTCCGATGGAGATCCTGTCCGATCCATCATCCCCGCCTGACGATCAACCGCCGGTCGTCACTCCGGGCCAGTGGGTCCTGGACCTGTGGGACCGCTACAAAGACAAGGCCCCGCTGGCGGGGGTCGCGTTTGTGGCCGTGATCATCCTGGCCTCCATTTTGAGCACCTGGGGCCACGCGACACGCAGTCCCGTCTCTCCCCAGCAAGCCGTCGGGGCTGATGCCAACCAGCGCCTCATGGACAGCTCTAAACTCACCGAGGCGCGCAAGGCCGACGAACCGTCCACCCAGCCGCAACCCAAAGCGAACGTCTGGGAGATCCTCAGCCCGATCGATAAGGCAGAACCCCCCGAACTGTTGCCGTCGCAACGGCAGGGCAAGGAGATGATCCCCGCTGCTGCAACTCCGCCCGCCAAACCCGCCAGCTCCACGAAGCCGGCTAATTCGGCTAAAAAGTACCGACAATCCCCTCCGGACTTTGTCCTGGCCGGTGTGGTCAGGACCGCCGACGGCCTGATCGCCAACATCAACGGCGCCTTCGTGCCCGCCGGGGGGATTGTGAACGGGGCGAAAGTGGTCGAGGTGAGGGAATATTCCGTCGAGATGGAGCTGGACGGGGAATACTTCCTGCTGGGCATCGGGGGAGCGGCCCCTGCGTCCCCGCCCAGCCGCGCCGAGGAGTCCGAGCAGGAAGAGGCTCCAGCGGATCACGAGCAGGAACAGGCCAAGACCCCCCAGGCTCCGACCAAAGACGCCAACACCCCCGCCCCAGGGAACCAAGAAATCCTCCTCTCTAAAGTCCTCCTCCAAGCGATAGCGCCTCCGGTATCTGTCCCTGACATGCGATTCCGGCCCTATCGGTAGCAGCTCGTACTACGATTATCAAAAAAAGTATTATGCTGGCCGCCCCGCCGGCCGTACAATGAGGGGTTGGGCGTTTCCTCAAACCAGTTCTGGACCTTGAGGATAAGGAGTCTGGAACGATGCCGACCCTCCTGGCGATGCACATGGCCAACGAGCTGCTCAGCCCCGCCTGTGGCGGCAATCACGCTGCTGCTGGCGGCGGTCGTCGTCGCCACAGCCAGCCTGCGGACGGGCAAGAAGCTCTCGGCCGGGGCTGCATGGAAAAAGCCCCGCTGATGGGCGTGATGGGCGCGTTCGTCTTCGCCGCGCAGATGATCAACTTCACGCTGCCGGCCATGCCGGGCACCAGCGGCCACCTGGGCGGGGGCGTGCTGCTGGCGATCCTGCTGGGACCAGCGGCGGGCATCGTCGCCATGACGGGCATCCTCATCGTCCAGTGCCTGCTGTTCCAGGACGGCGGGTTGCTGGCGCTGGGGTGCAACATTATCAACATGGGCATCGTGCCGTGCCTGCTCGGCTGGGGGTTGTATCGCGTGCTTCTGGGACCGAGCCAAACCGTGCGACCCGCCCGACAGTACCTGGCCGCCTGGGCCGCCTGCACGGTGGGGGTGGCCGGGGGGGCGGGGATGGTGCCGCTGGAGGCGTCTCTGTCGGGTGTGCTGCGGATCGACATCGTGGAGTTTCTTCAGGTGATGATCGGCGTGCACCTGCTGATCGGGCTGGTGGAGGGGGCGATCACGTTTGCGGTCCTGGCCTATCTTCGACGGGTCCGCCCGGACGTCCTTGGCCTGGCCCAGTCGCAGGGCCAGGGCGCCCGGCCCGGCGGCAGGTTCGTGCTGGTCTCGCTCGTGGGCACCGCCTTGCTGCTGGCCGGGGTGGTGAGCTGGTTCGCCAGCACGCATCCTGACGGGTTGGAGTGGGCCTACCAGGATCACTTTAAACGCGGTGGCAAGCCGGCTGTGGAAAATCCCTCCCCGCTGGTGGCGGCCGTGGACCGTTGGCAGGCGAAATGGACGCCGATGAGCGACTACACCAAGCGTTCCACGCCGCTAGGCCAGGAACCGCCGGGTGAGCAAGGGCCCTCCCAAACGACCTGGCCGAACGTGAGCGGCTGGGGGTCGCTGGCCGGCGTGCTCGGGACGCTGGTCACGTTGGCGGGACTTTACCTGGTCGCCAGAAAACTCCGCCGCCCTGCCGCGTCGACCCACGTGCAAACCCCTCAATCGTCCTGAGACGGCCACCCTTGGCCCCAAAAGGTTCGGTATGCATCACCATCACATCGACCGCTTCGCCTACCTGGACTCCCCCATGCATCGCCTGGACGCGCGGGCCAAGTTCCTGGCCGTGGTGGCCTACACGGTGACGCTCATCAGCTTCGACCGCTACGCCGTCGCGGTGCTTGTCCCGCTGGCGATCGGCCCGGTGGCGATGCTGCTTCTGGGCGGCGTGCCGGTGTGGTTCGCGCTGCGGCGGGCGGCCATCCTCAGTCCGTTCATCGCGACGCTCGCCCTGTTCAGCCCGCTGTATGACCGATCGTGGCACGCCGTGGCCTTTGGGCCTTGGGCGTTCCAGATTGCCGGCGGCTGGCTGACGGCGGCCGACGTCACGCTCAAGTTCGTCCTGGGCGTGCTGGCGCTAACGGCGCTGATGTGCACCACGCCTTTTGCGCTGCTGCTGGAAGCCCTGCGGCGGTTGGGCGCCCCGCGGATGCTGGTGGTGCAGCTCGGGTTCCTGTACCGCTACGTCTTCGTGCTGATCGACGAGGGCATGCGGACGCGTCTGCGCGGGACTTCCGCGGCGCGGCAGCGGCCCCGGCCGGAAGGCGCCTGGCGGCGACCGGCGGCATCATCGGGTCACTGTTCGTCCGCACGCTGGACCGCAGCGAACGCATCCACACGGCCATGGTCGCTCGCGGGTACGAGGGCGAGCCGCGCAGCCTCAGTCGCCTGCGGTTCCGCTCGGCCGACGCAGCCTTTTTGGTCCTGGCCGCCGGCTACCTGCTCGCCTGCCGCTGGCTTTTGCCGGCGTTGCTGTGGAGGGGCGGCTGAGGGTCGTGATGAGAAATGCCGTGATGAGAAATATCTTGGAAATTCGAAAGTTGGTCGTCCGCTACCAAGACGGCACCGAGGCCCTGCACGGGGTGGACCTGACCGTGGGGGCCGGCCAGCGCGTGGCCCTGATCGGGCCCAACGGGGCGGGCAAGACCAGCCTGCTCCTGGCCGTGATGCGCGGCGTGCCGTTCGAAGGGACGATCGTCATCGACGGCCTGGAGCTAAGCCGCCGCAGCCAGACCCGGACGCGAGGCCGATGCGGCATGACCTTCCAGAACGCCGACGACCAGCTCTTCATGCCCACGCTGCTGGACGACGTGGCCTTCGGTCCGCTGAATCAAGGCCTGCCGCCCCCCCAGGCCGAGGAAGCCTCCCGTGCCGCCATCGTGGCGGTGGGCCTGGCGGGCCTGGAGCATCGACCGGCCCATCACCTTTCCGGTGGGCAGAAACAGGCCGCCAGCCTGGCCACCATCCTGTCCATGAACGTCCAACTGCTCCTGCTGGACGAGCCAGCGGCCAACCTCGACTTCCGCTCGCGCCGCCGGCTGCTGGAAATTCTGGCCACCCGATCCGAGGCCATGCTCCTGGCCACGCACGACCTGGAGCTGGTCAGTCAGCTTTGCACCCGCGTGGTCGTGCTCGACGATGGCCTCATCGTCGCCGACGGCCTAGCGGCCGATATCCTGGCGGATAAGCTGCTGCTGGCGGCACACGGGCTGGTCTAATTCGATTGCGGATTTCGGATTTCGGATTTATTTATCGAAGCACTGCATGTCGGCACTCATCGTCAACATGGCACCTGGCTCTACCAATTGCATTGGACTCTTTGGTTGGTACACTAGCGGCCATGAGCCAGGCCTCTTCCCAACCCATCACCTACAAGGACGCCGGTGTGGACATCCAGGCCGGCGACGAGATGGTGGACCTCATCCGCCCGTTGGTGGAGCGGACGCACAACCCGCGCGTGATGGGACCCTATGGGGCGTTCGCGGGCCTGTTCCGGCTGGACTACAACGAGAAGCTGTTCAAGAAAAACTATCGCGAGCCGGTGCTGGTGGGCTGCGCCGACGGGGTAGGCAGCAAGCTGTTGGTGGCCATTGCGGCCGGACGGTTCGACACCATCGGCATCGACCTGGTGGCCATGAACGTCAACGACCTGGTCTGCTGCGGTGGGGAGCCGCTGTTCTTTCTGGACTACATTGGCACGGGGCGGCTCGCGCCGCGCGGATGGCCGAGGTGGTCAAAGGCGTTTCGGAAGGCTGCCTCCAGGCTGGCTGCGCGCTATTGGGCGGGGAGACGGCCGAGATGCCGGACATCTATCGCGGCGAGGACTTCGACCTGGCCGGCTTTGCCGTGGGGGTGGTGGAGCGGCGGCGATTGATCGACAGCAAGCGGGTGGAGGTTGGCGACACGGTGATTGCGCTCGCCAGCAACGGCCTGCACTCCAATGGCTTCGGACTGGCGCGGCGGGTGCTGCTAGAACGGGCGAGCCTTCGTCTGGAGGATCGCCCACCGGAGCTGGAGGGCCAAACCGTCGGAGGGGAGCTGCTCCGCCCCACGCGGATCTACGTCCGCTCGGTGCTCTCGGTCCTGAAGCGCTATCGCGTCAAGCGCGTGGTCAAGGCCATGGCCCACATCACCGGCGGCGGAATGGTCAACAACATCCCGCGCGTGTTGCCGGCGGGCCTATCGGTGCGGATCAAGCGCGACGGCTGGACGGTGCCGCCGATCTTCAAGCTCATCGCGGCCAAGGGGCCCGTGGACGACCTGGAGATGCTCCGCGTGTTCAACATGGGCGTGGGGTTCGTGATGATCGTGGCCCCGCCGTTCGCTCGCTCGATCATGAACGAGCTGCGCCGCCGCGGGGAGCGCTGCTGGGTCCTAGGCAAGGTCCGCAAGGGCGGGCCGGACCTGGAATGGGCCTGACATGATTTCGGATTTCGGACTTGTCCTCCGAAGCCGCGCAAGCGGCGAAGGAGGATTGTGAATTGTGAATTGCGGATTCGTCCTCCGCAGCGCCGTTTGGATGTGTGGCATTTCTAGTTTCGAAGGTTTCGTCGAGTGTCTAGGATGACACGCGCCTCGTCGGGGTTTCGTCGGCCCTGGCCCCAGCGCAGCGAGATGAACCGTGGTTGAGGACAAGCCGTCCATCCTGGTGGTCGGATCGATCCACATGGACCTGGCCGTGCGCAGCCCGCACATACCGGCCCCGGGGGAGACGGTGCTGGGCGACGGGCTGGTCGTCTCCCCCGGCGGCAAGGGCGCCAACCAGGCGGTGGCGGCGGCCCGGCTGGGCGGCAGGTGCACGCTCATCGGCCGGCTTGGCCAAGACGCCTTCGGCCAGCAGCTCCTGGCGGGTCTGAAGGCAGAAGGCGTCGACTGCTCTCACGTGCTGGTCGGCGACGACGCCCCCACCGGCGTGGCCGTCATCGTCGTCGACGCCAAGGGCGAGAACGCCATCGTGGTCGCGGACGGCGCCAACCAGCACCTGACCCCCGACGACATCTTCCCCTGCGAGGACCTTTTCGCCGCCGCCGCAGTGGTGCTGCTGCAACTGGAGCTGCCGCTGCCGACCGTCCGGACGGCCATCGACCTGGCCCGGCGCCACCATTGCAAGGTCATCCTCGATCCCACTCCCGCCCGCCGCCAGCTCGATGAGTCGCTCTGCTGCGTGGACATCATCTGCCCCAACGGTCTGGAGGCCGAGATGATCACCAACCAGGGACAGGTGGTCGACGAACGCGGGGCCAAGACGATGGCCAGCGACCTCATCGCCCGCGGGGCTGGGGCGGCCGTGGTGAAGCTGGGCGGCCGCGGCTCGGTCGTCGTCACGGCCGACGGGCATTTCTACACCGTCCCGGCCTACAAGGTGGCCGTCGTGAACACCACCGCCGCCGGCGACGCCTTCGCCGGCGCCCTGGCCGTGGCGGTGGCTCGGGGCGACCACATCCACCAGGCGACCAAGTTCGCCAACGCCGCCGGGGCACTGGCCTGCACCAAGTTCGGCGCCCAGTCGGCCATGCCCACGTCGGCGGACGTCGCGGCCTTAATGAAGAATCAGCCGCTGTAGCGGCGACCCAGGCCGCCAGGATCACCCCCCATGGCCAAGGGAAAAACAATGCGAGCGGGCCTGTTCCGGGGCAAAGGGAAGATGAGCCTTTCTCATCTACCGATCCCCGTCCCCCGCCCCGGCCAGGTGCTGCTCCGCGTGGAGGCCTGCGGTGTCTGCGGGACCGACTACCACATCTACGAGGGCGAGCTGACCGACGGCGTCTTTCCGCCGGTCGTCCTGGGCCACGAGATCGCCGCGCGGGTGGAGCATCTGGGCCCGGACGTCAGCGGTTTGAAACCGGGTCAGCTCTGCGCGGTCGATCCGGTCCTGGGCTGCGGCGCCTGCCCGATGTGCCGCACCAGCCGGCCCAACCTGTGTGCCCGGCCCACCGTGATCGGCTACAAGCTCCACGGCGGCTTCGCCCAGTACGTGCTCGTCCCGGCCGGCAAGGTCGTTCCCCTGGATGAGTCGGCCGGCGTGGCAGGGGGGGTGCTGTGCGAGACGCTGGCCTGCGTGCTCCACGGATACGACCGGCTAGACCTGCAAGCGGGCGCCAGCGCGATGGTCCTGGGGGCAGGCACGGTCGGGCTGCTGTGGACGGCGCTGCTTTCTCAAAGCCCCCTCAGCCGGCTGATCCAGACGGAGCCCGTCGAGTTCCGCCGGCGCAAGGCCCTGCGCAGCGGGGCGCAGGTGGTGCTCGACCCGACGGCCAAAGACTTCCTCCCCATCGTCCGCGGGCTCCTGGGTGATGGGGCCGACGTCATTGTCGATGCCACCGGCGACCCTTCGGCCATCCAACAGGCCCTGCCGCTGCTGGCCCGCGGCGGGACTTTTTAATCTTCGGCGTCTGTCCGGCAGGCTCGAAGGTCACGGTCGATCCTTTCGAGCTGTACAATAAAGAAGCCCGTCTGATAGCCTCCAAGATGCCCCCCGGCACCCTGGCCCGCGCCGCCCGGCTGATCGAGGCCGGCGTCATCCCCTGCCAGGAAATCGTCACGGCCATGCTGCCTCTGGCGGAACTGCCCAAGGCCGTGCAGTCCTTCAACACCTGGCGCGACCGGCAGGTCAAGGTCGCCATCAACCCCTGGGCATAACTTCAAAAGCCCAATAGCGACGCCGCACCGCGGCGGTTTCCGCCGCCGGCTGGTCGTGGTAAACTCCCCCGCGTCCGTGGCGCCGCTGAGACTTTAATCCTGGGTCCGTGCTCGACATGGAGAACCTCAACACACGACAGGAAGGCTGGGGGTTCGGGGAGGTCTTGCGGTTGAGCTGGCCGGCCAGTCTGACCATGCTCAACACGACGCTGCTGAAGTTCGTGGACGGGCTGATGGTCTCGTTCGTCGGTCCGGCCCCATTCAGGCGCAGTTCAACGGCGGCATGTTCGCCTTCGTGCCCGAGAGCTTCGCCATGGGCATCCTGATGGTGGTGAACACCTACGTCAGCCAGAACCTCGGGGCCGGCAGGCTCAAGCAGACGGGATTGTACGCCTGGGCGGGCTTGGCTATCGCGTGGGCGTTCGCCTGCCTGATCGCCCCGCTGGCGCTGGTGGCCGGGCCGCTATTCGCGCTGTTCGGCCACGCCCCCGACGTGACGGCCCTGGAGACGATGTACTTCCGGTACATGATCCTGTCCGTCCTGGTCACGCTGCCGTCGCGCGTGCTGGAGCAGTTTTTCTTCGGCATCCACCGGCCCAGGATCGTCCTGGTCGCCTCGGCGCTGGCCAACGGCTTCAACGTGCTGGCCAATTACGTGCTGATCTTCGGCAAGGCGGGGTTCCCCGCGATGGGGCTGGAAGGGGCGGCCATCGGCAGCGTGGTCAGTTGGGTACTCCAGTTCATGTTGCTGCTGGTCGTGTTCTTGGCCCCGTCGCTGCGGCTGACGTACGCCACGTACCTGTTCCGCGCGGTGCGGCTGCGGCACTGCCTGGACCTGTTCCGCGTCGGCTGGCCGGCGGGCGTGCAGTTCTGCAATGACATCGCCAGTTGGAGCCTGTTCTCGGCCGCCCTGATCGGTCCGATGGGCACCGAGCACATGGCCGCCAGCACGGCCGCGATGCGCTACATGGGCATCTCCTTCATGCCGGCCGTGGGCATCGGCGTGGCCGCGACGGCCATCGTCGGGCGGTGCATCGGTCAGCAGCGACCCGACCTGGCCCGCCGACGCACCCACGCCGCCCTGGTGGCGGCCACGATCTACATGACCCTGTGCGGCGTGCTGTTCTTCCTGTTCCGCCACGAGCTGGTGCGGTTCTTCGTCCACGTCTCCCCCGAGCAACACCTGAACCCCGAGATGATCGTGGACATCGGCACCAAGATCCTGATGTGCGCCGCGGTCTTCCAGCTCTTCGACGCCGTGGGCATCGTGTACGTCGGGGCCCTTCGCGGCACCGGCGACACCCGCTGGCCGATGGTGGTGACGATTGCCCTGAGCTGGGGCTGCGTCATAGGCGGCGGCGTGGCGGCAGTGCGGTTCCTGCCGCAACTGGACAGCCTGGGGCCGTGGCTGGCCGCCAGCCTCTACGTCGTCGTGCTGGGGGCCGTGATGGCCTGGCGGTTCGAGAGCGGCGCCTGGCGGAAGATCGACCTGCTGGGCCGCCGAGTGGCCCAGGTCACCCCAGCCGTGCTGGCCACCCCCGCCATCCCGGCCGAGGCGTTGCCCCACCGGCCCCTGGTGGCGTCAGACCTCGCCGACCCTTCTGCCGACGACCCGCCACCCGCCATGCCCTGACCGCCACTCCTCCCGCAGCGCTGCGACGCTGAACGTAACCACCCGGCGGGCAGTTTGGCCTTGACGACCCTGGCTGGACTGCTAGAGTGCTGATTTCCGTCCCGGCCGCACCCACCGCGCCGCTAGCTCAGCCCGGCAGAGCAGCTGACTCTTAATCAGCGGGTCGAAGGTTCGAATCCTTCGCGGCGCATCCGCGTGCACGCAGGCACATGCCCATGCCCATGTTAAAAACCCCTGCACGAAAGCGATGTGCAGGGGCTTTTGACTTTCAATTCCCTCAGGACGTTTCAATCGGGGCGCCCATGAGGAACCGGGCAGACTCCCATCACCCGTTTAGGGTCAAAACTTATGACCCCACCACCAGTGCCGGCCCTTGGCGTTGGGGTCGGCCCCGGGCAGTAGCGGCCGAACATTGGTATTGTAGGGACCCCAGTCCAGGTAGACGTCCAGACCTGGACCGGTTCCCGGGAAGAACCTGTCGTAGAGCGTCTTGCTCATAAAGGGGATCACGTGGCCGCTGGGATAGGCCATGTTCCATAGCGCCGAGTGCTCCGTAAGATGGCCAGTGACACCCCCCTTCCAGATCAGGTCGCAAAGCAAGGGCCGGTTGCATGGGTGCTTGCGAAGTTCCAGCCCGTCTTCGTAGGTCCAATTTGAAAGATCGCCAGGAATCGGCTTGACCCAGGGATTCCACATGTAACCTATGCGGATGAACATGGACCCTACTCCGACCTGAGAACCCCAAGGCGTGGGATAGTGCTCCAGCGTATGCCGAGCCTCCGGTTCCGCCGGACAGTAGAATAGCTCCGGCCGATGCACATACTTCTGGGTGTAGAGAAACCCCAAGCCCCGAACGTCCCTATACAAAAGTGTGGTAGGATCAAGCGGACTTTGAGCAAAGGCCACGGCAGTTTTATAAACCGCATCCGGAGCCCGAATGTAGCCGAGCGTCTTGGTGTGCTGGTACACCGGCATGTAACCGTTGTTGTTCTCGGCGTAGTGATGGACGGCGTGGGTCAGGCAGCGCAGACGCATCATGCAGATGGCCAGGTGGGCCCTGTTCCCGACCCCGTACATCGTTCCCGCCACCACCGGCACGGCCAAGATAACCAAACAGAGGATCGCCACCAGGTCGCGCAGCATAAAGGCCTTGGGATGTTTCATAATTGCCTCCTTCCCTGGACGGAGGCCCCTTAGGGTCCCGCCCGTTCCCGACAACTCCCACATAAGCGGGTAAAAAACCCTCAGTTACGTGAAGGCATTATACACATCAAAGACTTTGGCTGTCCATCCGTTTCCCGCAAATCCAGGCCATTTCATCCTGGACGCCCTGCCATAACTGCTTGTTTTAGAAAGACTTCAGCAAGATGGCATGACTCTCAGACAGCGATTCCCTCTACTTCAAGCGGATGAAATCTATAGGCGGGGTTCGGGAGTACCAACGCGACGAAGCTCCCTCAGGCATGGCGACATGAGGCTGGGAAGTCGGTGGAGCTTCTGCTAGCATTCCCTCCGCAACCGTCGTTTCGCAGTGCCTACCCTTTAGACAAACTAGACCAGGGAGAAGTCACGTGAACTACCGGCGATTCATCCAGGAGCAGGTCGCGGACATCAAGAAGCAGGTCGGCAAGGGCATCGCCATCAACGCCCTCAGCGGCGGGGTGGACAGCTCCGTGGTGACGGTGCTGGCGCACCGGGCGCTGGGCAGGCGGCTCAAGACCCTCTTCGTGGACAGTGCCCTCATGCGCGAGGGCGAGCCGCGGCGCGTGGTCAAGACGTTCGCGAGGATGGGCATCCCCGTGGAGCTGATCGACGCTCGAAAGCAGTTCCTTCGGGCCTTGAAAGGCCTGACCGACCCGGAAGACAAGCGCAACGCCATCACGGCGACGTTCTACAAGGACGTGTTCGCCAAGTCCGTCCGGAAGTCGCGGGCCACGTTCCTGCTGCACGGCACGATCCTGACGGACATCGAGGAGACGGTCGCCGGCATCAAGCGCCAGCACAACATCCTGGCCCAGATCGGCATCGACCCCCAAAAAGCCTACGGCTACAAGGTGCTCGAGCCGCTGGCGACCCTGCGCAAGGACGGCGTCCGCAAGGTGGCCCATCTCCTGGGCCTGCCGGCCGTCATCACGAAGCGGATCCCGTTCCCCGGCCCGGCCTTGGCGGCCCGCATCGTGGGTGAGGTGACCGAGGCGCGTCTGGCCACCGTGCGGGCGGCCACCGCCATCGTCGAGGAGGAACTGGCCGATAGCGGGGCGTTCCAGTATCTGGCCGTGCTGCTGAACGATTACGCCACCGGCATCCGCCACGGGCGGCGGGAGTTCGGGCAAATCATCGTCGTGCGATGCATCGACAGCAAGGACGCCCGTGTCGCTTCCGTCCGTGAACTGCCGTGGAAGACGCTGCACAGGATGACGCGGCGCATCACGGCCTTGCCGAATGTCAACCGCTGCCTGTACGACCTGACGCCCAAACCCCCCGCCACCGTGGAATACGTCTAGCGGGCGGTAAAGGTGAGGTGAATCCGGCCACCAAACCGATTAGCGAAACGAGGATCGCGTGGCCGTCAAGACCGGCCTTGTGGGCTTTTTGATCTACTGTGGGATGGCGGCGCATCTCTATGCGGCCATCGCGATGGGGATGCGGCGGAGGTTTTTCGGCCAGGTGGCCTTTCTCACGGGCTTTGGGGTGACGGCAGCGGCGTTTGTCATGCGGGGGTACCAGGTGAACCACCCGCCGCTCCAGAGCATGTTCGAGGTCTTTTTGACGTTGGGGATGCTGGTCTATCCGCTGTCGCTGTTGGCCTGCCAGCTTGGAGCCGCAGGCCGGGCAGCCCACGCCCTGTTGGGTGCGGCGGTGCTGCTGCCGGCTGGGTTTGTCTTCAGCGCCGCCCGCCAACCGTTGTCGCCGGCGCTGCAAAGCGCGATGTTCGTCCCGCACGTGGCGACGTACCTTCTGGCCTACGTCGTCATGGCGATGGCGGCCGTGGAGGCGATCTTGCAGCTTGTAACACGGGCCGGCAGCGACCAGGCCGCCGCGCGCGAGCGGGCGACCTGGCGGCTGGTGTGTCTGGGGTTTCCGTTGCTGTCGGCCGGGCTGGCGCTGGGGATCGTGTGGGCTAAGTCCGCCTGGGGCGGTTACTGGCACTGGGACCCCAAGGAGACTTCGTCCCTGATCACCTGGCTGATCTTTTTGGGTTACTTTCCCCTGCGCTGGACCTTGGGCAAGCGCCGGCCGCGGATCGGCTCGGTAGCGGTCCTGGTGGGGGCGGCGGCGATCCTCATGACGCTGCTGTGGGTGAACCTCACCGCCAGCTCCTCCTTGCACTCCTACGCGTTCTAGCGGCCGAGAAGTCTGAAGATGGCTTGGTCGGGTGGCTTTGCTATCATGGTTCAGGATTTTCCGTATTATCCGTCCCCGGTGGCTGCCGGCGGAACGCGTAGGCACGTGGAACGAACGATGGTCACGGCGATGCCGATGGCGGTTCTAGGCGCCAGTTTTCACACGGCGGAGGTGGACCAGCGCGAGCGGCTGGCCCTGGACGCCGATCAGACGCTGCGCCTCCTGGCCGCGATCCGCGCCGAGGCCATCTTCCGGAGGCGGTCGTCCTGAGCACCTGCAACCGCACCGAGGTCTGCTACGTCGCGCCCGACGCCGCCCAGGAAGGCCACTTGCTGGAGCATCTGGCCGAGGTTCGCGGCGCGGCGATGGCGGAGGCGTCCCTTTTTATCGCCACCGCGGGCCGGCGGCCGTCACGCACGTGTTCCGCGTGGCGGCGGCCCTGGATCAGCCAGGTGGTCGGCGAGCACGAGATCCTCGGCCAGCTCAAGGACGCCTATCGTCTGGCCGTCGAGGCCCATACGGCCGGGTTCCTGCTGCACAAGCTCATGCACCGGGCCTTCCGCGTCGGCAAGAGGGTCCAGAGCGAGACGAACCTTGGGCGGGGCAACGCCGGCATGCCGCAGGTGGCGGTGGAACTGGCCGAGTCGCTTCACGAGAGCCTGGCCGGGTTGACGGTGATGCTGGTGGGCGCGGGCAAGGTGGCGGAACTGGCCGCAGCGGCCCTGCTGCGAAACGGCGCTAACCGCCTGATCGTGGCCAACCGTACGCACGCCCGGGCGGCGGAACTGGCCCAGAGGCTGTCCCGGGGGCAGGAAACCTGTTCCCTCCGCCAAGATGCCTCTGATGCCTCCACGACGCAGGTCCGCGCCATCGGCCTGGAGGACATCCCCTCGCTCATCGGCCAGGCGGACCTGGTCCTTAGCTCCACGGCCAGCGGCCAGGCGGTGCTGACGATGGAGAACGTCGGAGACATCCTCCGCCGCGGCGGACGAATGCGAAAAGTCCTCCTGATCGACCTGGCCGTGCCGCGCGACATCGACCCACACCTATCGGAGCTGGCAGGCGTCCGGGTGGTCAACCTCGACGACCTCCGGGACCAGACGAACCAGAATCTCGCTCGCCGCTGCCTGGAGATTCCCGCTGCCGAAACCATCGTGGCCGAGGAGGCCCAGCACTTCTGCCGCTGGCTGGATTCCCTCCAGACCGCCCCGATCGTCCACCGCCTCCAGGAGCAGCTCGCTGCCCTCCGCCAGACGGAAATCGACCGCTACTGCCGCAAGCACCCCTCCGCCGACCGCCGCCAGCTCGAGACGTTCGCCCGCAGCCTGACCCGCAAGGCCCTGCACTCTCCCCTGACGTTCCTGCGAAACTTGTCCACCGAGCAGCCGCTCAGCGCGGACTTATCCTCGCTGGACCTCATCCGGCGCATGTTCGACCTTTTTGATCTGGAGGACAACCAACCCCCGCACGACTGAGGTGCTGCTGGTGGCCTTCCTTTGCGCCGGGCGGGGAGCGAGCGCGGAAAGGGCTTTTCCTTGGCCAGGACGCCAACCGATGACTTATAATGATGGGTCGCCTCTTGCTTTCGACGATGCGGATCGAACGACTTTGAGGACACTTCCATGGCTGGCGCAATCATCGTAGCGACTGCGGCGTACCCCGCTTTCCTCGAACAGATAGGCTGGGGAGAGTGGGTCATCATCCTGCTGGTGATCTTGGTGCTGTTCGGTGGCAGGAGGCTGCCGGAGCTCGCCCGCAACCTGGCCAGAGGATTGAGAAGCTTCAAGGACGAACTGGAGGGGGTCAAGAAGGACGTCGAGGAACCGGCTGCTAAAGATAAAAAAGATCAACAGGACCAGGACGTCGCCAAGACCGACCAGGACAAGAATAAGCCGAACCCCTAGCCTTTTAAGCTCATTAAACTTGAGCCAACCTCAACCGCCTCTCTCAGCCGACGGTGCTTCCGTCGGCTTTTTCCTGCCCACGAAGACATACGCCAGCAGCACCCCCAGCTCGTACAGCAGGTACATCGGCACGGCCAGGAGGATTTGGTCGACCACGTCGGGCGGGGTTGCGCACCGCCGCCAGGATCACGATGACGACGATCACGTGCCGGCGGTAGTTGTTCAGCGTGCGGACCGTCACCAGACCCATCTTGGCCAGCACCAGCACGACCATCGGCGTCTGGAAGATCAGGCCGAACACCAGCATCATCACCGTCATGAAGCTGATGTGCTCCTGGAGCGTGACGACCGGCCGGACGCCCAGCCAATCGCCGAAGCCGATCAGGAACCGCATCGCCGGCACGGCCGCCACCACGCAGGAAGAACGCCGCCCCGCCGACAAACAGCGCCACCGACAACGGCACGGCGTAGACGACGTACCGCCGCTCGCGGGGATACAGGCCGGCCGAGACGAACATCCACAGTTGGTAGAAGATCCACGGGGAGGCCAGGACGGCTCCGGCGATCAGGCAGACGCGGAAATACACCCCCACGGCCGCCGTGGTCGACAGCACCGCCAGACGGCTGTCCAGCCCCTGCTCGCCCATGACCCGGGCGTAGGGGTACTGCCAGGAGCTGGATCAGCGCCTTGCCGTAGGCCAGCGACAGCCCCATCGCCACGCCCAGCCCCGCCAGGGCGTAGAGGATCCGCCGGCGAAGCTCCTCCAGGTGCTCGCCGAGCGTCATCCGCCGCGACTCGACCGAGCTCGCCGAGGTCTGGTTGTCGTCCGCCGATGCCTGGGCCATGAGCCGCCCTTCCTGATGCGATGCCGCCAAGTATAGCACAAACGCAAAAGGCCACGAACACCGTCTGTCAGTTTCCACAAAACCTATCCACCAGACCGAACTGGGCGGATACGGGCGTCATCTTCTTGATCTTGCGGCATTTACTACAGCTTGTCCCGCCAGGTGTCCGATAAACAATCCAGGCTATTCCTCCGGCCGGGGTGCAAGCGGCTGACAAGACAGCGGAAGCCGCAAAGATCGTCGAGAACCATGGCCACGCAAAGTGCTGATCCTGGATAAGGGCGAGCCGAAAGTACGTCTTCCGCTACAGCCCCGGCGACGAAAGGGTGGTGATGGATCACCTCTGGCGCCTGGCGGAAGACCCCTGGTGCGAGCTGGACTGGCTGGACGCTGCCATGCTGAGCTTCCAGATCGTCTGCCAGGTCGCCTGGACGCCTGAGGCGCCGACGGAGACCGAGGCGAATAAACCCTTCCAGGCCCATCGCTGACGGCGGGTAAAGTCGCCCGCCGCGCGGCGTTTTTGCGTTTTTGCCCTTTTGCCTTATTGCCTTTTGTCCTCTGCATCGTGGCCTTGGCTGTCTCTATGCCGGAACTGTCGATCCTTGAACGGTTTCTTGAGTACCTGGACAGCCAGCGGGGCTTTTCAGCCCACACCATCCGCTGCTACGCCGCCGACCTGGCGCAGTTTTGCCGGTTTCTGCTCCATCCGCCCGACGCCGACGTCGGCACGCTGACGGTGAGCCAAGCTCGAGCCAGGTTCCGCCGCTGCCGCCTGAAGCGTTGGAGAAGCGAATCCTGGCCACGACGCCCATGGAGGTCCGCTCGTACCTGGTCGTGCTGCGGAACAGCGACTACTCCAAGGCCACCGATCGCCCGCAAGCTGGCGGCCTTGCGCAGCTTCTACAAGTACCTGGTCCGCACCGGCAAGCTGGAGGCCTCGCCGCTTGGCGGTCATCCGCACGCCCCGCCAGGACCGCCGTCTGCCTCAGTGCCTGGACATCCAGCAGGTCAACGCGCTGCTGGAAGCGCCCGACGCCTCCACGCCGGCTGGGGCCCGCGACAAGGCCATCCTGGAGACGATCTACTCCTCCGGCTTGCGGATCAGCGAGCTGGTGGCCCTGAACATCGAGGACCTGGATGAGTTCTCCGAGGCCCTGCGGATCCGCGGCAAGGGCAAGAAGGAGCGGCTCGTCCCCCTGGGCAACAAGGCCGCTGGAGGCCATCGCGCCTACCTGCACCTGCGCGACGGTTCGGCCGCGCAGCCGGCGCGGGGCGCTGTTCGTCAACAAGTCCGGGCAGGCGGCTGTCGCGACCGCTCCATCCGCCGCAAGCTGGTCCGCTACCTCCAGGTCGCCGGCATCGACGCCCACGTCAGCCCCCACACGCTCCGCCACAGCTTCGCCACCCACATGCTCAACGCCGGGGCCGACCTCCGCAGCGTGCAGGAAATCCTCGGCCACGAGAGCCTGTCCACCACCCAGATCTACACCCACCTGACCACCCGGCGGCTCAAGGAAGTCTACGACCGCTCCCACCCCCTGGCCCGCCAACCCGTCCCGGCCGAGACCGGTGGCCGCTAAGTAAGTTTTCTCGGCCCAAAGGGCATGCCCCGGGAGAGGGCAATTCAGGCGAAAAACGCAGGATTCCGGAGGGATTTGGATAGGCGTTGCGGAAGGAGCGCGTTAAAAAACAATGGCGCTTTAGCCTCCGCTCGGGGAACCGTCGTGGTCCGGTTGTTCATGCTGAGGGTTCTTCCACGTCCGTTTTCATGATCTCCCGCAGGACGATCGTCGCGTAGCAGCCGGAAGGGGCGGTGAAGGTCAGCTCCAGGAACTCACCCGCTTCGTCCTGTCCTGCGGATAAGGCCGGGCTGCCCATCGCGAAGCGCAACGCCCGCCGGCCCCCCTTGACCTTCAGCGTCCCCACGCGGCGGAAGTCGTCGGCGGTGATGTCCTGACGGGCCAGGACGTTGCGCTCGATTTGGCCCATTCGGCCTTCGGCCAGCTTGCCGCGGTAGCCGACAATCGGGCCGGTGGGATGGATCTCCAGCGCTCTGCGCGGGCCTGCTCGGCCGCGGCGTCGGTGACCGCAAAGATCGCGCCATTGTCGGCCTTTTCCGCCAGGTCGCCTTCCCAAATCTTGTCGATGTCGTTCAATCGCTGCGCGAGAACCTTGTTGAAGATTCGGCTCTGGAAGGCCGAGACGTACAGCCGCCGCATCCGCTTGTCGATGGATGCAAGGGCGGGACCGGGTTTGCCCGTTCTTTTGTAGGCCGCCAGGGCCCGCCGCTCGTTGCTGTAATGCCGCGGCCAAAGCTGCATCGCCCTCGCGAGGAACCCGGCGTCGAAGGCGTCGCGGGCGGCCTGGCAGTCGGGCGGATCGGCCGGGGCGGACCGGCCAAGGTAGAGGGCCAAAAAGTTTTCCAAGTCCCCGCGAACCAGCGCCGCGCCCAGCTCGGCCGTCTCTCCGCGGGCGCCGAATCGCTGCGGGCCGAAAAAATTGGGAACGCCGCGGCGTTTGAGCACTTCAAGGACCGCAGCGGCAGGAGCGAGCTGTTCCTCACCGACCCCGCGAATCAAGATGACAAAGCGATTGCCGGACAGGTGCCCCGGGCGCAGCTTATTGCCGTGCCGGCCCGTCCAGGTCACCTGGACTTGCGCGTCATGGTAGGCGGCCAGCTTGGCCGGGTCGGCGTGCTCCAGGCTGAGCATCTGCGTGGCGACGGCCTGGGCATCCTTCAGCCCGGCCAGCCCGATCTCCGCCGGCCGCACGCCC
The DNA here is from genome assembly GCA_963760365.1 of uncultured Phycisphaerae bacterium. Classification (GTDB taxonomy): domain Bacteria; phylum Planctomycetota; class Phycisphaerae; order SM23-33; family SM23-33; genus JALHTV01. Next base: position 19,677 of record CAVXDC010000043.1, read on the forward strand.
ATGTACCGGGCGATCCGCTCCACGACCACGGGCGTCGGGACGCCGGCCTTTGTGATGCGGAAGTACACGTGCGAGCCCTGGCCGCAGGGTTCGTAGAGCGGCAGCTCATCCACGCGGAAATCCTCCAGGCGCTCCTTGATCCTGCCGCCGATGCCCGGCAGGTCGGCTGTGAGGTAGGGTTCTGTGGGTGCAGGCATGGAAGTAGGAGAAAGAAATTTACTTGGGCCCGGACCAGGTCTCTTCGCCCATCCCGGCCTTGCGATTAGCCAGACGGGCCAGGGCGAACAGCAGGTCGCTGAGCCGGTTGAGGTACCGCAAAATTTCCGGCGGGACTTCTCGACCGGCGCCGCTGTCGGCCCAGGCCACGACGGCCCGCTCGGCCCGGTGGCAGACGGTGCGGGCGACGTGCAGACGGCAGGCCAGCTCGCACCCCTCGGGCAGGATGAAATGTTCCAGTTCCGGCAGCTTGGCCCAGGCGGCGTCGATCTGCCGCTCCATCCGCGCGATGCGGACTTTCGTCCAGCGTCACATTCCCCCCGCCCGGGCCGGCGCCGAGCCTGGCGGCGATCGCGCACAGCTCCCTCTGCACCGGGCGCAGCACCTCGGCCACCTCCCCGCTGTCCGTGGCGGAACAGGCGGCCAGGCACAGGCCGACGTGGGCGTTCAGCTCGTCCACCTCCCCCAGCGCCGCGATCCGCGCGGCGCTCTTGCGCACACGGAGACCATCGCCCGGATCGGTGTCGCCGCCGTCGCCTCGCTTCGTGTAGATCGTCATGGTTTGCCTCATGGCCTCACCGGCCGTTGCCCCCAGGCCGTCGTGGTATAGAATAGAGGTCCCCCGCGGGGCGGCAAGGTTTTTTGGCAAACAACCGCTGGCAAACCACCATCAGCCAACAACCGCTTTCATGGCCGACCGGATCGAGATCATCCGCAAGCTGCTGACCAAGACGCCCGACGACGTGTTCCTGCACTACAGCCTGGGCATGGAGCTGGCCTCGCGCAAGGACTTCGAGCAGGCGGTGGAGGCGTTCCGGCGATGTCTCGAGCTGGACGGCGGCTATGTGGCGGCTTACGTCGAGGCCGGCAAGTGCCTCCGCTCCCTGGGATGGCTTGACCAGGCCCGCGACATGTTCACTGCTGCCCTGGTTCCCGCCTCCAGGCTCCCCGAGACCCACACGAAGAATTTCATCCAGCAGCAGATCGACGCTCTGCCGAGGAACTAGGCCGCGGTTCATTCGACGGAGAGCGCTTTTTTGTTTGGGTCCTGGTTCTCCTCCATGATCCCTGGTGCATCGACCGCGGCCTCATAGAGCAGGAGCGGCTTGCTGGTGCCGGTGATTTTGATATGCGAGTCGCTCGTGAACACGATGCCCTTGGCGAAGTAGATTTTGAAGCCCTTGTAGGCGGTGATGTTCACGTTCTTGAACGTGACGTTCTCGATGGGCGCCTCGGGGAGTCCCCACAGGATGCCGGCCCCGTACTTGTCCACGACCGTCGCAGTGATGTTCGTAAAGGTGACGTTCTTCCAGACTGGAGTGGATTCCGTGGCGGGCCGGGTGGCGGTCTGCTCGGGCTTGCTTGAGTTTCTCATCGTAGACGCTCTCGAAGCGGATGGGGTACTTCACGTTGGTCATCGTGATGTTGGAGTAGGACAGGTTCTGGACGACGCCCCCCTTGTCGCGGTTGCTCTTGCCGCGGAGGCCGTTGGTGGTGCCGTCGAACTGGCAGTGGTCCACGACCAGGTTGCTCACGCCGCCTTGGGTGGAACTGCCGATGGACACCCCGTGCCCGACCCCGAACTTGCAGTCCCGTGATGGGCACGTTGGAGGTATTCCCGCTGACGGCGATATGGTCGTCCCCGGAGGCGATCGAGCAGTTCTTGATGACGATGTTGGTGCCCCAGACGTCGATGCCGTCGGTGTTCGGGGACTCATCAGGGGCGTCGATGGTCACGCCGTCGATCGTGATGTCGCTGCTCTTGCCGATGTCGATGTGGGCCATCGGGGCGTTCTGCAGCCGCACGCCCCGGATGGCCAGGCGCGTGATGCGGAAAAGGTTGATCATCTCCGGGCGTTGGGACGTCAGACCGACCCTCGCGGAACGTATCCCACCAGGCCTGCCCCTGCCCTGAAGCCCTGGAGGCGAGTCGTCCTGGAAGCTCCGGTAATGGCGACGTCATGAAGCTTGTATCCGCGTAATGAGAGGCCGGTACTCCCCGCCATTGGGATCGGGGTACTTGTCGAAAGGAAGCATGCGTAAAACAGAGCTTTCCTCGAGGTGCAGGTTGACACTGCTGGCCAGGGTAAGCGGGCCGCGAGGAACGTGCCGGCAGGAATGACGACCGAACCGCCTCCGGCGGCGCCGGCGGCGTCAATGGCGGCCTGGATGGCGGTGGCGTCGTCCTTGGTTCCATCACCCACGGCCCCGTAATCCCTCACGTGGAACGAACGATCGGGGATCTCCGGCAACGCGGCCGACGAGGCGGGGCAGCTTGTACTCGTCGATGAGGCCGGTTGGGACTCCTGCGCTTCGGCACCACGGACAGAGATGCAGGGCATAGTCAACAGCAGAGCTATCACGAGGCGCGAAGGTTTTTGTGGAACCGTTCAGCATCCTTTTTTCTCCTGCAACTTCGCGGGTTTTGGTTTTGTCGATGGCGTGAGCACCAGTAGCCCCGGCCGGATCGACTCTTTTCTTCCAAACCACATCCACAGGATGGCCTGCGGAACTCCAAGGCCGAGGCGTCGCAAGAAACTGTCATGCGCACGTATCAGGATATCATGTTGACGGCGGATTATCATGACAGAAACGCGGAGATAGGCTAATTCGACCTGCGCCACGGAGGAAGAACGGACAGCGAATCGGGGGACCCTCACGGCCTGCGCGAGGTTTTTGCCGCGGGGCTGAAGCGATCCCAGGCCCAGGGCAAACCCCCACCGCCGACCGCATCCGTCAGCCTCCTGAAGGCCTGGCTGGAACCAAACGGCCGTGAGGTGTTCGTCGCCCAAAAACGCGTTCTAGGGCTGCTTTCTAATAATTTACAAAATAAGGTGTTATGACTTCATTCAAAGCTCGTTTTGGAGGTAATTTCGCTGGCGTTCGGCAGAGGAAAAAAGTAGGATAATGCCGATAATGTTTATGGTTTGTTTTCCGCGTTTTCGGTAGCCGTAACGTCTCGGCTGCGGCAGGTGCGGGAACACGAGTCGGACAGGAGCTTTTCTCCCATGGCCAAGGACAAGGCCCAAGTCCCAGACGCCGCCCCCGGCGTCGTCTACGACGAGAGCAAGATCAAGGTGCTTCGCGGGACTGGAGGCGGTCCGCAAGCGCCCCGGCATGTACATCGGCGACACGACGCCCCGCGGGCTGCACCACCTGGTCTGGGAGATCGTCGACAACGCCATCGACGAGGCGATGGCCGGGCGGTGCAACAACATCGCCGTGACCATCCACCCCGACGGGTCCTGCAGCGTCGTCCGACGACGGCCCGGGCATCCCCGTCGGCCCGCACCCCACCGAGAAGGTCTCCACGCTGGAGGTGGTCTTCTGCCAGCTCCACGCCGGCGGCAAGTTCGACCACGACACCTACAAGGTCTCCGGCGGCCTGCACGGCGTGGGCGCGTCGGTGGTCAACGCGCTGAGCGAGTGGCTGGAGGTGGAGGTCTGCCGCGACGGCGTGGTCTACTCCATGGAGTTCGAGCGCGGCAAGAAGGTGAGCGAGCCCAAGAAGATCGGCCAGCGCAAGCGGTCCGGCACGAAGGTCACCTTCAAGCCCGACCCGCAGATCTTCCCGGACACCAGCTTCCGCTACGAGGTGCTGCTGACGCGGCTGCGGGAGCTGGCGTACCTGAACGAGGGCGTGTGCATCAAGCTGTCGGACCAGCGGACCGGCAAGGAGGAGACCTTCCAGTTCAAGAAGGGCCTGGTCGCCTTCGTGCAGCACCTCAACGAGGGCAAGACGGTCCTGCACCGGCCCGTCGTGATCCACAAGGAGGACGAGCAGACCCGGCTGGTGCTGGACCTCGTGCTCCAGTACACCGACGGCTACAGCGAGACGATCACTGTCGTTCGCCAACAACATCAACACCATCGAGGGCGGCACGCACCTGTCGGGCTTCCGCAGCGGCGCTGACGCGGACGATCAACTTCTACGCCCGCAGCGCCAAGCTCATCAAGAACGGCGAGACGCCCAGCGGCGACGACCTGCGCGAGGGGCTGACGGCCATCGTCTCGGTCAAGGTGCCCGACCCGCAGTTCGAGGGCCAGACCAAGACCAAGCTGGGCAACAGCGAGGTGGAGAGCTTCGTCACGCAGGCGGTCAACGAGCAGTTGGGCGCCTGGCTGGAGGAGCACCCCGCCGACGCCCGGCGGATCGTCAACAAGGGCGTCCAGGCGATGCAGGCCCGCGAGGCCGCCCGCAAGGCCCGCGACCTGACGCGGCGCAAAGGGGCGCTGTCCAGCGGGTCGCTGCCCGGCAAGCTGGCCGACTGCCGCTCGCGCGACGTGGCCAGCACCGAGCTGTTCCTGGTCGAGGGCGACTCGGCCGGCGGCCCGGCCAAGCAGGGCCGCGACTCCGCCACCCAGGCCATCCTGCCCCTGCGGGGCAAGATCCTCAACGTCGAGAAGGCGCGCCTCGACAAGATCCTCAACTTCACCGAGATCCAGACGATCATCTCGGCCCTGGGCTGCGGCATCGGCAACGACGAGTTCGACCTGTCCAAGCTCCGCTACGGCAAGGTCATCATCATGACCGACGCCGACGTGGACGGCAGCCACATCCGCACGCTGCTGCTGACGTTCTTCTTCCGCCACATGAAGCAGCTGATCACGGCCGGGCACGTCTTCATCGCCCAGCCGCCGCTGTACCTGGTCACGCGCAAGAAGCACAAGGAATACGTCCTGGACGAGCGGCAGATGCGGGACACCCTGCTGAACCTGGGCCTGGAGGGCACGACGCTCCAGGTCCGCGAACACCGTCGGCAAGACCGTCAAGGTGATGTGCCGAGTACGAAGGGGCCAAGCTGCGGGAGCTGGTCGACGACGCTGGATCAACTGGCGCGAGAACATCCAGATCGTCGAGCGCCGCGGCATCGGCTTCGCCGAGCTGATGGCCCACCGCACGCAACGGCAAGTGGCCCACGCACTGGCTGGTCGTCGGCGGGCAGAAACGTCTTCTGCCACTCCGCCCAGGAGTACGAGCAGCAACTGGCCGCCCACAACATGGTCCTGGAGGACGAGGCCTTCGGCAACGGAAACGGCAATGGGAACGGGAACGGCAACGGAGGCAACGGGGGAGGCGAGGCCGCCAAGACGGAGGAGGCCGCCCTCCGCATCCGCAAGCGCGCCGAACTGCACGAGGTCCGCGAGATCGACAAGCTCTTCGACCGGCTCCGCAAGCAGGGCCTGGACGTGGAAGACTTCCTCACCCGCCGCGAGGAGGACGTCACGGGCGAGAAGGCCCCGGCCCGCTACGTCCTGGTCAACGAGGGGGAGGCCCGTGAAGCTGGACAACATCTCCCAGATCGCCCCCGGCATCCGCGAGATCGGCTCCAAGGACATGGAGATCAAGCGCTTCAAGGGCCTGGGCGAGATGAACGCCGACCAGCTCTGGGAAACCACGATGGACCCCGCCCGGCGGGTGCTGCTCCGCGTCCGGGCCGAGGAGGCCGAAGAGGCCGAACGGATGTTCAGCCTGCTGATGGGCGACGACGTCGAGCGGCGGCGCGACTTCATCGAGGACAACGCCCTGGAGGTCAAGAACCTCGACGTCTAGCAGAACGGACGGCCCGCCACCCTCTTCTTAGTGCCCTGACGCTCTTGTTCTCCCACTTTAATTTTCATCTTCGATGCCGCACGGACCGCGCCGCTTCTCGTAACTATCTGGCGTCACAAGAAATACGTCCGATAAATCCGTTCCCAAAGACCCTTTCATCCCCTGTTTGTCAGCGATCAGGGCCCCGATTGAGGGTGGGTCCTGCCTGTTAACGACTTGACAGATATCGAAATGGCGGTAAACTATTATGTGCTCAATTTCGCCGTGCCTTTTGTGCATCTGTTCAGGAGAGGTAAGGTCGCAACTCGTACATCGGTTTCCGTGGTTTATTTATTGTTTGTTGCTTCCTGCTCGTAAGCCGCGGAACCGGTGGGAAGGCCGGTGAGTGAGTCGCGGGACGTGCTTACCCCCGCGAGGTCGTGCCGGTTGTTTGGGATGGGTGTCGCGTCCAGTCAGGAGGAGACAAGGCGGAGGTCAGCGGCTACTGCTCACGCCGATTGGCCTCATCGAGCGCACGTCTCCTCTTGCGGACCCCGGCTCTTGTCCCCCCGTGCACGTGTGGGTGGGAACAGGAATGCCAAAAGGCTTCAGGAGGAGAAAGATGCGTTCTACAGGTGTTTTGCTGGCCGCGGTGGCGGTGGTGCTGACGGGGAGTCTGACGGCCTGGGCTGGTATCATCAGTGAACCTCTGGGCAACTCCGGCTGGAGTGTGGAAAGTGCCGGCGGCAGCGCCAGCGTCACATTGGACCGGGATCTTTATGAGGAACAAGGCCGTCGGTGCGTGAGAATCGAGATCAGCAAGGACTTTACCAACCCGGATCTCTCACCGATTTACCTGAACTTCTTCCAGGCCGCTCTGGACAATGCCACGGCCAACCGGATCATCATCGTCGATGAGAACATCTACAACAATACGGGCGTCCCCTGGTACGATTTTCACTGGTTTGTGGGTTACACCGACGTCGCCCACTTCAACAGGGAACTGACGTACCCGGCGGTCAATCCCAACTCCAACGAGTCCGGCTCGAATATGCTCCTTGAAGCCGGCTGGAGCATTGATCCCTTCACCACCCACGACTGGCCGTCTGGCCAGGCCATCGGCGCTGAGGAGCTTTCCGCAGCTGGTGGAACCGTGCCTAATCATTCGGTGTTCCACCCCGGGCTTGCCTCAGGTGAGCTGGTCATCGACGTCAACCTGGATGGGGACAGCATGGTCCATTTCTTTCTGAAGGAACTGCCTACCATCCCCGAGCCGGCCAGCCTGTTGCTGATGGGTTGCGGAGGCTTGGCTCTGCTGATGCGTCGCAAGGTCCGCAAGGCCTAGACCGACTCCACCGGCCAGGCCGGCCAGGAAGCAAACGGGTAAATCTCCCCAGGGAGATTTACCCGTTGTCATGCGCCCTTCCTTTTTCCACTTCGAACTTCTTTTCTTGCCCAAGGGGGCCTGCGGATCATGCCGCACGTTACGGCCTGCTCGCGGCACTGGCGGGTGACGCCTGACCCGGCGGCTTGACGGAGGCGATCGTCGCAATCACGTCCACCATCTCCTGGACGTGAAAAAGATTACCCGCGGAAGGACCGCAGTCAGCGGGTGAGAGGACTGAGTTTAAGGTTCATGCCCCTTTCCCTTTTGAATGCCACGGACCCCATGTCAATATCTTACGGAAGCCATCGTAGAACACCCTCGGCCGGGGGGCCAATCGTCCGTCCGGAAAGGGCGCCCTGCAAAAGGTTATCCACCACGTGGCGTCTTGATATAGGGAGCTAGACGTGTCTCGACCCTTGCCAGGTCTTCCGCGACCAGTCGCGCCATCACGGCGGCGCCTTGGGGTGAAAAGTGCGTCTGGTCCCCGCTGCCAAGTTCCGCAGCCGCCCTCTGCGGGCCGAGCCTCTCGTACAAGGCGATGCTCTTGTCGTGCAGGTCAACTAGGGCGACCTTCTCCTCGGCCGCGATTTTCCGCATCGCCTCGGCGTAGGCCGAAAGTGAGCAGGCGATCCGTCCCTGGGGCGTGAATTTCCGCCGCTCCATCGGTGTGATCAGGACGGGCGTCGCTCCGGCCTTGCGGGATTCATCCACGTACCTGCGGAGATTTTCAGGATAGGTAGTGTTGGGGTCCGTCGTCCGTTCCGGTTTGCCCGGACAGTCGTTGTGTCCGAACTGGATCAACAGAAAATCGCCCTTGGCCGCCAGCGCCTTGTCCCACAGCCCTTCAGCCCGGAAACTTTTGGTACTGCGGCCACACTGGGCCAGGTTGACGACCGTGACCTTCTCGCTCAGCAGTCCTCTCAGCATCTGACCCCAGCCGGCCTGGGTGGGATCGTCCCCGTAGTCCGCCACCGTCGAATCGCCGACCACCACAACACGAATCGGCGCAAGGTTTGCCTCCTTCATCTTTGCGTCTTTCCTCATCGCCTCTCCTGCGGCCAAGACATACTGCTGTCGTCCGGCGCAGCCATTCTTATCCCTCCTGCCCCAACCCCAAGGCGGCACTGATGCGGTCGAAGTCCTCCAGGCTGTAGTAGTCGATCAGGACCCGGCCTGTATTTTTCGCGCGGCCCGGCTGGATCACCACCCGCGTACCGAGCTTTCGGCTGAGCCGTTCCTCAATGTCCAGCAGATAGGGAGGCTTGCTTGCACTTGGGGTTGTCGTAGGGACGGATGAACCTGGAGGCCTGGCGACACTCAAGGCCAGCACGGCCTCCAGTTGCCTCACGCTCATGCCCGTCGCGGCGACCTTGCGGGCCAGTCTGAGTTGCCTGGTGGGATTGTCGCTCAGTGAGGCTAGCAACTTGGCATGGCCGAAGCTTAGAATTCCTTCGGCTACAAATTGCTTGACCTCTTCTCGTAACTCCAGTATTCGCAGATAGTTAGCAACTGTCGCCCGCGGCTGGCCCAATCGTTCTCCCGCCTGGACCTGTGTCAGGTGGAAGCGGTCGATGTACTCCTTGTAGGCCTCGGCCCGCTCGATGGGGTTCAGGTCCGCCCGCTGGATGTTCTCCACCAGCGCCCACTCCAGCATCTGCTGGGGGCTGGCTTGGCGGATGACGCAAGGGACGGTCGATAGTCCCGCCTGCTTGGCGGCCCGCAGGCGCCGCTCACCTGCGATCAGCACAAATGGTCTTTTCACCTACACCAGCTCCCGCGGCCCGGGCGACGATCAGGGGCTGAAGGATACCCTGGGCGGCAATGCTCGAGGTCAGCTCCGAAAGCTCCTCCTGGCCGAACTTCTGTCGGGGCTGATAGGGATTCGGGGCGATGTCGTCGATCCCTATCTCCAGTTCCTGCGTCTTGCCTGGCGCCGCCTGTAAGTCCTGGTGCGGTACTGAGGCGATGGGCGGCAGGCCCGTGACGTGCTGGTAGGTCTGGTCGTCGGCGGGGATGGCCTGGCTTGGTCCTTGGATCAGGCTCGAAAGACCCCTGCCGAGCCTGGGCTTGGGATGGACGTGCTTGGGTTCAGCGGCCATAGCGGGCCTCCTTTCCCTGAGAGGTTTTCTTCACCCACACCATCTTCCGTGACTGTTCCACGTGGAACACTGCCTTTTCACCTGGAAAGATAACAATCTCGGATGAGGACGCAAGGGGAAAGGAGGAAAAGGCGAAAAAAGGTCAAAAAGTTCCACGTGGAACGGTTTTTTTAGTTTCTAAAGGCTGCCTTTTTGACGGCCCATCCACCTGGCCAGGATGAGCAAGGCCCAGAGCCTGTGGCCGTGGTCTGCCCGACCATTCAGGTGATCGTTCACCAAACCAGCCAGGCCCAAAGGCCTGAACATCCGCCCAAAATCTCCGCTGGGGGCAAGCAATGTCTCCTCCATGACTGTTCTTAGCTCCTCTCGCAGCCAGCGCCCCAGCGGCACCCCAAAACCCCGTTTGGGCCTGCGGAACACCTCCTCCGGCAACCAGCCGCCATGTCCGCCTTTTCCGCCTTGTCCGCCCTGTCCAAATACCTCTCGAAGGACGGCCTTGCCCCGCCGGCCGGAGATCTTGGCCGAGAGAGGCAAAGAAACCCCAAGCTCCACGAGCCTGTGGTCCAGCATGGGGCAGCGAAGCTCCAATGAGCAGGCCATCGAGGCGATGTCCATCTTGACCAGAAGGTCGTCCGGAAGATAGGTCGCCAGGTCGTGACGCTGGGCGACGGTGACCTCGTCGTGGGCCTGGGCGCTTTCATACAAGTCGCAGAACCACCGAGCGGGGTCTTCTGCGTCCATCCGCTGGAGCGCCTCATCGCTCAGCAGGTCCAGGAGGTCTTTAGGACCGAACAGGCGTCTATACATAAAGTATTGTACAGAAAATGGATACATCACTGCATCTGCAAATCTTATCAACCGTCGCAGGCGATTCCGCTCATCGTGGCTTGCCCATGGTCTGACCAAGTCGGACGCCAGGCGAAGTCCGGCGAAACGAATCGGCCCTATCGTGGAGGAAAGGTGCAAGGCCCGATAACGATCGTAACCGCCGAACGTCTCATCCCCACCGTCACCCGTCAGGGCCACCGTCACTTGCTGGCGGGTCGCCTGGCAGATCAGCCAAGTCGGCAGGGCGCTGGAGTCCCCGAAGGGCTCATCGTACATCGAGACGATCTTGTCGACTTGGTGAACAACCTCGCGCGGTGCGGGCTGGATCAGCAGCTCTGTGTGGTCTGTGCGGCAGTGCCTGGCCACGGCTGCGGCGGCGGGGCGCTCGTCGTACTGATTGTCTGAAAACCCTGCCGTGAAGGTTCGCACTCCCCCCGCCTCACCGGCCGAGTTGCTCATGGCCGCTACGACGATGGAGGAGTCGATCCCGCCGCTCAGCAGCGCCCCCAAGGGAACGTCGGCCACCATCCTGCTGGAGACAGCCTCCAGGACGCGCTGTTGAACAAGTTCAAGCAGTTCCGCATGGGACTTCGGCAGTTCGATCTGCTGGAGCTTCCAGTACGGCTCAGGGTCCGAGCAACGGTCCGCCACGAGCAGACGACAGGCCGGAGGTACCTTGCGAAGGTTGAGGTATGCCGTGGCGGGGGCAGGAATATAACCCATTGTCAAATAATATGTTATAGACTGATAGTCGATGTCCGCCCCTACCCGGGGGTGCATCAGGATCGCCTTGGCCTCGCTAGCAAAGACGATCCTGTCGGGCAGAACGGCGTACCACAGCGGTTTCTCGCCCAGGCGATCCCTGGCCAGCAGAAGCCTGCCGGCCTGGGCGTCGTAGAGGACGAAGGCGAACATGCCATCCAGGTTTTTCAGCATCTCCAAGCCGTCGCGTCGATACAGGTGCAGCAGGACCTCGGTGTCGCCTTCGGTGCGGAAGCGGCAGCCTTGCACCGTCAGCTCGGCGCGGAGCCGGCGGAAGTTGTAAATCTCGCCGTTGAACGCGACGGTGACGTGGCCGTCCTGGCTGTGCATCGGCTGGTGCGAGCCGATGGGGTCGATGACGGCCAGGCGGCGAAAACCGATGGCGCATCGGCCGTCGGAAGAAAGGAAACTGCCCTCCTCGTCGGGGCCGCGATGAACCAGCCGCTCGGCCATGCAACGGGCAAGGGTCAAATCCGCCCGGCCTGAACCTGCGGTAAAAAGGAACTCACCGGCAAAGCCGCACATGGCCGGCATTGTAGCCGCAGACGCGAGGCAATAAAGCGCCCAATCGCGGTGCGCTTTGTCTTGGGAAACAATCTGTCTACACTGATTCACCAGAGCCACCCGAGGGCGATGAAGGGAGCGACCATGACGGAACGAAACATCCACTCGCTGGAGGACATCTGGCCGCTCCAGGCGGCATTGAACCGCAAAGCGGGCTTCGACACCCAGGCACTGGGCGAGGCGCTGCGGGCGGCGATGGAGGCCGGCGGCGGCCAGGCGGACGCGGCCACGCGGCTCCAGGTCGGCCGGGCAATGAAGAACTACATCGACGCCCTGGCCGACGAGTGCCACGAGATCCAGGACTGCCTGAGTTGGAAGCACTGGTACCGCGAGGCCAAGCAGGGCCGGCAGTACGAACTCCAGGACGTCCAGAACGCCCGCGTCGAGGCCATCGACATGCTGTTCTTCTGGATCAGCATCTGCCAGCTCCTGGGGCTCACCCCGGCCGACGTCTATCGGCTGTACGAGGCCAAGCTGGGCATCAACCACGCCCGCCAGGACCAAGACCGCAGCCAGGCCGAGCACGCCGAGCACGAGGAAGAAAACCGCTCCGTTGTGTGAGCCCCCGGCCGCGGGGAAAGTATCGCGATTCCTGTTGACGTCTCTCTGTGCCCGCCTACGATGGGGCTATGCCTATGCCGGATCACACCACCGTCGCGCGGGGTGTTCCAGGCCGAGGTGCTGACCAACCGGAAAATCTGCCGGGACCACTTCCGCCTGCACCTGCTTGTGGAAAATTTCCCGCCCAGCAAGCCCGGTCAGTTCGTGCAGGTGCAATGCCGCGGCCTGGAGCCACCCACCAGCACCAAGCTCACCGATTGGCCCCAAGACCGCCCGCCACACCTCACGCAACCGGAACTCACCGACACCGAGCCTTTTCTGCGACGCCCCTTGAGCCTGGCCGGCCGAATCGACCGCGCCGATGGGGGCGCGGAGCTGGTCTTCATCTATCGCGTCGTGGGGACGGGCACGCGGTGGCTATCCGGGCTATCGGCCGAGGATCGCGTCAGCGTCCTGGGGCCGCTGGGCAACGGCTTTGAGATCCGCGCCGAATCGCCACAGGCCGTGCTGGTCGGAGGGGGTGTGGGCATCCCACCGCTTATTTATCTCGCTGAGGCGCTGGCAGCCTCGGGCAAAGGGAAAAAAAGCAAGCATGACAAAAAGGTCATCGCGTTCACCGGTGCCCGCTCGGCCGAGCTGCTGCCGCTGACGTTCGTGCCCAAGGCGCGAATCGCAACCGACGCCCAGCCCTCCCCGTGCATCGCGGAGTTTTCAGCCTGCGGCGCCTCGACCGTCGTCGCCACCGATGACGGCTCAGCCGGTTTCCACGGCTTGATCAGCGACGCCTTCGCCGCCTGGATTGCGCAGTCAGGCCTGCCCGCGGGGCAGGTGGTGGTCTATGCCTGCGGGCCGGAACCGATGATGCAGGCCGTGGCCGATGCGTGCCAATCGTGGGGCGGCGTGGAGTGCCAGCTCGCCCTGGAGCGCCATATGGCCTGCGGGATGGGTACGTGCCAGTCCTGTGTCGTCAAGACCCGCACCGACAGCAAGGATGGTTGGAAATTCTCCCTCTGCTGCACCGACGGTCCAATCTTCGACGCCCGGCAGGTGCTGTGGTAACGGATCCGGTTTTCCCAGATGGAAGTACCGCCACAGGTGATGGAGCAGGTGTACCAGGAGGCCCAAACCCCTTTCAAGTACGGGCTCGTGCTGAAGGCCGACGGCGCGGGATCGGTGGACTGCCCCAGCGTTTTTCGCCACGCCGGGAAGTGGTTCATGATGTACGCCGGCATCGAGCCCGACAAGACGGGATATGAGACCTATCTCGCTGCAAGCGACGATTTGCTCACCTGGCGAAAGCTGGGCAAGATTCTATCCTTCCGCCGGGAAGGCTGGGACGCCTGGCAGGCCGACGGGGGCATCGCCCTCCAAGACACGACCTGGGGCGGGTCCTATCAGTTAGACAGCTACGGCGGCAAGTACTGGCTGTCGTACATCGGGGGGGCGAAAAAAGGCTATGAGCCCGACCCGCTGTCCATCGGCTTGGCCTGGTCGGCCGAGCCGGACCAGCCCCGCGAGTGGACCCGCCTGGAGGAAAACCCCGTCCTGGGTCCAGACCAGCCGGACGCGAGACCATTCGAGACAAGGACGCTTTACAAGAGCAACATCATTCGGGACGAGACGCTGGTGACCGGCCATCCGCTGGTGATGTTCTACAACGGCAAGGACACCAAAGGCACCGAGCGGATCGGCATGGCCGTGTCGGACGACATGGTCCATTGGCGGCGCTTCGGTGATGGCCCGGTGGTCGATAACGGCAGGGGCATCTCGGGCGACCCGCAGATCGTGCGGATGGGCGGGGACAAAAACCCCCAGTGTGGGTGATGTTCTACTTCGGGGCGTTCTGGGGGCCTTCTTTTCCTTCTTTGCCAAAAGCCTTCGACACCTTTGCCTGCTCCTACGACCTGGTGCACTGGACGACCTGGCCGAGCCCGCCCCTGATCGCACCGTCGGAGCCCTGGGACTCAGACCTTCGCCCACAAGCCTTGGATGGTCAAGCACGATGGCGTGGTGTACCACTTCTACTGCGCGGTGGGGGACCAGGGCCGGCACATCGCCCTGGCCACGTCTAAAGACCTGCGGTGATGGGGAGAGGCTAATCCTGCACGTTCGCACGGCTGCCTGCACCGTAGCCGTGGCACCCGGCACGACCTACCTGATTGCATCCATCATCTTGCGGTACTCGCGGAGGAGGAAGTCTTGGCTTCGCGTTTGGGCGATGTGGGACCACGGGAGCACCCGCTCGGTCGGCAGAGGGCGGTGGGCGATAGCGGCCGGGTCTATGCCGGTCTGCCGGAAGGCCTCTTGCCAAAGGGCGTCATCGAAGTGCTCGTCCCAGGCGTCCATGCGGGCGCCGGCGCGCCAGGCGGCCTCGATGGCTGCACCGACGCGGCGGTCGCCGCGGCAGAGCACGGCTTCCAGGATGCTGCGTTCGATGCGGTGAAACTTGAAGCTGATGGGGCTTCGGCGGGCCAGTTCCCTCAGGCGTCGGCGGACGGCGAAGAAGTACTCCGGCTCGCGCATCGCTCCCCACTGCATCGGCGTGTGCGGCTTGGGCACGAGCCACGATACCGACGCGGTAATCGCGCCGCGCTGGCCATCCACGGATTTTCGGGCGTCGCTAAGGCGGCGGCACAGGTCGTAAATCGCGTCGATGTCGTCTGGAGTCTCGCCCGGCAGACCGGCCATGAAATACACCTTCACGTGCCGCCAGCCCGCCGCGTAGGCGGCGGTGACGGCGGCGAGCATATCCTGGTCGGAGATGTCCTTGCCGATGGCCTGGCGCAAGTGCGGTGAGCCCGCCTCGGCCGCGATGGTCAGGCCGCCCTTGCGGACGGTGCTGGTCAGCCGCGGCAGATCTGCCAGGTGCCGGTCCACGCGAAGCGACGGCAGCGAGACGGACACGTGCCGGCCGGCGAACTCGGCGTTCAGCCGGTCGATCAGCTCCGAAAGATTCGGGTAGTCGCCGGCGGACAAGCTCAGCAGCGAGATTTCCCGGTAGCCCGTCGCGGCCAGGGCCAATCGGGCGATGGCGACGATTTCATCCGCGCTTCGCACCCGCACCGGCAGACGGGTGTGCCCGGCCTGGCAGAAGCGGCATCCGTGGGGACAGCCGCGGGCAATCTCGATGACCACGCGTTCGTGCACGGCCTGGGCCAGCGGGACCAGCGGGCGGGTGACGGCGGGGCTGTCGGCCAGGCTGGCGATATGCGCGCGGGGGATGCTGCTCGGCAGATCGGGAACCGTCGGCTCCAACCCAGCGTACAGCCCCGCGTCGTCGTACCGCGGCTCGTAGAATTGCGGCACGTAGGCTGAGGGTACAATCCGGGCAGCCTTCAACAGCAATTCTTGGCGGCTCATACCGCTCTGCTTGGCGCGGCAGACCAGGTCCACCAGGGCCGGCATCGTCTGCTCCCCGTCGCCGGGCAGGAAGAGGTCGAAGAAGTCCGCCAGCGGCTCGGGCGTGTCGGCCAGGGCCTCACCGCCCACGACGATCGGGTGCTCCTCGTTACGCTGCTCGGCCCGCAGCGGCACGCCGGCCAGGTCCAGCATGGTCAGGACGTTGGTGACGCACATCTCATACGACAGCGAAAAGCCCAGTATGTCGAAGTCGCCCACCGCACATCGGCTTTCCCAACCCCACAGCGGCAGAGCGAGCTGGCGGCAGATGGATTCAGCGTCGCGCTGCGGGCAGTAGGTCCTGTCGGCGGCGACGCCGGGGATATCGTTGAGGAGCTGGTAGAGGATCTGGCTGCCCAGGTGGCTGATGCCGACGCCGTACGTATCGGGAAAGGCCAGGGCGACGGTCACCTCGGCCTGCCGGACGTCGCGGCGGCGGGCGTTGGTCTCCAGACCCACGTACTGCCCCGGGCGGCGGACAGCGGGGAGCAATTCCCGGCTGAGGCGCTGGGAGACGTTTCGGATGGTTCGGCAATCGCGCATATGTCTGGGGCGGAACGGCGTTCGGGCACATCCTCCGCTCACCGCAGCGAGTCGCCGTGGCGACCTGACGGCGGGGGTTTTGCGGAACATCGGTCCGCGTGCAACCGTTTGCAGGCTTCGCGCCCTACGACCTTCGACCTACGAACTAGTTCCGGTGCGTGCTATCATAAGGGCCGCGTCAGCGGCGGAGAAGGCCCGCCGGGGAGCAAGAGGTCACCGTCCATGAAGTCACTGACAGAATATCTGACCTTCAACACCCGAAAGCATCGCGAGTACATCAACATCACCGAGAAGGTGGCCCAGGTCGTCCAGCGCTCGGGCATCGCCGAGGGGATGGTGCTCGTCTCGGCCATGCACATCACGGCCGGGGTGTTCGTCAACGACGCCGAGAGCGGGTTGCTCGCGGACATCGACGAGTGGCTGGAGAAGCTGGCGCCCTACCGCGACGACTATCGCCACCACCGCACGGGCGAGACCAACGCCGACGCGCACCTCAAGAACCTGCTGGTCCACCACGAGGTGATTTTACCGATCACCGCCGGCCGGCTTGACCTGGGGCCCTGGCAGCAGGTTTACTATGCGGAGTTCGACGGGCAGCGGCCCAAGCGGCTGGTCATCAAGGCCATGGGCCAGTAGTTGGGAAAGCCGTGGGAGAAAAACCATGGGCATCACGTTCCGATGTGAACACTGCCGCAAGGAGGTCCAGGCCCCCGACGAATCGGGCGGCAAGCGGGGCAAGTGTCCGTTCTGCCACCAGAGTACTTATATCCCTTCCTCCGTGGCCGAGGAGGACCTCCTGCCGCTTGCGCCCCTCAGCGAGGAGGAGGAGCGGCAGGAGAAAGAGCGGATCCGGGCCCTGATCGAGCAGGAGCACGACCTGCTGGCCCAGACCGGCATCGCCCCAACGACCCCGCTGGAGCATCGGGAGGACTTGACCGCGGCGGACCTGCACCACTTCGTGATCAACTTCTGCCTGGAGATGGCCCGCGACCGCGTCGAGGCCGCCGAGGCCGAGGCGGCTAAGCTGAGGAAGTTTGGACCCCTGGGGCTGGAGGCCCTGGAGGAGATCGCCTCCGGCAAGGTCCGCGAACCGGCCCTGGAGGCCCTCGCCCGCCGGCCCCGCGAACTCTACCTCAACACCCTCCGCAGCCGACTGAAGTGAGAAAAAGTGAGAAAGGATTATCCCGCGGGTAACATGTTACCCGCCCTACGGGCTGAACAGTACCTTAATGGATATTGGAGGTTGGAAAAGCCTATGGCAAATGGCGGTTGGCAAGGCATCAATCCTGCTACAATGAAGCCTGGAACCGCTCCAGAAACGCACGTACCTCTTCCGCCATAGTCCGGAGGACAATGACCATGTATGGACTACCAAAAAACTTCGACGGAAAGTTCTTCATTGGACGCATCCTCGAAATGGTGTGTTTCAATCAAAACCAGGTATATTTGCATTTTAGCGACTCAATCATTATAACTATCGAAAGTGCTTTCTCATATCAGCATTCACAATCTGAACCAGAGATGCATGTTATTGACGTGCCTGTTCTTCGGTCTGATCTAATGAAATTGTTGGGGGTTTCGGTATCAGAAGTACAAACAAGTAAAGATGGAACGCTGAGTTTGTATTTTAAAAACGGACATATTCTGAGGTGTTATGATACAACTCCCATGTATGAGTCTTATTCTATCAAAAAGGGAGACAAGGTGATTATTGTTTAGGGAGGGAAAAGAGGACAGGCTACTTTTACTCTACTCTTTCCTGTGCTACGTCAACTGAAGTGAGAAAAGTCAGAGTATCCCGCGGGTAACCCGGCTTCGCTAAAGCTTCCGCCTTCGCCACTTGGGCTACGGCGGACGAGACGCCGGGCCTTCGGCAAGTTACCCGCCCTACGGGCTACGACGAAAACGGCCGTCCATTTGTTCGCCAAGACTTCGACCACCCTCACGGCGGAGTGCAACCTCATGAGCATATTCGTCGCTTCGATTCTCAGGGCAACCCCACGGGGGAAACTGTTCGTGATTTGTCCAGCGGGTATGACAACAAGTCTACGCAATAGGAGTATGCGGTATGAGCTACTTCATTTTTGGTTGTGTACAAACTGTGAGCGGTGATACTGAGAAAATGTCCATCGCCGGGGTTCTCCGTGCGCTGGCATCGGATAACGGATTCCATATTTTCATTGACAAAGAGATCCCACAAGAAATCGTAGTCAGGATGATTCGCGATCAGACAGTCCAGTCAACTCCCATACGCGAATTCATGATTACTCCTCGATTGAATGCTGATACATCGGATGAAATGATATCTCCGTTTAAGTGTTCAGGTGTCCAGATTGCAGAAACACTCGTCTTGCTAGAGGAATGGGCTAAGGAGGTACTACGTGTCAGGCCTTCTGTGATGATATCACTGTTCTTTACCGAAGGCTATGACACTTCATTCATCTCTTTGGATGTACCAGTAATTGGTTGGGGATCGCAACTTACAGAACTGATTGAGCAGGAGGGTGATATGCCTTCAGTACGGATCGAGTTGAAGTTGCCTGCTTCACTGTAATTTTATTTACGGAGAGTTGGTAGGGCGGGAAACTAGTTTCCCGCGGGTAACGAGTTACCCGCCCTACGCCTTCGACCTTCGCACTTGGTTCGACTTCGCTCACCACAAGCCGCACTTCGACCTGTGCCCTTCGACCTATTCCCGCCCGACATCCACGATCAGCACGGTGATGTCGTCTTCGGTCTGCACGTTCGGCGGGGCGGCTTCGATGCGGTCGGCCAGGAGGCGAAGGAGGTCTTCTCGGGATAGTTTCGCCCAGTCGGCAAACAAGGTCGCCAAGTCGGGCGGTCCGCCGTCAGCGGATCGGCCGACGACACCCTCCAATCCGTCAGTGTAAAGGATGAGTCGGTCGCCGGCGGCGAGCTGCACGTTGCAGGAGGGGAACTGGGCGTCGGGGAACACGCCCAGCAGGATCCCGGGGGCGCTGAGTCGCCCGGCCGAGCCGTCGGCGCGGATCAGGATCGGCTCGGGGTGGCCGGCGGAGGCGAAGGTCAGTTGCAGGGTCGCGGTGTCCAGCACGCCGTAGGCGGCCGTGCAGAAATGGCAGCTCGGCAGGTCCTGGGCGCAGATGTCGGCGTTCAGCTCGGCCAGCGACACGCCGGGCGGCACGATGCGGTAGGTGTGGCCGACGATCCGCTTGGTCTGGAGCGCCTTCTTGACGAACATCGTCAGCAGGGCCGCGGGCATGCCGTGACCGGCCACGTCGGCGACGTAGAAGCCCACGTGCATCTCATCCAGCCGCACGACGTCGTACAGGTCCCCGCTGACCCACCCGGCCGGCTGGTAGAGCGCGGCGAAGCGGACCGTTCCCACCTCGGGCAAGTGGCGAGGCAAAAAATCCTGCTGGACCCTGGCCGCCAGGCGGAGCTGCTCGTCCAGGTCGGCCGGATTCCCTCGGCCGATGGCTGCGGCGCCGTAGGCTATGGCGAGTTCCTCGCGCAGGGCGGCGATGGCCGGTTGGAGTTCCGCCGCGGCGGCCAGCTTGGCGGACAGCTCCTCGGCGGAGGCCTGGGGTGTGACGCAGAGGAACTGGCCGGACCGGCCGGTGAGCATGGCCCGCTGGAGAGGGGCGTCGTCGCCCACCATGAACACAGCCACGGCGGCGGACCGCTCCAGTGCTTCCAGCAAGGCTGCCAGCGCCCGGCCATGGCCGTCACTGTCCAGGCGGATCAGCACGATGGAAACCTGGGCCAGTTGCTCCCCCAGCGGCCGGGCAGGATCGGCGGCGATCAGCTCCCAGCGTCCCTCGGCCGCCTGGACCATGCCGGGGGGCGGAGGCCAGGGTCCGACCCACAGCAGCTTCGTGCCGGTGGACTGTAGCGTTGCTTGCGTCATGATCGTCCAGGCGAGGGCGCGGGCACCCTGCGAAAGCGCAAAATGCAAAAAGACAAACAGGCGTCCCTGAGGAGTCATCGTCATCGCCGGGAAGGCTCTTTAGGTCGGAGCGGCGCGACTTAGCCAAAAGGTGGGAAACAAGTTTCCCACCCTACTGGCTGGCGTGATGGACCTGCCGGAAGGCTGGTACTGTCTGCCAAACGAAGGTGAGGCGCAGTGACTACTTCGGCAACGGCCAAGTTGCAGGAACCCGGTCATCGTCATGCATCACCGGTCGGTTCAGGGACACATCCCACGGAACCCTGTGCTTTGGAAGAACGATCCCATCGGGCGGATACGCTTCGGGGTGATCCATCGAACCGGTGGTCACGTCGATCTCTCCTTGCGCCGTTCGTTCGTGTAGGTCAGGCTCGTACCGCATCTGGGACAGAACGTTCGCAAGACCCCGGGCGAGGAGGCATAGGAAGATGGACTGCCCTTCGTATAGGCGAAGTCGTCGGCACGAAAGGTGAGCCAGGCAACCGAGATCGCGCCAGCCGAGTGACGGCAGTACTCACAATAGCAGACGGTCAACGTCTGCGGCGCCGACTTGGCCTCAAAACGGACGGCCCCGCACATGCATCCACCGATGTGTTGATGTTCGCTAGGCATCGTTTGTTCCTTAGGCCTCGGGATGATTCCATTAGACTAAGACGCGTCGCATAGGCGGTCAATCACCTTGGGGTAATCCCCGATGACTTCTCCGGAAGGCATCCATGCCGGCCGCGCAGTTCGTCGAGTCCGGTAGGGCGGGTAACTTGCCGAAGGCCCGGCGTAGCTTGTGCGAAGCCGGATTACCCGCGGGAAACGAGTTTCCCGCCCTACCCGGCTACGAGACAACCCAACCGTTCTTGTCCGTCTTGAGGAGGCCCTTGGTCGTGTCCAGCAGAACCAGTTTATTGCCCCATGGATCAGCGACAACAACGCACCGGCCGACCTTGATGCCGAACGGTCCTGCCACAACGGACCCGCCAGCTTCCACAAAACGACGAGCGGCGTCTTCCGCCGAGGACACCAGAACATCCGTCTCGGGTTCTGTGGGATCGCCTCGCCTAACGACAAGCTCGGATTCTCCGAGCCGAAGGCCGGCACTCTGTTGTGTTCGCCACACCAGCGGGAGACCAAGCTTGTCGCGATAGAAGCTCAATGCACTTTCGAGGTCGGCCACGGTCAGCATCAGACAATCGAGTTTCTGGAAGAGTGGTTCAGTCATGGCTTGTCCTGCGGTCTTCAGCCGGCATTCTGATCTAGTAGTGAGGGAACGTCAAGAACCGTGAGCGGCGCTGATGCAATTCGGGCGGGCCGCGCCTTCGTCGAGCTGTTCGCCGACGACAGCAAGCTTGTGCGTGGGCTGAGGGCGGCGCAGGCCAAGCTCAAGGCATTCGGCGCGGCCGTCACAGGCATGGGATTGAAGATGATGGGGCTGGGTGCGGCCATGCTCGCGCCACTGGCCGGGGCGGCCAAGAGCTTCGCCGATACCGGTAGCCGGCTGCTGGACCTATCCCAGTACGGTAGGGTGGGCAGCTCCGCTGCCCACGGAATCGTCTAGCGGGGGATACCGCCGCGGAAGGCAACCTCGTCACCCACCTGCACCCCCGCGGCGGCCAGACTCCCTCCGGACACCTCCAGGGCGTACTTGATGGGGACCTGGGAACTGTACATCATCCTGCCGGCTAGGTCCGCCTCGACGGCCATCGTGCTGACGCCCACGACCTTGCGGTGCTCGTCGATGAAGGCGATGTCCAGCGGGATGTAGCAGTTCTTCATGCAGAACAGGCGAATGGCCGAGTCGGGAAAAACAAACAGCATCCCCGCATCCGCAGACAGCTCCATCCGGTCCGACAAGCCCTTCTCCTGCTGCTCGGCCGTGGTGGCCAGCTCTACGAACCACGTCTTGCCGCGGATAGTTACCTGCGGCGGGATTGGACCCCGTCGGCATCCGAAGACGCACAACACGAAGGTGGTGGCCACCGCGACCAGACAAACACACGCGAGGAAGGGAAAGACGGTGAGCACCGGATGAACGGAGAAAACGTTTTCCCGCACGCCTGGAATTTTCATCGGCCGCCTCCTGCCCGTCCACTCACCAGGCGGAGCATCCTGTCCAGCAATTCCATCGGCAGGCCCATCACGTTGGAGAAACTGCCCTCGACGTGCTCCACGAACCGATCGCCGATCTCCTGGATGCCGTAGGCCCCCGCCTTGCCGGCCCAGAGGCCTGAATCAAGGTAACTTTCGATCTCCTGATCGGACAACTTCCTCATGGTGACGTAGGTGCTGTCGGAGGCGATGCTCCTGTCGGCCGGGCTCAGCAAGGCCAGGCCCGTGATGACCACGTGGCGCGTCCCGGACAGGGACGACAGAATCTGCCCGGCGTGCTGGCGATCGCGCGGTTTGCCCAAGACCTGCCCGCCCAGGGCCACGATTGTGTCCGCCCCCAGCACCCAGCGAGCGGGGTCGGCGTCCCAGACAGACCGTGCCTTGAAAAACGCCAAGGCCTCGGCCTGCTGGGCGGGCGGGAGTTTGCTCACCACCTCGTCCAGCTCAGGGATGGTCGGCGCGACCACCTCGAACGAGATGCCCGCCTGGGCCAAAAGCTCCCTCCGCCGCGGCGAGGCGGAGGCCAGGACAAGTCGCACCTGCGATTCCATAAAGTTCCCAAGACATGACGTCGTGCAGCCGACAGACAGCAGACACTAAAAACTTAAACACTTCCAACCGGCGCCACCGGCAGAAGATTACAGCAACCCCCCGCCGACTGCAAACTATTAGATTTTGCATTGTCTATGAAACGCACCATAGGGGCTTTTAGCCTGCAAATGCAATGCAAAGGTCAACAAGAGGATAGAAAGATTCCACCCTACTCTCATCGGCAACGCCCTCACACAAAACAACCCGATGTTGCCGGGGTCTGATTCTGTAATGATGCAGTAAATTCCGCAGAAACTTTTGATCCCCTGCCTTTGACCAGCCGTGCCCATCCATCCGGTGTTCGTTGTGCGCAGCCTGTTTGTCTAATTCGTTTGCAGAGTCCCTGTGTTGACATTCGGCAACATGTTTCCAACTCACAACATGGCTGGAAGTAACACTCATCGCATTGATAGCAAGCCTTTTTAGAACAATGCGTAATAACAACAATCATTTATGATGCTTATTGGCAACATATTTGCGCAGACCTAACAACCAACCGGGGCAAGCAGACTGGGAATGCGTCTATAAGACTCATATAGGCATAGTGTTACGACTGCGATTGTCGTGGGACAACTTGGTTTCGCCCCTGGCACCCTACTTGCCTTCAATTTGTGTAAGAGCCCGTGTCTTCCGAGGTCGCGGGTAAAGGACATTGAGATTTGTGAAGGAGCTGCCATGAATGAGGCGGCACTGAAAAAGAGGTTGGAGGAGATCAGCGAAATCCTAGCCTTTCTGCACCGCAGCGGAGAGAAGGAAGATCCGTCCGCCCAGTCCACGGGCCTCAGCGGGGCCACGCTGGATGAGGTTCTGGACTATCTCCGCTTGCTGGTGAAGTACGTGGTGTTTGATCTGGAGGCCACGAAGCGGGAGAACGGCTATCTTCGGCGGATGCTCGAAACCCGCAAGAAACCCAATGACGATGACATCGGCCAGCTCTAGTGGCGATGGCTGACGAATAGAATTAATAAACCTTGGATCGTTCCTTCCGAATTGCCGTCAGGCAAGCCCTCGGTCGGAGCGCAAGGGGTCCCCAAAGCGATGTATCGCGTTAGGGTGCCCCAAGGCAGTGAGCGGATGGGCTTCAGGCACTCCCTGGGGCCCGCTCGCTTAATAGGGGTGCTTGGGAGTCGTTCTTGGCGACGCCGGCCTGATGCCCTCAAGTTCACCTTACTATCCAGCCGATAGAAGTGCTGCTATCGGTAGGACCCGGAGAAGCTAAAAACCCCTACATATAGCTATGACTGTCTCGCTCAAGTTTTCAGCGTGGACGAGGAGCCTATCCGGTAGATAGGCCGCAGGGTCGTCAAAAAAAGTTCATGCCCCTCTTGACGTTAGGCCGATGTTAGCCTACGATGGCCTCTAACAAACGCCAAACACGGTGTAAGGAATATGCCTTCGGGCGTTGTTAGCGGCTTGGTCAGAGGAGTGGAAGGACCAGACCATGGACAAGGACATGGCGTTTTGCCAGTTCGGGCCGGGCGGCGACTTCGTGCGGACCTGGCCGCCGGGCAGTCGGCCGTTGCCGATAGAAGCGGAGGCGACGGACGGCCTGGCCGCAGGGGCCTTAGACACCGATGAGTTGCCGCTGGTGGCTCTGGGACCTGAAGGCATTTGCATGCGTCCGCAAGCTGCGGCGTCGCCTCCGGTGGCCGCGGAGGTGCTGGCCGGCGGCTCGGCATCGCTATCCGACCTGGCCATGCCGGCGGCGCTCGTGGCCCGGACGCTTGCCGTCGTCAACCCGACCGCCGCGCGCGAGGCGCCCGGCGGGCAGGGACGGCGGACGACGACGAAGACAACAGGTTTTAGCCTTGGCCCACAGGCCCAGTCGCCGACGCAGCCGAGCTTCGGCGACGTAGCGAGGGAGAGCGATCATGAGCAGGGAATCTACCGCAACGCCCCGGCAGTTGGAGATCCTGCGCCTCATCCGCGACTGGCGCAGGCAGCACGGCTTTTCCCCGACGATGCAGGAGATTGGCGATCGCTTACGCCTCAGCAAGGTCACCGTCTTCGAGCACGTCGAGGCCCTGGCCGCAAAAGGCCTGCTCACCCGCGGGCCGCGACACAAGGCCCGCTCTTTGCAGATT
The DNA here is from genome assembly GCA_963760365.1 of uncultured Phycisphaerae bacterium. Classification (GTDB taxonomy): domain Bacteria; phylum Planctomycetota; class Phycisphaerae; order SM23-33; family SM23-33; genus JALHTV01. The sequence goes on from CAVXDC010000043.1 coordinate 44,272, forward strand.
GCCGATGATTTCGCCTTCGCCGACGAGCGCCCCACGCGGATGCCGCTGGTCGGCCGCGTGGCCGCGGGCAGGCCCATCGAGGCCGTCGAGGACCGCCAGGTTTTGGACCTGGAGGACCTTTTTCCCACCGCCGCCGGCCCCGGGACCGGGGATACCGGTGGCTCTGGTGAAAACACCTTCGTGCTCCAGGTCACGGGCGACAGCATGATCGAGGAGCACATCGCCGACGGCGACTACGTCGTCTGCCGCCGCGGACAAGAGCCCCGCAACGGCCAGACGGTCGTCGCGCTGCTGGAGGACGGCCAGGCCACGCTGAAAAAGTTCTACCGCGAGAAGGGCCGCATCCGCCTCCAATCCGCCAACCCCGCCTTCAAGCCCATCTTCGCCCGCGACGTAGACGTCCAGGGCGTGGTCGTGGGAGTGATCCGGAAGATGTGAACGTTTGGTAGAGTGTGCAGGTTCGCCGAAGTTTGGAGGGTCGGAACACGGGGTTAGTCTGTTAGACAATAGCCGCCTTCGTTACTTCCTTCTGTGCGAACTCTGAGGCCATCAGATAGATGAACTGAGTTGGCTGATCGTTGAGAAAAGCATCAAAGAATGGACCAAATGGACCTTCAAGAATTGCATCAAAATGATGCGGGCGATATCGGGTAATGGAACCAAGGTAGAAAGTGATTGCGTAGATAGACAGTATCTGTGGAAGAATCTGGGGGTGCTCTTCAAGTGGCGCTGGGTACAAATAGTATCTGCGATAAGGCGGCATCAGCAGAACAGTGCGCCAGAGCTTATGACGTACTACCCCGACAAGATTGGGGATACTATCTGAGGGACGATGACTGTACTTGAGTCGATGTATCTGCTCCAGGCAGACCAAAGACCGCCCATTTAAAGACTCATCACACGCGACTTCATGAAAGATTTTGCTGAGATCTGAAAGTTTCACAAAATCTTTATGTCCGAGATTGATGCGCTTTAGGTCGTCGGCAAACAGGTATAAACAAATCCAGATTCGCTTTGTCCTAAAGTCCTGTCGGAACTCGATCCGCTCAATTGAGACAAATCTTTCCTTGGCCTGTGGTCCGAACCCTGTAACCCATAAACGATGTCCGGGAACAACTTGCGGCAACAGCGTTGGCAGGTCCAACCGAAAAATGTGAGTCTCCAATCCATTGCCACGGATCGCCTTCAGCAATTCATCAAAAATGCTTATTTTCTGCGAGGGCGCAGGACTCGGACTTGGGACCACCGTTCGCTTAGCCTCCAAAAAGGCATTATCTAGCTCTTTATTATTCGGAGCGGGATCTAGCTTTTCGTAAAGCCCATGTTGTGCATCATTCACATCTTCACGTTGTCCCGTAGCAAGAATGTATGCTTTGGCAAGGTTCATGAAGCAGTAGTACAAGAGAACAGGTTTGGCGGCTTTCACCCTTGACTCCGCGGCCCGGTAGAAGTCCTCCGCTTGTTCAATCAATGCAAATGCGGCCTCTTTGATTTCCGTGGCGATCCGTTTCTGTTCGATACTTCTCCGGATAACCGTCCAAGGATCGGTAGCGAACACTCGTGTTCCAAGACCATAACGTCTTGTCGTGCGCTCAACAGGCCAAAAGGAGAATTCCAGAGGCCTATCTTTGATCCGCAAGAGTTGATCCTTTCGCGGTGGTTCAGGCACGGGCATTGATGGACCTCCTTGGATAACTTCGCACCGCTTTATACCCCCTGATGGTAAAGGTATTTTACTCTGTTTTGATCACGGTGCAAGTATTTCCGTGTGCAACCGAGCTACCCACCCTATCGAATCGGGCCTAGCAATCTGTCGGCCACGAGGCCGGCGAGCATCGTGGTGCTGACCTTGGGCCGGCCCAGGTGAACGGTGGGTTTGATGGGGCCGTGGAAGTCCGACCCGCCCACGATGCCGAGCTTCAGCCGCCGCGCCAGCTCCAGGTACTCTCGCGTCTGGCGGGCGGTGTGGTCGCTGTGATAGACCTCGATGGCGTCCAGGCCGCAGGATAGCAGCTCCCGCACGATCCGCTCCAGGTGCGCGAGGTTGGCGTATCTTAATTGCGGCGGATGGGCCAGGGCGGCCAGGCCACTGGCCGCGCGGATGGCCTGGATGACCGCGGCGGGGGGGAGCTTGTCCTTTTCGACGTAGGCCGGGGCCCGTCGGCCGATGTATTTGGCGAAGGACTCGTCCAGGTTGCGGACGCATCGCCTGGCTACCATCGCCTGGGCGATGTGCAACCGGCCGAGGACCTTTTCCCCTCCACCGCCGGTCGTGCCTTCGGCTTGGGCGGCCACGTCGTCCATGTCGATCTTTAGGCCCAGGGCCTGGAGCTTGGCGATGATCTTGGGATTTCGCTGATCCCGTGCCGCCCGCAGTTCGGCCGCGAGGCGCGCCAAGGCGACAGAGTTCTCGTCAATGCCCAGTCCCAGGATGTGCAGCGTGCCGGCAGGGAATTCGGCCGAGACCTCGATGCCCGCGATGAAGTGAAGCTGCGGAAATTGCCTCGCCGCTGCCTGAGCCTCGGGCAATCCGGCCGTGGTGTCGTGATCCGTCAAGGCCACGGCCGCCAGCTTCTTTGCCTCCGCCAGCGCGATCACCTCCGCCGGGGCCAGGCAGCCGTCGGAGGCCGTGCTGTGGGTGTGCAGATCGACGAACCGTCGCATGACTTTCTGGCAAATACGTCTAACCGACTCGAGCCCAATCGGTCAGCTCTGATTATCGCGGGGTGTCCTCCACCAGCACCACGCGAAACGGTCCGGAGGTCACCTTGACCTTGTGTTTCCACTCCGGGCCTTGCGGGAGGAAAATGCCGTCCCCGGGGCCGAAGGGTATCGTCTGGTTTTCGAGTTGGAGCGCCGCCGTCCCGGCCAGGACGTAGCCGACGTGGCCCCTCGTGCACCAGTCCGGTTCCACGAACCCTTCGGCAAACTCCACCAGCCGAAGCTGACGATGCATCAGCTTATGGACCTTGTAGCGCACACCCGGGGCTGGATTGATCCAGGGCAGAGCATCGAAGTCCACATGGCATGAGTTCATGTGCTCGTCTCCGTTGCCGCAACGCCGGGTGCCACGGCTGCGTTGGATGCAGCCATGCAAACCAACCCATCTCCCCGGCCTAACGCATTCGCACGGCTGCCGACGCCGCAGGGGCACCCGATCTTTTCTATTTCTCCAGGCGGATGTCCGCCCAGTCCACGCTGGAGGCGGCATTGTGCCAGCGGGCCTTGTTCGTCACTTCCAGTTCGAGGCTCTTAATGCCGGTCACGTCCACGTCGATGGATACGGGCTTGGAGTCCACGCCGAATTCCCCCGATGTGAACAGCTCTTTCCCGTCGCCGCGGACGATGAAGACCACCCGCGTGCCCTCGCGGTTCAGTGGGGTAATTTCCTGGGGGGGCTTGTCGATCTCGATGCCGATGGTCGCCTTCAGACGCTTCCAGCCACCGGAAAGGTCGTACTGGACCCAGCACGGTTCATGCCAGCTCTCCACCGCGATGCCACTGGCGTAGGTCTTGCCTGCAAGCTTCAGAGGCTTGCCCTGCTGGGCGCGGTCCCGCGTCATCCGGGTGAAGCTGCCGCTGGCGGCGGTTTCCAGCACGTCGCTGAGCATCAGCCGCCTGGCGGCCACAGCCGTCGTCAGATGCCGGGGCACCTTGCGGACTGGCGCCGCGGCCCGGCGGTGCGGATCGCCGACGGTCAGGTACTTCTCATTCAACCGCCAGTGGCAGTCGAAGCTCCCCCAGGCCACGATGTTGGCGAAATAGTCGTTCTCGCCGCCCAGCCTGCCGTCGTCGATGACAACATCGACGTCGTCTGACAGTCTGTCCACCCAGAACATCGCGTCGGGGGAGTTGGCGGCGAAAATGGTCACGTTGCGGTCGGCGTTCAGCGGGTGGGCGTAGACCATCCGGACGGCGGCGTCGCGGACGGCGAAGGTTTTCCCGTCGATGACGATCTTGTCGTCGGCAAGCTCCAGCGGGATGTCTTTAATCAGCCGTGCGGTCACGGCGTTGTCCTCGGGGCCGCCGTAGAGCGTCAGCGAGTAGCTGCGGATCTGCTCGTCGGTAATCTCGGTATCTTTGAAGACCCGTGGATCGACATGTTGCCAGGTCTTCCAATAACCACAGGCCCGATCGGCCAGCACCTGGCAGAACCGCTTCATCCGTTCATCCTTGGAGGTCGTGCCCACGACGATGGCAAAGGGGGTTGGCCCGGAAGGCTTCTTGAAGCGCGGGCCGGGGATGTAGCCGTCGGCCCGGACGGTCATCTCGCCTTGCGGCGGCAGGGCACCGTCGTAGGCCACCGCATCGTTCCAGACCACCTTGACAGGCCGGTTGGGATCCAGCAGCTCGCGCGGCGGGTTCAGGCGGATTTGGAGGACGTTCTGGCTGGCCAGGCGGATGAGGTTGTCTTGGCCGATCTGGGCGTCCACGAGCATGAAGGCAAAGGGGTCTTCCTGCTGCTCGGCGTGCAGCCAGTGGGCATCGGCCCCGTGCAGGAACGCCGTACGCAGGCGGACGTGCCGCGGAACGCGCTGGAGCTTGTGCTGGAGGAACCATTGCACGATTTCATCATCCACGCCCAGCGTCGCGTGCCCCTTGCCGGGCACTTCGAAGTAGCGCACGTCGTAGTCCCACCGCTGAAGCATCCGCACGACGTAGTGGGAGTTGGCCGGGTTCACCAACGTGTCACTATCCCCGTGAAAGACGAACACGGGCGTGTCCAGCAGCGCCTCGGCCTGGGCGAAGCTGCTGTAAAAATCCTCCAGCATCACCCGCTGCGGCGGCCAGGAGGCGAATTCTTTTTCCTTCGTCACGGCGTGGTAGTCCCAGCCGCCATAGACCGGCGCGATGGCGGCGAAGACGTCCGTGTGGCGGGTGCCGATGTACCAAGCGCCCCCGCCGCCCATGGACTGGCCTGTCAGATAAATGCGATCCGGGTCGATGCTCAGGGTCTTTCGGGCCTCGGCCACCGCTCGCATCACGTCGGCCTCACCGATGCCCTGATAGCTGGCGTTCCCCCGTCCGTGGGGCATCATGAAGATCACGTCGAACTCCTCGGACATATTGTAATGGCGGCTGGCCGGATCGTTGGCGGCGTAGGTGGGATTACGAGCGTTGTAGCCGTGGAGCGAAACGATTAGTGGATACTTGCGATTGGGATCGTAATTGAGCGGCAGGAACACGCGGGCGAACTGCGGTGAGTCGTCCACCTCGTCGCGCCAGGCCAGGCGGTAGAAGCTCCCCGTCACCTCGGAGGTCTTCTCCTGGAACTGAACTTCGCGGTATTCCAGCAGGGCGGAGATGATTCTGTTCAGCTCGGGCGTCTCTGAGGGCTGAGTCGTCTGATTCAGGATCTTGGTATCGCGGATGTCGCCTTTCAGGCGGGCGAACAAGATGTCCCGCACGAGGTGCTTCTTGAGCACGCTGGGGTCGGAGGAGTCTTTCGGCAGTTTTTCAGTCTGCTCCATCACGGCGGCGACTTCTGGCCTCCAGTCGCCCTTGTACCACATCAAGTCCCGAGCCATGGGCTTGCCGTCCGGTGCGTGGGACAAGGCACGGACCTCATAGGGGCCGTCGGCCCAATCCGCCGTGTCAAACGCGTGCGTCTTGCCCAACGGCACGTCGGCCTGAGCGGCCAGCTTCCCCGCCGGTCCCAGGACTTCCACCGTCACGGTGGGGGGCGCCAGACAATTGTCATTGCCCACCTTCACCGAAAGCTCGGTACTATCCCTTTTCGACACGATCAACGCGCACAACAGCCCCTCGTCGTCCATCGGTACGTCCGTCTCGTTCATCACCCGCAGGGAGAACGGCCATCGGTCGCTGGCGCCGGCTACACGGACCAGCAGCGCGTTGTCCCCGGCTTCCAGGGATATGGGCAGGTACGCACCACCCACCACCGCGTCCCGATCGTTGGGGTCCACTACCCGCTTGCCGTTGAGGTACACGGTGAGAAAGGCACGGCCCCACACCGCCATCATGGCCTTGCCGGGACGGTCTCGATGGACGGTCGCATAGGCGTACGCCACGCAGGACTTTTCCTTGGCCGAGGGGAATGCCTCGCGCAGGTTGACGAGGCTTGCCTTCGACTTGTAGGTACTCCACGTCAATCGCAGGCCGTCCCTGGTCGTTGCGGTCTGACCTTTTTGGGGCCTGACCTTGGCCTCTCCGCCTTCCGACGCCAGGTAGTCCAGGAAAGCCGCGGGCCGAATGACTACCGGCCCCGCCGAAGGCGCACTGGTGGACGGGGCGGAGTGCGGAATCGGTTCGGCAAACGGACCGCAAACTAAAAATTCCTGGACAAACTTCGAGCGGTCGGGGCTCCAGGGCTGGCGCATCTGGTCCTTCAGCGGAACGGCCGATGCGGCAGGGGCGGCCGATTCTTTGGGACCGCACCCGCCGAAGGACCACAGCAGCAAAACAACCACAGCACCACACAGAGACGAAAAGACCCGGTCGCGTCGCATGGGGTCTCCCTTTCTCAACTCAGATGGCCTTGCTCAGAAAATGCGGGTGGTATCCTAACAACCCCAAGAGCCTATGACCAGCAAGTGTTTCGACAGTCTGGCCAAAATCATTCGCCGGGTGCCACGACTAACTTCGACGAGCTCAGTCGAGTCGCGTCGTATGCAGCCGTGTGAGCAACGCAAGGAACCGGTACAATGCATCGTGCGCAATGTCGGCTGACGCCATCCCAGTTGACGAAGCGCGGAACCCGCAGATGAAGATTACAAGCATCGAGACCTTCACCGACGAAAAGAACCGCCTGGGCGTCGTCCGCGTGCGGACCGACGACGGCACCGAGGGCACCGGCGAGATGGCCCACACCCACACGGACATCTCAGCCATGGTTCTGCACCGCCAGGTGGCCCCGCTGGCCCTGGGCGCCGATCCGCTGGAGCCCCAGGCCCTGGGCCAGCGGATCGTCGAGGCAAACTACAAGTTCCCCGGCTCCTACGTGTGCCGCGCCCTGGCCGGGGTGGACACGGCCTTGTGGGACCTGCGGGGTAAGCTGGAAGGCAAGAGCGTCTGCCGACTGCTGGGCGGCCGCCGCACGCGCGTGGCCGTCTACGGTTCCTCCATGCGGCGGGACACGACGGGCGATCAGGAAGTCCAGCGCCTCCTGAAGGCCCGGGAGTGGGGCGGTTTCCAAGCGTTCAAGCTTAAGATCGCCAAGCGCCTCGGCCATGATGAGGACGTCTGGCCCTGCAGGACGGAATCCGTCGTCGCCGCCGTCCGCAAGGCGCTGGGCGACAGTTTTCCGCTGCTGGTGGACGCCAACAGCGGCTACGGCCCGGCCAAGGCGATCGAGGTCGGGAAAATGCTCCAGCAGCAGGGCGTCTGCCACTTCGAGGAGCCTTGCCCGTACTGGGAGCTGGAGCAGACGGCCCAGGTCGCCGCGGCCTTGGACCTTCCCGTGGCCGGGGGGGAGCAGGACACCGACCTGGCGCAGTTCGGCCGCATGATCCGCATGGGCGCGGTGGACATCGTCCAGCCGGACGTGTGCTACGTCGGGGGGCTGAGCCGCGCGCTCGCTGTGGCGGCGATGGCCGAGCGGGCCCACCTGCCCGTGACGCCGCACTCCCCGGTCGGTTCCGGCTCGATGCTCCGCGTCTTCACGCTGCACTACCTGGCCGCCATCCCCAACGCGGGTAAGTTCATGGAATATAGCATCGAACCGGGCTCCCAGAAGATCGACCTCTACTCCCCGCCACTCCTAGTCCGCGACGGGGAGCTGGCCGTTCCCGACGGCCCCGGCTGGGGCGTCACCGTCAACGCCGATTGGCTCGCTAAGACCCAGCGAATGGTGAGTGAATTATGAGAATATGAGTCTATAAAAAAACCCTTGGTCAGCAGAAGCCGCTCACCCTACCAAAACTACCCAAAGCATCCGGGGATGCGCAACGATTGGAGCACGATTACTGCGATAAACGACACGAACAGAACCGCCGCGAGGGTGGGCCCGTGGGGGCGGGACTTTCCCGACAAGGGTTGCCTGAAAGCCCGGCTGCCCCAGAAGGTCAGGACCAACCCCAGCGGAACGAGAAGGTAGACTCCCCACTGCACCCCCCAGGCCCACCATCCCAGTCGCACCCATAGGGCAGTCCGGTAGATGCCGTTGACCTCGTCGAGCACGTGCTTGAACTCCTGGCCGGTAATCTGCTGCATCCCCTGGGCGTAACCCAAAGAGGCCGGGTCCACCTTGGCCAAGTCCTCGCAGCGCTGGGCCAGGGACTGAAGCACGCGCCGCTGCTCCGTGATCGCATTGCGAGGGGTCGTAAAGACCCAGGCCCCGTGCGCGGGAAGGTTCTTGCCGTCCATCTCGGCGATGAACTGGCGAAGGTATTGCCCCTTGAGCGCCGGGGTGCTGGCGTCGTCGGCCAGGTGGAGGCTGGCGGTGGCCTGGCTGATCCTCCAGGAAAAGTAGATACGGGTCGCCGGACTGCCGACCAGCAGGAGGACGCCGAGCAGTTTCGTGATAACGGATGCGGTTTTCATTCGTCATTCTCCATGTTCCCGGGTGCGTGCGGACCTACTCCTCTACTGGACCCAATCCATTCGCCCTGCTGCTACCCCAGGAGCAATACCCAACAATCCAACTTCTTCACCCCGACAAGATATGCCATGACGAAGCCTGACTTCGCTAATTGCTTCGCCGTGGTAAGCGGGCGATGAGATTTGAACTCACGACATCAACGTTGGCAACGTTGCGCTCTACCACTGAGCTACGCCCGCAGATGCGACGGATTCATCTTATCGGCCTCGCCGGTGCGGTCAAGGTGTTTCGCGCAGGGCGCCGTGCGCGGCGCACGGGGATAACCGGCGTGGGGGATTAAGGCGATCAAGGCGATTAAGGCCGGTCCTGGCGGCGGAGCAGCAGTTGCCAGGCGTTGGCCAGGAACTCGCGGGCGGGCGTCTGCTCGGCGTGGCCGGTAAGGCCCTTCTTAGCGGGCCAGACGGCCACCATGGCCAGTTGCGCCGCGGCCAGGTACAGCGCCCGGCCGTCGATCCCGGCCAGGTGAAGGGGGTGGACGGTCAGCCAGTTGAAGATCAGCCCGCCCCCAAAGGCCCCCATCGCCCCGCCGCCCGCCTCGGCCAGGCTGATGATCGCGAATCCGTCGGCCTGGAAGCGGTGGGGGATGGCGTCCAGGAGGAACTGGGTGCGGCCCATCAGGAAGCCGCCGCGGAAAAACCCCCACAGCAGGTAGAACCCCAGCGACCAGACCAGTAGCGGCCAGATGGCGAGCAGGCCCGTGGCGCCGGGGGTCACGGCGGGGATAGCCAGCCAAGCGAGTCCCTGGAACGCCACGCCCACTATCGTCACGCCGAGGGCGGGCCGGCCGCCGTGGGTATCGACGGAGCGGGCCCACAGCCCCAACCCGATCACGTGCCCCACCGCCGCGGCCGCCCCCATCAGCACGATGTAACTGTCCGGCAGGCCTCGGGAGCGGATCATCACGACGAAGAAAGGCAGGATTAGCCCCTCGGTGAAGAAGCTCTGGGCCGTCAACCGCAGGTAGGCCCGGACGCTGCGGACCCGCATGGCCAGGCGCATGCGGAGCAGCAACCCGGTCCGGCGGACTTTCAGCGGGCGCTCCGGCATCTGGCGCATGAAGTGGGCGGCGGCTAGCGTGGCCACCATCCCCAGCGCAAAGGGCACGGCGAACCGCCACGGCAGGCCGGCCTGGGCGATATACCAGCTCAACCCCATCGGCACCAGCAGCTCGACGGTCCGCAGCCGCGTCCGCAGCCGTGCGAAGAACACGCCTTTGGGTTCCCCGGCGGTCACGTCCTGGAGCAGCGGCCACCAGGACGTGTTGGCGAACGAGCCGGTGTAGGCCATGGCGGCGTAGGCCGCGATGCCCGCCAGGATGGCGGCCGATCCCGCATGCTCAAAGACCGTCACCGCGACCAGGCAGGCCAACGGCACCACCACCGCCAGGTACCCCCAGGCCGCCAGGCGGCTCTTGCCCGTCCGCACGACGGCCTTGAGCGCCGGAATCTGCGCCAGGGGGGACAGGCGGTTGAGCGTCGCCTGAAGGCCGATGTGCCACGGCGTGGCGCCCAGCGACAGGAGGAAGACCTGTCCCAGGTTGCCTTTGGTCAGCTCGTTCAGCAGGCAGTTGCTGACGGCGGTACGGATTATCAGCCCCTGCCCGCGTTGTCGCTGCTGAGGAGGTAGGATTATTTGCTGCGGCTTGCCGTCGGGAACTTCTGACATCGGCGTAAGCGAGTCAGTATAACCGAAACTCCGGCCTCTTCAAGATGGCCCGATGAGAATCGCTGGCTTTCGGCCCCGGGATGGCTGATAATCGGTGTTCCAAGCGTCACGGGTCGGCCCGGACGACGACCACAACCCAGGAATAGAAACGACGGAGAGGACGATGTTTCGCCTTTTAATGCGCAAGATCAAAACGCGTCAGGTGCTTGTCGGCGTGGTGGGGTTGGGGTACGTGGGGCTGCCGCTGGTGAGGGAGTTCGTCCGGGGAGGCGTGAAGGTGCTGGGCTTCGACATCGACGCCTCCAAGGTCGCCCGCCTGATGAGGGGGCGCAGCTACATCGGGCACATCCCTTCCTCGCTCATCCGGCAGATGGTCCGCAGCCGGCGCTTCCGGGCCACCAGCGATTTTGACCGGCTGTCGGAGCCGGACGTCATCCTCATCTGCGTGCCCACCCCGCTCACCCGTCAGCGCGAGCCGGACATGAGCTACATCGTCGGCACCGCGCAGGCCATCGCCCGCCGCCTCCGCCCGGGGCAACTGGTGGTGCTGGAGTCCACCACCTATCCGGGCACGACCCGCGAAGTGGTGCTGCCCATCCTCCAGAAGTCCGGCCTGAAGGTCGGCAAGGATTTCCTCCTGGCCTTTTCACCCGAGCGGGAGGATCCCGGCCGAAAGAACTACACCACGCGGACCATCCCCAAGGTGGTCGGCGGGTACGACCGTCGGAGCCTGGCCGCCGCGACGGCCTGCTACAAGCTGGCGGTGGAGAAGATCGTGCCGGTGTCCAGTTGCGAGGCGGCCGAGGCGTCCAAGATCCTGGAGAACATCTACCGCTGCGTCAACATCGCCCTGGTGAACGAGCTGAAGGTTCTGCTGGACCGCATGGGCATCGACGTGTGGGAGGTCATCCGGGCCGCCGGCACCAAGCCGTTCGGCTTTATGCCGTTTTACCCCGGGCCGGGGCTGGGGGGGCACTGCATCCCCATCGATCCGTTCTACCTGGCCTGGAAGGCCCGGCAGTACGGGCAGACCACGCGGTTCATCGAGTTGGCCGGGGAGATCAACGTGTCCATGCCGCGATACGTCGTCGACAAGCTGACCGAGGCCCTCAACCAGCGCGGCAAGGCCCTCAAGGGCGCCAAGGTGCTGGTGCTGGGGCTGGCCTACAAGAAAGACATCGACGACCTGCGCGAAAGCCCCTCGCTGAAGCTGATCGAGCTGCTGAGGGACAAGGGCGCCAAAGTCGATTACAACGACCCCCACATCCCGCGCACCCACAAGATGCGCGACTATGATCTCCGGATGGCCTCCAAGCCCCTGTCAGCGGCCATGCTGGCCCGGTACGACGTCGTCCTGGTCAGCACCGATCATAGTTGCTACGACTACCAATTCATCGTCGATCACGCCAAGCTGGTCGTCGACACCCGCAACGCCACTGAAGGCCTCAAGAGAGGGAAATCCAAAATCGTCAAGGCCTGATGGGGTGATGCCCACTGCGCGAAGCAGCGAGGTGGGATCGGCAAAGTCCGTAAGCATGCCTTCTCCTATCTCCTGCGTCACACCGACGCGTCGTCGGTGTCGCTGGAGATGCGGGTCACGCTCTGGGCGGAGGGGTCAGAACCGTGCGCCTGGCCGCAGGTGTGGCGGAACTTGACCAGGGCCTCGGTGGGATTGCTCGCCTCGACGAGGATTTGCGATTCTTTGCCGTCGGTTCGCTTGCGGTAACGAATGCGAAAGACCATTCTCCTGCCTCCTGGCAATGTGAAGGGAACATACGATTCGCGCCTCCTGGCGGCAAATGGGACGGAAAAACTCCTTCCGACGACCAGCCCCCCAAAGGGGTGTCGGGGTCTCGTGGCGCCGTGGCGGTGGGGCTGCTCAGGACCCCTGGAGGTAATCGACGATGCCGTTGGCGACGGCCTCGCCGAGCTGCTGGCGGTAGGCAGGATTGGCCAGGTAGGCGGCCTCGCGGGCGTTGGACAGGTACCCCATTTCCACCAGCACCGCCGGGCAACTCGTGCCCACCAGGACGCGGTAGTTGGCCTCCTTCCTGCCGCGGTACGGCACGCCGGCGGCCTGGAGTCGGCGGGCGATGGCGTCGGCGGCGGCCTCGGAGGGCCTGGAGGCCAAGCGGGAGACGTACACGGTGAACCCGGTAGCGGCGCGGTTGCGGGCGGAATCGGCGTGAAGGCTGACGAACAGGTTCGGCCGAAGGCGGTTGGCCATGGCGGACCGTTCGTCCAAGTCGATGAAGCGGTCGTCCTCCCGGGTCATCCGCACGTCCACGCCGCTTTGCGCGAGCCTTTCGGCCACGATCAGGGCCACGTCTAAGACGAGGGTTTTTTCCCGATCGCCGCGGGCACTGGTGGCGCCGGGGTCCTGCCCCCCGTGGCCGGGGTCGATCAGAACCAGTCCACCTCCCCGCCAGACGGCGGGGGGAGTCGGCGGTTTGGCGCGGGGACAGGAACAGCCACCGCCGGCCGGACTACCGGCCCGCGCATCTGTTCGCGGATGGCGGGTTCATAGCTGATGGGGACAAACAACATGCTGTCGGCCCGGACCACCCCGCCCACCGGCGCGGGGACAGCCCGGCCGTTGACATAGGCTTTGCCCTCGGGACCGGAAAAGATCACCACCGAGTTGCGATCGTCCCGCATGGCCACCATGGTGGGGGAACTGTCGGTCACGATCATGCCCAGCCTGCCGGCCAGGCTGTACATGCTGATGGTGTCGGCGGGGGTGAGCAGGACGCTATCGCTGGGCTCGAAGGGTTTGGGGGTGGCGCAGCCGGTCAGGGCGATGCCTCCCAGCATCGCCGATAGAGCCAACTCTCTCCAGGTCAACACACCCTGCTCCTGTAACGCCTGCTCAAAACGCACACGACAAAACTCGTTCCGCGCCTAGTCGCCCACACCGCCTGCCCACCAGCAGTATACCAGCACGCCCAGCCAAACCAGGCCGATGGCCACCAGCAGCAGATACCTCCAACACGATCCGCGGGTGGTGCGGTCGGGAATGCCGTCGACCACGTCGATGGGCTCAGCCAGCCGCGGGGCGGGAGGGGCTTTGGGGGCGGGCTTGCTCATTCCTTCAAACGAAACTGCTCGGACGGCCCGAAGGCCTGGTGGAAGTCATAGGCGTTCCGGAAGTCCTCCAGGCTGTCTTCCTCGGTCTTGTGCATCACGTGGTGGTGGATCAGCAGATAGACCATGTTTCCAAAGTCGATCGTCTCGCGGATGTTCCAGTGGTTCAGGACCGTCTCGGCCAGCATCCCCCACTTCTCGATCGCCAGGTCTCGCAGGGCCAGGCAGATCTGCTTGCCGGAGACGTGGCGCAGGGGCTTGGCGCCGCCAGGGACAGACGCTGCGCTACCCAGGACAAGCTTGACGTCCTCTCCATACACCTGGTGGAGGGCGTGCGGCCAGCCTTCATTCAGCAGAAACGCGTAAGCCTCCACGGGGTACCGCCCGTCGGTACGGATGATGTCGAAGATTTTTTGATCGGGCGGCTCGGCCATCAGGTTTTCCTGGGGAATAGGCCTTCGGTCTTTTGGACCCTTGTCCCGGCCGGCAGATGTCCCCACCGGCCCAACTCGCTGAGAGCCCCGGCCGGGATCGACCAGCCCAGTTGGGCCAGGCCGCGCTCGGCCGTCTCGGGCATGAACGGGTGGAGGTAAAGCAAAACGATCCGCACGGCCTCGGCGCAGGTGTAGAGGATGCAGGCCAGGCGGTCCCTGCCGGCTGGGTCCTTGGCCAGCTTAGCCAGTTTAAAAGGCTCGGTGACGTCGATGAACTTGTTGGTCGCGGCCGTCAGGTCCAGCACCGCCTCCAGCACGGCGTGGAACCGGCAGGCGGCGAAGGCCTTGGGGACGGCGGCGTGGAGTTCCTCGGCCGCGGCGCGAACCTGGGCAGACTCAGCGACCTTTGCTTGATCCGGCGGTGGCAGGACCGAGTCGAAGTACCGTCCGATCATGCTGGACTGTCCGGCTGAGCAGGTTGCCGACGCCGTTGGCCAGCTCCCCGTTGTAGCGCCGGCGGAGCAGGTCGTGCGAAAAATCTCCGTCGGCCCCGAAGGGCACCTGGCGCAGCAGGAAGTAGCGGTACACGTCGCGCGAGTAGTCGCGGCAGATGTCCCGGATCGTCTCGCGCGAGATGAAGTTGCCCAGGCTCTTGGACATCTTCTTGCCTTCGGAGGTCCACCAGCCGTGGGCGAAGATGCATTTGGGCAGCGGCAGCTCCAGTGCCATCAGCATGGCCGGCCAATAGACCGCGTGGAACCACAGGATGTCCTTGCCGATCAGGTGCACGTCGGCCGGCCAGAAGCGCTCGAAGCGTCTTGTCGTGCTCATCGCCGATGGCCGGGGTGCCCAGGGCGGTGTACATAGTTGCTCAGCGCGTCGATCCAGACGTACACGCTGTGGGCCGGGTCGTTGGGCATCGGCACGCCCCAGCCGCCCAGCTTCTCCAAGGGCCTGGAAATGCTCAGGTCCTCCACGCCGGCCGACAGCTTGCTGAGCACCTCGTTACGCCGGCCCTCCGGCAGGATGAAGTCCTCGTGGGTCTCGATGTGCCGGATCAAGGCCGGGATCCACTTGCCCAGGCGGAAGAAGTAGTTGGGTTCGCCGTAGCGGACCAGCGGCTTGGCGTTGATGGCGCTTTTGTAGTCGTTCTCGCGGGCGGCCGACTCGGTGACGAACTCCTCCTGGCCCTCGTCGTACCAGCCCTCGTACTTGCCCAGGTAGATCTCGTCGCGCTGGAGCAGCCGGCGGATCAGCTCCTGCACCCGCCGCTCGTGGCGCGGCTCGCTGGTGCGGATGAAGTCGTCGTAGGAGATGTTCAGGTCGCGCCACAGGTCGATGGAAGTGCACCACCACCTCATCGGCCAGCGCTCGCGGCGCCATGCCCCGCTCCGCGGCGGCCTTGACGATCTTGATGCCGTGCTCGTCGGTGCCGGTCAGGAAGTGCACGTCCCGGCCTTCGCTGCGCCAGTAGCGGGCCAGCACGTCGGCGGCGATGGTAGTGTACGAGTGGCCGATGTGCGGCACGTCGTTGACGTAGTAAATCGGCGTGGTGACGTAGAACGTCTGACTCATGGTCCGCCAATCGTCCCCAAATCCGGCGGGAAATCAAGAGCCATCCTCGCCCTGAAGGATTAAACGGCGGGGAGTGAAGCGCGTTACCAGACAGTAGGCATCAGACTCACTCATCCTTACCGCAGGGCGGTCAGGAGCTGGTCGGCGGCGCGAACGATTTGTCCCGGTTGGCCGTCGGGCGGGGCGATCTTTGCAGAGTGGACCTGGCCGGGGCGGAGATATTGAATCGTCCGCCAGCCTAGCCGGTTGGGGGCGACGAAATCCTTGGCCGGGTTATCGGCCACATAGGCGCAGGCTTCGGACGGAACGCCCAAGCGTTCCGCGATGGCCGAAAAGCCCGCCAGCGAAGGCTTCCAGAACTCCCGGCCGAGGGTCTCGGTGAATAGTACCTGGTCGAAGAAGCGCGCCAGCTTCAGCGCCTCCAGCTTGAACTGCTGGGCCGGCAGAAGGCCGTCGCTGAGCAGACCCAGGCGGTACCGCTCGCGCAGGCGGCCCAGCAGGTCGGGCACGCCGCTGTACGGGGCGATGGTCGGGACATGGTTGCGGTAGGTTGCCATCAGCTCGGCAATCTGCGGCCCGGTCAGGCTAAGGCCGAGGCGGTCACTAAGGGTGTTGAACACCTTGTCGCTCTGGCCGGCCTGGAAAAGGTCCCACAAGTCCTCCTCGTAGCGCCGAACCGTTTTCAGCATGTCGCGCAGGTGCTGGCCGACCGCGCGGTAGCCGCTGCGGACGTAGTCGCGCTCGCCGTAGAGCGTGTCGTCCAGGTCGAACACCACGGCTTGGATGGGGGATTTCCCCAACGGTGTCATCCTCATGATTCTACCTGCGCCGGGGTCGCAACGACGAGGGCAGCTCGGGGCATGACTAGTGGAAACCCGGGGCCGTGAAGCCGGGCAGGCTCTCCAGGTTCTCCCCGACCTGGATGTACACCGCCTCATCGTAGCGGAGCATCAGCAGGCGGTCGGTGAAGTTGCCGATCTCGGCCGTGATCGGCAGGCCCAGCACCTCCTGCAACAGATACAACGGCAGGTTGGCCCCGGCGGCGATGGCCAGCGGGGCCCCGCCGCCGAAACGCGGATTGATCTCGAAATAACGAACCGGACCGTTGCCGCTGCGGCGGCACTGGCAGCAGAACACGCCCCAGATGTCCCCCAGCTTTTGCCCCAGGAGGGTGGCCGTGCGAATCAGCTCGGCGTCTTTGACGGTGACGCCCTTTTCCACCTCCCCGCTGCGGACCAGCAGCCGCTGCCGCGGCACCACGCTGCGGACTTGGCCGTCCCGGCTGCGGTAGACGTCCACGGTGTATTCCTGACCCGGGACGTACTCCTGGACGATCATCAGCTCCCCGTACGTGCCGATGTCGGCGCGGAGCTGTTTGTCGCTGCGGATGATGGCCGAGCCGATGCTGGCGGAACCGGAGATCGGCTTGACGAAGCAGGGGTAGAACGGCTTTTGGAGAAACTCCGCCAGGGTGATGGTCCGGATGGTCGCGAGTCCCGCCTTGCCGATCAGGGCGTTGGTCTGGGCCTTGTCGCGACAGAGGGTAATCGTGGCCTCCGAGCCGATCATGACCGTGCAGCCCAGTTCGGTGAAGTCCTCCCGGTGCCTGGCCAGGCTGCGCAGGTCCAGGTCCGTCACGGGAATGATCAGGCCGATGTGGTGCTTGCGGACGATGTCTTTGAGGGTCGGCAGATACTCCACCCGCCGCGCGGGTGGCACCAGGACGCCCACGTCGGCCTTCTGGTAGGCCGGGGAGGCCGGGGTGATGTCGGTGGCGATGAGTTTGCCCTTGACGCCCAGTTCTTCCATCGCGTGGGCGAAGCTCTGCATCAGCGCTACCCTCCGGCCGGCGCAGGTGAACAGGATGTTGAGTTCCCGCTCGCTAATCGTTCTCGCGCTCCTTGTCACGGCTGTAGCGGCGTTCGTAGGTATCGCGGCGGGTGACCATGGCGGCGATCGTCCTGAGGAGGATCTTCACGTCCAACCCAAGGGTCCGATTATCCACATAATACAGGTCGAGTTCTATTTTTTCCTCGTGCGTCAGCTCGCCGCGCCCCAGGACCTGGGCGTAGCCGGTCAGTCCCGGCCGGACGAGCAGGCGGCGCTTCTGCCGGTCGGTCCACTCCCGGGCCTGGCGCAGGTACAGCGGGCGCGGGCCTACCAGGCTCATCTGGCCGGCCAACACGTTCAGCAACTGCGGCAGCTCATCCAAACTTCTTTCCCGCAGGAACCGCCCCAGGGGCGTGATGCGAGGGTCGCCTGGTTCGTGGGGCGATTGCCCATAGGGATCAACATCGGATCGCATCGTGCGGAACTTCAGCAGCGTAAACGGCTTGCCTCTCCAACCCGCCCGCTGCTGACGGAACAAGGCAGGTCCGGCCGATCCCAGGCGAATGGCCAAGCCGACCAGGAGCATGGGCAGGCCGAGGATGGCTAGCGCCGCCAGGCTGATCAGGATGTCCAGTAGGCGCTTGATCATGACGACGTGCCCAGCCCGGCCCTATCCCGCGCCTGAGCCCCTAGCCCAGGTTGGCCTTATACCAGTCTATCGCCTTGGCCAGGCCTTGCTCGAAGAAGATTTCCGGCTCATACCCGATCGTCTTTTTCGCCAGGTCGATCTGCGCCAGGGAGTGTCGCACGTCGCCTGGCCGGGGAGGCTGGTAGTCGGGTTGAATCTTGGCGCCCAGCAAGCGGCCCAGCAGGGCCAGGATTTCGTTGAGGGTTGTGTGGCGGTTGCAGGCGATGTTGATTGCCTGGCCGCGGCAGACTTTGGCGTGGCGCAGGCGGCCAGCCAGTTGGCCTGGCAGGCGTTGTCGATGTAGCAGAAGTCGCGGCTCTGCTCCCCGTCGCCGAAGATAACGGGCCTTTGGCCCCGCAGCAGGCGGCTGACGAAGGCCGGGATCACCGCCGCGTAAGGACCCTGGGGGTCCTGATAGGGCCCAAAGACGTTGAAGTAGCGCAGGCACAGCGTCTCCAGGCCGTAGCTGGCGGCGTAGCCGCTCATGTAGGCCTCGCAGGCCACCTTGCTGGCGGCATAGGGGCTGATGGGCATGGGGACCATCCCCTCGTGCTTGGGGGATTCCTCCCGCTCGCCGTAGGCGCTGGAGGAGGCGGCGAAGATCACGCGCCGGGTGCCCGTGGCGCGGGCGGCCTCCAGGACGGCGATCGTCCCGTTGACGTTCACGTCGTGGGTGGTGAGCGGGTCGGCCACGCTGCGGGGCACCGAGCCCAGCGCCGCCTGGTGGAACACGGCCGCACAGCCGGCCATGGCGGCCTGGACGGCCTGGCGGTCGCGGACGTCGGCCTCGCGCAGGTCGATCCGATTGGCGATGTCGGCGAGGTTGGAACGCTTGCCGGTGGAGAAGTCGTCCAGCACCACCACCTCCTGGCGGCGGTCCAGCAGGAACCTGGTCAGGTTGCACCCGATGAAACCCGCCCCACCGGTCACCAGGTACTTGGCCATCCGTCAGTCCTTGTTCCTCGAAGCCCCCTCGGCGTTGCTCGGGGCGGTGAGCCTGTCGAACCGCGGCTGAGACTTTTCGTGTTCGATGATCTGCCTCAGCGATTGCTCCAGGTTATACGTCGGCCGATACCCGATCAGCCCTTTGATCTTGGTCAAGTCCGGCACGCGGACGAGCATGTCGTCGAACGGCCTGCCGTAGGCCTGCTCGTAGCTGACGTGGCGGACGGCCGACGCCGATCCGGTCATCGCCAGGACCTTGGCCGCCAATTCGTTGATGGTGACGGGCTCGTCGGACCCCACATTGATGACCTCTCCCACGGCCGCGGGGCAGTCGATCAGCTTTTGCATCGCCGCCACCACGTCGGCCACGTGGCAAAAACAGCGGCTCTGCCGGCCCGTGCCGAAGACTTGAATCGCCTCACCCGCCAGGGCCGCGCGAATGAAACGCGGCACGACCATGCCGTACTGGCCCTTCTGCCGCGGGCCGATGGTGTTGAAGAAGCGGCAGATGATCGTCTCCAGCCCGTACTGGTCGCGATAGGCCAGCGCCAGGAACTCATCCACCATCTTGCTGCACGCGTAGCTCCATCGCGTGAAGCGCGTGGAACCCAACGTGGTGTCGTCGTCCTCGCTGAAGGGGACCTTGGTGCCCTTGCCGTACACCTCGGAGGTGGAGGCCACGACGATCTTCCGCCCGAACTTGTTGGCCAGGTCCAGGATCACCTCCGTGCCGTGGATGTTGGTCTCGATGGTGTGCACCGGCCGATCGACGATGAGCTGCACGCCGACCGCGGCGGCCAAGTGGAAGATGACGTCGCAGCGGTCCACCAGCGCCGCCATCGTGGCGGCGTTGCGAACCGTCTCGCGGACGAACTGGAAGTCCGGCCGCCCAAGCAGAGGACGGATATTGTCCAGCGAGCCGGTGGACAGGTCGTCCACCACGATGACGCCGGCTCCATCCTGGACCATCGCCTCGGCCAGGTGCGAGCCGATAAACCCCGCCCCGCCGGTGATCAGGACGTTCATAGCACCCACCTTGACAGTATCTTGCCGCCCATTGCGAACCGCGAAGAATACCGCCGTCCGCCCGCGGTGGCAACAGAGAAACCACCCTCCATGCGGCATAGTTAGTGAAGAGCAGGAGGGGATATGCGAATCTTCTCTGCGGGATTTGTCTAGGCGCTGCGGGGGGAGGCGCGTTAGAATGCTCGTGATTTAGCCTCCGCTTGGGGAAGCGGCGGAGTGGGCTGTCTCCAACCGGGTCGGGCCTCGACCCGCTCGTTCGTGCCTTCCTTCCTCAGGCCGCCCGACCTAGTTCCCACAAAGAACTATCTTGGGTAGTGCGGTTAGATACCGCATGCAGTGTGTCATAAAAAGGAGCGGAGCAATGATAGGGGCGTTTAAACTAAGTGCACTCGATGTGGCCAGTTTTGGGAAACATGTACAGGCAATTCGAAGGTTTCTGCTTACCTCCATCGCACTCCTGTGTCTCCCGTTGGCCCTGCCGGGCCTGGCGAGTGCAGGGCAGCCTTGGCAGATTCAGACTGTGGACAGCAACTGGTATGTAGGGGAGTGGACCTCTCTGGCCTTGGACAGTTCAGGGAACCCGCATATCAGTTACTTGGATTACGCCAACGTCACCCTGAAGTACGCCGCCTGGAACGGCTCGTCATGGGTCATCGAGACTGTGGATAGCAACGGGCAGGTAGGGTGGTACACCTCACTGGCCTTGGACGGTTCAGGCGACCCACACATCAGTTACTACGATAAGACCAATAGCGACCTGAAGTATGCCTATGTCCCCGAGCCGGCCACGCTGGCGCTGCTGGCCTTAGGCGGTGTAGCGGTATTGTGGAAGCGCCGGATGCCTAACCAGTAGTGCTAACTACCCGCCGCAGGCGGGGGTGGGGCGGAAGTTTGTGAAGGCGGACTTTCCTCTGGCGAGGCGGCTGGAGGCGTCGCCGCGTCCGCCGGTCGGCGGGGACGCGCGGCGGTGGATTTGGCCGCGGCGGGTTTCTTGCCACCGGGGACCAGGAGCATCAGGATTCGTCGGCCCTCGCGGCGGAAGTCTTGCTCCACCTTGCTCACGTCGGAAAGGTCCTGCTTGATCCGGGCAAAGACCTTTTGGCCCTCATCGATGTGGGCCAGCTCGCGCCGCGGAATCGCAGGACGAATTGCACGCGGTCCCCACGGGAAAGGAATCCGCGGGCGTGATCGACCTTGATCTTCAGATCATGTTGGCCGATCTTGGGCGTCTTGATGCGGATTTCCTTCAGCTCGATCTCGTGCCGGTGGGTCTTGCTCTTGCGCTCCTTCTTGCGCTGGGCGTACTTCCACTTGCCGTAGTCCATGATCCGGCAAACGGGAGGCTTGGCCAACGGGGCGACTTCCACCAGGTCCAGCCCGGCATCGCGGGCCCGGGTCAGCGCGTCGGCAATCTCCACGATGCCGACCTGCTGATCGTTCTCGTCGATCAGCCGCACCGGTGAGATGCGAATCCGCTCGTTACAGCGAAGGTTCTGCGCGATGGTTTTTCTCCTTCTCTTGTTTGCTCGTTTTTCCGTTCCGGCTTCGGCCTGCCGGCCACCCCGCAACGGACCAACCGCATCGTGTGACCTTTTCTATTGTATCTCACGGTTCCTTGTCGGTAGCAAGGGGCGCGGCGCCCTTGGAGTCGATTTCCCGCCGCAAGGCCTGGACGAACGCCTCCAGGCGCATCGCGCCTAGGTCGCCGGCGGTGCGATGCCGCACGGCCACCGTGCCTGCCTCGACCTCGCGGGCACCCACCACGGCCATGTAGGGGGTCTTGTCCAGCGTGCCCCGGCGGATCTTGGCCCCAATCTTTTCGGGGCTGTCGTCCAGCTCCGTGCGGATGCCCCCCTGGCGGAGGGCGGCAGTAACGCTAGTGGCGTAGTCGTTGAACTTGTCGCTGACCGGCAGGACGGCCGCCTGCACCGGGCTCAGCCACAGCGGGAAGGCCCCGGCAAAGTGCTCGATGAGGATGCCGACGAACCGGTCCGGTGAGCCCAGCGGTGCGCGGTGGATCATCACCGGCCGGTGGGGGCTGTTGTCGGCGGCGATGTATTCCAGCTCGAACCGCTCCGGCAAATTGTAGTCCACTTGGATCGTGCCGAGCTGCCACTCCCTTCCCAGGCAGTCCTTGACCAGGAAGTCGATCTTCGGCCCATAGAAGGTCGCCTCGTCGGGGCTTTCCTCGTAGCTCATCCCCAGCTTCTGCACGACGTGGCGGATGTTGGCCTCGGCCAGGTCCCAGTTTTCGGGCTTGCCGACGTACTTGCTGGCATCCACGTCCCGCAGGCTGATGCGGACACGGTAATCGCTCAACCCCAGGGTGTTCAGCACCATCTTCGTCAGGTCCACGCACGATTCAATCTCCGCCTCAAGCTGCTGGGGCGTGCAGAAGATGTGCGCGTCGTCCTGGGTGAAGCCGCGGAGGCGGAACAGTCCGGCCAGCTCGCCCGACTGCTCCAGGCGGTATACCACCCCGAACTCGCTCAACCTAATCGGCAGCTCGCGGTAGCTGTGCTGGGCGGCCTTGTAGATCATGATGTGGTGCGGGCAGTTCATCGGCTTGAGCAGGTAGCCTTCCGTTTCGCTGAACTGGATGGGCGGGAACTGCGAGTCCTTGTAGTAGGGGTAATGCCCGCTGGTGCGGTACAGGTCCAGCCTCCCGATGTGCGGGGTGATGACGGCCTGGTAGCCGCGCTTGTTCAACTCGCCCTGCAGCCAGTTCTGGAGCTCGTTGCGGATGATCGCGCCCTTGGGCATCCACAGCGGCAGGCCCGGCCCGACGGCCTCGCAGAGGAGAAAAAGCCCCAACTGCCTGCCCAGCACGCGGTGGTCGCGCTTCTTGGATTCCTCGATGCGGGCCAGGTGCTCGGTGAGTTCCTGGTCGCTGAAAAAGGCCACGCCGTAGATGCGGGTGAGCATCTTGCGCGACTCATCCCCCCGCCAGTACGCCCCGGCCGTGGTCAGCAGCTTGAAGGCCGCCAGCTTCCCGGTGCTGGGCAGGTGCGGTCCGCAGCAGAGGTCCACGAACTCCCCCTGGCGGTACACGCCGACGGTGAGGTGCTTCAGGTCGCCGCCGGCGTCGGTGTGCTCCTTGATCAGCCCTTCGATGATCTCGCTCTTGTAGGTAGTCTGTCCGGCCCCATCCATCGTCTCGAAGGCCGCCTTGTCGCCCAGCTCCTGGCGGGAGATCGGCAGATCCTCGGCCACGATCTTGCGCATCTCCTGCTCGATCTTTTCCAGGTCCTCCTGGCCGATGGGCCGGGGCAGGTCGAAGTCGTAATAGAACCCGTACTGGAAGTCGTCCATGAGCGCCGGGCCGATGGCATACTGTACCCCCGGGCCATACAGGCGGACGACGGCCTGGGCCAGCACGTGGGCGGCCGTGTGGCGCAGCACCTCCAGGGCGGCCCGGTCGCGATCAGTGACAATCTTCAGCTCATGCTCACCTGGGGGGACCGTGGCCGACAGGTCGCACAGCTTGCCGTCGATCTGGGCGACGATGGCGGCCTTGGCCAGACGTGGGCCGATGTCTCGGGCCACTTGCACCGCGGGGACCGGGTCTGAATATTCCCGGGTACTTCCATCGGGCAGCTTGATGGTCACGTTCTTCATAGGCCAATCTCCGGGTCCGGGATCCTATTTTCATTTCTATATTTTGAAAAATCCCGCGCGGGCCCGGAAAGTATAGACCGGCAGGCGAAGGTTCCAAAGACCTGCGACTGGCCGGCCCGCCGGGATGATCCGGGGCCTGCCATTAACAACGCGTCGTGGTCGTCGCGGTCTTGGACATGATTCGTCTGCCGGCCTTGACATCCTTCGATACCGATAGGCTATCACAGCCCGTCTTGATGTCAATCGGCATTTGGAGCGATCCTTTCCATTCTCCCTTCGTTTTTGCCGGTCTTGACATAACCGGGGAGTGGCTGTAGCATTTCTCGAACCCCGATGTGTCGGCTTTTTTCCTTTTCCTGGTGAGGGTAAGGTACGCAGCGGTGAGCAAGAAGAAGGACTCCCCAGCCCTTTACGAGCTGATCAGCAAGGGCAAGGCCAAGGGTGGTGTGCCAATGACCATCCCGGCCTGGATGGCGGGCGGCCAGAAGCCAGCCGCCCCGCCCCCGGCCGAGCCGTCCCCGCTAGCTCCACCGCGCCCCCCTGTGTCGCCACCCCCAGAGGCCGCCGCCCCACCGCCGCCCGCGCCGGCCCGGCCTGTGGTGAGACCTGTTGAAAAAGTCGAAAAAGTTGAAAAGGTCGAACGGGTCGAACGGGTCGAAAAGCCTGTCGCACCGCCCAGACCGCCCAAGCCGGTCAAACCGCTGATCCCCAAACCGGCGGAAAAGCTGGTCGCCACGGAAGGCAATCGCCTGAAGCTGTCGATCACCACCACCCACGCGGTGGCCGCCGGGGTGGTGCTGCTGATCCTGATTGCGGGCATGTTCGTGCTGGGAAGAGTGGCCAAGTTTTCTTCAAAGTCCTCCCCGGCGTCCCCGGCTTCTAAGTCTCCGGCCGCCTCCGTCGCCCCGGCCGCCCACGAGCGGTCCCCCCGGCCTGCCGCCCCTGAGCGGCGCGAGGCACCGAAACCGCCGCCCAAGCTGGCTGAGCGAAAGGAAGAACCTGCCAAACCACCCGCCGACAACCCGGTGAAGCTGGAGAAAGGCAAGTATTACCTGGTCGTCCAAGGCCTGATGGGCATGGACAACCACCACCGCGTGGAGGCGGAGGCCATCGCCAATTTCCTCAATAGCAATGGCGAACCGGTGGTGGTCATGACGTACAAGGGAACCCCCCAGCAGTACATCGTGCTCTCCCAGAGAGGTTTTGACTCTCCCGACAGTCCCGAGGCCAAGAAGTACATGCAGGCCATCGAGGAGCAGGGCAAGCTCTACAGGAGCCAGGGCGGCAAATACGATTTCAACCAAGGCCCCAGCGGCTGGTTCGTGAAGATGTAACCCCGGCCGACTTCGGTGAGCCCAATCGAAACGGTTCGAATGCGATTCAGGAGTCTGCGACGATGACGATGGATAGGACGCTGAAGTCTCACGGGGGACTGACCGGCATGCGGAGCGTGCTCTCCCGCACCCATCGGATTGCCCGGCTGATCGATGAGGGCAAGTTTGACCCGGCCACGAGCAGCCCGCTGGGGCTGCCCAAGGTCCGCGTGAAGCATTCCAAGGCCGGTACGAAGACCAAAAAGGCCGCCGAGGAAACCCCCGCCGCCGTGGCGGGCGCTGCTCCGGCGGAGGGCGCCGCCCCCGTCGAGGCCGAGGCCGCTAAGGGCCCCGCCAAGACAGCCGCCGCCAAAGGCGAGGCCAAAGTCGCCGCCAAGGCGCCTGCCACCAAGACCGAGGCGAAAGGCGCCGCCAAGCCCCAGGCCCGGCGCGGCCAAGGGTCAGGAAAAGAAGAAATAGGCCCATCGGTACCGGCTGGGGCACCAAGGCCTTGGACCCTTCTAATTGAACTTTAATTGAACTGATCCCCATCGCCCGCTTGGCCGGCCAACCCGTCGGTGAACGCATTGTCCAGGCCGGTTGGTGAAGACGGGCGATGCCGTCTCTTTTGTTTTCAGCAGCAGACAACCATGGCCAAGACCAGAAAAAGCCACGCCATCGCCGAGCGCATGCGCCTGCTGGACGCCTCGGGCATCCGCAAAGTCTTCGACCTGGCGGCCAAGATGACCGACCCCATCAACCTGTCCATCGGCCAGCCGGACTTCGACGTGCCGCAGGCCGTCAAGGACGCGCGCCATCGAGGCCATCCGCGCCGGGAAGAACAAGTACACCCAGACCCAGGGCACGCCGCAGCTCCGCGCGAAGCTTTCGGCGCTGTGCCGCGCGGAGTTCGGCTGGGCCGACGATCGGCCGCTACCTGGTGACCAGCGGCACCAGCGGGGCGCTGATGCTGGCCTTGCTGGTGCCTGGTCGATCCGGGCGACGAGGTGGTGTTCCTCGACCCTACTTCGTGATGTACGCGCACCTGGCCAACCTCTGCGGCGGAGTGTGCGTGCCGGTGAGCACCTACGACGACTTCCGCCCGGACCTAGACCACCTGGCCGACGCGATCACCGCCCGCACGCGGCTGTTGATTCTCAACTCCCCCGCCAATCCCACCGGGGCGGTGCTTAGCGAGGCGGAGCTGCGCGACATCGCCGGGATCGCCGCCAAGCGCGACCTGCTGGTGATCTCCGATGAGATTTACAACCTGTTCTGCTACGACCAGCCGTTCGTGTCCATGGCCGGCCTGTACGACAACACGCTGCTGCTGCGGGGTTTTTCCAAGAGCTATGCGATGACCGGCTGGCGGATCGGCTGGTGCACCGGGCCGCAGGCGATTCTCGAGAAGATGACGATGCTCCAGCAGTACAGCTTCGTCTGCGCCCCCAGCATGGCGCAGGAGGCGGCGCTGGTGGCTCTGGAGACCGACATGTCGGCCGAGGTGGCCGCGTACAAAAAGAAGCGCGACATGGTCCACGCCGCCCTCGCGCCCGCCCTGGGTCTGGTCAAGCCGGCCGGGGCGTTCTACGCCTTCTGCCCCGCCCCCGGCTCGCCAGCCGGGGGGCGACGCCGCGGCAAGTCCGGCGGCGACGCCACCGCCTTCGTCACCCAGGCCATCGAGCACAACGTGCTCATCATCCCCGGCAACGTCTTTTCATCCCGCGACACGCATTTCCGCCTGTCCTACGCCACCAGCGACGACAAGCTCGCCCAAGGCCTGGACATCCTGGTGAAACTCGCCAATGGATAGGGATCCGCATTCGCCCCGCAGGCTACGGCGGACAAGCCAGGGACTAGGAACTAGGTATCTGAATACCCGCAGTGTGAGCCATCAAGCTACCAAAGCCATGGAGGTTATCGGGCAAGTGGTGCACATCCTGAGTCGGGGTTTGCTCCTTCTATTGCTCTGTGGGTTTTGTGGTTCATGCCTTAGAACATACCATGAGGAGGTTTCGATGGGCGGCAAGGCGTACGATCCCAACGCGGTGGAAGTCTATCCCTGGGTGCCCGACCAGGGCGACGGCACCTATCGCAATCCGATCCTGCTGGCGGACTACTCCGATCCGGACGTGATTCGCGTGGGGGAGGATTACTACCTGACGGCCAGCAGCTTCAACTGCACGCCCGCGCTGCCCATCCTGCACTCCCGCGACCTGGTGAACTGGACGCTCGTCGGCCACGCGATGCAGAACCTGCCTTTCGACCGCTACGACACCCCACAGCTCGGCGGCGGCGTCTGGGCGCCGGCCCTCCGCTACCACGACGGGCGGTTCTACATCTTCTTTCCGTTGGTGGAGGAGGGCCTCTTCGTCGTCTCGGCCGCCGACCCGGCCGGGCCGTGGTCCGCTCCCCGCTGCGTGCAGCAAGGGGCGGGGCTGATCGACCCCTGTCCGCTGTGGGACGACGACGGCCAGGCGTACCTGGTGCACGCCTACGCCTACTCGCTGACGGGCATCAAGCACCGCCTGCGGGTCTGCCCGATGGCGCCGGACGGCTCGAAGCTGCTGGGCGAGGGCAAGATCGTCTTTGACGACCCTGCCCGCCACCCGACGATGGAAGGACCCAAGTTCCTCAAGAAGGATGGCTTTTACTACATCCTCGCCCCGGCCGGCGGCGTGAGCGGCGGCTGGCAGGTAGCGCTTCGCTCCCGCAACATCTACGGACCGTATGAAGACAAGGTCGTGCTGGAGCAGGGGAGCACTCCCGTCAACGGGCCGCACCAGGGGGCGCTGGTGGACACACCCAGCGGTGAGTGGTGGTTCCTGCACTTTCAGGATGCCGGCCCTTACGGCCGGATCGTCCACATGCAGCCGGTGCGGTGGCAGGACGAGTGGCCGCTTGATGGGGCTGGACCAGGACGGCAACGACGTCGGCGAGCCGGTGCTGCGCTGGACTAAGCCCGATGTGGGCGGCACGCTGCCCCGTCTCTATCCCGCAGACGTCCGACGAGTTCGACTCACCGGCCCTGGGCCTTGCCTGGCAGTGGCATGCCAACCATCGCGATGAGTGGTATTCGCTCTCGGCCCGGCCGGGTTGGCTGAGGTTGTTTGCCCAGAAGGCAGAAGGCGGCGACTTCGCCAAGGCCGGCAATTTGCTGATGCAAAAATTCCCAGCCAGGGCGTTTGTCGCGGAGACGAAGCTGGAACTTTCCGCACCCCCGGCCACGTGCGGGCCGGACTGATCGTGACGGGCCAGGAGCACGCGGCGATGGTCGTTCGGCTCCAAGGCCAGGGCGCGCAGGCTGGAGATGCTCGTCAACGGCGGGAGGGTGTTCGCGACTTGGCTCACTGCCCCCACCGTCCGTCTGGCGGTGGAGGTCAGCGACGGAGGCCTGTGCCGCTTCGGCTACGCCGAGGACGGCGAGGCAATGAAGTTTATCGATCCTTTGTTTCAGTCCGTCAAGGGCCGGTGGATCGGCGCGAAGGTGGGCTTGTTTTGTCTGACCGCCGACGGCCGGGGCGGCTGGGCGGACTTCGACTACTTCCGTTTCCGCGCCATCGGGCAAATAGAGCGGCGGGGGCAGGCCGGCTTGACAGGGCGGTGCGGGCGGCGTAGGGTGCTGCTCGTCTTAGACAGGACGGATCGGAAAGAGGGCGGCGTGCATGTCCGGCTCCAGCACCAGTGAAAAACCCTTGTCGGTGGCGGTCATCGGGGTGGGCGGTTTTGGCGGCCTGGTGTTGCAGGGGTTACTCGCCAGCGACCAGGTGAAGGTGGTCGGCGTGGCCGATCGCGACGCCCGGGCGGCCGAGCAGGCCGCGGCGCCGGCCAAGCTCCCGGCCTACAGCGACAACCGCAGCCTGCTGGCGGAGACCAAACCGGCGGCGGTTTTCCTGGCCGTGCCTCCCCCGGCCGCGGCGGAGTTGATCGCCGCCTGCGCCGAGCGCGGCATCTGCGTGTGGAAGGGGCCGCCCCTGGCCCGCAACCTGGAGGAGGGGTCGGCCTTGGTGGGCCTGATGGAAAAGGCCGGGCTGAAGCTGGCGGTGGGGACGCAGCGGCGGTTCGCCCCGGGGTATCGTCGGGCCTGGGAGTTGCGGGGCGAGCTGGGCAAGGTGTTTCTCGCCCGCGGGCATTACCTGTTCAACTGGGGGGGCGAGCTGGGCTGGCGGTCCGACAAGGCCACCGCCGGCGGCGGGGCGCTGCTGGAGCTGGCCTACCACACCATCGACCTGATGCTGTGGATGCTGGGGATGCCGGAGGAGGTTTACGGCCTGACGGCCCGTTCCACTGGTGAGGGGATTCTGCCCGTCCACGACACCGACGACACGGCCGCGGCCATCCTGCGCTACGGCACCGATTCGATGGCCACGGTCGTGACGACGCGGACCTCCGGACCGGTCAGCGAGGAGCTGAGCCTCCACGGCCAAGGCGGCTCGCTGACCGCCAACAGCGAAGGCTGCACGCTCCGCGGCCCCGACGGCAACGTGCGGGACAGCACCAAGGAGGAAATCGGCCCGGTGGACCTGTTCCGCAGGCAGGCAGAGGCGTTCGCCTCGGCCGTCGCCGCCGGGGCACCTCGCTACGCCTGCTCCGCCCGCGAGAACCTGCTGAACCTGGCCGTCATGGAGGCGATCTACCTGTCCGACAAGACCAGCCAGGTGGAAAACCCCCTGCGCCTGTTGACCAGCCGTGGCTGGACGGTGGCAGAATGCCTCAAGCTCCAGCCGCTGGAAGAAACCCTCCCTCCAGCCCAGGGGGCAGCTTCCTAGGTCGCAAGTATATACCTGTTGAAAAATAACAGTTTTGCCCTTGACTTTGCCATTTTCAACAAGTAAAATAATTGCTGTAGGTCAAGGGAGATATCCAATGATGACAAGGCAGCGTAAGAATGGCGAGAGCGAGTCGGAAATCGTTCAACGTGTTCCGCTCGCTTGTGCCGATGAACGAGTGGCCGTGGAGTTCTTAGAAGCTCTGAGATGGAACGGCGTGGACCAGCATCGGTGCCCCAAGTGCGGCAGCATGAGCGTATATGCCGTCGCCGATCGCAAGATTCCCGAAGCAAGAAACCAGGATTACCGCTGGCGATGCAGAGGTTGCGGGCAGTACCATACTGTGCGAACCGGGACGGTTATGGAAGGCTCACTCATACCGCTCCGTCACTGGGTCAGGGCATTCTGGCGCATATGCTCTTCCAAGAAGGGTATTAGTGCGCTGCAAATCCGCCGCGAATGCGGCCTGTCGTACAAGTCGGCGCCGTTCCTCATGCATCGGGTCCGGTACGCCTTAGAAGACATGGATGGGTGCAAACTCACTGAGACGGTAGAGGTTGACGAAACCTACGTCGGCGGGAAGCCGCGTCGGGGAGGTCCGCCAGGTGGTACTGGTCGCGGCACAAGGAAACAACCAGTCATGGCTCTGGTTGAGCGCGGAGGAGAGATTAGGGCGAGAGTAATCCCCGATGTCGCGGCCAAGACGCTCCGGTCGGAGATTCTAAAACACGTTGATCCAAGCGCTCATCTGAATACGGACGACTTCCGCTCATACCGTGCTTGGTCGAGTGTGGCCAGGAGGGCACTCGGTCGTGAGGCATAGCCTCAATGAATCCTCGCGGGACAACGCGCATACCAATACGGCTGAAAGCTTCTTTGCACTGATAAAACGCGGGCCGTATGGGACGTTCCATGCCGTGAGTAAGAAACATCTTCATCGTTACGTTAGTGAGTTCGTTTTTCGGTGGAACACGCGCGGAGATGATGACGGGCAGCGCGTGATCAAGGCTGTGCGGGCATCTGAAGGGAAACGGCTGATGTATCGAAAGCCCGCCAGTCTTTTGGCAGGCTAGTGTCTGTCAGAAGGTAGAGTACCTATGCAATCAACAAGAAAAAGACCACAGCCAACCTTCCTGATTCACCTGGAGGCACCTGGACTGCGCCCTTGGGATGTACCTGCACGATCACTGTGGCACATCATCATTGCCATTCAAAGGCTGATTGAACATACAGAATCAGAGGTACCAGAAGGCGAAGAACCGACGGAGGAGGAAATCACTCGTTCAGAAGCGTCAATTCAACTTCTTGATGTGAAATCAGGTTCGGCTGTGTATCCTCTGCTTGCGCGTGACCCATCTGCAACACTAAAGATTCTGAAAGCCACCGGAGGCTCCTCGATTGTCCAAAAAAGCGGATTGGGATGCTCCTACTCTCTCATCGATTGATGAGGTAAGTAGGGCCGCCAAGTCTCTCGGATGCGACGTCGCGCTTAGGACTCCCGACAGGAACGGGAATGTTATCGCCAAGATAACTCCTCGCTCATACGAGGAAATATCCAGTACGGCCCTTGTGATGCCCAAGTAGTGTGTACGGATATCGGATAGTGTGTCGCAGGGGCGACACAGCCGCACTGTGGCCTAAGAATAGCCACGCAGCCCGCCAAGATGTCTTGTTATCTGCCATGTGGCCACTGAGGACCTGGTCCGCAAACTCGGTCCCTATGTCTACACCAACGTGCGTGTCTCTGGGGAAGTAACGTGGCTCAAGAGGAACTGGAACGTAAAGACCATCAATGTCCAAGCATTTGAACCGGTCACAAATACGTAACTGAACGAGTTAAAAATACGGGAT
>CAVXDC010000044.1:0-37130 GCA_963760365.1 uncultured Phycisphaerae bacterium
GGATTCCCCGCCTTGGCCAGGCCGTCGGCCAGGCTGACCTTGCCGGCGGTGATCAGCTCGGCGATGGCCACGTCGATCGTCTGCATGCCGGCGGCCCTGCCCGTCTCGATCATGCCGGTGAGCAGGTGCGTCTCGTTGTCGCGGATCGCCCGGCGGATGGCCGGGTTGGGAATCATGATTTCCACGGCGGGAATCAGCCCCCCGTCGCACTCGTCACGGAACAGGCATTGGCAGACCACGCCCTGGAGGGTCCCGGCCAACTGGACCCGGATCTGGGTCTGCTG
The DNA here is from genome assembly GCA_963760365.1 of uncultured Phycisphaerae bacterium. Taxonomy (GTDB): domain Bacteria; phylum Planctomycetota; class Phycisphaerae; order SM23-33; family SM23-33; genus JALHTV01. The sequence continues at coordinate 285 of CAVXDC010000044.1, forward strand.
AGCGGCGGGGAAGATGTCAATGACGCGGTTGACGGTCTCGGTGGCGTTGTTGGTGTGCAGCGAGGCTAGAACGAGGTGGCCGATCTCCGCGGCCGTCAGGGCGGCCGAGATGGTCTCCAGGTCGCGCATCTCGCCCACCAGCACCACGTCAGGCCTTTGGCGGACGATGTGCCGCAGGGCCGAGGCGAAGGTCTCGCAGTCTTGGCCGATCTCGCGCTGCTCGATGATGCTCCGGCCGTGGGTGAACGTGAATTCCACCGGATCCTCCAGCGTGATGATGTGGTAGGCGTAGTTGTGGTTGATGTGCTCGATCAGCGCCGCCAACGTCGTGGTTTTTCCGGTGGCCGAACCCCCGGTAATCAGCACCAGTCCGTGCGGTAAGTCGGCCAGGTCCCGCACGCGGAGGGGCAGCTTCAACGTCTCGAACGCCGGCACGTCGTGGGGGATGAATCGGGTGGCCACGCTCAGCGTGCCACGCTGGCGGTGGACGTTGACTCTCAGTTGACCGACGCCCGACCGGCCGATGGAGAAGTCCACGTCGCCGACCCTGTCCAACGTTCCGCGCTGGTCGTCCGACAGCAGCGACAGGAAGCAACTGGCGATGTCCGCGTCGATGAGGTGCTCGCTGCCCACCGCCTGCATTTGGCCGGTGATCCAAATGACGGGGGGCGCCCCGGCCACGAAGATCATGTCCGAGGCCCCTCGTTTCACCATCGTTTCAAGAATCTGGTCCACCATCCACGGCAAGGCTCGTTTACCTCCCGAGGCTAGGCCGCAGTCACTCCAAAGACTTCATCGACCGTCGTGATGCCCGCCTTGACTTTGGCAATGCCGTCCTGGCGCAACGACGTCATGCCGCTTTCCAAGGCCATCGCCCGCAGCTCGTTGACGCTGGGACAGGCCGTAATCTTGTCGCGAAGCGCATCGTCGGGGTTCAGCAGCTCGTAGATGCCGATCCGGCCGCTGTAGCCCGTCTGGCGACACTTGGCGCAACCGATTCCGTGATAGAAAGTCTCCACTCCGCCCCCCATGCGCTCCACCACGCCGCGCATGTTCTCCGGCAGCTCGTAGGGCTCCTTGCAGTTGGTGCAGATCTTCCTCACCAGCCGCTGGGCCAGAACCGCCACCACCGAGGCCGACACCAAATAGGGTTCCACGCCGATGTTCAGCAGCCGGGTGATCGCGCCGGGGGCGTCGTTGGTGTGCAAGGTGCTGAACACCAGGTGCCCCGTCAGCGCCGCCTGGACGGCCGTGCGGGCCGTCTCCTGGTCGCGGATCTCGCCCAGCATGATGATGTCGGGGTCCTGCCGCAGCAGGCTGCGCAAGGCGGAAGCGAACGAGAACCCGATCACTTCGTTGACCTGGAACTGGTTGACCCCCGGCAGGTTGAACTCCACGGGGTCCTCCACCGTGCAAATGTTGACGTCGTCGGTGTTCAGCTCCTTCAGGACGCTGTAGAGCGTGGTGCTCTTGCCGCTGCCGGTGGGCCCGGTCACTAGGACGATGCCGTTGGGGGTCGTGATGATTTTGCGCCACAGCTTGAGCATCTCGTAGGCAAAGCCCAGCTTCTCCAGGTTCACCAGCACGTTGCGGTTGTCGATGATGCGGATGACCACCTTCTCGCCGAACTGCCCAGTTAGGGTGCTGACGCGCAGGTCGACAGGCCGGCCTTCCATCATGACGTGGATGCCGCCGTCCTGCGGCAACCGGCGCTCGGAGATGTCCAGCCGAGCCATGATCTTGATGCGGCTGACGATGGCGGGGAGCATCTTGTGGGGCGGGCGCATCTTCTCGAACAGCAACCCGTCCACGCGGTAGCGGATACGCAGGAGGTTGTCGTCCGGCTCGATGTGGATGTCGCTGGCGCCCTCGTGCACTGCGTGGTAGATAAGGTAGTTCACCAGCTTGATGACCGGTGAGCCGCTGGCGGCGGCCTCGATGTTGGCAATGTCGTCGGACTTCTCCTCGATCACCGACAGCTCGGAGGGGTTGGTGTCGTCGAAGATGTCGTCGATGACGAAGATGTTGGCCGAAGGCAGGTGCGTTTCCAGCGTGGCCTTGATGTCCCGGCCCGTGGCGCAGACCACCAGAACCTCGCACCCGGTGATCCGACCCACTTCCTCCAGCAAAAAGACGTTGGCCGGCTCGTTGATGGCCAGCGTCAGTTGGTTACGGATCTTGAACAACGGCAGCACGTGGTGGCGGTCCAGGAACTCCCGCGGCAGCAGGTCGATGACCCTCGGGTCGGCCACCCGGGGGGAAATGCCGCGAACGGCACCCCGTACCCGCCGGCCAAGGCCTCCATGACCTGCTCTTCGGTGCACATCCCCAACTGCTGGACCACCTCGCCCAGGAGCAGCGTGTTGTTGGTCTGCTTCTGGTGGGCCAGCGCCTGCTCCAGTTGCAAATCGGTCAGGTAGCCATGCTCGACGAGCAACTGACCCAGCATCAGCCCGCGGTGTTTGTCAGTGGCTATCATGGGCGTCCTTCCCTCGGCTTGTTTCTACACCTCGATCGCCTTGACGGCCTCGGCCACATCCTTGAGCACCTCGAAGCTGCTCGCCAAGCGGGTGATCTCCAGGATCTTCCTCACGTTCACATCGCAACCGACCAGTTTGACCTGGCCGAACTTCTCGGCCAGCCGGTCCTGGAGGTTCAACAGGCATTCCAGGCCCGCGCTGTCCACAAACGGCACCTGCTCCATGTTCAGGATCACGTCCACTACCTGGTTGTTGCCCAAGTGATGGTCGATGACCTGCATGAAGGCCTTGATGGAGTCTTCGGTCAGATCACCCTTGAGGTTTAGGATCACCGCGTGCCCGTAACTTTCAGCCGTGATGTTCATGGTGTGCTCCCTTCGGATCGGTCGGCCGAGGCGCGGACGCCTTGCTCGCCCGCGGTCTCAGCCAGGAGTCCCTTCAGGTCCATTGACAACAGCAGTTCCACCAGGTTCGCGTCCACTTGCGTGCCCGCCACCCGCCGCAGTTCCGTGTCGGCAGCGTCCAGCGACAGCGCCGGCCGGTACGTGCGGTCGGACGTCATCGAATCGAAACAATCCGCCAGGCCGATGATTCTGCCCTCCAGCGGCACCTGATCCCCGGCCAGGCCGCGGGGATATCCCTTGCCGTCCGGACGCTCGTGGTGCGTCAGAATGGCCACCACCACGTCGTCGAGCTGACGGATGCCGCCCAAAATCTTGGCCGCAATCGCCGGGTGGTCCCGGATGAGCTTTTCCTCTTCTTCGGTCAGTTTGCCGGGCTTCCGCAGCACGCTCTCGGGCACACCGATCTTGCCGATGTCGTGCAGCAGACCGGCCAGGTAGACGCTCTGGACCTTCTCGGGCGGCAGGCCCACCGCCTCCGCCAGCTTCCGAGAAATCACCGCCACGCGACGCGAGTGACCGCAGGTGTAGGTGTCCTTGGCGTCGATCGAGGCCGTCAGGGCGTGCAGGACGCCCATCAACAGCGCCTTGAGGTCCGAAAACAGCCGGCTGTACTCCAGGAAAATGGCCGTCTGGGCCCCGATGGACTTGATGAGCTTGAGGTCCACGCTGTCGAAGTCGCCCCCCCGCTTGTTCAAGGCGATGAGCACGCCGACAGGGTTATTCTCCGTGGTCAGCGGCACGGCCAGCAGGTTGGTGATCCGCACCTTGTCCTCCGGCAGCGCGTTGAAGTTATTGTCCACCACCGCTTCCTGGCCGGAGGCCAGCACGGGAGACAGGTGCTCGTCCATCAGCCGCCGGATCTGCTGGGGCTGGAGCTCCGCCGGACCGGCGACGACAATCTCTTCTTCTGTCTGCTTCCGCGCGTAGATCACCCCTGCGGTGGCGGTGATGTTCGTCACCGCCAAAATCCTCGCGCAAACGTTCTGGAAGAAATCCCTTGGGGAGCGGTTGACGTTCATCGAGCCGCTGACGGCGTACAGCAGGCTGAGTTCCTCGTAGGTGCTGGCCAGGTTGGCGCTGAGGCTGGCCAGTTCGCCTTGAGTGGTCATCACCGCCTGTTCCTTGCTCAGCAGCCAGGTCAGGACGCGGAGGAACTCCTCGGCCTGGTCGGCGGAGTGCCGGCAGGCCCCCTGGACCATCGAGGCGGTGGCTTGCAGGTCCAGGCCGATCTGACCGCACAGCCGCGCCAGCGATTCCTCCGCCAGCAGCTCCCGCGGCAGGTAGCAGGCGCTCACGCAACCCAACTTCCTCCGACGGCTCACGATGGGCGTGCCCAAGATGCAGCAGCCCAGCGGGGAAAGTTCCCAAGTCGGCCGGCCCTCCCGGACGACCTTGGCCGCCAGGGCTGCACAGGCCTTCAGACAGGACTCGCCCAGGTCATGGATCATCTGGCAGAACTGGCAACACGGCTGGAACCTGCCGACGAGGTGACCGGCGTCGTCCCACACCGACACGGCCATCCCCAGCTCGCGCATCTGCGTGCGCAGTTGCGTCAGGGCCCTGGCCATGTCGGCCAGCGAGCTCGCTCGTATGGCAGTCGTGGTGGCCATGCGTTACTCCGACTTGCCTGCGGGTTGGAGCTCGCCCAGAAGCTGGCGGACTTTCTCCAGCACTTCCCGCGGGGCAAAAGGCTTGGCCAGGATCACCGCGATACCCGCGTCGGCCATCTCGGCGCGGTCAATGTCGAACTCCCGGGCCGTCAGCATCATGACCGGGACGTTCTTGGTGGCCGGCTGGGCGTGCAGTTGGCGACACAGCTCCAGACCGCTCTTGAGCGGCATCTGGAAATCGGTAATCACCAGATCGGGGTGTTCGGTCTGGCACAGTTCCAGCGCCTCCTCACCGTCGACGGCGGTGATCACGTCGTAGCCGGCGTTGCGCAGTTTCATCGACAGCACATGCAGGATGTGCGCCTCGTCATCGGCAATCAGAATCTTTCGACTCATACGGCACCACCGGCGGCGACGGCTTTCGGTCCCCGCCGCCCGGACCGACTCACTTCAGCAGCGGCAGCTCGAAGCAGAACGTGCTGCCTTTGCCGGGTTCACTAATCACCGACAGTTTGCCGTCGTGGGCGGTCTCGATAATGTGCTTCACCAGCGTCAATCCCAATCCGGTACCCTTGGCCAACTTGGCGTTGGCCTTGACCCGGTAAAACTTGTCGAAAATGTACGGCAGGTCGGCGGCGGGGATGCCCGCCCCCGTGTCGGCCACCTCGCACACCGCCACGCCGCGCCGCTCGTCCACCGAGACGCTCACCGTGACCGTCCCGCCGTCGGGTGTGTACTTGACCGCGTTGGACAGCAGGTTCAGCGTGGCGACGTAGATCATGTCCCGGTCCGCCTCGACCTGGTAATACACCGGTGAGAGGCGCTCCACGAGGCGGATGTTCTTGGCCTTGGCCTGCGGGACCGTCACGTCCAAGGCGTGACGCACGACCTCCGTCAGGATGATGGGCTCGCGCGTCATCTTGACCACCCCGGATTCGATCCGCGAGATGTTCAGGATGTTCTCGATCAACCGGTGCAGGCGATCCGTCTCGGTGGAGATGATCTCGTAGAATTCACCCCGGGTCTTTTCGTCCTTGACCTCCCCGTCCATCAGCATCTCCACGTAGGCCTTGATCGACGACAGCGGCGTCTTCAGCTCGTGAGACACGTTGGAGACGAAGTCCGTTTTGATCCGCCCGATCTCCTTCTCCCGCGTGATGTCGTGCAGGACGGCCACCACGCCGGCGACTTCGTCGCTGGGCGCCACCACGCAACTGAGGGTAATGGAGAACGTGCGCGGGGACCCCTTGTGGTCGATGCTGTGCTCCACAACTTTGCGCGTGAAGCTTCGCCCGTGGCCGCGGGTTTCGTAGATCAGGCGGACCAGCGTGCCGTCGGAGATGGCCTGATCGATGTTTTTCCGCTGGTTGCCGTCGAAGGTGAACCCCAGCAGTTCCTCGGCCGCCTGATTGGCCAGGATCAGCTCGTCGAACCGGTTGGTGACCAGAACGGCGTCGGAGATGGAAAAGATGATCGCCTCGGTGTGGTTCTTTTCCGCGGCGGCGATGCGGGCCTGGATCTGAAGTTCCCGGTTGGAGGCCTGGAGCTCGGTCACCTGTTTCCCGGTGGCCGAGATCAGCTCGTTCATCGGCTGGGTGATCTGCGTCAGCTCGCAGATCCCATCGGTCATCAGCAGCCCGAACTGCCCGGTCCTGGCCATGGTCTGCAACTGCTGCGACAGGGAGACCAAGTCTCGGTTCACCTGCCGCCGAAAGACGCCCAGGACCAGCCCCGACGCCGCCGCGACCAGCGCCAGGGCCAACAGGTCCAGTTTGTCCGGCAGAACCAGGCCGCGAGTCGCCGCCAGGGTCATGTAGTAAACTACTGCGGCGCCCAACAAAATCAGGCCAATGCTTCCCAGCCCCATTCTCTTAGCCACTGTCACGAAAAATCACGTCCTTTCGGCCGCCCCCCGAACCGTGGCCTACCAGCCCGACGGCCGGGACTGCCGGACTGTTTCCAGCCAAGGACCCTGCGGTGTATGCCCTTTACTCCGGCCCAGGCGCTATCGGCGCCGTGGCGGCCAGGAGTTCGTGCACCAAAGTGTTATCCGGCTCGACCTGAAAGGCATCGGCGTAGCATCGCCTGGCCTGGTCCTCATGCCCGCTGGCGGCATAGGCTCTCCCCAGCAGGCACTTGAGAGTGACGTCCAGCGGATGGGCCGCGGCGGCGCCGGTCAACACGGTCAAGGCCCGGGCGGTCTGCCGATCGTGCAGCAACACGTAACCGAAAACCATCGCGGCGTCGGCGTCGGTGGCATCCAGCTTGAGCGCCTCCCTGGCGGCACCCATCGCCCGCGGAAAGTCGCTCATCGCCAAAGAAGCCTTGGCCAACCCCAACCACCCGGTTATGTTAGACGGTTCCAACTCGCTGACCTTGTAATAGGCCTCGCGGGCCTCTTCGGTCCGCCCCAGCTCCAGGAGGCACTCGCCCCTCATCAGGTACACCCAGGAGCGGTCCTTGTAGTCAGGGGAGGCGGAGAGCTTCTCCAACGACTCAGCCGCCGGACCGTACCGGCCGGTCCGGAACTGCGCCTGCGCCAGCGATTCCAGATAGCAGGCGTTCTTGTAGTCCAAGTCGCAGGCCGACTGGCAGTAGTGCTCGGCCTTGTCGTAGTCACCCAACATCTCCGCCAGGCGTCCGGCCAGTTCATAAATCCCCGGCTGGTTAGGGGCGACCGTCATGTTCTGCTCGATGTAGGCCAAGGCCTCATCGACCTGGCCCATCCCCACCAGGACCTCGCCAATCGCCAGGATCGGGTCCGTGGAGGAGGAATCCAGCTCCAGGGCCTTGCGATAACTGTCCAGGGCGCCCTCCAGATCCCCGCTTTTCTCCTGGGCCACCCCCAGCAGGTAGTGCACTTCCGCAACGGCAGGTTCAGCCTCCCGCGCCGCAGTCAACTCCCTGACCGCCGAGGTGTATTGCCCCTGCTCAATGAACACCTTGCCCAGCAGCACACGGGCCCTGATACAATCCTTGTCCATCGCCAGGGACTCGTTGGCTGCCTTGGCAGCGTTTTCCAACTGGCCGACCTTGAGCTGCTCGTTGCCCAACCCGCACAAGACTTCCGCGCGGGCGTCGTACCACTTCTTGAGCACTTCCTTCTTGTGGGCCTTGGGATCCTGCTGCTGGCATCCCGTCAGCACACCCAGGACAATTGCCGCGACAATCCATCGTTTCATGTCCAATTCTCCTGCCGGGCTCCTCGGCCCGGGCATCCTTGCCAAGTCTTCGCAGAGTCTCCAAATTCACATCGAAGTGAAAAAGAGAGACTGCCTGCCATAGACCTTAAGGCCTCTCCGTTGGTTTCACCTTGATGTCATTCTGGCCCCCGGCCACATCGGCTTCAGCGTTTGGCTCCAGCGGCAGCTCAAACCGCTCACCCATCCCGAAGGCGTCACGAATTTTGGGATCCAGCTTGGTGGCGCTTCGTGGTTTGGCGGGGGTGATGACCATCTCCGCCGGCTTGCCAAGGTCCTGCATGATCATTCGTTGGATGACATACCTGATGGAGGAGTCCGTGCTGTAGTCAGCCCAGAGGGGTTGGCCCATCAGTCGCTCCTTCAGGCGGATGGCCTCCTCAAGGAAAGGTTCCATCGACAAGGCCATGTCCACGTCCCACAAGGCTATGGTGCGGTGGCCATTGGTCAACGCCTGTTTGGCCCAACCGACATAGGTCTGAGCCAGTCGATCCCTGCTCCACCATTGCACGCCCTTGCGGGCACCGATGCGGAAGCGTTCCACATCGTCCTTGAGCTGTTCGCTGACGGCTGGGTCGGCTGACTGTTTGATGATGTGGGGCGTGATCAGGATGATAATCTCCTTGCGGATCGTGGTATCATTGGAATAGCGGAAGGCCGCGCCCAAGATGGGAAGGTTTCCCAGTAGAGGGATCTGGGCATGGCCGGCCGCGGTCTGCTCGCGGAACAGGCCACCCAGGATGATGGTGTGGCCGTCACGGACCATGACGTTGGTGGTGATTTCCGTCGTCGTCTCAGAAGGCAGCGCGAATTCTCCCTTCAGCGACACACCACCATCGGAGTCTTCCGGGTGAAGTTCCAGGCGGACGAACCCATCCTTGGCCACGTAGGGCCGGACGATCAGCTTGGTACCCGTCTCCAGGAACTCCACCGACTGGGTGGCTGTGCCTTCGGTCACGGTGGTGGTCAGGTAGCCCTCGCGGGCGCCGATCATCACCTCACCGCGCTGCTTGTTGACAATCAGCAGCTTGGGATTGGCCAGAATGGTCGTGTCCGTGACGCTCTCCAGCGCCGTGACGAACGCGGCGACGTTGTTGGTGACTAGGCCGAATGTGGCACCACCAGAGACAGTGGTGAAGTCCGTGCGGAACGTGGAGGCCGGGGCATAGCGGAGGTTGGCATCGGATAGACCCGCATTGGCCATATTGCCCAGCGCGTTGCTGTCGGAGCCCAGCGTCTCAAAGTCAATGCCCGCCAACGTGCTGAAGTTCACGCCCATCTTGTCCGTCTCGTCGATCTTGGCGCTGAGCATCGTGACCTCGACCAGCACCTGATCCGGACGGACGTCCACTTCCTGGAGGATTTTCTCGACCTGCTTGAGGTTGTCCTCGTAGTCCAGGACGATGAGGATGTCGTTATGGGCGTCGCTGTTGCCACCGCTATCGGTGCCGCTGGTAGACACGCCTTTGGCGGCGTCGGGGGTCGTGGAGATCACGGCCTCCTTGGACAACACCGGCGCGATGAGCGTCTTGGCGTCGGTCGCCGTCAGGTAGGCCAGGCAGAAGATGCGGCGGTCCATCTTGCGTTCGGCCCTAATCACGTCTTCCAACTGCTTGGGCGTATAGACGTAGACGAAGCCGTCCTTCTCCCGGTAGACGAAGCCGCTGGCCTGCAACACGGCCTCCAAGGCCTCCTTGAAGGTCACGCCGTACAAATCCGCCGTGACCGTGCCGGTGACTTCCTTGGTAGCGACGATGTTCTTGCGGCCTTGGGTGCTTAGCAACTGAAGCACGCCGCGAAGATCAGCCCCTTGGACGTGAATCTCAAAGGTTCCTGGACGGGAGGGACGAACCTCCGCCGTACCTGCCGCCGGCTGAGAGGTCGCGGTGCCGGGGAGCGGCAAGCCCAGGGCTTTGATGAGCGGGTTGACCGGCTGACCGGTCGGGGGCGCGGCCTGCCCCTGATCTGGAACCTTCGTCGCCTCGTCTTGTCCGGCAGTCAAGGCGATCCCGGTCGTCAGGAGGACGACGCCTACGACAAGCCCAAGGCATCCTCGCACTGTACCATGGCTCCTCATAATGGTACTCCTTACTAGGGGTCGGCCGCCTCGTTCGGCAGCCACAGCCATGTTGTCCTATAAGTCTTTTCGGCCCTTGGCGGGGGCCGCTGAAATTACTATTCACCTTTCATTTCGATGCTGACGCTGATGCCATCCTTGCCCAGCGTGACGGACCGCGAGCGGATTTCCTCGACGCTGAACCCTTTAATCAAATCCCCGACCCGGACGAGCTGACCGTCGATCATGGCCCGGGGGGTGGCCGACAGGATCGTGCTATCCAACGTCAAGGCCTTGGCCTCGTTCCAGACGGTTTCCTTCTCCGCGTCCGTCCTGCCGCCCGTGATGGGGCGGTAAGACCTCTTGCCCGACTGACCCGCGGGGAAGTAGCTCTCCGGGGGAGAAAAGATGTCGCGCTTGATGGTGGTGTCGATCTGGTTGAGGTAGTCATCCCGTCCGGAGTCGGGGGAGGCGTCCTCCGACGACGGGCTTAGCGGTGCGGCGGGGGCCGCGGGGGGTGCTCCAATCTTAACCGCCGGCGCCGGAGCCGCCGTCGCCTGGGCGGGATTCGGCTTCTTCAGGAGCAGCCGGGCGAACAGGACAGTCGCCACCCCCATCAGGACGAACATCAGGAGGGCTCTTTTCTTGTCCCGCTTCAGCTCGGTCAGCAATCGGTTTTGGAGGTTCTTCATGTCCGGGGCTCCCATGCGGTCTCCGGTGGACAGGTCAGGTCTTGGTGAAGTAGATGTTCACCAACACCTCGATGTCCAAATCCTCACCCTCCGCGTTGGGACAGGTAATCAACAGTTGCTGGACCCGCGTGATCCGTTGCATGTTGGTCAGGCGCCGCAGGAAGTCGGCCAAGGCCAAGTATTGCCCACGGAAGTGCATCTTGATGGGCATGGTGTTGAACAGTTCCTCGCTGACGGGGCTGCCCGTGTCCATGCGAGCGTCCGACAAGGCCGAGCCCTCCTGAATGGAGGTGATCTCCTGCAAGAAGGCGCCCAACTCCCGGCTTTTGGGCAGCCGGCGATCGAAGTCCTTGTAACGTCCCTTGAGGTTCTGGACGTTGCGGGCCATCTGCGGCACGACCGCAGCCTTGGTCATGCCGTCTTCCAGGGTCAGCTTCTGCGTGGCGATCTTCGTCTTGACGGACTCCAGCCTGCGCCCCTGCGGCACATAGACGACCAGCACGACCGTAATGGCGATCACCGCCGTCAGGACCAGGACCAGCCAGTTTTCGTGTGTGAGTTTTCGCATGGAACGTCTCCCTCGGCCTAGCGGACCACGTAGCAGCTGGCCTGGAATTCGCGAACCTGACGCCCATGGAACTCGACGTTCTTGGCGTATCCCATGCTCACGTCCTCGAACAACCGCCCGGCGGACATCTGCGCGATGAAATTGGCCAGGTCTACGTCGCTGGGGGCCAGGCCCGTGAACACCAACCGAACGCGCTTGACGACCTTCTCCTTGGTCTGCCTCCCGCCCGTGCTGGGGGCGTTGTCCTCCGCGGCCGCGACGGGCAGGCGGAGCTCCACCGCCTCCAGGGCCAGGCGGGTCATGAAGATACTCTCGGGGAGCGTGCGCTCCAGCTCGGCCAGCACCTCCAGCGCGTTGACGCGGCTGCCGAGGGTGTCGTCGATCCGCTTCTTGATCATCAGGTCAGCCGTCTGGCGCTCCAGCTCGGATCGCAGAGCCAGTTGATGGTTCACGTGGTCAATCTGAGCGTTCAGCCGCACCAGCTCCGCCTTGGCCCCCCCGATCATGCCTTGGCGGACATACCCCAACACGGCCAGCGACACCACGACAACGACCACCAGGCAGACCTGCCTCTTGAGACTCTTTCGGCGGGCGCGCTGAATCCGGATGCGCTCAGGCAGAAAGTCGATTGTGTCCATGGTCCACCTCGGTTGCCATGCTCGAGGCGCTCAGGTGCCTCACAGCCAGACCGGCACACACCGCCCACTCGGCAAACAACCCGGAGTTGTCGCCTTCCCAGGTGACCCGGTCGGTTTCTACCCCGCGCAGCGGCCGACCCACGACGACAGGCATGCCCAGCCGTTCCCCCAGCAGTTTGGGAATAAATGGATCGTAGGCTTCGCCACCGCAGAGGATCACCTGAGACGGTCTCAGGCCGCGAAAGGACACGGAACAGTAGCGCAGACAAAGGGCGATCTCCTCCGCCAGGGATTCCAGGACCCCTCGGATGGCGTCCTGCGTGCTCCGGTCCACCGGCACGTCGCCTGCGGCGGAAGGTTCCCCCATCGAGCGGACCCGTTCCTGGTGGATGGTCCGCAGACGGAACTGTGCGGCCTCCTCCTGGCTGAGGTTGAACTGCTGGGCCACCGCCGCCGTCATGGCCGAGCCGCCCACGTCGATGCTCTTGATGAAGATGATCTGCTTGCCTTTGGCCACGACCACCCGCGTTCCGGACCCGCCGAGGTCCACGACCACCCTTCCGGCCTGCTCGTCCTCTTCCCGGCGAAGGAATCGTTCAAAGGCACGAAACACGGCCAAGGGAGCTGGCTCGATGGTGACTGGAGACAGCTTCATCGCCGACAGCATGGCCAGATGCTCCTCGATCACCTTTTTTTCGACGGCCAGTAGAATGACTTCCCGGGCGGTCTCGTTGCCCGAGCGGACCTCTCCGGCGTCGATGTAACCCATCTGGTCGTCGGCGACCTCGAAGCCGAAACGTTCCTTGGCCTCCCACGTGACGGCCTGGTGCAACTCGTTGTCCGGCATCACGGGCAGACGGATATTCTTGATGCCCACCTGGCCGCAAGGCAGGGCCGTAAAGGCATCATGCCCGCTGAATCCACTCCGCCACAGACGATGGACCGCCTCGACGGCCTGCTCGCGCCGCTGGGTGGGGTCTTGGGGAGAACCTTGGGGGAACCGCCACCAGGCAGCCGCCGCGACTGAGATCGGACCCTCCCGCTCCTCCTGGAGCTGGAGCATCTTGATGCTCTCGCTGCCGATGTCGATGGCGATAGGCAACCGCTTGCTTTTGGCCATGAACCCCAGCACCCGCATACGGCTCCGTTCCTTTCTCTGATCAAGACCTCGTGGCCGTGACCCGGCCGGTCAGCGCGGCGACGTCGATCGTGTACACGTGCGGTCCGGCTTGGAGAATCACCGTGCCGGCCACATTGGGTGTACCCAACTCGTCAAACGTGACCAGGTTCGCCCCGCCGAAATTGACCGAGACGATGTCCACGCTGCCAAAACCGGTCTGGGCACGAAAGTCCACGACATACGCATCCTTGGTAATCGGATGGATCAGCGTCCCACTTGCATTGCTCAAAGTGTATCTTTCGGTGTTGGGGTCAAAGGTAACCGTGACCGGCCCCTGCGCGGTGATGGCCTGGTCTTGCGCGTACTGCAAGTCGGTCGTCACCATCCTGGCCGCCGAGATCACCTGGAGATCGGAGGTGTTGATCGCGTTGGGGATCACCACCGCCGCGGCGATGGCCACGATCGCCACCACCACGATCACCTCAGTTAGCGTGAACGCCTTGTTGGATGCCGCCCACATCGTTCGCCTCGCTGGTTGGTTGAACATGCTTCTCCCCTCCACTTTCTTTGGTCTCGCCTCCGACCACCTGGACCTTGACGTCGCCGCTCGCGAGCAATTTCCTGATCTCTTCCAGCTTGTCTATGGTCCGATCCTGGACCTGCACAAGGTTCTCAATGTCCAGGGCGCTGCGGGGCTGGTAGCGCTCCGCGGCGCCGGCCGGACCGGCCACCGGCACGCGCTCGGCCCAAAGCCCCACAATCAGGACCGTCATCAACACCACCATCGCGCCCAGGCAAAACCGCGTATAGCCGTCCGCCTGCCACCGCACCTTTCGCCCATGCCTTTCCATGTTCGTCTCTCCTGTGGACCTGCCATCACTGGTTCCAACCGACCACTTCAAAACGCTCACCCACCGAGGCGGCAGTGTACATTTCCTGAACCTGTGCCTGGGGGATGGTCTTGTCAAAGATGGCCACGTCGTCCAACGTGCCGTGCGTGCAACTGAACAACCCCGGCGCGGTGCCGATCCCGAAGTACAGCTCTCCGTCCGTGCCGTACTCCGGATCCCGCGCATAGGTATAGACCCCGGCGGGATTGCCGTTGATATAGAGCGTGACTTGCTTGGCCACGGCATTCCGAACGATCGTCACCTGGTACCACGTGCCGAGACTGAGATTGGTGTCAAACGTGTTCTGCTGGTTCAATCCCCACAGGCTCTCGTGCTTGTAGGTGATGTCGCCCCCCTTCTTGACGCCCAGCTGAAACAGCGTGTTGTTCCTCCGGCCCTCCCCGAAGTCCCCGCTGGCGACGAAGGCGTCGCCCAGAAGGCCCAGCAGGGGGAAGGCGTCGAACTTCACCCAGGCGACGACCGTCAGGTCCTGTTTGAGTTGAAAGTCGTGGGAAGGCACGTTCACCCAGTCGGCCCAGCCGTCAAAATAGGCCGCCGTGTTGACGTCATTCAACGCCCCCTGCCGGCCCAGCCGGACGTTGTGGTAGGTGCCGTTATACTGCCCGGTCTCGTCGAAGATCGTCTTCCCACCAGGCTCCCCAAACCGCCAGTATCCCATGGGGTCGTTCTTCAGGACGACTTCCTTATAGGCGTTGATGGAGACAGCCGTCATGGAAGTCTTTTGGGTGACCCCTCCACAGGTGGCCGAGGCGGTCACGGTGTATTGGCCCGGATGGGTGGGATCCGGTGCCGCCCAGAACACGTAACCTTCCCCGCCGGACTCCACCTGGTAAGGTCCCAGGGGGTGGTTCGCGTCCGTGCCCACCAGCAAGTCCGGTTCCGTCCGCAACACGTAAAAGGCGTGCTGAATCCCCGACTCGGCTAGGTATCTGGCCCGGTTGGACTTCATCAGGTTGCGGGCGCTGGTCGTCTTGATGGAGGCGCTGGACACATAGCTGACGCCCATCACCACGGCAATCGCCACGGCGATCAACACGAGCATCATCGCGACCCCTTTTCTTTTGTGCGACCGTTTCATTGTTCATTCCCTCCACCCCATTCCGACCGCGGGCTTCCCTGGCGGTGCCGCCGCAGACGGCGGGGATTCTTTTAAAATGTCAATCCTCAACTCGGCATCAGGGTAGGAATGCCGTCGATCGTGACCACCTTGGTAGTTTTTCCGCTCCGGAGGCTGGCGGCGCTGCGAAGGGTCACCAAGCTCTTGCCGGATCCCACCGACAGACGGAGGTTGACCAGTTTGGTCTTCGGCGGCGCCGGTGCGGTCTTGGCGAGAAAGTCCGCCACGTCGGTCGCCAGCACGACCGTCTGCGTATAGCCGCTACTGGAGAATAGCAGGAGCGCCGTGGACATATCGGTCAACGTCGCCAGCGACACCTCGACGTTCATTGCGGCTCGCACCGCCGCCGGAAAGACCTGCTGCGACGTACGGACTTCCTGGGCATTGGGATCGAAGGCCAGCATCAGGATTTCCTCGGCGTTGATCCTGCCATCTCCGTTGACATCGTCGGCCCACAGGATCACCGTCGTGCCGGTATCGGCGGTGACGAGTTTGGCACGGTAGATGATGCGCTGGATGCGCACCATCGCGCTACGGGCGGTCGAGAGCGACTGGTAAAGTCCCTCGGTGTCCTCGTGCGCCTTCGACAGGGCCATCGTGGCCGCGCCCACCGACAAGGCCGTGATCGCGGTAATCGTGATCGCGATGGTCATCTCCAGCAGTGTGAATCCTCGCGTTTTCCCGTCGCGTCTCATGGGCTCTTCCCTTCCACCTCAAGGTATCTTGTAGACCAGCCTAGCCAACGTAATCAGCGGCACGTCGCGGTGGCTGACCGTCACAGTCACGCGAACGAACGTCGCCGGCTTGGAAACGTCCTGCCCGCTGACATAGACGTATTCCGCGGTGACGGAGCGCGACAAACCATCGGCACCCGGCGTGTTGATGATCGCGCCGGTGGAGTCAGCGATTTGTCCGGGGCCTTCCGTGTAGCCGTGGTAATCGTCGACGTTGTCGAACTTGCTGCGGCGGGTTTCCCCCGCCTCCGGCCCCGGCAGGCTGGCGCCTTGCGGGTCATCAAACGGCTTGGACAGGATTTCTTCCATCATCTCCTGGGCCAGGCTGGCGGCCAGGCACATCCGGGCATCGATCTGCTCGTTCCTCGCACCGACGGCAAACGGCAAGACGATGGCCGAGATGGCCGCCATCAGGATCACCGCCGCCAGGAGTGATTCAATCAGCGTAAATCCCGCTCCGCTTTCGTAACGCGGTCGGTTCATGGAACTACCTCTCAATAGTCAAAATACGATACTCCCGCCTCATCGGCACCTTGGCTGTCGGCTTTGAAGGTCAGGGTCGAGGGTTTGTAAACCCATCCATGCGAGTCGTCCGCTGCCGCAGGCATCGACGCGCCGTTCGGAATCATCTGGACGGTGGCTTTGCCATTCACCGGGTTGGGGGGGATCTCCCGCAGGTAAGGACCATAAGGGTACCCGGGGGTGCCCGGGGCGGCCAAGCCGCCGGTCAGATTGGAGGACATCGTCATATAGTTCACGAACGCCGTCTCGGTCGGCGCTGCACTGGGGTCGCAGTTGGGATATCCCGCCGCGACTCCGTGATGACCGTAGAAAACCGTCACCTGCGTGCGGAGAACTCGCAGATCATCCGCGAGCATGCTTGCCCTTGCGGCCTGCGAGGCATTGGAGAACCTCGGCAGCACAATCGCCGCCAGGATCCCCAAGATCACGACGACGATCAGAATCTCCACGAGGGTGAAACCTTTAGACTTCATAGATCCGCTCACATAACTCATGCCCGCAGCCGCTCGCGTTACCTCTGACACCCCGGGCGCAATAGCTGCGGAACTCATCAGTCACTGCGGATACGGCCCAGGGGCCGGGACCGACGCGCGGTCGGCCCCGGCCGAGGCAAGCCGTTACACAACGTGGGCGCTCTGCGCCTTACAGTGCGGCGTGGGTTGCGTTGTCATCCGCCGACAGACGCCCGCTGGTGGTGTTGAATTGCCAGCCATGCGTGCCGGCACCCGCGCCTGCACCACCCACGCGGACCGTGTTCAGACCGTTGAACGCGTTGGTCGGGAAATTCTGCATGTACGGCCCGAAGGTCGTGCCGCTGGTCTGACCATATTGATTGGTCTGACCTGTCATCCGGGCGCTGAAGTTGGCGGTGTCAGCCGTCCAGGTGGTGCCACTGTCCGTGGACTGCACGTTCGGATAGTGGTCCAGGTGCTGGATGTTGTACAGCTCCAACTGGCTGCGCAGGGTCTGGAGGTCGCTGGTCAGCGCGGACTCCCGGGCGTCATTGGACGCCGAACTGAACTGCGGGATCACGATCGCTGCCAGGATGCCCAGAATGATCACGACGATCAGGATTTCCACTAGCGTGAAACCTTTGTTAGTCATGGTGACTGTCGCCTCCGAAATTAGTACTGTTTTCTTTCCTCAGTGCCCCAAAAGGGGCGCCGGATGCTCTTTGGTCCCTCCCTGGGCTCCCTTCACTCCTTGGTCTTGTGGTACGCCCGACTCCCGAAGGGTCGTCGGCTCCAACGGCATCTTGTGGCTTATTTGGGTGCCGGGGTGATGCGCTTGTCCCGGTCCTTCTTGCCCCATCTGCCACCGCAACGTCTGGCCGGCTGATCCTGCCCTCGCCTCACCTCCCTTCGCAGACAGCCACGCGATTTCTTCACGAAAAGTCATGCCAGACCTTTTGTCCAACCGAAAGACGGATAGTTCCCGCGAGTCATCTTCACCGGAAACTACCCCTGTTATCGGTCGGCCCGGCAAGGTCCTTAACTAGCTCACGATTCAATTTCTGGATGGGTCAGGGCTGCTCCCGCGGCTTGCCGGCAGAAGGCCGACAAAGAGATGTTCCTCAGACTCGCCCGGAGATCCCAATCGATGTCGGGAACGCAGCTTCCCAGGTTGCGCCTCTAAAGCGCAGAGGTTCGGTATGCCGAAGCCCTACGAATAAAGCCCAGTAGGGCTTCACAAGGAAAGATAGGATTTAGCCGTCGGATGGGCAAACCGGCTGTCGAATCAAAAACAAGCCCCCCAGCGGAGGCTTGCGGGTCTGAAGGAGGGGAAAGTCATTTCTTATAGGCGTATTGCAGCGAAGTCTGCCACCGCAGTGAATCGACGACGTACCGATGCAGGGCGGCTCCCGGGCATTGCGTGGTGGCATTGGGGGCGTCGCAGTGTCCGATAATGTTCTTCGGAGAGACGCCGTAGGTGGCCGCCAGGTACTCCACCAGCCGATGCAGCGACGCCATCTGGGCCGGGGAGGGCATACGGCGGGTAAAGTCCCCCACCAGGCAGATGCCGATGCCGAACTCGTTGTATTCATTCCCGGGGGTGCCCCCGGTGTGGGCGCCTTGCTTTTGAATCTTCCAGCGGCTGCCAACTTCGATCTGCCCGTCGGGGCCGCCGCGGCCGTTGTCGATGACGAAGTGATAGCCCAGGCAATCCCAGCCGCGCTGCCGGTGCTCGATGTCGAACTGGGCGGCGTTGCCGTCCTTGGTCGCGCTATGGTGGATGACGATATAGCGCCAAGGCCGGGCATCGCTGACGGCCCAGGATTTTTGACCCTGGTCCGCCCCCTGCGGAACCTCCTGCAGCGAGAAGGCGTGGGGAGTCGGCGACCCAGTGCCGTGCGGCACGGATAAGTCCAGATCGTGCGTGGGAAGCTCTGTCACCGGGGTGCTTGGGGACGTGCAACCGACCACCAGGCCCGCCGTCACCAAGACCGACTGGAGGATCCACGTTTTTAAGACGCCCATGCTTGACTCTTTTCCATCGGCTGGCAGGCGACTCCCGACGCTGGCAAAACGACCACGAAATACTCAACCACTATGGGCCACTATCGGCAAGGGAGTGGAAAAAACTTACCGTTATCCATAACCACCGCAAAAGGATCCCACGCATCCACTGGTAAGCGCCTCCTCACTGCACCAACGACATCAGCCGGGCGATGCGGTCGCGGACGGGCGGGTGGGTGTCGAAAATACTGACGGCCCGCTCCTCGAACTTCTTGATCGGGTGGACGATGTAGAGCGGCGCCGTGGCCCGGTTGGCGACCTCCAGGACTTCCGGATCGGCCGCCAGCTTCGCCAGAGCGCTGGCCAGGCCTTCGGGATTGCGCGTGAGTTCCACGCTGCCGGCGTCGGCCAGATACTCCCGCTGGCGGGAGATGGCCATCTGGATGATCCGGGCCAGGATGGGCGAGATGATGGCCAGAACCAGCGCAAGAATCGCCATCACGACCAGGAGCGCCCCGCCGCTCTCGCCTCGGCCGCGGGACCGGCGGCGGCCTCCCCCCCACCACAGGCTGCGGAGAAAGATGTCGCACAGCATGACCAGCACGCCCACCATCACGGCAATCAGCGTGGCAAAGAGGATGTCGTAGTGCCGCACGTGCGACAGCTCATGGGCCATCACGCCCTGGAGCTCGTCCCGCGTGAGTTTTTCGCGCAGCCCGGTGGTGATGGCCACACAGGCGTGCTTGGGGTCGCGGCCGGTGGCAAAGGCATTCATGGCCGAGTCGTCGATCAGGAAGACTCGCGGCATCGGCAGCCCGGCGGCGATGGTCAACTCCTCCACCACGTTGAAAAGCCGTGGGTCGTCCGCCTTGGCGATTTCCCGCGCCCGGCTCAACCCCAAGAGCACGCTGCCGCCGGCGTAATAGCTCAGCAGCGTCAACACGAAGGCGACGAGCCCCGCCGTCACGGCCGTGGAGATGCTGAAGGTCGCATTCCCCTTGCCCCAGACATAACCAATCAACAGCCCCAGCCCCACGAAAAAGATCAAAAACACGCCGATCAGCAGCCAGGTGTTCCGCTTGTTCCTGGAAATCAGCGAGTAGAAAGTCTCCACAGCCATGCGTGCCCTTTTGCACCAGGTCGGCTCCCAGGCATCCCTGCCGACCCGGTCGCCCGATGCCTGCGGCCCGATGCTTGCCTTTAGAATTTCACCTTCGGCGCTTGGCGCATGGCGGCGTCTTCCAACTCGAAGTAATCCTGCCTCTGGAAGTGGAACATCCCGGCAATAACGCTGTTGGGAAAGCTCTGCGCCGCGGTGTTGAACACGGCCGCGGAGTCGTTGTAGTGCTGCCGGGAGAAGGAGATGCGGTTCTCCGTGCTGGAAAGCTCTTCCTGGAGCGCTAGGAAATTCTCATTGGCCTTGAGGTTGGGATAGGCCTCCGACAACGCAAAAAGCTGCCGCAGCGCGCCGGTGAGCAGGTTCTCCGCCTCCGCCTGCTGGCGCACGCCCTGGGCGGCGATGGCCTGTTGGCGGGCCTGGATAACCCGTTCCAGCGTCTCCTTTTCGTGGGCGGCGTACCCCTTGACCGTCTCCACCAGATTGGGAATCAGGTCGTACCGCCGCTTGAGCTGCACGTCGATCTGACTCCAGGCCTCCTGGCAGCGGACGCGCTTCTGCACCAGGCTGTTGTAGATCACGACAACCATCAGGAGCAGCAGGATGACCAGGGCAATCAGGATCAAGACCAGCATGGCTCTTTCTCCTTTCGTAACCGTGGCCGCGGTTGTCCCGACCGTCTGGACGGCTTATACAAGCCGCCCTCGCGGCAATCAAGAACTTCTCGACGCGGACCGTGCGCCGCAGAGTCGCGCTTGCTTTCGGAATGACCGTGGCCTTGTGAAGAGGGGGCGGTATAATGACGATAAGACGTAAACTCCGGTACCCCCTGACAGGCCAATTCGTGGATTCTTTCACCCTCAACAAGATCGAGTTCGACGCCGTCAGGCGGATCCTCCAGCGATTTTGCAGTTGCTCCCTGGGCAAGGCGCTGGCCGCGCGGATCAGCCCGTCGCGCCATCCGCAGGTCATTCAGCAATGGCTGGACCAGGTCAGCCAGATGATCCGGGCTCTGCGCGACGTGGGGCTGCCGCCGCTGGGCGGGGTGACGGACATCACCGCCGCCTTGGAGAGAGCCCATCCCGGCGGCGGGGCCAGCGGCGAGGACTTCGCCGCGATTGCCTCGACCCTGGAGGGCGCCGCCAACGTCCGCCGCTTCCTTCACGCCCTTCCCGAAGAGCTGGACGCCCTGCACGTCCTGGCCGAGGGGGTGAGCGAGTTTACCGGCGAGGTCCATGCCATCCGCTCGGTGGTCGGACCCGACGGGACGGTGCTGGACGAGGCCTCCCAGCGCCTGGCCTCCCTCCGCCGCGAGATCGCCTCCACCAGCCAGCACGTCCGCGACGTGATCTACGGTTACCTCCGCCAACCGGAGGTAGCCAAGCTGCTCCAGAACGTCACCGTCACGCTGCATGGGGACCGGTACGTCCTGCCGGTGAAGATCGAGAACCGCGGAAGGCTGCCCGGCGTGGTGCACCGCGCCAGCCAGAGCGGGGCGACCGTGTTCGTCGAGCCCAACGCCAGCGTGGAGTTGAACAACCGCCTGGCCGACCTGTACGTCGATGAGCGCAACGAGGTCCGCCGGCTGCTGAACCAGTTGGCCCTCCGCGTGCAGGCCAGGGTCACGGAGATGGCCGCCACGCTGCGGGCGCTGGCGCAGATCGACCTGATCTCGGCCAAGGCGCAGTACGCCTACCAGTGCGACATGACCGCCCCGACCTTGAGCGAGCGTGGGGCGCTCCAGTTCGTCCAGGCCCGCCACCCCCTGCTGATCGAACAGGCCTTGCAGGAGGAGCAGGACGGTGTGCCGGCCGAGAAGCGGCACGGCGTCGTGCCCATCGACGTCCGCCTCGGCAGCGACTTCGACCTGCTGGTGGTCACCGGCTCCAACACCGGCGGCAAGACCGTCGCGCTCAAGACCGTCGCGTTGCTGGCGGTCATGGCGCAGTCGGGCATGCACATCCCGGCCGGGCGGGGCTCGACGTTGCCGATCTTCCACGACGTCTTCATCGACGTCGGCGACGAGCAGTCGCTCCAGCAGTCGCTCTCGACCTTCGGCGCACACATCAAGCGCGTCTGCTTCATTCTGTCCAAGGCCGGGCGAAACTGCCTGGTGCTGCTGGACGAGCTGGGCGCCGGCACCGACCCCGACGAGGGCGGGGCCATCGGGGCAGCCATCCTGGACGAGCTCCAGCGCATCGGCTGCCTGGGCATGGTGACCACGCACCTGTCCGTGCTGAAGGCCTATGCCTTCAACCATCCGCGCGTGGACAACGCCTCCGTGGAGTTCGACACGGCCACGCTCCGCCCCACCTACCATCTGCGGATCGGCACGCCGGGTGAGAGCCACGCCATCACCGTGGCCGCCCACCTGGGCCTGACCGGACGGGTCATCCACGAGGCCCGGCGGCACCTGGGCGAGCAGGGCAAGCAGTTCCGCCGGGCCATCCGCGCCACCGGCGCCGCACGGCAGGTAGCTGAAGAGGCGCGGGCCCAGGCCCTCCGCGAGCAGGCCGCTGCCCAGCAGCAGCAGGAAATCTACGAGTCCAAGCTGGCCGACCTGCACCGCCTCAAGGAGCAGTTCGAGGCCTGGTTGGCGCAGCTGCCGGAACTCAAGGCCGGCGACGAAGTGTTCGTGCCCTCGCTGGGCAAGACCGGGCGACTGGCTCGCCTCGAACTGCATCGTCAGATCGCGCTGATTGATTCCGGCAGCGTCCAGGTGGAAGTCCCCCTGACTGAGCTGATGCCGGACCTTGGACAAAGCGGCGTCCGCGAGCAGCTCGACACGCTCCGCCAGCAGATCCTCGACCAAGCCCGCGCCGGCCAGACCGACCGCCTCCAGGCCGAGCACCTCAAGCAGGAGTTGCACCTCAGCGTCCAGCAGCAGAAGGAACGCGCCCGGCAGTTTGACGTATGGCTGTCGGCCATCGCCAAGCTCAAGGTCGGCGACGAAGTCCCCATCAGCCGCAAGCCCGGCCTGGGCAAAGTCACAAAGGTGGACCTGCCCGGCCTGCGGGCCACGGTAGAAACCCCGCAAGGACCGATGGAACTTTCGCTCCAGGAGTTATTCCCCCAGACCGGCCCATTCGCCCCGCATCCTCCGACGGCTCGCCGGGCGGCGGCCCCCCGCACCGCCCAGACGGCCCGCAAACCCGCCCCGCAACCCGATCGGCCCATGCAGCGGCGAAGCCCCAAAAGCCAGGACGCCCAAAAAAGCCGCGAGGCGCTGCTGGCTACTCATCCAGGCCAAAAAGTCTTCGTCGTGCCCTTCAACAAGCCCGCCACGCTCATCCGCATCAACGCCGGCAAGGACCAGGCCGTCGTACAATCCGGTGCGTTCGAGATGGAGCTGCCCCTGGCAGACTTAGAACCCCTGGGGAAGAAGGGCTCGTGAATCACGAGTCGCGAATCTCCTAACGAACAACAACACCAGGCAACAGGCATTAGCATTTAGCATTTGACATTGAGCATGGAACATTTCCCCCCGCCCTTCGTCCCCTTTTAGTCCGGCGGCCTTGCGGTAATCCGGTTCTCAGGTCTTGACCGAATCCAGCATCACCACGGACACCGGGCCAAACAGCATGGCCGGCAGCCAGGCTGCCAGCGAGGGCGGCAACCCCACGTAGCGGCACAGGTGCACGAACGCGTAGAACGCCCCGACCATCAGCAGGCACAGCGAGGCCGAGGCCTTCACGTCCCGCCGCTCGCGCGACAGGATGAACGGCAAGGCCAGCAGCAGCATGATGAGGTTGTTGATCGGGTCGGTCATGCGGGTGTGCCGCACCATCAGGACCATGTCGGGGTCGGGCACCTGATGCAACCTCAGCAGTTCCGTCAGTTGGGCGCTGGACATGTACTCCAGCCAGTGGCTGGACCGCCTGAGCACCAGGTCCTCGGACGTCAGGTCCGAGGGGCAGAACAGCGCCCCGCCCTGAAGTTGCCAGGCCTGCTCGGTCGCGTCCCATGTGGCTGAGGTGGCCAGGAAGGCCCCCAGCAGCCAGCCGTCGTCGGTGATGAAAGAGAACCGCGGTCGCTCCAGTCGGCTGCCCTCGCTTTTGCCGGTGGCGGAGGGGACGAACCGAGCCGCCTCCAGGATCATCGGGTACTGGTCGTCCCGACCCCGGACGGCCTCCGTCACCACGCCGCCCGGACCGGCCACCCGCGTCAGCTCGCGCGGCCCCAGGACCGTGTGAATGAGCTGGACGTCCGGCACGTGCGGCCAGATGCGTTCCTTCTGACTGGTCCGCAGCAACACTGCGCCGCCAATCAGCCACCCTCCCCGACCGTCCAGTTCCCCGGGGTAGGCCTCCTGCCCGAAGATCCCACCCAACTGGTAGTAGCTCTCCTCGCGCAGACTGCGGAGGAACACCGACGGGTTAGCCATCCGGAAGCGCCGGGGTAAAAGGCCTCCGCGCGCCAGACCGAGGCCCGGCCGTCGGCGACGAACGGCATCCGGAACTCATTAAGCCCCAGGGGGTCGTCCCGCGGCCGGGCCAGGCGGGCGGCCACGTAGGGGATCGGCATGATCATCTCCTGGTCGATCACGACCAATCCGCCGATCAGCATCGCGCACAGGATGATGGGCCAGACGACCCGGTGCAGGCTGACGCCCGAAGCCAGGATGGCCGTCAGCTCGTTGGTCCGGTGCATCATGGCCAGCGTGAAGGTGGCCGCGGCGACGAGGATCACTCCGCCGAGCTGGGCGAAGTACTCCAGGGCGTGGAAGGTGTAGTAGCCCGTCACGTGCGCGATGACGCCCCCGGCCGTGGGAGAGTTCTTGACGTACTCGTCCATATTAATGAACAGGTCCGTCACGATCCGCAAGGCCATGAGGATCACGAACCACAGGACCGCCGAAACCAGGAAGTTCCGCACGATGTATCGGTCGAGCGTCTTCATCGCCTGCCTTGCCGCTCACTTTCTGGCCAGGTGCGCCAGGACGGACGCGTCGGCCCCCACCAGGGTGACGATCCCGCTCCAGATCGCCGCCAGTCCGTAGAACACGGGCGTGTCGGGGCTGCGCACGAGCTGCTTGCCCATCAGCATCATCACGATCACGACCGCCGCCGGGACGACCGAGAGGGCAAAGGCGCTGATGATCTGCCCGCCGCGGAACATCAGTCCCAGCGCCGCCCCCAGCGTCACCATCAAAAAGCAGCTCAGGCTGTAGGCGATCCGGCTGTGCATCTCGGCCTTGATGCGGTTGATGAGCCGGGGGATCGTGGCTCGGCTCAGGTCGGAGATGTCCTTCAGGATCTCGCGGTTGGACGTGAACGACGCCCCGCGCGTGTAGACGTCTTCCAGGCTGATGGCGCCGGCTTGCCGGCGGATCTCGGCCGGCAGGGCCAGTTGCACGATCTCCCACTCGGCGCGGCGCTGCACCGGGTTGGAGCTGTCGGGAGCGGCCACGACCACGCCGTTCCGCAGCTCGATGGTCGCTTGCGAGACGCCCTCCAGCGCCGACCAAGCCATCTCGATCACCGCCCCCTCGGCCGTGACCGTCGAGACGACCTGACCCTTGCGCATCACGACCACCTGCACGGGCTGGCCCGCCTCCCCGCTGGTCAGCATGACGGTCTCGCCCGGCCCCTTCTTGGCCGAGGCGGCGCGGATACTGTACACCTCCTCCGCGCGCATCAGCTTTTCGTAAGGCTGGCCGCGGTTGATCTCGGCGATGATCTCATCGGCCACCATGTCGTGGCAGATCCGTCGCTTGATCCGGGTCAGCTCCCGCGACACCCGGATGTTCCGCATCGGCTGGCCGAGGGTCGACAGCAGCTCGTCCCAGGAGTACCAGGAGGCCTCCTCGCGGATGGGGCCTTCGGGCATGACCATCGGCGGCAGCGGCATGGAGGCCTGCTCGACGACGTCCCGGCTGTTGGAGCGGCTCACGGTGGGACTGACTAGCGAGATCGTCGCCCACACTTCACCCTGGTCCACGGAAAAGCTCACCACGGCCGTGCTGGCCGTCAGATACCGCTGGTCGCTGGGCCGCCGCACGTCCGCGGCCACCACGCCGTGAAGCTGGAGCGTGTCGGCATACTGCTCGACCTGGTCGGCGTAAACGCAGTAGCGGGCGTAGTCCAGGTGGTTCTGCGTGCGGAACTTCTGGCGGACGATGCCCACGACGTTGGTCTTGACCGACTGTTCGGCCATGGCGACCATCCGCGGGGTCACGTAATTGCTGAGGACCAGACTCGCCACCGTGACCATGCCGCCCAGCACCATGGCGGGCTTGAGCAGCCGCAGCGTGGAGATGCCACTGGCGCGGCAGGCGGTCAGCTCGTTGTCCTGGCTGAACCGGCCGTACACGATCGTGGTCGAAAACAGCGCCGCCACCGGCAGCGTCAGCGACATCATCACCGGCAGCGTGTAGCCTAGCAACGCCCCCAACTGCCCCGCCGCCAGGCCCTCCTTGTGCATCGGCTCGATGATGGCGAACACCGTCATCACCAGCGTGAAGGCCACCAGCGACAGGCCCGTCGCCTTCCACAGCTCCCGCGACAAAAATAAATTCAGGATCCGAATCAAGACCGACGTCTCCGCGCCGCCCCTGCCTCATCGACCTGGGCAACGTCAATGGCCGTACACTCTAACCAACGAGGAGACTTGAGTCCATGTTGTTCGCTAAACCGTGGACCAGTCGTCAACGACACTCATGTGACAATTGGCAATTGTCAATTGGCCGCTGGCAATCGACAATGAGCGGTAATTTATGCGGCGATTGCGATTGTGTCATCTGATGACCGAGCTGGGTCCGGCCGGGGCGGAGCGGTGCGTGTACGAGCTGGCGCGGCGGCTGGACCGCGGCCGATTTGACGTGCAGGTGGCGGCCCTTCGCGGCGGAGCGGTGGCCGACTGGCTCGTCGAGGCCGGCGTGCCGGTCACCGTGCTGGACCTTCGCGGCCGATGGGACGCGGGCAAGCTGCTGGCCCTGGCGGATCTGCTCTGCGGGCGGGTGGACCTGCTGCACACGCACCTGTTCCACGCCGACCTGGTGGGGCGGATTGCGGCGGCGTGGGCGGGCGTGCCGCACCTGGTCCACACGGTCCACACGGCCGAGGGGCGCTTTCGGCCTTGGCAGTTCGCCTGGGCGCGGCTGATGGCGGGGCGGTGCGATCGCATCGTCTGCGTGTCGGCGTCGGTAAGGGACTTTCACGCGCGGCGGTCCGGCCTGCCGCCAGCCCGCTACACGGTCATCCCCAACGGCATCGACGCCGAGTCGTTCGCCCGCGACGAGCAGGCCCGGCGGCGGCTGCGGGAGCAGTGGGGATTGTCCAGCGGGCAGGTGCTGCTGGCGTACGTCGGGCGGCTGGACTACGAGAAGGGCACCGACGTGCTGCTCTCGGCCGCCAGCCACCTGGCCGCACGCGGCAGTCCGATCCACCTGGTCATCGCCGGCGACGGCCCGCAGCGGCGGCAGGTGGAGAACTTCATCGCACACGGGGAGGGCGGCCGGCAGTGCCGCTACCTGGGCCACGTGCAGGACGTTCGCGGCGTGCTGAGTGCGGCCGATCTGCTGGTGATGCCCAGCCGATGGGAAGGATTCGGCCTGGCGGCGGCGGAGGCGATGGCATGCGGCCTGGCCGTGATCGCCTCCGATGTGCCCGCCTTGCGGGAATTGGTGACCCAAGGCCGGACGGGATTGCTCGTGGAACCAGGCGAAGTAGTGCCCTTGGCGGAAGCGATCGTGCATCTCTCGGCCAACGCAGCCGCCCGCGCGACGATGGGCCAGGCCGGCAGGCGGCACGTCACGCAAAAGTATCCGCTGGCGGCAATGATCCAGGCCCACGAGCGGCTGTATCTGGAAGTCGCCGCCGACCTCGTCACCCGTTGATTCCGCGCGGAGGAGACGCGGGCATTTCCGCTAAGGTTGTCTTGCATCCCCTGTCGATAACCTCCCAGGAGCTTCCGCTTTGGTCTGGCCGAGGCGGGGAAACTGCTATTTGAAAAGTCGGTCCCCGCGAGATGAAGTTTTTTTCTAAGCCTTCCACCAACTAGTAATTGTGGGTTACCCGCCGCAATTCACCCAACGCCTTGAGTTAGTTCACGGTTTGTTCGGGTATTTCTAACCGCCAGTATCCACAAGAGTTTTGTGACTTTTCTCTTGCGATTTCCCTAATAGTGGTTTACTTTCCCTACCAATCCCATCCAATGGTGGGTAGGACCGAACGTCATGGCGCTGCTGATTGGGGAGTTCGAATCGACGATTGACGCCAAGCACAGGCTGGCGATCAGCGCGGCGCTGCGAGATCAGATCAATCTCAGGGAAGACGGCAAGGGTTTCATTCTCGTCCTGGGTCCGGATCGTCATCTGTGGTTGTATCCCGACCTGTATTACCGCCGGCTCTTGGCCACGATGCGGCGCTCCCCGCTGCCGGACCGCCAGACGCGGAAGATCGATTTGCTCTTCGCGATGGCCCGGCCGCTGAAGTGCGACGCGCAAGGCCGCGTGGTCCTGCCGGAAAAGTCGATGCAGCGTGCGGTGATCAAGGCACAGGTCACCTTGGTGGGCATCCTGGACCACATTGAGATCTGGCCCAGTCCGGAGTGGGATCAACACGTGCAGGAAGGGTTGCCCACGTACGGTGAGGTGCTTTACGAGGCGGGCGAGCGCGCCGCGCCGAGGCGCTCCAGCGCGTTCGCATCGAAGCAGGCGAGTACGTCCGCACGGAAAGCAGCACCCCGCCGCCTTAGCAAGGAATATCCACAGCCGGCACAGCACTACGTCCCGGCCCGGAAAAAGGAGTCCAGGCAATGCTCATCCCCCAGACAGCCCCATGCGAGACCGGGCGGCACGGAGGCCACCCGGTGAGTCTCGCCGAACTGCGGCGCGCCTTGGACAGGCCATCGGCTTTGGGCGATGGACACCGTCGGCGCCTGCTGGAGTTGGCCCAGCGTCTGGCGCGCGTTCAGGCACTGGGGGATGAGTATGCCCGGGTCGGTTTTTCTCCAGCGGTCCGCTCGTTGGTAGACCGTTACACCATTCTATCCGCCTGAGGGCTGCCCGATCGGTCATGGAAGGCTTTTTAGCCCACAGGCCGCAGCCGTGCCTAGGCGATGCGCATGCGCCACGCGGGCAGGTCGATCGGTCATGGAAGGCTTCTTAGCCCACAGGCCGGTGCTAGTGCAGGAGGTCATCGAGCTGCTGGAGCCGCGCCGCTGCCACGTGATGGTGGATTGCACAATCGGACTCGGTGGGCACGCCGAGGCGCTGCTGGCGGCTGCCTCGGCCAGGGCGGAGCTCATCGGCATCGACATGGATGAGGGCAACTTGCGTACGGCCAGAGAGCGGTTGGAGCGGTTCGCACCTCGCTTTCGCCTGTTCTGCGCCAACTTCGCCGATCTGGAGGAGGTGCTGGCGCAGGCGGGCGTTCCCTCGGCCGACGCGATCCTGGCCGACCTGGGCGTGGCCTCCAGCCAGTTGGACGATCCGGCGCGCGGTCTGAGTTTCACCGCCGACGGCCCGCTGGACATGCGGCTGGACAGGACCCTCCCCCGCACCGCCGCCGACCTGGTAAATGGTCTCGGCGAGACGGAGCTGGCGGACGTGATCTACCGCTACGGCCAGGAGCGTTACAGCCGGCGAATCGCCCGCGCGATCGCAGAGCGCCGCTGCGTGGAACGGATCGAGCGGACGGCGCAACTGGCGGCGATTGTCCGCTCGGCCTATCCTGCCGCGGCCCGCCGCAGCCGGCGCGGCGTACACCCGGCCACGCGAACCTTTCAGGCCTTGCGGATCGCTGTCAACGACGAGCTAGGTCGCTTGGAGTCGCTGCTGGCGGCATTGCCCGCCGTCCTGAGCAAGGAGGGACGGGCGGCCATCATCAGTTTTCACTCGCTGGAGGACCGTCGCGTGAAGCAGGCCTTCGCGGCCTTGGCCAAGGCCGGCCGCGCCAAACTGCTGACGAAAAAACCCATAACGCCCTCGAACGAGGAAATATCCGACAATCCCCGGAGCCGCTCGGCAAAACTCCGGGGCATCGAAATGGTATCGGCCGCCTAGAGCGCGGCCCTTGGGATGGAGCCTAGGATCATGACACGCGAGACACGGATCGGTCTGCTGGTGGGGTTGGGGTTCATCGTGATGTTCGGGCTGGTCCTGACGGAACTGACCGGCACGGGCAAGCCCGCATCGCTGCCGGTTCCCATCAAGGACGGCGCCAACGAGCTGGCGATGGCGACCCCGCTGGAGGACATCTCCCCCACCGTCGTCAATCCGCTCGACACCCCGCCCCGCCTGGGTCAAGCTTTCCCATCGCCGACGCCTTCGACCGGCACGCCGCTGATGGCTTCCACACCGCAGACCCCCACGGCTTCCTCCCTCCTGCCGCCTCCTCGGCCGGAACCGGAAGTGGTCGCCGTCGTCCACAGGACCGGCGATACTTCGCCGACTGCGACCGCTCCACCCGCCGCCAGCGCGCTTCAGCCGCCTAAGGTAACCCCGGCCACCGATGTTACCCCCCTGACTTCCGCGCCCGAGCCTCCACCGGTCCGCACGTATACCGTCCAGCCGAAGGACTCTCTCATCAAGATCGCCGGCAAGGTCTACGGCGCCGACCGCCAGGAGGACTACAGACGGATCCTGGAGGCCAACAAGGACAAGATCAAGAACCCCTCGCTCCTGGCGGTAGGTCAGGAACTGGTGATCCCCGAGCTGGGCGTGAAGCTGCCGGCTGTTTCTTCCGGTTCGGCCGACGTCCAGCAGGTCGATCTCGACCACCTCGCCAAGGCCCTGACCCCCGGCGATTCCGACACGGACAAGGCCGAACCGGCCAAGGAGGCCAAACCCGCCGCTAAAAATACCTACGTCGTCCAGCGCGGCGACACGCTCAGCAAGATCGCGCAAGACCTTGAAGGACGACTCGCGGGCGGCCGTCATGAAAATCGTGGACGCCAACAAAGGCAAGCTGTCCCATCCCGACCGCCTGCCGGTGGGATTGAAGCTGGAGATTCCAAGCTAGCAGAAGGAGCCCTCCCCTTGCGTCTGGCGATCGTCATTGTCACCCTGGCCGCGATGGCGGTGGGCCTGGTGCACATCCGCCGAGCGGAGCTCATCGCACGCCACGAGTCTCAGCAGTTCCAGCTTCGGCAGGTGACGCTGCGGCGGAGGCTGTGGGACCAGCAGATCGCCCTCAGCTACCTCACCGCCCCGGCGGAGGTCCGGCGGCGATCCGAGGAGTTGTGCCTGGGCCTGGTGGAAAAGGACCGCTCGGCCATGAAAGCAACGGACAAGGCCCACAACCGCTCCGCGCCCACCAAGAGACCGTAAGGAAGGCCCCGACCCACGGGCGGAAAGAACACTGGAAAAATCCGAAATTCGACTATCGAAACAAAAAGGCAAAAAACAAACGGAAAAAAAGATATTGTGTGTGAAGCGAACGTGTTGAATACTGCCTTTTGTCGTTTTGGTGTGTTTTGAGTTTCGGATTTCGAAATTCGTTTTTTTTGACTTGAAGGAACTCCCGCCCATGGAGCGGGAAGACGTCAGGGACGATGAAGCGGTCTTTGCGTGCGACATGGCGATATGACCTTGTGTTCGGCCTGCTGGCGTTGGGGCTGTTAGGCCTCATTGGGCGCCTGGCCTGGATCCTCCGGGCCGACGGCGGCCATGCCGACCGGTCGGCCTGGCGGCAGCACCAGATGGTCATCAAGCTGCCCGGTCAACCGGGCAACATCTTCGCCCGCGCCGGCTACCGATACGTGCTCCTGGCCGGGAGCAAGCAAGTCCCCTTCTGCTACGCCGATCCTTTGATGGTGGAGGACAACAAGCTCAACGACCTGGCGGTCAAGGCCGCTTCGGCCATCGGGATGAGCCAGGCCCAAGTCCTGGGGCTGCTGTACGCCCGGCGGGACAGCAGCTTCGTGATCCTGAAGCGCGACCTGACCGAAAGCCAAGTCCGGGCCGTGGAGGCCCTCCACCTGCGCCCGATCCAGGTGGACTACGAATGGCAGCGGGATTATCCCAACGGCGACCTGGCGGCCACGGTCCTGGGCTACCGCCGCCGCGACGGGACGCCCGGAGGCGGGCTGGAGCAGTCCTGGGACCGCAACGTGTTGGCCGCGACGGACGGCCGAAAAGTCGTCCTGGCCGACGCGTCCCGCCGGGCCATCTGGCCTGTGCCCGCCGAGAGTGAACCGCCCCGCAACGGCCGGCATGTGTTCCTGTCCATCGACACGGCCATCCAGGGTTTCCTCCAGGACGCCGTGCAGCAGTCGGTCGAGCACTTCGGCGCCAAGTGGGGCGCGGGCATCATGGTCCAGCCGTACACCGGTCAAATCCTGGCCATGGTCTCCGTCCCCACCTTCAACCCCAACGACTACGGCCAGTACGATCAGGAAGTCATCACCAACAAGACCCTGTGCGTGCCCTTTGAGCCGGGTAGCGCATTGAAGCCCGTGTTTGCCGCCGCGGTGGTGGACTTCGGCGCGATGACGTACGACACGCCCGTCTTCTGCGAAAACGGCACCTACGTCGCCCCGCGCGGCGGGCGGATCAGCGATCACGGCGCCAGCTACGGCACGCTGTCGCTGACCGACGTGGTGGTGTTCTCCAGCAACATCGGCATGGCCAAGGTGGGCGAGAAGCTGGGCAACCAGGCGCTATACGCCACGGCCGAGAAGTTCGGTTTCGGGAAGGAAACCGGCATCGAGCTGCCCGGGGAGAGCCCGGGCATCCTCCGCCGCCTGGCTAAGTGGGACGGCTACAGCACCCGCCGCGTGCCGTTCGGGCAGGAGATTTCCGTCACACCGCTTCAGTTGACGATGGCCTTCACCGCCCTCTCCAACGGCGGCTGGCTGCTCAAGCCGCGCGTGGTGGACAGCATCCGGGACGCCCGCGGCCAGACGGTCTGGCGCAGCTCCAGGCAGGTCGTCCGCCGCGCGCTCAGCCAGGAGACATCCGACCAGACCGTCGCCGTACTGAAGGACGTGGTCCTGCGCGGCACGGGCAAGGGCTGCCGGATGGAGCGCTGGACCTGTTTCGGCAAGACGGGCACGGCCCAGATCGCCCGCAACGGGGTGTATGTGGACGGGGCGTTCGTCGGCTCGTTCGTCGGCGGGGCGCCCGTCGGCCGGCCGGAGGTGTTGTGCCTGATCTCGATCTATTGGCCGGATGCGTCCCGCGGACATTTCGGCGCGACGGTGGCGGCACCGTACGTGCGGCAGGTGCTGGAGCGGACGCTGTCCTACCTCAACGTCCCGCCCGACCAGCCTGCCGAGAACCTCTCGGTGGCCCAGAGCCACCGGTTCGTTCCCGACAGCCTCGTAGCCAAGTCCACCGTGGGGGATTAAGCTAGTTGTTGGACGACGCCTCGCACGCGGCGACACCGCTTTGACCGTTTAGCGCTTTGCATTTAGCATTTAACATTTTGCATTTAGCATCAGGCACCCATGTTACTCAGTGAGCTTCTGGAGGCTGCAGAGATCGTCCCCCGCTGGCGGCGGGGAGAGGCTCTGGTCACCGCCGTCGTGGCCGACTCTCGCCGGGCCGGGCCGGGCTGCTGCTTCGTCGCCGTGCGCGGCTCGGGCGATGACGGCCATCGCTACATCCCCCAGGCCGTCTCGGGGGGGTGCTCGGCCGTGGTTTGCCAGGACGCCTCCGCCGTGCCGGCCCCCCTGCCCTGCGTCGTCGTGGATGACACCCGCCTGGCCGAGGGAAGGCTGGCCCAGGCGCTTCGCGGCTGGCCGGCCCGGCGGCTGACCGTCCTCGGCATCACGGGGACCAAGGGCAAGAGCACGACCAGCTACCTCATCCGCGCGGTCCTGGCCGGCGCGGGGTTCCAGACCGGTTTGCTTGGCACCATCTCCTACGAGACGGGCCTGCGCTCCACCCCCGCTGGCAACACCACCCCCGGCCCGATCGAGCTGGCCGACATGATGGCCGAGATGGTCCAGGCCGGACGGACGCACCTGGTGATGGAGATCTCCTCCCACGCCCTGCACCAGCGCCGCACGACGGGCGTAGGCTTCCGCGCGGGCGTCTTCACCAACCTCACCGGTGACCACCTGGACTACCACAAGACGATGGAGGATTACCTCCTGGCCAAGCAGGTGCTCTTTGAGGACCTTGCTCCCGACGCCTCGGCTGTGATCAACCGCGACGACACCGCCGGGGCGCAACTGGCCTCGGTGACGCGGGCGAAGGTTTTTTGGTACGGGTTGAGCGGCCCGGCGGACGTCCGCGCGAAGATCGAACGGATGGACGCCGCCGGCTCGCGCTTCGTGCTGATGGTTCAAGGGCAGGAGACGCCGGTCTTCACGCCCCTGATTGGGCAGCACAACGTGTACAACTGCCTGGCCGCGGCGGCGGCGGGCGCGGCGCTGGGCATCGACCCCCCGACGATCGCCGCCTCGCTGGAGACGGTCACGTCCGTGCCAGGCCGGCTCCATCGCGTGGACGTACCGGCGGACTACCAGGTGTTCGTGGACTACGCGCACACCGACGACGCCCTGGACAAGGCCCTGTCGGCCGTACGACCACTGGCGGCGGGCCGGCTGATCGTCGTGTTCGGTTGCGGCGGGGACCGCGACCGCACCAAAAGACCGCGAATGGCCGCCGTGGCCGACCGTTTGGCCGACCGCGTTGTGGTCACCTCCGACAACCCCCGCAGCGAAGACCCCCAGGCCATCATTAAAGAGATCCTCACCGGCCTGGACGAATCGGGCCGCCGCAAGACCGCCGTCCAGGTCGATCGCCGCGCCGCCATCGCCCAGGCGATCGAAGAAGCCCGGGCGGGCGACATCGTCCTGATTGCCGGCAAGGGCCACGAAACCTATCAGATTATCGGCGACCGGCGGATTCCCTTTGACGACGTCGAGGTGGCCCGGCAGTGCATCTATCGGCGGGAGGACCGGCCATGAGGCCGACGTACCTGGCGGAGATATGCAAAGTCGTCGCCGGCCGGCGCGTGGGCGGAACCGAGCGATCCGCGCCGCTGAAGGTGACCGCCGTCAGCACGGACAGTCGCACGGCCAAGGCCGGGGAATTGTTCGTCGCCATCATCGGTGAAAACTTCGATGGCCATACCTTCCTGCCCCAGGCGGCGGCTGCGGGGTGTGCGGCGGCCATCGTCTCAACCAAGGCGTCGGTGTCGTCCCAGGTGGCCGCCAGCTTCCCCGGGGGGACCATTGCGGTGCCCGACACCGTCAAGGCCTTGGGCGACCTGGCGGCCTGGCACCGCCGCGAGGGAGCGACCCAAGTCGTGGCCGTGACGGGCTCCAACGGGAAGACGACGGTCAAGATGATGATCCATGACGTCCTGTCGCGGCGGTTGCGCGGTTCGAGCGGCCCCAAGAGCTTCAACAACGCCATCGGCGTGCCGTTGACGCTGCTGGCGGCGGGGGCGGAGGACGACTACGTCGTCTGCGAGATCGGCAGCAACGCCTTCGGGGAGATCGCGGCGCTGTCGGCCATCGCCCGACCCGACGTGGCCGTCATCACGTCCATCGGACCCACGCACCTGGAGAAACTGCTCAGCGTCGAAAAGGTGGCCGTGGAAAAGGCCTCCATCCTGCGCCACCTGGCCGCCGACGGCCTGGGGATCGTGCCGACCGACAGTCCCGAGCTGGACAAGGTCCTGCAAGGGGCCAAGGTAAACTTAATCCGCTTCGGCCAGGCCGACGCGGCGGAGTTTCGCCTGACGGGCTTTGAATCGGGGGGCATCTACGGGTCGCGCTTCGAAGTCAACGGGCAGTTCTGGGTGACCCTGTCGCTGCCCGGCCTTCACAACGCTACCAATGCCCTGGCCGCCCTGGCCGTCGCCAATCACTTCGGCGTCTGCCCGGCGGAGGCGGGTGAGATGCTGGGTGAATTTTCCGCCGCGCCCATGCGGCTGGAACGGATCGAGCTGGGCGGGCTGACGGTCATCAACGACGCTTACAATGCCAATCCCGCTAGCGTCATCGCCGCCGCCGACGTGCTGGGGGAGGAAGGGGAGCCTTTGGAGCAAGGGCGCAAGGGGGAAAAAGGGCCGGCCGAAAAGTGATGGTCGTCGGCGACATGCGCGAGCTGGGAGAGCAAGCCCCCGCCCTGCACGCCAAGACCGGCGGTGAAATCGCCCAGCGAGCGGTCGATTTGCTTGTCTGCGTGGGGGCGTTGGGACGATATATCGCCCTAGGCGCCGCCGAGGGCGGGCTGGAGACCGTCGCGTACGACACGGCCGAGCAGGCCGGCCAGGCTTTGCCATCCCTGCTGCGGGCTAGAGACGTGGTCTTGATCAAGGGTTCCCGAGCGATGGGCCTGGAGAAGCTCATCGAACCGATCCGCGCCGCCTTTGCCCCCCCCAGGAGCGAGGCCAGCGCCCGGGAAGGATGAGGGCCCTGCCTTGATATACCTGCTGGGCTACAAAGGATTGCTGCTGCGGGTCGCCGCGGCGGCGATCGTGAGCTTCCTGGTGGTCATGCTGGCGGCGCCCAAGATGATCCGCCTGCTTCTCCGCCGCAAGCTGGGCGACCGGCCCGAATTCGACCACGCCGACCTCAACCTGCTCACCAAGCACAAGTCCAACACACCCACGATGGGCGGCATCCTCATCGTCCTGGCCATCTTCGCCGCCACGGTGCTCTTCGCCGACCTGGGCAACATGTACATCCGCATGGCCATCCTGGCGCTGCTGTGGCTGGGCGGGCTGGGCATGTGCGATGACTGGATCAAGCTCCGCTTCGCCACCGGCAGCGGCACGCGCGACGGGTTGAAGATGTGGGAAAAGGTGCTCTTCCAGATCGGCCTGGCCGTGATCCTGTCGATCTTCATCTACACCTACGGGGCCGAGAGCCACATCATCGACGAGGCCGGGCGGCTGGTGAACCCCGCCCACACGTTCTACTTCCCCTTCAAGTCCAATCCCGTGGAATTGTCCCTGGCGGCCTACATCCTCATCAGCACGGTGACGATCGTCGGCGCCTGCAACGCCGTCAACCTCACCGACGGCATGGACGGCCTGGCCAGCGGCTGCGTGATGTCGGTGGCGACCGTGTTCATGTTCATCGCCGAGATCACCGGCGTGGCCGCCTGGGCGAAGCTGTTCCACATGCCCCTGGTGGCCGGGGCGGCCGAGATGACGGTCCTGTGCGGGGCGATCTTGGGGGCGTGCGTGGGGTTCCTGTGGTACAACGCCCACCCCGCCCAAGTCTTCATGGGCGACACCGGCTCGCTGCCGTTGGGCGGGCTTTTGGGCTACATCGCGGTGGTCACGCGGCAGGAGTTGCTGCTGCTGATCGC
>CAVXDC010000045.1:0-66724 GCA_963760365.1 uncultured Phycisphaerae bacterium
ACAACACACATCCATAACAATCCACGTTTGTAACTTTTCGCGCCGATATAGATTCTCCTTTCGATATTAATTTCCGCACAATATTTTCATTTTGTGCCTTTTCAGCGGACTTTATGTAGCTGGCGTAACGATTATCTTAACATCGGTTTCGCCTGCATGGATTTTTACTTGGCGAGAGCTTTCCAATGGGACTTTTGCCTCTTTGAAAACCTGAATCCAAACCAGCCCATCACAGAGCTTATCAACAAGGAATTTTCCCTCCTCGTCGGCAAATATTTGATTTTCTATGACTTGACGTTTACCGCATGCGTAAATCTCCGCGTGCGGCACCGATTACCCAAGTGGTTGACAACAATACCAGACAAAGAAAGATTCGCTTTTTCAAGCACGATAGGGGCAAGTTCAACAGTATTTATCTTACTCGGTTCAGTTTCAAACTTCGGGCAGTCAAAACCGTATCCATCTGCTTCAATCAAAAGACTGAATTTATGATTTACAGGCAGCCCCTTGATCGTATAATTGCCGTGATTGTCCGTTATCTGAGTTAAACTTTTAAGACTTGGCCTATAGAATTAACCCAGAGTGTTATGCCGATCTTGGCCTGAGAAATCGGTTTACCGTCTATATCTGTAATTCGTCCTTAACAGTTATTGCGGGAGCGAGGTTGATATCAACGTTGCGAGTATCTTTAAAAATCCGAACTGTCCCTGCAAGATTGCGTTCCTGATGAATTGCCACTGCATATATGATTTCAGGGTTGTTCTCACCAGTACGGGGGTCACATTGAACTGTAAACTTACCTGCCGAATCACTGATTTGCTCGTCAACTCCAGCAGTAATGAAAACTCTGGCATTTGTAACTGGATTGTCATCTGTATCCCGAACCACTCCATAAACAACAGGACAATCTTCCAGTTTGATTTCCGTTTTTGTTAAAACGTCGGTTGGCACTCTAAAAACACTATCAGGCCGTTGCCCACGGAAACCTTTTTTATATACAATTTTCAACTGATATTCATCCGTGGGCAGCGTAAAACAGACAAGTCCTTCTTTGTTGGATTTTGTACTATACCAATGGCCGGTACTTGAGTTTCGAACCCTGACAGTAGCCCCTTCAATCGGACTGCCGTCAGAGGCGGCAATAATAGCGTATTCGAAACTATGCTTTTGGGCTTTAGTTCTGATTTCCTCCCAATTTTCGGGAAGTTGAATCGACTGATGGTCTATAATACCGCGGTCTATTTCAAGTTGTGTCTGCAGATACCGGAGATATTCGGCGATTTGCAATGAACTCTTGGTATTTGTTCGATAAGAACGCATTGCCAGTATTGTAACATGGCCCTTATCCCAGCTTTCAGGGGCAATTTGCTTTTGTATCTCTCTCGAGCAACTGTTTAGGTTCTGACCTCACAACAGTGTCTAAATTGTTAGGGTTGCTTTCATCGCCTTTTGCTTCCGCAGGTCTAACAGATGCTGAATATCATATGTTACGGGCATTTCTTCTGACTCCTAACTTGCCATTGGCTGGGCTTGTTTGACAGATTTTTCAGCCTAAAAAAAAGGGACGCATATCATTTACGGGACAATATATGTCCAGAAAATTCTGTTTCCGTGGCTTTTGACACTCATAGGTACTCCTTTCAAAATAGACCATGTCTCTATGAATAAAGACCATACTAACCCGAAGATGTTTCATAGAAAATAAAAAATGTCGGAATTTTTCTCTGTTTTCCATCGCCCTTCCGGGGCTGTTTTCTTCTTGCAAGGGGTGTACGGTTGGATTATAAATAACCCTTTATTTGTGAAAGATAATACAACAAATGGATAAAGAGTGTTCCAGTTGCGGACAAAAAGACCGTTGCCAGGAAATTTATGAGAAGCTGGGGCATTCCAAAGGCCCGAACATCGCGCTGAAGGCAATTTTTGCATTTGCTGTGCCGGTGGTGGCATTTATTGCCGCAGTGGCAATGACCGAACCCTGGCTCAAAGCCAAGATCGATAACCCCAAAAGCTGGTCATTGTTGCCCAGTTGGTTCTTGGACTGGCCGCCGCGGCAGTGATATTGTGTGTCGGGAAACTGCTGATTCGGATCATCCCCTGCCGGCAAAAAAAATTGTGCTCCAAAAGGCACTATAAATAAGGAATAATAAACGGAATGGAAACACAAGGAAAAGCGACTTTTCCGGGGCGGGGTTCATCCCCCGGAAAGCAAGCATTACAGTCAGGGGCAGCCCATCGAGGTCGTTGCAACCCCGAAACAGGTTACGGTACTGCTCAGTCAACATCTTGGGCGCCCGATGCAAAGCCCTCGTTAATAAGAAGGATGCGGTTGTAGCCGGCCAGAAAATCGGCGAGTCGGACGCGTTTGTGTCTGCACCCGTGCATTCGCCGGTTGCCGGGCGGTCAAGATATCGTTCTTGCTCCACATCCGGTTTTGGGACGGACAATGTCAATTGTGATCGATACCGACCCTGCGCAAAATGAACCTAAAAAGCCGGTTTCCGACCAGTTTGATGCCCATTTTAGTCCCTCGAGTGGTCGGCCGAACAGATCTGCCTTGCAATCAAGGAAGGCGGTATCGTCGGTATGGGCGGGGCAGGTTTCCCGACACGGGTCAAGATCGAGCCGAATCCGGCGATGCCCAAAACTATCTTACGCGCCGACGCTGCGAGTGTGAGCCAGTTCTGACATGCGATTTTCGGATGATGGTCGAGTGGACGTGGCAAGTCCTTGCAGGAATATTTCGACTTGCGGCAAAGGCCGCCGGCGTAGATAGGGTTCGTATCGGCATCGAGGACAATAAGCCCGAGGCCATTGAGATTTTTGCCAACGCTATCAAAAACTTTCCGGATGAAGATATTCAGGTTGTTCCGGTCAAAACCAAGTACCCGCAAGGGGCGGCGAACGGCAGCTGATCTATTCAGGCAATTTGCAATAAAATTGTCCCGACCAACAGCATTCCGCCGGTGATCGGTGCGGGGATCAATGTCGGACACATGGTGCGGCGATCGCCGAGGCGGTCGTGCCGGGTAAACCGCTGACGCATCGGCGTGGCTTTCGCGTAGCCCGGCAGAGCCATCGCCAGTACCCGGCAACTATTATTGCCCGGTCGGGCATGAGCGTGCAGGAACTGATTCAGCACTGCGGCGGGCTCAATGACTTTGCCGCCAAAGTCGTGATGGGCGGGCCGATGATGGGCTTTGCCATCGCGAATTTCATCGACCCCGCTGACCAAGACCAGCGGCGGGCTGACATTTCTGACCAAAAAGGAAGTTACCGAGTCCAAATATAATCATCAGCAGACACCGTGCATCCGCTGCGGCGGGTGTCTGACGGCGTGCCCGGAAAATCTCAATCCGACACGCATTGCCCATGCGCAAGGCGGCAAACTGGTTATCTGGCGGCGGTTGAGCAGCTCAACGATCTTGTGGTCCAGATCGTCGATCTTTTGGCGAAGCTCAGCCAGCGTGTCGTTGTCACCTGTGTGGTCGGCGGTCTTATCCATAGGCTTAGGATAGCAGTAGGCAAAAAACCTTGCCCAACTTGCGTGCAGAACAGGTCTTGTACCGCCCTTTCCCCCCGATGGTCAAGGCTTTTTGACACGGTGACACGCGACTCTCACCGTTTGGCCTACCCCTTTGCGCGACGAACACGACAGCCTACGGTTTGCCATCGTTGAACCGCCCGGCGGCCAGGTCTCGGATAAAGCCGGCCAAGTCGGCTACGACGTGCTTGGCGGCGGCGGCAACGGCTGGGGGCGCCGACGGCATGACCACGCCCAGCCCAAC
The DNA here is from genome assembly GCA_963760365.1 of uncultured Phycisphaerae bacterium. Taxonomy (GTDB): domain Bacteria; phylum Planctomycetota; class Phycisphaerae; order SM23-33; family SM23-33; genus JALHTV01. Next base: position 3,789 of record CAVXDC010000045.1, read on the forward strand.
GCCGCCCAGGAGCGGCAGATCGTTGACGTCGTCGCCGACGGCGGCAATCCGCGAGGCCGGCACAGCCAAGGCCTGGGCGACGTAGCGGACGGCGGTGAACTTGTCGGCCCCGGCGGCGAAGGCCTCGACGACCGTCACACCGTAGTTGGGCGCCAAGATGCAATGAACGCGGAGCTGCTCATTAAATTCCTTCGCCAACGTCGCGGCCAGCACCCCGGCGGCTGGCAAATCCACCACCGCATTGATCCGCAACAGCGCAGGCAGGTCGGCCACATCGGCCAACCGCCGCACGCGACGGACCTGGACGTTCATCTGGCCGAACCACCGCCGCTCGGCCGCGTCGCGGTCGGCGCCCTCGGTGAGGTAGTAATCCACGCCGGTCCGCCAGACGTCGGTGATGGCCATGGCGCAGTGCCCCGCGGCCGCCAAGGCCTCATCGAGCCGGCAGGCCAGATGGGGCGGGATGGACTTGTGGTAAAGGGACCGGCCGCTGTCGGGTTCGCTCACCAACGCCCCGCCGATCAGCACCATCGGTTCATAAGGCTTCACCAAGCGGAGCTGCCGCCAGATGGGGACGGTCTCGATGTAGCTGCGCCCCGTGGCCAGGCACACGTTCAGCCCCTGCGACCGTGCGGCCGCCACCGCGGTGATCACCTCCTGGGGCACCAGGCCGTCGCGCCTGATCAGCGTGCCGTCCACGTCCAAGGCAAGAAGCTTGTACTTCATGTTGACCCCTTCGTCGTCGGCCGCGCTACTCGATCGCGGCCAGGGGCGTAGCCGACATCACGGCCGTCTGGGCGTCCAGGGCCTGGTCGCTGCGAAATTCAATCAGGCACCCGCGGTCGTGATCGCTGGCCAACGTTACGGCCTGGCGTGCGACGGCCTCGATACCGGAGCGGGTGTGTCGGTGGCCCAAGAGGAACAAGGCCACGCCTAGCTCGGTGGCCAAGGCGTCGATCTGCTCTTGGGTCTGGGTTCTGCCCCAAGTCCACTCGTAGGCTGGCCCGCCGCGAAGGAAGTCCTCCGGACGGTACGGTCGATGGAGGATTTCCATTCTCGAACTTGAAGTTTTCAGGCAATGCGGGGAGGGCAGCGAATGGGCAATCAGGACTCCGTTGGGGCACTTCACGGCCAGGGGCAGGGAGACCAGAAACTCTCGTATGGCTACCAGCACCTCGCCGCCGTGTTCCTCGAAGGCAAAATGCACCCCGTCGGTAAAGGCGCGGTAGGAATGGAAGCCTTCTTTGGCGATCTCGCAGCCCGTGATCTGGGCTAGGTCGTGGTTGCCCATCACGAAGAGCACGTCCGCCGGGCGGTCCACCTTCAACCGGACTGCGCGGAGGAGCAGCTCGACGCTGCGGTCCTGGCCGGTGCTTGCGTCCAACGGGCCGTGGATGAGCTCCTGGAGCACCAGCCGGCGGGGCCGCCGCGACGGCCGCTCGAAATAGGAAATGATTCGGGTGAAGGCCTGGCGGTTGCCGTGGATGTCGCCGGTCACGATGACGTCGCAGCCGTCCTCCAGCTCGACGATATTGCCGTGCCGCCGGCCATCCTGGAGGTTCAGCTGGGCAGCCTGGCGGAAGATGTCCGCGGCGGCGTTCGGCACGGAGGTGGGTCCTAAAAAGCTAGATGGCTAAAAAGTTTTGAGCGTGTGGGCAATCAGGTCCAACCGCGAAATGACGTCGTTCATCGAAGCCGGTCGCTGGGCGGGGTTGATCCGGACGCAGTCCGTTACCAACCGGCTGAGCGGCAGCGGCACCTCCCCGTTCAGCTCTTGGGGCGGGATGACGCCCAGGTCGCTCACCAGTTGCATCCCGCCCCTTTTGGGCAGGATGGTCGGGATGGCCTGGCCGGTCAACGTCCAATACAGGGCCGCGGCAAAGTTGAACACGTCGGTCCGCCCGTCCAACGGGCGGCGATACACCTGCTCGGGGGCGATAAAGTCCGGCGTGCCCTGGATCCGCTGCTTGGTGGTCCCCAGGGGGCAGCTTTGCCCCAGGTCGATGATCTTCACGGTCCCGTCGTCGGCCACCAGGATGTTGTTGGGCTTCATGTCCGCGTGGATGAACCCCCGGCCGTTCATATAGGCCAAGGCGGAGGCCACTTCGCGGAAGATGGCCATAATCTGGGGAATCGACGTCGGTCGGGAGGCCTGCACGGTCGTTCCCCCACACAACTCCATGACCAGGTGGATCTCGCGGAGGCGCAACCACTCCTTAACCTTGCGCATCCGGTAAATCTTGCGGATGACCGGGTGTTCCAGCTTGCCGGCGACCACGTATTCATTGATCGCCTGTTCCAGGAATCGCTGGTCGGCAAGGTGCTTCTTCACCACCCGCTTCAGCGCGAAATATTGACTCGTCTGGCGGTCGCGGACCTGCCAGATCGTACTCCGGGCCCCGCTACCCAGGAACTGAACTACCTGGTAGCCGGGCACTTCCACCATCTGCGGGGGACTACCCATCGGCGTAGAACGAATTCTAGTGGATGACGTATCAATAAGGCCTGAGGATGCCATGATTCTAGCAAGCTCCTACGACCAGGTTGAACAAAAAAAGCCCAACTTTTATTGCATCTAAGGTCAGGGGAATCTTCGGCCTTTTTGACGGCTGACTTTGATAACTCCTGTAACGCTTCTTACCTTTATTCTAGCGCTAACATATAATCCGCCCCAAGACAGGGCAGGCCCATGACCCCCAACCGCCGAAAGGCCCTTTTACTGACCGCCAAGGTGCTCCTGGCCGCCTTGCTGCTGGGGTGGGTGCTTTCCCAGGTGCACTGGCGGGACCACGTCCTCGGCAAGGACGGCAAGACCTACACCCTCCTGGCCGAGCGGCCTGCCTTACCAGGCCAGAAGGCACCACTGGACGTCTCCACGGGCCTGCTGTGGTGGCAGCGAAAGGTCACCTTGGCCGTCGATGAGTGCCAGCCGGTCCCAGGGACGAGTCAGATCCTCCGGCCGGGTTTCGCGACCATTATCCGCCACCTCAAGGTCCCCCTACTCATCCTAGCCTTGGCCATCCATATGGGAAACACGTTCATTATGGCCTTGCGATGGTGGATGCTGCTCCGCGTGGCGACGATCCGAATCCCCCTGTGGGAGGCCATCCGCCTGACCTTCCTGGGAATGTACTTTTCCTTTGCGGTGCCCGGGACCGTCGGGGGCGACCTGGTGAAGGCCTACTATGTATCCAAACACACGCCCGCCAAGGCCGCCGCCCTGGTCAGCGTGTTCATCGACCGGGCGATGGGGCTGACCGAATTGACGCTGATGGCCGGGGTCATGCTGCTGGTCGTCTCCATCGGCCGATGGGTGCCCTTGGAGGCCCTCCGCCTGCCGGCCGTCCTTGTGGTGGCGCTCCTGGTGACATTGGTCGGCGTGTTCACCTTCCTGTTTATCCCAACCCTTCGCCGGTGGCTGTGGCTGGACAAGATTTACAAACGCCTGCCCCAGGCGCATCACCTCAACGTCGCTGGCCAGGCCATCCGGCAGTACCGCGGCAATATCCCCCGCCTGCTGGAAGCCATGGGCATCACGCTCATCGGGCACGTGCTGTGGATCGGCTCGATGATCCTGGTGGGAAAGAGCCTCTCCCTGGCCACAAGCTGGTACACCTATTTTCTATACGTGCCGCTAATCTACATCATCGCTGCCGTGCCGATCACCCCCGGCGGATTGGGGTTGGTGGAGAAGTTTTTCGTGGTTTTCTTTTCCTCAGACGTCGTCTCGGCCAGCGCGGTGGTAGCCTTGGCGATGCTGATCCGGTTGATCCCTATGTTCTGGTCGCTGCCCGGAGCGGTCGTCGCGGTGACCGGTGCCAAGGTCCCCCCCGCCAAGGACATTCATGCAGCCCTGGGGCTCAAAGTCCCCCCCTCACAGACGACACCCCCCACGACGCCCAACCTCTAAGCAACCTTCAGAGGGTATCCCCAAGGCGGCCCATCGGGCGGGTTACTCTGGCCATGAGACGTTCAATCGTTCCACTGACTTTCCACAGGTTGCGTGGCCGCGGAGGCAGGTTGCGTGGAGGCCTTCGCCAGTTGCCCCAGCAGCGCCGTGGTGGCCGGATCGGGAGGTACGGCCTCATCCAGGCCGATTAAGCTCGGCGTGGCGCTGACAAGCCGCCAACCCCGGCCAGCAGGACCGGGAGCAAACTCCAAGTCCACCTGGCCAAGGTAGCGGTACTTGTCGCCGGCCTGACAGATGAGGACTTGCTGGCCTTGCGGGCCCTTGGCGTAGAAGCCGTGCTTCAGGACCGTGTGGCTGTGGCCGCCCAGGACCAGATCGATACCCTCCACGGCCGCCACCAGACGCACGTCCTCCGCCAGTCCCAGGTGCGTTACGGCCACGACCACGTCGGCCTGCCGGCGGAGACGAGGCACAAGGCCTTTGGCCGTCTCAATGGGGTCAACGGCCTTAACGGGGATGCCCTTATCGCCCACCCCGTACACGGTGCACAGCCCCAAGAAGGCTAGGCGGACCGGGCCGGCCCGCTCAATGACGTAGGGTCGAACCAGGTCCTGGTCTTCCCCCAGCGACACATTGGCCGCTAGGACGGGGAACTTGGCCTCGGCCATCCGTTGCCGCAGCAACTCCACGCCGCCATAAAACTCCCCATTGCCCAGGACCCACAAGTCGAAGCCCAGGTGGTTCATGACGGCCACGTTAGCCGCCCCGGCGGAGCGTCGGGTGAGGGCGTCGCCACGGCTAAACTCATCGCCACAGTGCACCAGGAAAACCCGGTTGGCCGAAGAGGTCTGGCGAACCTTCTTGACGGCCGTGGCCAGCCGGGCCGCCCCGCCTACGTTTCTCCCCCTGACGTCCAGGCCCAGGAGCTGACCGTGGGTATCGTTGACGTGCAGGAGGGTTACCTTCAGCCCGCCTTCGACCGTCTCGACTGTCTGGGATGTGACCAGAGGGGCATGAAGGGCCAAAGCCGACCAACCCGCCACCGCCACCACGAGCAGGACGGCGACAATCCAATGAATGCCTTTGGCCTTTTTCTCCTCCATAGACGGTGTTATCGGCCTTTTTCCCACTCCAAGCGAGCCACGATGCGTCCGTGGACGTCATCCGCTGTCAAAAGACTACGACGATGGGGTGAGGTCAGCTAGAAGCAACGGCGTCCGTGAAGCTGACCAACAGGAACCGCAAGAGTCTGCCGGTGCCGGGGCGTTTTCCAAAAAAACAGGCTGGGAGAGGGCCTTGGGCTTCAGGCCCTCTCCCAAACCTTGGAACTCCTTTGAACCTTAGTTACCGTCTTGCACAGCGAACGACCAACTTAGGCACGCCGCCGCCGGATCATCGCCACGCCGCCCAAAGCCAGCAACACCAAGGTCGCCGGTTCAGGCACCGGGGCTTCCGGAGGTGCGGCGCTGGGCGCAAGGCCCGTCTTGCCCCAGTTGGCAGCCAGGTCGCCCAGGTCGGCGGCGTTGACTTGACCGTCGCCGCCGAAGTCGGCCTGCTGCCAGGTCCTGTTGCTCAGGCCCCAGTTGGTGGCCAGGTCGCCCAGGTCGGCGGCGTTGACCTTATTGTCCCCGCCGCTGTCGCCCGCCATGGCGCCCTGGAACGTGATCACGTAATCCGCGTTGGCATCAAACGCGCCTCGGAAGATCGGCCAGTAACCCAGGGCCGGAGTGTTCGGGTCCTTCAGCAATTGGCCTGGGATGTTGCTGGTGATGGAGGCAAAGCTGCCGGCACTCGAGGCCGCCGTAATCAGGGTGAACTTGTTGCCCTGGTTGGGCCGATACGTCGTGACGGTCCGATTGACCGTCAGCGTGCCCTTGCTGCCCAGGTCAGCGGTCCCTGCGGCCACATCCAACTTGGAGTACTTCGATGCGCTTTCCATCTCCATTTCGACGTTGGAGGTTCCCTGATCATACATCCGGAACGCGTTACTGGCGCTGGCTTTCGCGTTCACGCCGATCTTCATCTTGGCCTTGTTGGCATAGTTGCCGTCGCACTCATTCAGCATTCGGACCTCTGCGACCTGGAAGGTTCCGTTGGAGACATCCAAGGTGGCGTCCACGCCCGGACTCACCGTGCCGCGGAAGCCCACGTACACGGTGCCGTTGGTGGCGATGAAGTCGCTGCCGCTCACCTTGAGCAGGCCTTTGCCACCCGCGGTGTTGTTGATTTCCCTGCTGATATAAACCTTGCCACCATTGGGATCGACAACATTAACTTTGCCACCCGCAATGGTCAGCGTGCCCGATCCTGGACCATAGCCCAATTGGATTGCACTAGCCTCCAGGTAGCCCGTGCCGCTGACGGTAACTTCACCGATGTTGCCGGTTGCGTTTGTATTATCACCGACTCGTAAATTACCCGGCGTCACCAAAGATCCGGCGCTGACGGACACCGATCCCTTCGAAATTGAGTTGGCATTGTTGCCCCTGCCCACCATGATGTCTGCCTTGGCGCCTATCGAACCGCCGAGGACTCTCATCAAGCCGGTACCGCCCGTGTCGCCGACAAAGATTTCATTACAGTCTACGTAGCCGGTGTGATAGGAAAACGTACCAAACCCTCGGTTGTAGCCAACATTCATGGGCGCGATTATCGCCGACCCGGCGGGGGCCAGAATCAGCATCGTCCCACCGTCCATGTCGAATGTCCCATTGGACCCTATGCTGTCTCCGACGCGCATCTTGCCCCGCGACTCCACGCTACCGCCTTTGAGGTAGTACGTTCCCAACGCGGTGGTGGTCGTGGAGGAAGTCACCGAAGCGACCGCGAAGATGCTGTTGGCGTTCAAGTAGTCCACCAAGATCCGACCGCCATTCTGGTTCAACGTCCCTGTGCCTCTATATCCGACCTGTACCTTGTAGTCGGTATGGAGGTAGGCGTTATCAGACATGGTGAGGGTCCCGTGGCTACCGCTCTCGGAGCCGACGTTCAACTGACCGTCGTTGTCAACTTTCATCACCTCGATGGTCCCGTTGGTCAGGGTCATATAGCCATAGCTATTGCCTCCCTTTCCGCCGAGCTGGAAGTTGTCGGTGTTGTTCACCAACATCTTCACAAAGCCGCCGGTCTGCTCGAAGATCCCCGTGCCTCCATAGGTGGTGTCACCGCCGATGTACCAGGAGTAGTTCACCGATCCCGGTGGCACGGTGCTGTTGGCGTCCAGCGTGCCTCCGCTGATGCGGTAAATGCCGGTGCCACCGCCCGTATCATAGGCGGCCACCATTCGGAAGCACCCGGTCTTGAGGATGCCGCCGGTCTGGTTGATGGATCCCTTTGCAGCGTTACCCACCGTCACGGTGCCCGCAGTCAGATCCGCTCCGGTTTGGATGTTCACGATGCTCCAATTCGAGCCGCTCCCATCGATAATCAAACTGGCGGCGTTCGGTTCGACGGCGTTCAGGACCACGCTCACGCCGCTAGTGACGTTGGCTTCCACGCCGTTCGGAACAACATTGGGGTCCCAGTTGTTGGCATCGTTGTAGTTGCCGCCGTCAGGACCGATGTAATCTGCGGCCCAAACAGCCGTCGCCGACATAAACATCAAGCAAATTAGGAAAGTTACCCTTCGCATCATGTCCATGCTCCTTTCGCTCAAGGGCAAAACCTTTCAGCATCGCATTCCGTTCGTCGCTCCGGTTCCGTCCCCGCCGCTCACGATCCACCACTGCAATGAGCGCTCACAGGGTCCAGACGTGCCGTGTCGGGTAGGAGAGACTCAGCCTGAGGTGAGGCTATCTGTTCTGTAAGGCAGAGAACCAACCGGGAACGGGTAACGCACCCTCCGGATCAGCCTCATTGCCAAGACTCACCTGGACCGGGACGTTGAACGTAAATGCCTTCCTTATACTTGGATACCGCCGGACACGCTCCGGCGCTGGCTCCTTTAGAATGCGACGTCACAAACTATCGTCTTAAGCCGTCGTACTAAGCTCCCCCCGGCGCAGAGACGATCTGCTCCCGTCGCTTGTCGTTAAAACTATCCACGTGTCGCTATTATTATACATGGGCTTGCCATTTCCTACTAGGGCGAAAAAAAAGAAACTCATAACTAAATCGCCCCACCAGCCGAGCCGGCTTTACCGCCTTTCCAGTACAGGGTAAAAAGGCAGGATGCAAAGAAACTCCGGCGCGATCTTTCGTGTATCTGTTTTCGTAATTCTTTATATCAGAAAGAATTACAAAGGACAGAAAGTCGTTTTTGTCATGCCGTCGCCCCCGGGCGACCTATACAAAACAGGAGAATCCAGGCCTGCCGAGTGCCAGATTGCAAGTTACGGGGGTTGGTAATCTGAACGTCCCTGCTCCGCCCGTGACTCTCACCAGACTATTCCGGTATGCCCGCCGACAGGCCGACAACAGCTTCCCCAAAAGGCTGGTACCAGGCTTAGGTAGCGTCTGGACTGGCGGGAAAGGGCCGCACGGGTCCGTTCCGGGCCGATTTGCCATTGACGAACCACTATGGGGGTCGTAGAATCCGGTCCTCAAGCCTCAACCGCCAAGGGGCAGAGATGGGCGGGGCGGGCTTGAAATAAGGAGATTGACGCGCCGGGAGGCAACCGTGGCATGGGGCCGCGGCTCTGCCGGCTTGTTCCCGTCGCTTGGCACTTTCTACCCTGGATGGGAGGTCTCCCATGATCAAGCAACGTCTTTTCACACCCGGCCCCACCGATGTCCCGCCGGAAGTGCTCGTCGAGATGGCCAAGCCCATCTTTCACCACCGCACCGAGCGGTTCAAGAAGATGTTCGGTGAGGTCCAGGAGGGTCTGAAAAAACTCCTGTTCACCGCCAATGACGTGCTGACGATTGCCGGGTCGGGCACGGCGGCGATGGAGGCCGCCATCGCCTGCGCCTGCCCGCGAGACAAGAAAGTGCTGGTGGCCAACGGCGGCAAGTTCGGCGAGCGATGGGTGAAGGTGGCCAAAGCCTTTGGCCTGAACGTCGATGAGGTGAAGGTGGAGTGGGGCACGGCCATCAGTCCCCAGACCGTCAAAGAGAAGCTCGCCGCCGGCGGGTACGGGGCGGTGGTGGTCGTCCACAGCGAGACTTCGACCGCCACCGTGGCCGACCTTGCGGGCATCGCCAAGGTGGTGGCCGGGACGGAGGCGATCCTGATTGCCGACTGCATCACCTCGGCCGGCACGCTGCCGCTGAAGCAGGACGAATGGGGCGTGGACATCGTGGCCGCGGGTAGCCAGAAGGCCTTCATGCTGCCGCCGGGCCTGGCGTTCGTTTCAGCCAGCCCCAAGGCCTGGGCGAACATCGAGAAGATTACCGCCCCGGTCTTCTACCTGAACCTCAAGGCCTACAAAAAGTCCCTGGCCGCCAGCGACGTGCCCTTCACCCCGGCCGTCAGCCTGATCCGCGGGCTGAAGGTCTCTTTGGACATGATCCACGCCATTGGCATCGAGAAAATCTGGGCGCGGTCGGCTTTGCTCGCCAAGGCCACCCGCGAGGCGGCCAAGGCGCTGGGATTGACCGTCTTTAGCAAGCAGCCGTCGGACTCGGTCACGGGCATCCTGTATCCTGAGGGCGTGGTGGACAAGACTTTCCGCGGCAAGTGCCTCCGCGACAAGTACGGTTGTTCGGTCGCGGGCGGGCAGGACCACCTGGAAGGCAAGATGTTCCGCGTCTCGCACATGGGCTACACCGATCCGGTGGACACCATCGGCCTGGTGGCCGCGGTGGAGTACGCGCTGGCGGAGTGCGGCGTGAAGGTCCAGATCGGCCAGGGCGTGGCCGCGGCCGCGAAGGTCCTGAAGGACTGGAACTAAAGGAGGCCGACCCGATGGCAACGGCAATGACTATGTTAAAGTTTTGATTGCGGACAAGCTCAGCAACGTCGGCCTGGATTGGCTCAAAAAGCAGAAGGATGTGGCGCTGGACATCAAGCCAGACCTGCCGCCGGCGGAGCTGGCCAAGATCGTCGGCGACTACGACGGCATGATTATTCGTTCGGGCGTGAAGATCACCGCCGAGGTGCTGGCCAGCCCCGGCCGGCTCCGCTGCATCGCCCGGGCGGGGGTGGGCGTGGACAACGTGGACGTGCCCGTCGCCACCGCCAAGGGCGTCATCGTGATGAACACCCCCGGCGGCAACACGCTCACCACGGCCGAGCTGACGCTGGCGCTGATGCTGGCGCTGTCGCGGAAGATCTCCCCGGCCAACGCCTCGCTCAAGGGCGGGCAGTGGGACCGCAAGAGCTTCGAGGGCACGCAACTCGCGGGCAAGACGCTGGGCATCGTGGGCATGGGACGCATCGGCAAGGCCGTCGCCCGCCGCGCCGCGGCGATGGAGATGCGGGTGCTGGGGTACGATCCGTTCTTCGCCGGCGGCGGCGACGACGTGGAGATGGTCAAGGACCTCAGCGAGCTGTGCAAGCGGGCGGACTACATCACCGTCCACACGCCCAAGACGCCCGAGACCACCGGCCTGATCGGACCGGCGCAGTTTGCGGTGATGAAGCCCTCCTGCCGGCTGATCAACGCCGCCCGCGGCGGCATCATCGACCCCGCGGCGCTGCTGGAGGCCCTGAACGCCGGCAAGGTAGCCGGGGCGGCGCTGGACGTGTTCACGGCCGAGCCGCCCACCAACGAGGCGGAAAAGGCCCTCATCCAGCACCCCAACGTCCTGGCCGTGCCGCACCTGGGCGCCTCGACCGAGGAGGCCCAGGAGCAGGTCGCTCTGGAGGCCGCCGAGCAGCTCCTGGAGGCCTTGCGGGGCGGAGAGGTCCGCAACGCCGTCAACGCCCCGGGCTTCGACAAGGCTCTGCCGCCGATCCTGCGGCCCTTTGCGGAGCTGGCCACGCGGATGGGCATGATCCTGGCCAACATCACCGCCGGCGGCGTGACCAAGGTGGAGGCGATCTATCGCGGCACGATCGGCGACATGAACGTGACGCCCATCACCGCCTACCTGCTGGTGGGGTTGCTCGCCCCGGCCATGGAGCAGCCGGTCAACGTCATCAACGCCCCCGTCCTGGCCAAGCAGCGCGGCTTGGAGGTCGAGCAGATCACCTCGGCCAAGGTCCGCGAGTTCTCCAACCTGCTGGAGGTCACGATCCACACCGACAGCCAGAAGCGCTCGGTCGTGGGCACGATCTTCGGGCACGCGCTTCCCGAGGGTCATCGCCATCGACGGCTACCGCATGGAGCTTCAGCCCGAAGGCCACGTGGTAATCATCTTCAACGAGGACCGGCCCGGCGTGGTCGGCAAGTACGGGACGATCTTCGGCAACAACCAGATCAACATCGCCGACATGACCTTCTCGCGGAAAAAGAAGTCCGGCCTGGCGGTGGTGGGCATCAACCTGGACCAGGCGCCGCCCAAGACGGTGATGGACGAGATCAAAAAGCTGGACCTGGTCAAGGCCGCCTACTATATCCACCTGCCGGAACTGCCCCCCGAAGAGCGCGAGGAGTAGCCGCCGCGAACGGCCCCTTAGTCCACCGCCGGTAGAACCGGCACGAGGAAGACCGGCAGACCAGTCCGATGAAAACGCAGAGGGCAAAGGATGACGTCACCTGACCAGGCAATGCACGCGAAGGTGTACCGCCAAGGCGAGGGCCATTTGCTCAGCCTCGGGGACCTGCTGGACCATTTCAGCAGCCAAGGCCCGATGCGGGTATCTGACCTGCACTTGAAAGTCGGGTGCCCGCCGGTCTATCGTGTGGACGGCGACCTCCAGAGGATCAAAGGCGAGCCGCTGGACCGCCCCGCGATGGAGGCGTTTGTTGCGGCGCTGCTGAACGAGGCCGAAACCGACGCCCACCGTCGTCATGGCTCGGTGGACTGCTCCCTCATGACCGAAACGATGCAATTTCGCATCAACTGCTTCCACGACAGCGACGGCCCCGCCGTCGCGATCCGCGCGCTGGAGGCCAACGTCCTGGCTGTGGAGCGGATCGGCTTCCCCAACCCGGTATGGCGCGACCTGATCAAGCGCCAGCAGGGGCTGGTGCTGGTGACCGGCATCACCGGGGCGGGCAAGAGCACCACCATCGCCTCGCTGATCGACCGCATCGCTCAGACCCGCGCCTGCCGCATCATCACGCTGGAGGACCCCATCGAGTACCGCCTGCACAGCCAATCGGCCCTGATCTCCCAGCGCGAGATTGGGCGCGACGTGCCCAGCTTCGAGCGAGGCCTGCGCGACTGCCTGCGGGAGGACCCCGACGTGATCTTCGTCGGCGAGATGCGCGACCGCGAGTCGACGACCTGGACGCTGACCGCGGCCGAGACGGGGCACCTGGTCTTCTCCACGCTGCACACGCGCGACGCCCGCGGCTCGATCACCCGCGTGCTGGACATGTTTCCGTCCGCTCAGCAGGACGAGGTAACCAGCCAGCTCTCGTTGGGCCTGGCCTACGTCATCTGCCAGAAGCTCATCCCCCGCTGCGATGGCCAAGGCCGCGTCGTGGCCATGGAGATCCTCCATAACAACTACGCCGTGAGCAACCTCATCCGCACGCGCAAGCTGGAGCAACTCTACACGATGCTCCAGACCCGCACCAAGGACATCCCCGAGGAGCGGATGATCTCCATGGAACGATCGCTGGCCATTCTGGTCCGCGATGGCAAAGTGGACGCCCGCGAGGCTGAGAAATGGGCTGGTGACGTCTCGACTTTCTTCGATGAGATGCAGCACATCGTGGGGGAGTAAGAACCATACGAGCAAACAAATAACAAGGGCTAGTGAATGCGTCCGGCCGGACTAAGCAACCTGTAGGGTGGGTAACTTGCCGAAGGCCCGGCGTAGCTTAAGCAAAGCCGGGTTACCCGCGGAATCCGCTAACCGGCGCGCCGTCGGTGGCCAAGAGGTCGCAATAATTGAAACGGTTGTCGCGCAGGACGACCTGGCCAGGGGTGACGGCTATGGGGTAAGAAAAGATAGGACCATCGTACACGAAGGTGTGGAACTCCCCATTTTCACCGCAGGGGTCCACGCTCGCCGGAAGCTCTTCCAGCAGGCGGCGGTCGTACTCCCTGCCGGCGAATCGGCCGTCGAGGGCCTGGGTATCCACACAGGTGAGGATGGCTTTGAAGCCGCAGGCGACAAACCGCCGCGCCAGCTCGACCGTGTTCTGACGCCACAGAGGGAAATGGGCGCTCAGGCCGACTGGGGTTAGTTTTTCCTCACGGTGCTTGCGCAAATCGGCCAGGAAGATGTCGCCGAAGACCACGCCCGAGGCGCCTTGGGCCGCCAGCTCCTCCAAGGCCGCCGCCATGCGCTGCTCGTACAGCTGCTCAGTGCTGCCTGCGGGAATGCCTACCTCCACCAGCGGCAGGCCCAGCGAGGCCGCCTGGCGATGCAGCAGCTCCCGCCGAACGCCGTGCATGCTGACCCGGCCGAAGTCATCGGTCACGGTCGTCAGCAGCGCCAGGACCTCCATCCGCCCGGCGCGGCGGACTTTGTGCAGCGCCATCGCGCCGTCCTTGCCGCCGCTCCAGGCTAGGATGACTCGATCCGGCACGTGCTCTCCTGCGATGGGGTATCGTCCGCCGGTTATTTCTTGATCGTCTTTCCCGGCCAGGAAAGGACGGCACCGGTGTCGGCGCTGGTGGCGAGGGCGGCGTAGCGGCCCAGCGCCCCGTAGGTGATCTGCGGTGGGCGGGGTTTGTAGCTCTTGCGGCGTCGGGCAAGTTCCGCAGGCGATAGACGGACGTTCAATTTGCGCGCGGGGATGTCGATCTCGATGATGTCGCCGTTGCGCAGCAGGCCGATCTCACCACCCGCGGCCGCCTCGGGCGAGACGTGCCCGATGGCCGGGCCGCTCGTCCCGCCGCTAAATCGCCCGTCGGTGATCAGGAAGCATTTCTCATACAGCCCCATCCCCCGGATGTAGCTGGTGGGGGCGAGCATCTCCTGCATCCCCGGGCCGCCGCGCGGGCCTTCGTTGCGGATGACCACCACGTCGCCAGGCTTGATCCGCCCGGCCAGGATGACGCGGCAGGCGTCCTCCTGGCTCTCGCAGATGACCGCCTGGCCGATGAAGCGATACATCTTGGGGTCCAGCCCCGCCTGCTTGACGATGGCGCCCTTGCGGGCGATGTTGCCGTAGAGGACGGTCAACCCGCCGGTGCGGGTGAACGCGCGGTCTAGCGGCCGGATGACGTCGAAGGCATCGAGCGGTCCAAGGTTGCGGACGGGGAGCTTGCGGGGCCTTTGGCCGCGGAGCATCGCGCGGACTTCCGCCACGCTGCGTCCCGTAGCCTGCCAGCCCAGGTGGTACAGTCGCCTGGCGGCAGCGCAAAGCTTTTTGCTCCGCAGACTGTATTGCTCCAGGTTTCTCCTCAGTGTCTGGCCGGTCACGGTCATGCAATCGGCGTGGATCAGCGCGGGCCGGCCGCTCCAGAGCTGGTGCAGCAGCGTGTGGATGCCACCGGCACGGTGCAGGTCCTGGATGTGGTAGATGCGACCTTCCGGCGTGGCGGAGGGGGCGACGCGGCAGATGTTGGGCGTGCGGTCGGCGACCTTCTCGATGTCGGCGAGCGCATAGTTCAGCCCGGCCTCCTCAGCCATGGCCAGCAGGTGCAGGATCGTGTTGGACGAGCCCCCCATGGCCATGTCGAGGGTTAGCGCGTTGTCGAAGGCCGCCCGCGTCATGATGTTCCGCGGCAGCAGGCGGTAGGTGCTCTTGCAGCCGCCTCGGGCCCATTCGTAGGCCATCTTGACGATCCGTTGGGCGGCGGTCTTGTAGAGGTCTAACCGAGCGGGGCTGGTGGCCAGGCAGGTGCCGTTGCCCGGCAGCGCCATCCCGATCGCCTCGCTCAGACAGTTCATGCTGTTGGCGGTGAACAGGCCGCTGCACGACCCGCAGCCGGGACAGGTGTTGGCCTCGTACCGGGCGACCTGGCGGGCGGTCATCTTGCCCGTCTTGAGCTGCGCGACGGCGTAGAACTGGTCGATCAAGTCCACGTCCTTGCCGCCGACCCGCCCGGCCTCCATCGGCCCGCCGGAGACGAACACCGTCGGGATGTTCAACCGCAGGGCGGCCATGAGCATGCCCGGGGTCACCTTGTCGCAGTTGGGAATGCAGACCATCGCATCGAACGGGTGCGCCTGGCACATGCTCTCCACGCAGTCGGCGATCAGCTCGCGCGAGGCCAGGGAGTATTTCATGCCCACGTGGCCCATGGCGATGCCATCGCAGATGGCGATGGTGTTGAAGACCACCGGCGTCCCGCCGGCGGCGCGGACCTGTTGCTTGACGAACTCCCCTACCGCGTCCAGGTGCACGTGGCCGGGAACGATGTCGGTGTAGCTATTGACGATGGCGATCAGCGGGCGGCGTAGATCGGCGGTGGTCAATCCCGTGGCCCGCAGAAGGCTGCGGTGCGGCCCGCGCTGGGCGCCTTTCTTGATGGTGTCGCTTCTCAGGATCATGGTTTTCCCTCAGGGCGGCTGAGCGTTTCAAGGTATTCCGCCGCGTGGGTCATGGTCGGGAAGTGCTCGATGGCCGTTAGGACGTAGTTGGTGGTAGAGTTGTCCCGCAGCGGACGGATCTTGAGGAAGTCCGGATCGTGGGAGAGCCTTTAAATCGTCCAGGCTGCGGTAGGCGATCAACCCGCAGTACTGCTGGCGCACGGGCCCATGTAGATCATCCTCGTCAATCCATAGAGCAGCACCTTGGCGCCGTAGCGGTCCAGGATGGGCTGAACGGCCCGCAGGTACGCGGCGTAGTCGGCCTCCCTGCCGGGCAGGATGTCGAACAGGTTCAGCACGACGATCACGCGATGACTCCCTCACGCACCCGATGCGGCAAAAAACTATGGAATGCCTTGCTACACGTCTCGGGGGCAATAATCCAGACACACTACGCACACCAAGGGAATTTGACAACAGGATTTGACCTCCTTCGCCAAGGCTACGGAGGGCAAGCCCAAAGCCCATGCGGGAAAAGGCAGGCCTTTGGAATTTCATCGAAGGAGAGCAAGTCCTCCGTAGCTTCAGCGAAGGAGGATTCACCTTTTGTCCCCTCTGCCTTCGGGCCGATAGGTATCCCGGGGAGGTGGAATTGAGCTTGACAAATTAAGACGAATTCAGGAGCCTAGCAGCCTAGGGCGGCACGAGGCGGCGTCGGGCCTCGTGAGTTGATTGCCGAGACTCCGCCCGGGTACGGCAGGGAGGTCGCGATGAACGGACGAGCGATTGCCAGCATGGTGCTTGTGGCCGCCGCGGCGACCATCGGCTGTAGCAGCACGTCGAACGAAACCAGCGGGTCGGCCAGGCAGGCCGAGCCCACGGAGCTTGTGGCAATGTCCCGCCCGCCGGTCCCGGATCTGCCGATACCCATCGGGTTCGATCTGGACCAGAACCGCAGCCGGAATCTCGCGGCGGCGGGCGTCCGATGGGTGGACCACGCGTACAAAGGCCCGGCCGACAAGTTCGCCGTGGCCCGGTTCTACCGACGGCAGATGCCCATCAACCGCTGGGTCTTGGTGACGGAGATGTTCTCCAAGGGCGACCTGAAATTGGATTTTGAGAAACAAAACGAGCGCTGCCACATCACGGTGTCTGATGGCGACATGCTTCACGCCACGATCATCCGGGTCGAGTTGTGGACCGCCGGGAGAGTCCCCCAGCCTCCCAGCCCCCCCGCCAGCCCCTCGCCAAAGGAAACCAATCCGTAAAGGTGCGCGATGAAGGCGCGGAGGCGTCACGAACTTCATCAGAACGTCCTGGAAACCGAACTCACCAAGGGCGTCGATTACCTCAAGCAGCGGCGCACCCCCATCGTCTGGGGCGTCGTGTTGCTCATGCTGGTGGTATTCGTGGGGTGGTACAGCATCAACAAGGTCCGCACGAGCCAGCGCGACTTGCAGGCCACATACGACCGGCTCTCCACGTCGACGAACCTCCCGGCGCAGGAATTCCTGGATGGGATGAAGTCCCTGTCGGAGTCGTCCAACGAGTCCATCGCCGCCCTGGCCACGGTGCAGGTGGCCAAGTTCTACCTCGCGCGGTTCTCGGCCATGGGGGGGATGTTATCTGAGCCGCAGCAGAAAGGCTTGGCCGATCAGGCCGCCGCCTACTTCCGTCGAGCCATCCAGAAGTTCGGCAATCAGCGTGAAGTCGTGGCCGAATCGCACCTGGGACTGGGGCGGCTGGCGGAAGGCGAAGGCGACTTCGCCACGGCTCTCAAGGAGTATCAGACCGTAACCGGCATGATGGACCTGGGCGGGACACCCGTGGGCGTGGAGGCCGGAACCGCAATAGACCAATTGGACAAGATCAAGACACCGGTGCGGATGGCTACCACCAGCTCCGCCCCTTCGACCGCTCCAGCCACCCAACCGACGCCGGCTGCCGCCAAACCCCCTCACTAGACAGTCCCAAACGCTTTGGAACAGGTTTTGTCCTCTCATGTCTCCCCCCTTTTTGCCCCACGATGGAGTTTACAGCCCAAGGCCTTCCCGCTACCCTAGACGCCTTCTTGTCTACCCGGCACCGCAAGTTTCGGCCTGGCCGGCGGGACAGGATGGTCTGAAGCCGGCGAGAGCTATTGTAGGAGACCAAGTGGCATGGCTGATCTGGAGGCTTTGGCAGATGCGTTGGTGCGGGGCGACCGAAACACCGTGGTCAAGCTGACCGAGGAGGCCTTGAGGGAGGGTGTCGCCCCGGCGGAGGTGCTCAACCAAGGTCTGATCGCCGGCATGGAGGTCGTGGGCAGGCGCTTCAAGGCCAACGAGATCTACGTGCCGGAGGTGCTCATCGCCGCCCGGGCGATGAAGGGCGGCATGGAGATTCTGGAGCCGCGGCTGAAGGCGGCCGGCGTCCAGCCCATCGCCACGGTGGTCCTGGGCACGGTCAAGGGCGACTTGCACGACATCGGCAAGAACCTGGTGTCGATGATGCTGACCGGCGGCGGGCTGAAGGTCGTGGACCTGGGCGTGGACGCCTCGGCTGAGAAGTTCGTCGAGTCCTGCCGCGCCAACCACGCGCAGCTCTGCGCCATGAGCGCCCTGCTGACGACGACCATGCCGCAGATGGCCACGGTCATCCAGGCGCTGAAGGCCGCAGGGGCGGCCGTCAAGACCATGATCGGCGGCGCCCCCGTCACCCAGGCCTATGCCGAGGAGATCGGGGCCGACGGGTATGCCCCCGACGCCGCCAGCGCCGTGGACCTGGCCAAAAGCCTCCTGTAGGCCAAGAACGCCAGGGAAATCGCCCCCTCGTCTACCGCACTTTCAGCAATCTTGCCGACGTCGGAAAAGGTAAGCGACATCGTTGATGAACCTCGTCTGCCAGGGGGCATAGGCCGCCATGGCCAAACATAAGCAAGACAAATCTCTGGAACACAAGCCCCCCCACCAGCCCGACGCCCAGGACATGGAGGTCGTCGAGACGCCGATCGCCACCGAGGCCGAGGACGGTCTGGAGCATCTGCGGATCGACATCCGCCGCGCCCTGCCCGACCGGCGATTGGACAAGTACCTGGCCGGCCGGCTGGGCAAGGACATCTCCCGCACCGCACTTCAGCAGGTCATCCGCGAGGGCAACGTCACGGTCAACGGCCGGACGGTCAAGCCCAGCTACGTCATCCGCACCGCCGACCAGATCGACATGATGCTGCCGCCCCTCCGCCCCAAGGAGATCCCGCCCGAACCCATCCCGCTGGACGTGGTGTACGAGGACGAGGACATCCTGGCCATCAACAAGCAGGCCGACCTGATCGTCCATCCGGCCCGGGGGAACTGGACCGGCACGCTGGTCAACGCCTTGGCCTATTACTTCCGGTTGAACTGGCGCGACATCGCCGAGCTGCCCACCCGCGGAGAGGTTTTTCGGCCGGGCATCGTCCACCGCCTCGACCGCGACACCACCGGCATCATGCTGATCGCCAAGAGCGAACTGGCCCTGTGGCGACTGGGCCGGCAGTTTGAGCTGCGGAAGATCCAAAAGACCTACACCGCCATCGTGCACGGTGTCTTGTCAACCGAGGAGGACGTGATCGACATGCCCATCGGCAAGCACCCCAAAGTCCGCGAGAAGTACGCCGTGCACCGCGACACCGGCCGGCCTTATCCGGTGACGAGCAAGGAGGCCATCACGCGCTACAAGGTGCTCCAGCGCTTCGACCGCCTGCGCGCTTGCCGGGCGGGGTTCACGCTGGTGGAGCTTTATCCCCAGACCGGCCGAACGCACCAGCTCCGCGTGCACATGAGCTTCATCGGCCATCCGATCGTGGGCGACCGGATGTACGGCGGCGGGCCCGTCTACCGCAGCCAGCTCCTGGGCCATCCCGACGTGGCCGAGGGTCCGTTGATTACCCGCCAGGCCCTGCACGCCCACACCATCCAGTTCCACCATCCTCGCAGCGGCAAGGAGATGTCCCTGACGGCCCCCTGGCCGGCTGACTTCGTCCACGCGCTGAAGGAGTTGCAGGAGCTGTCCGAGCGGATATAATGTGCGCGACGCGGGCGATTAGCTCAGTTGGCTAGAGCGTGTGGATCACACCCACAAGGTCAAAGGTTCGAGTCCTTTATCGCCCAGTCGTCTCGCGAGGGAGTTCCAGAAATGAACTCCCTCGCTGGCTCATGGCGGGCCATTCGGAAAGGGTATCCTTGTCCAGGAAATCTTGCTCCTTGCCGTCGGTGAGAGATCCTTCCGTATCCCAGGTCAGTGATCGGTATGCCTTCCGACCGAACCGACGAGGGGAGCTTCTCCGTGCTTATCCGGCGGCAGGCCCATTTCCAAAAAAGTACCGATTTTTCGGAGCGTCTTGACAAGCTCAATCGGCCGATGTAGTATTTCATGTTACGATCGCGGGGTAGAGCAGCCTGGTAGCTCGTCGGGCTCATAACCCGGAGGTCGTGGGTTCAAATCCCACCCCCGCTAGTTCGTAGGGTTGGCTGACTTCGCGAGTTGCGAAGACCGGCATGAAAGCCGGAGCGGCCGTAACCCGTAGGCAAGCGAGTAGATACTCGCGCAACCAACGGAGAACGGCCATGAAGGACGTCGCGGAGCAACAACTCAAGGACAGAAGGCACGCATCGGTTTCCAAAGAAAATCGGCGTGTGCCTTCTTTGCGTTTTCACAAGGCCAGTGGGCAGTGCTACGTCGTCCTGTCCGGCAAAGGCCATCTACTGCGGCAAGCCCGACGACCCCTGTCCCTACCGAAAACCTTATCCACCCCCCAGAAGCAATGGCCAAGTCGGACTGACCGTGAGCCCGGTGAGGATCATCAGTGTGCAATGGAAGTGGTCGGGCATGCCCGCGAACACTTGGCGATGACCGAACCCATGACACAAGACAGGGTTCTTCCGGTGTGGAAGTGTGAAAGGGTATTCGCCAGCTTCTTACGCCGCTGGCGTGTAGCAGTGATGCAACCCGCCGAGACACGGGGGTCGAAAGTCATCGCTGCGTGTCTGGCAAGTCCCCTACCTCTACCGCGTGTTTTCCGGGTGGCGTCCTGAGGAAGGACAGGTGCCATTGGCTGAGCCAAGCGCGGAGATGATCGATGTAGACGTAGAACACCGGCGTCACATAGAGGGTCAGCGTCTGCGAGAATAGAAGCCCGCCAACCACTGCCAGACCCAAGGGGCGGCGCGACTCGGCGCCGGCGCCCAATCCCATGGCGATCGGCAGACCGGCCATCAGTGCCGCCATCGTGGTCATCATGATCGGCCGGAAACGAATGATACACGCCTCGTGAATCGCCTCAGGAGCCGTCTTGCGCTCGCTGCGCTGCGCCTCGAGGGCGAAATCCACCATCATAATGCCGTTCTTCTTCACCAGGCCCACAAGCATGATGATGCCCACGAACGAGTAGATCGACAGTTCGGCATGGAACAGAAGCAGCGTCAACAAGGCGCCAAAGCCGGCGAAGGGCAAGGCAGATAGAATCGTGATCGGGTGGTAGACACTCTCATAAAGAACGCCCAAAACAACGTAGATGACGACAATGGCGAGCACCAGCAGCCAACCCATGCTGCCGAGGGACGTCTGAAAGGCCTGCGCGGTGCCCTGGAAACCAGCGGTCATGCCGCTGGGCAAAGAGGTCCGCGTGAGTGCGGAGACCTCATCGATCGCCTGTCCCAGGGACGTGCCAGGCCGGAGGTTAAAGGAGATCGTTACCGAAGGCAGTTGTCCTGAATGGTTGATGGCCAACGGGCCGACATCCTCGCGCAGCTTCGTGACCGCCCTGAGCGGCACCAGCTGTCCCTTGGACGACCGCACGTACAGCATCGACAGCACAGACGGGTTGGACTGGTACCGCGGGGCTAGTTCCATGATCACCTGATAATCGTTGTTGGGGGCCAAGATGGTCGAGATCTGCCGGGTGCCATAGGCCGTGTAGAGTGCCGTTTCGATCTGTTCAGGCGTCAGGCCCATGGTAAAGGCCCGATCTCGGTCGATCTCCACGTGGACCTGCGGGTTCTTCAGTTGCAGGTCACTGCTGACGTCCTGGAAGTTCGGCATCCCGCGGATCTTCTCCTCCAGGTCGGCAGCATAGCGGTTGAGTTCGTCCGTATCGGTGCCCTGAAGGGTCACTTGGTACAGGCTTCGCGACATCCTGGCGCCGACATTGATCGTCAGGGGATTTGTCAGGAAGGCTCGCATGCCGGGAACAGCCGCCAATTGGGGGCGGAGTCTCTCAATCAACTGGTCAGCCGTCAGGCTGCGATCCTTGCGCGGTTTGAGCACAAGGAACATTCCACCGGTGTTTGCCGAGCCGCCGCCACCGCCTCCCACGTTGCACATGAAGCGTTCGATATCCCCCTCTTGTTGGAGGATGTCCACCAGCTCCAGTTGATGATTCACCAGCGAACTAAAGGAGATGTCCTGAGCCGCTTCAGTCTGCACCATGATCTGGCTGCGATCCTCCGAGGGTATGAACCCCTTGGGGACGACGATGAATAGACACACGGTCGCCGCCAGCACAACGCCGGAGAACGCCATGGTCAGCCGGCGATACGTCAAGACTCTCCGAAGGCTCCAATCATAGAACCGAAGCATCCCCTGGAAAGCCGCTTCCGTAACTTGGTAGGCCAGGCCATGGTGCGCGAGGCGCTGGGCCCTCAAGAATCGGCTACAGAGCATCGGGGTCAGCGTCAGGGACACTCCGCCACTGATAAGCACGGCCACACCGATGGTGACGGAGAACTCCCGAAACAGCCGGCCGACGATGCCTCCCATGAACAACACGGGGATGAAGACCGCCGCCAGGGAGAGGGTCATGGATACGATCGTGAAGCCAATCTCCTTGGCCCCGTCCAGTGCCGCCTGCATGCGGCTCTTGCCCATCTCCGTATGGCGGACGATGTTCTCCAGCATCACGATGGCGTCGTCCACGACAAAGCCCACCGACAAGGTCAAGGCCATGAGAGAAAGGTTGTCGAGGCTGTAACCCAGCAGGTACATCGCCGCGAATGTGCCGACGATGGACATCGGCAAGGTCAAACTGGGGATCACAGTGGCGGAGAGGTTCCGCAGAAAAAGGAAGATGACCATCACGACCAGGGCCAACGTGAGCAACAGCGTGAATTGCACGTCCTTGGCCGAGCCCTCGATCAGGATGCTGCTGTCGCGCAAGACCTCCAGGGACACCGAGGGCGGCAGGTTCTTCCGAAAGGACGGCAGCATCGCCTTGACGGCACGCGCCACCTCTACGGTATTGGCACCGGGCTGCCGCTGGATGGCCAAGATGATCGCCCGCTCCCGCGAACGGGGCGTGCAGTACCAGGCCGCGGTCTTGTCGTTCTCCACACTGTCGTTGGCGGTGCCAATGTCCGAAAGACGAACCGGTTGGCCGTTACGGTAGGCAACGATCAGCGGCATGTACTGCGATGCCTCGGTCAACTGGCCATTGGCCTGAACGGTGGCGATCTTGTCCGCCCCGCTGAGGATGCCCAGGGGCAGGTTGACGTTGTGCTGGCTGACCATGGAGGCGACTTCGTCGATACCGATGCCCCGGTAGGCCATCGCGCGGGGATTCAGCTCGATGCGCACGGCGTACTTCTGCGAGCCCATCACCTGCACCTGAGCGACGCCGTCAACCATCGAGATGCGCTGGGCAAGCATCGTCTGTCCGATCTCGTCCAGTTCCGACATGGGCAGGTTGGGGCCAGTCACCGTCAGATAGAGAATGGGCTGATCCGCCGGGTTCACCTTCCGGTAGGATGGCGGGGTCGGCATATCCGGCGGCAACTTGCGGGCCGCACGAGCAATGGCGGCCTGAATATCTTGCGCGGCCGCGTCGATGTTTCGGCTCAGGGCGAATTGGATGATGATCCGCGTCGAGCCCTGCGAACTCGCAGAGTTCATGGAATCGATGCCGGAGATCGTGGAGAACTCCTTCTCCAAGGGAGTCGCCACGGCGGAGGCCATCGTATCAGCATTGGCGCCGGGGTAAGAGCGCTGACCTGGATCGTCGGGAAGTCGACGTTCGGCAGGTCGCTTACGGGTAGCATGTGGTACGCGATCGCCCCGAAAAGGAGGATGCTCAGCATGCTCAGCGTGGTCATAATGGGCCGGCGAATGAACAGCGATGCAATATTCATGGGGCGGCCCTCGAGGTGGCAACCCGTCCGGAAGTACTGGCCCCGGTTGTGCCGGAACCACGCCTGTCCGCTTTGACTTCAACCTTCATGCCCTGGGCCAGACGAAGCTGCCCATCGGTAACCACTTGCTCACCGGGCTGCAGCCCCTTCTCGATGACAGTCATGTCGTCGGTGCCCATCCCCGCCGCAACGGTACGGACCTCGACGGTGTTGTCGGCTGTGATGACAAAGACATACTTGCCATCCCGCCCAGTCTCAATCGCCCTGGAGGGCACCACGATCGCGTTGTCCCGAGTGGTGAGCAAAAGGTTGACCAGCACGTACTGCCCTGGCCACAATCGCTCATCCCCATTCTCAAAGTCTGCCCCCAACCGGATGGTCCCGGTGCCCTTGTCCACCGCATTGTCCATGAAGACCAACCGGCCCCAGGCACCCCCAGTGTCGTCTTCCTCTGCGCAAGCCTGGACTTTCAGCGACGACGTGGCCATGTACCTTCTGATGTCTGGCAGGTTGACTTGCGGAACGCTGAAGAACACCTGAATAGGGCTAGTCTGGTTGATGGTCACGATGAATGAAGCTGTATCAGTGTTGCTGACCAAGTTACCCTCATCGACCAGGATATTGCCGACCCGACCGTCAATAGGGCTGGTGATCGAGCAGTTTTCCAGGTCCAGCTTGGCATGGTTGACCAAGGCAGCGTCAGCGCGGACCGTCGCCGCAAGGGAATCGGCGCTTGTCCTGACCTTGTCCAAATCGGCCTCGGGGGACAGTCCCTTTTTGAACAAAGCGGATTCCCGCTCGGCGTCCTTTCGCGCGTTCTCCATTTCCACCGTATCGCGTGCGAGATTGGCCTCGGCCTGGTCGAGCGCGGCCTTGAAGGGTCGCGGGTCGATTGTGAACAGCAAATCGCCTTTGCGGACCCGCTGACCTTTCTTGAAATGTACCTTGGTGATGATGCCGCTGACTTGCGACCTGATCGTTACGGTGGAGTAGGGCTCGACCGTTCCAAAGGTGGATATCTCCACGGGGACCGAGCGAACGGTCGCCGTCGCAGCGGTCACCGGGACAGCCTTGTCACCACCACGCTTACCAGGAGAGTCTTCCCGGTTTGCCTTGGAGCATGACCCCAGTACGCACGACACGAGGAGGATCGCCATCACCCCCCAAACGGGCCGAACAGTGGTCTCTACTTGGGCCGTGGAGCGAATGGACACGGATGTCGTCTGCACGACTTATCTCCTTAGAGTCCTTCTCTTCGCCACGAATCGCCGCGAACCCAGGGGCTTGGCTTGGCGCGACGTTGGGCGGCGGCCGGCGCCATTGCAGAAAAGATCAACGATGACCTCATGGGACCGCACCCTGGCGGGAGCGTTGGCCAGCCCACGCGACCTGGCACGGAGCATTCCCAGCAAGACGTTCGCCAGCACCTCCGGCGGCAAGTCATCCCGGATCGCCCCTGCTGCGACGCCGCGGCAAAGGACGTGGGCAATGGCCGCGACAAGCCTCTTGCGCTTCAGCATCCAGCGGTCACGCAGCACCCCGCGACAGTAGGACATGCGCTCGTCTTCCGTTTGCATCATGCGGAGCAGTTGATGCCGCTGGTCGAAAAAGACGGTGATCTTATGACAGGCATTCAGGAACTGCTGGTGAAAGGGCACACGGTCCTGCACCTTCTGCTTCAGCAGGTCACATAGCTGGTCAAAACCGGCAATACACGTCTGGAAGAACAGGTCGTCCTTGTGACGGAAGTGGTAGTACAGCGTGCCCTTGGCGACGCCGGCGGCCGCAGCGACATCGTCCATGGTGATCTCGTGAAACCGCCGGCTGGTGAACAGCCGTTCAGCGGCTTGCATGATGGCGTGTCGTTTGGGGTCGTCTCGCTGCTTCTGCCCGGTGCCAGGGGTTCGCAGCTGACCAGCGGAGTTCTTCATCCCGAGGATGGTACACTGAACTGACCGGTCAGTTCAATAGGGATTGTAGCAACGCAGTGACCGGCAGCCGGTGGGCGGAGGAGAACGTCTGTCGTTCCCATAACCTCCATCCGGGCAATAAGCAGTAGCCGAGTTGTTCGTGTGAAACATCGAGCGGGGGGTGCCTGGACCGGATGATCCTCTTCGGCAAGAAGCATGTACGGTACGTCATCGACTAGTTCGTCGAGCACTTCAACACGGAGCGCCCGCACAAGGGCCTCGCCTACCGCAAACCGATGGAGCCGGATGAGTCGCCCCCGCTACGGGATGGCCCGGTCCTCTGCCGCGAACGGCTCGGTGGAATGCTCAAGAGCTATTACCGGAAAGCGGCTTGAGTAACCGAAACTGCCTCATGGCCGCCCCAGCCTACCTAGCTATCACGTCTATTTGGCCACGAGCACTGAGTTGAGCGTGCCGTAACGATTCGTCACCACGTCCGGATTGTCCGCGTCCTCGACCCAGCGGGCGTCTATGACAAACTTGTACTGGTGGTTGCCAGGAGGGATCGCTAGCTCCGCCATGAATGAGCCATCTGTTTGGCGACGCATGGTAACGGGTGTCCAGCCGTTGAAATCGCCGGCAACGGCCACGCTCCTGGCATTCTTATACCCTTTGACCTTGAACTGAATCGTTCCCTTAATACGGTCCTTTTGGTACATGGTGACTCCTTTCATTGGGACAGGTCCGCCATGCATCGTCCCGGGATAGCAGGCACCCGCCTCGTTTGAACATCAGTGCCATGGTATGCACCGCAGACCGGCAGAGCAAGGGATAAATCAACAAGCGGCGGGCCAAGGCCGCCCTGACGAAACACGTAACACCACCAGAAATGCTCGCCGGGCGGCCTCTCGGCGGCTGGCGCGTGCTAGATGCAACTCGGCACCGCAGTAGCGTGCATCCGGGTGCGCAATTGCGCACCGAACTGCGGGACCGGCGCCAAAACTGGCGAGAGTAGACTACTCTTTACCCCCGAGTATCGGCTGCGAACCCGCGACCTTTCCGCATGACCTGCGCGTGTAAATGCGCAATCGCACGCAGCGGCGTGCAATTGAGCGAAATCCAACACGATTTCCCTTGGCTTTCCCGCCGGAATCTTGCCCCCTGTCTGCCAATGGGTTACGTGCTCGCGCCAATCTTGCACCCCTAAGCCTCATAACCCGGAGGTCGTGGGTTCAAATCCCGCCGCTGCTATCTATCCCTTCACGTCCTGGCTTCGACAGCCCGTGGAGGTTACTACCATGTCTTGCCGCATCCCGGGCACGGGACGCCCAGGATTCGGGCAGCAGCATGCCTGACCTTGTGCTTGGGGTCCGCCAAGGCGTTCTGCAAAGCTTGCTTCACCCGCGGATCGTCCGCGTCGCGGTAGGCGCCAACCGCCTGAATGGCGGAAAGGCGGACGTTGAAGTTCTCGTCGGCGGTGCGCGCCAACAGTTTGTCCAGGCCTGAAACGCCCGCCTCCGCTGGAGTTCGCGTCTCAAAGGGACCTGTAACGGACGGGTCCGGATGGATTCGGCTGGCATACCATCTGACGGCATGGCGTCGGATACGGGCGGAGCGGTCCTCCAGCATTCGCTCCAACTCACGCAAGCTCTTAGCGTCGCGGCGTAGGCCGAAATGGATAACGGAGAACCACCGCTGTCGGTCCGAACCGGAATGAGACAGGGCCAGATCCATCCGGAAGCCTTCCTCACCGGCATCAAGGATTCGGCGGGTCTCCTCTCCAACGGACCTATGCCAAGCAGAGGGAATGTGGTTCGTGGGCGGCCCTTTGGTGCCGAACACGCGGATGGCCGTTTCCAGGCGGCGGGCGAAGGCCTCGTCCGGTGCGTTGTCCTTGCAGGCTTGCTCGACCATGGTCAGTTCCTTTCGCAGGGCCGCCCGGCCGCGCTGGAGGCGCCCTTTGAGCGTCCCCAGGCTGACGCCCAGGAAGCCGCATATCTCCGAATAGCTCAGCCCGTCGGCATAGTAGAGTGTCAGTGCCTCGCGGTCCTTCTCGTTGACGCTAAGGAGGGCCTGCTGTATGAGCGTCCGCTCTTCGCTATCAGCAGCGAGTTGCTGGGGCGACGGGGCAAACCCGCCGGCCCCCGCACGCTCGGCGGCCTTCCGCGCCAAGGCTTCTTGCCGCGACCGGTTCCGCCGTACCTCCAAGGCCGTGTTGCGGGCAATCCCGCACAGCCAGGCGCCGAACCGGCCGGGGTCCTTAAGCTTCGGAAGGTCGCAGTAAGCGCACAGGAAAGCCTCCTGCGCGGCGTCCAGGGCAAGGTGGAAGTCCGCGAGGATCCCCAGGGCCACGCCATAGACGTGGTCCTGGTACCTGCGCACCAGGCGCAAAAGGACTCCGTGTCGCCGGCCAGAACCGCGCCGACCAGACTGGCATCCGTTTGTTTGCTCATATTCAAAAAAAGGACGGGGCCGGGCGTGGCAAGATTTGAACTTGCGACCTTCCCGGAGGGACGCTCTGTCTCTGAGCTACGCCACCCGGCCCGTCACCATTATGTGTCTTCCGGCGTGCGATGGGGAGCGCAATGGAGGCAAAATTCACCTGCACGGCCGCGGGGCATTGGCCGTAAGTCACGCGCCCGCAGCCAGCTTCGCCCAGAACGCTGTCCTGATGCAAAGCGGTAGCAATCGCGCCCCCGCTAGTGACCGCTTCACACACCGCGTGCAAGGCGGTTTCTTTTGCTCCCATGTCGGGGGTTCGAACTCGAGGGTACTCTGGACATTCCTCCACTCACAGATAGAATGCCCCGATGCTCCATAGGCCATCTCCAGCCGCGGACCGCCCACACTCGGGCATCGGGGACCGTCGCGTCGGCGAGACGGACGACCCGCTAGGCCGGGATGGCCCGGTCCATGGCCGCCGGAGGCTGGGAGGGCGGCTCCAGAGTTGCTCCCGGGAGGCGACGTGAGGGCTTGGGCGTGGACAGTGCTGCTGTCTTGCTCCTGGTGCCAGGATGTATCTTTTCGGAGCGGTCGTACCCCTATGATCCCCGCACGCGGGTCGTGATCGACCCCCCCGCCCCGGCGGCCCCAGGGCGCCTGACAGCCCGGCAGTGGTTGGTGCAAGCCAGCCCGCAGCTGGGCCGCCTGCTGCCGGCGCACCCCAAGACCGCCCTGCTGACCGACCAACTGGTCACACCCCAGGGCCAACCTGCCGACGTGGTGGCCCACTTCGAGATCAAGACCGACCGGTTGGAGTCGATCTTCGTCAACTTCCTCGGTCTGGCGTACTCGGCGCAGGCGATCATGCGCCGCGGCCCGCCCACGCCCGCTCCACCCTGGGAGGGCTTCGAGGACGTGTGGATACCCATCCGCGAGGACCTGCAACTGGCTGGGAGACTGGGCTGGGCCCGCGACGCCCAGGGCCGCGTGACCGATGCCGACTGCATCGTCATCATCCCGGGCATCCGCGGCGACAACAACATCCTCCGCGTCCGCGATTTGGCCCTGGCGCTTCGCCAAAGCGGCTTTCACGTGCTGAACCTGGAACTCCGTGGTATAGGCTCGACCGACCGACGATTCCCCAAGTACGAATACACGTGGGGCATCTTGGAAACGGACGACCTGCTGATCGTCGCCGACTGGGTCCAGGGAAAGCCTCACGTCCGGCGAACCGGCCTGGTGGGCTACTCCTGGGGCGCCAACCAGGCCATCCTGGCTGCGTGGGCGGAGGGACGCACCGATGATGACGAGGGCGTCCCGCCACGGCTGCGAAAGTTCCTCACTCCCCCGCCGCGGGGGCCAAGACGTTTCCATGCGGGCGTGCTCGCCTTCTCGCCGATCGTCCGGTTCGAGGAACTGATGGACAAGCTGGAGGTCGAGCGACCGGCGTGGTTGCACCCGGCGCTGGCGGGCGTGCAGACGACTGTCCGAGATCGCATGATCGAAAAGCACTACCCCCATCCCTGCGGCAGCGTGCGGGAGCTGATCAAGCACATGGGCATCGTCTACGACGGGGAGGTCGCGGACGGGTTGGAGTACGTGCGTCTGCTGCCCTACAAGGGCTTGCCCGCACACGACCGGCTCAATGGGGTTCGGATGCCGCTGCTGATCGTGCATGCCGCCGACGATATGGTGGCGCCGGCGCAGGACCTGGCGGACCTGATGGCGACGGTGCACAATCCGGACGTGGCGGCCATCCTTCTGCCCAGCGGAGGGCACATAGGCTTTGGCCCTTACGCTTCCGCCTGGTACTACAACCTCATCCTGAACTACTTCGATCCCTCCGTCGGCGTCGCCGCCGGCCGATGAGCCGCTGCCTTTGTTTCAATGATCGAGGGAGGACATAGCACCGATTGCCGGCCCCCGATAAGCCGAGACTTTCTTTAGGCTGCCAACACGAACCTTTCCCAGAACGCCTCCCTCAGGTGAAGCGGTAGCGAGCGTGCCCCCGCTATTAGGACCTGGAGGCGAGATTCTTGCGCCCCTAAGTCCTTTTTTTGCTTGGGCCTTGCGAAGGTCGCTTGGATTGAGCTTCGCTCGTTTCGGGCAGATTGGCCGCTGGGATCGGCCGCAACGCCCGCTTGGCCTTCCCCGCCGGTCAGAACCGCAGCGCCCTGACCAGTTGCGAGATGTGTCCCATTTCTTCGCGTAAGACCGTCTCTACGACAGGCTTGTCCTCTTCGCATACGACGCGTTTGACCCCTTCATAAAAAACGACAGTCTCTTTTTCCAGGCCGATGGCGGTCAGTAGGACTTCCTGAGGCGAGTCCTTATTCCGGAGAAAATCCGCAGGCCCGGTATGGATGTCAAAGAATCTGCCGGCCAGCAGACCCTTCAGATACATCAATGTCTCCGACTCGGGATCCAGCTCGAGACCGCTCTGTGGGGCGGCCAGGCGACGCCGCATCTCGGCGAAGATCTGTTCGTGTTGGGCCTCCATTCCGGCCAGCTGCAATAGCAGTTGGGCCGTCCTGGCATTCTTGACATAAGTCGCCGCCATTCGATAAAAGTCCATCCCGTTGTGCTCGATCCGCTCCGCGATTTGCAGCACGTAGTCGGCATTGATCTGCGCGTCCACTGGACTTTTCTCCTGCTCGAATGAGTGCCCATGCGGTAAGGTTCTGAAGCGCCTGTGAAGCGGACGGTCGCAGGAAGCCTGCGGGCCCACGATGGCTAAACCTCACTTGCGTATCATTCTATCCAAGGATGCGCTCCGCTTTTTTCCAGCCCTTCCGAGAAAGTTGATCGACGACTTTGAAGCCGCTGCCCGAAGCGGTCTCTGCCTCATAACCGCAGATGGGTTATTCTAACTCAAGGCCGGGTTATGACCATTGAGAAGCATCCAATTGTCTCTCTCGCCCTGCTCCGGGCAGTTCAAAGGTCAAGGCTTCACTCTAGTTGTGAAAGACGCGAAAGGCCAGCCAGATTCGGCTGGCCTTTCGCGTTCAGTGAAACTTCTCAAATCGCGCCAAGCGCGGGGCAACAGAGCCGCGCTATCCGTTCAGCCTTCCAGCCAACTTTTCTCCGACGAGCGGCCGAAGTGTCCTGCGACGAAGGCACGCAAGACCCCCCAGGACCAGCAGGCTCAGCGTCGCAGGCTCCGGAACGGTCTCGAGAACCAGGTTATCAATGGTGTAACCCCACGGGCAGACGGCGGGGTTGGCCGCACCGGCCGCCTGCTGCCCACGGAACCACCAGCCCGTCCACTTGGTCGGATCCCCGAGCCGGGAATCCTGAGACAGCAGCCCCATGGACACGTCCTGGAGACTGGGCGGGAGGGTCGTCACGTCGGTGTCCAGGTCCACAACGGACAGGGACATGGACCCGTTGCCGGAGTTGCCCGTCAGGTCCACGTCCAGAATGATCTTCAGCCAGGGCATCTCCCCATTGACCAGGGGCATGCCGGTGGCGTCCAGGACGGAGGTGGCGCTGTTGGCGCCGCGAACGCGCCACTGGCCGCCGGACATGCCGAACTGGCACGCGAGCTCCGCATTGGTCGTCTGCATGCTGTTGGCGGAGGGATCGATACCGTCCACCCAGATCCCGACCAGACCCCCGGCCGCATAGTTCATGCGGCTGATGAACGAGATCCGCAGCAACGTATCGGTGACGGCCAGGTTGAATACGCTGTGAACGGTGGCGGGATTGGTCATGGTGCCCACCGTCTGCTCCTGCACGGACGATTGGTTCGAGTCGACGTACTTGTCGTTGGAGTCGTTGGGGTCGGCCATCACCCGGAACACGTTGACGGTCCCGCTGATGCTTTTCCAGGTCACGTTATTGCCGCTCTTGCCGTTGATAGCGCCCGTAGTCAGAGAATTGAAGTCATACTTGTTCACCACGGCCGCCGGGGTGACGGAGGCACAGGTCAAGACCATCAGCAACGAGCTCATCAAGGCCATACCCGTGCGGGTCCACCGCCGTCTCCTTGGCCGCATCAACAAGCCCGCCCCGGCAACCAAGAGGATCAGCGTGGCCGGTTCGGGAATCGGCATCAGCACCAGGTCCCCACCGACGGCATCCACCATAAAACCAGCGGAGATCGAGTCGAACTGTCCCGTGAAGCTTTCGGCAGAGAAGATCTTCCAGGTGTCCGCAGCCTGCGGGACGTAACCATCCAGCAGCTTGACGTTCAAGGTTCCGCCCAGGCTCGCCAGGCCGTCTGCGAAGATCTTGTCAAAGCTGGTCAGCGATGCCAGCTCAATTTCCGTCACGCCATCGTCCAGCGTCAGGTCGCCGGCTACATACGTCGTTCCGATGCTGTTCCCCGGGGCGAGCACGCCGCCTTCATTGGTCAGGCCGAAAGTCACCTGGTCGGCGTGGAGCGTGCCGCCGGTAAAGCGGAACTCCCCGTTGCCGTTGCCCTTGGAGAGCTGCGGCGTGCTGAGGGTCCCGCCTTTCAGCTCGTAGCGACCGGAGCTGCCGACGGCGTCACCGATGACCACGCCACCGGCCGATCGGCAGCTGCCGCCGGTCTGGACGAACGTGCCTGCCCCGGCCGAACCGACATAAAGCTTGCCCCCGGCCACGAGCACCCCACCGGATAGACTCATGGTCCCTTTGGCCCCGGAGGCAGCGCCAACACGAAGGCCATTTTCAAGGGTCAGGGCGCCGGCCGTCACAGCCAACTCCCCGGTGCCACCGGGGGAATTGCCCACGTCGATCGTGCCGGCCGTCTGGCCGATGTAACCCACGGTGGCCTTGCCAGAGTTGATCTCTACCTTGTCCAGCACTGACGGCTGCCAGGGGATAGCCCAGTTGGTGATGAGTTCATACCGGCCGGTGCCCCCGGACCAGACGATCGGCTTGG
Source organism: uncultured Phycisphaerae bacterium (assembly GCA_963760365.1). GTDB lineage: Bacteria > Planctomycetota > Phycisphaerae > SM23-33 > SM23-33 > JALHTV01. Next base: position 36,484 of record CAVXDC010000045.1, read on the forward strand.
GCGCGGGGAAGGCCGCCAAATCGTTAATGTACTCCTCGATATTCGTATAACCATCGGCGTCGAAGTCGCCGTTGTGGTCATCCGCGTTGGGGTCCAGCCCGTGGGCTAGTTCCCAGGCATTGGGCATGCCGTCGTTGTCGGTGTCGAAGTCGGCAGAACGGTGCACCTCCGGATAGTAGGTCAGCCCGCCCACGTCGGTCATCCAGTTCTTGATCGTCCCCCCGCCGGTTTGCACGTCGTTGACGATCCGTGCATCGACGGAATCGCGATTCCACCAGTTCGCCCCGGCATAGTTCAGCACCGTCTGAAGCGCCTCGTCGGCCGACTGGGTGGTGACGGCGGGAGCGGCCAGCACGGACGATTCCTTGACGTACGTGCCAGTGAACATGGCCCACCCGGTGTCGGTCCCGTCAAAGACGCCGTTAAGGTTCGGGTCGATCTTATTGCCCGACTGGTAGAGGTGCGTGAAGGTGCCGGCCGCGTTAAAGGCCTCCGCCTGGAAGCCAATGGAGGTGCTGTTCCCGGCGATGTAGTAGTTGCCGACGAAGTTCCCCCAGGCGTAGTTGCCGCCGCCTCCGCCGCTGCTATACCCGCAGTTGGTCTGCCAATCGTACATCACATTGTTGCGCCAGTCCGTCACATTGACGGCGTGGTTCTCGTTGCCCAGGCGCGGACACCGTGTGACGTCGTGGGCATAGAGGTTGTGGTGATAACTCAAGACGACGTTGGGCTCATCCGACCCCACCAGCGACCCGTAGCCGTGGCCAGCGTAGTTCAAGGCCTCGGAGACGATGCTGTATTGCACGGTGTTGTTGTACCCCCCGTGCCACCCGGAAAGCAGCTCGTCGCTGGCCCATTCGACCGAGCAGTGATCAATGATGGTATTCCTGCCGTTCACGTTGATGCAGTCCCCCGATCGGCCGAAGGGGTCTTCCCCGGCCCGGACATGAAGGTTGCGGACGACCACATTGTTGCTATCTCCCCCTGCCGTGCTTCCGAACTTGAGGCACTGTCCATAGATAAAGATGCCGTTGCCCGGGGCGGTCTGTCCGGCGATGGTGATGTTATTGGCCGTGATGCTCAACTCGTTGGTGACCGGGTCGGGGCCCAGCTTGATCGTGCCGCCCACGTCGAACACGATGATCCGGTTACTGGCGGAGACCGCATCGCGGAACGACCCCGGACCGGCGTTGTTCAAGTTCGTGACGTGGTAGACCGTGTAGCCTCGCCCGCCACTGGCGGTCGCCCCTGCCCCCTCGGCACCCGAAAAGGCAGGTAACGCCTGCCCCCAAACCTCCCCCACCCCCATCAGCATCAGGGAGATAACCACAGGGGTTAACTTGGACAAAGACCTCTTGGGGCAATAGGACAGGGGCACCATGATGACACCTCACAGTCCGGCCGTAACCGGATCCTCTAGAAGAATAGTTCGAATCAACGCTATGTATATTTTTCGGGGCTCAACCGAAAAATCGAAGTAGAAAGTGGATAGGGGGACTCAGGTCTTACCAACGTGGGTAACACCGTGCCTTAGGGCGGGAGCAACACAGCACACATAGATTATATTCTATAGGGCCCTGTTCGCAAGTCTTTTCTACCACAGTAAGTAAGATTTCTGTCGGCCGGCCCGCAAGTTAAAGTACGACGCCGAGGCCAGCACGCCTCGGCGTCATCGTTACAGTCGGCACATCCGGGTTGCAACAACCCTGCGCCCGTGCGAACGACTTACCAGCTAAACCAGAAACTGATGGAACTGCACACGGGTACGGTGCGGACAACCACGATGGGGGATTCCACCACGTACGGCCGATAAGGCAGGACGACGCGGACCGGCGGGCTGGGCTGGTAGAAGTATCTCGGCTGATAACCCCATCCCGAACGGTCATTGTACCGGCCGCCGGAATCCCACCTGCGGTCACGGTCCTGGTTCCTGTCGCGGTCGTTGCCGCGATCACGGTCGCGGTCCCGAACGGCATAATCGCGATGGCCGCCGTCTCTCCCTCGGGTATCACTGAAGCTGGGAGTGGCAAAGACCATCGTCACGGCCATTGCAACTGCCAAGGCCAGCAGGAACGTGCTTTTCGAAGTCGTCTTCATGGGTTTACTCCTTTCGTAGGTTCGTTACGGCACTGTTTGTTCGTCTAGTTGGTGGCCCAGGAGGCAAAAAGGTTACAGGCCTTCGGGCCTTTTGCCCGTCGAAAAACAAGTGTTTTCCCACACGTTCCAATCACTGAAAAAAAACGAATAGGCGGGTAACCTTTGTCGGCGCAAGGCGCACTGAACTTACGGCGGCGGGCAACAATCCCATGGGGGAGGAGTTTGAGAGAACTCCTTCTGCCACAAGTTCGAGGACAAGTTCCCGCGGCTGGAGGAGCACGGATAAACCAGAGGCCAGGAACATGCCGTGTGATAGGCCCAAGCCGGATAAGTTTTTCAGTCCATCCTGGAGGTTGCAGCTAACCGCCCTGCTGGACTCTGTTCCTCCCTGCGAAGATAGTAGTATCCGTCATGGACTCGCTGGACATGGCAGACGTTCAAGGCACCCTTCGGGGCGACGGCCAGGCGTACGCCCGCATCGTGCAGCGGCATCAGGCGCAGATCGCCGCGCGAATGTGGCGTTTCACCCGCGACCGCAACTACCTGGAAGAACTGGTCCAGGAGGTGTTTGTCGAAGGGTACATCAACCTTCGGAGCTTCAAAGGGACCAGCCCTTTCTCGCATTGGCTCAATGCCATCGCCACGCGCGTGGGCTATCGCTTCTGGAAACATCAAAAACGTCAGGCCTCCAAGACGATAAACTTACAGGATTGGGACCTGCCGGTTCTGGCCCGCCAGGAACAGCCCGATCCGCGGCAGGCCAGCGAAGCGGTCCACGCTCTGCTGGAAAAGCTGCCGGCAAGGGACCGCTTGGTCCTGACGCTTGTTTACCTGGAAGAGCTTCCCTTGGCCAAGGTGGCCGAACAGACGGGCTGGAGCCTGGTGATGGTCAAGGTTCAGGCCTATCGCGCACGGAAGAAACTGCGAGCGTTGCTCGTCAAAAGCGGATGGGCAGACCTTTTTGAGAACTTTGAGAATTTTGAGAACTTTTAGAATAAGGATCGGGAGTAGCCATCATGAACGAGCACGAATTTCTTCAGAAACTGGCCGGCGCCGCCCGGTGGGATTCGCCCCCCCAGATCAACGTTGCCGAGCGGGTGATGGAAAACATCGCCACCGCTCGGCCCAAGGCCACTTTTGATCCGGTCCTCGGCGGTTTCGCCCTGGCGGCTTGTCTGGCTGCGGCCGTGGTGATTGCCTTGGCGATTCATAGCTGGTTGAGCCTGCAGGATCCCCTGCAAGCCTTGGCCGACTCTTTCAACATGGTGACCCTATGAGCACAGAAGAAAGTCCCCAAAAAGTCCATGAGCTTCGGTCCATACCGGGTCGTCGACGCTGGCCGACGGTTCTCCTGATGATCGTGGTTTTCGCCGCCGGCATCGCCGTAGGCACCGGGGCTACCATCCTGTACATTGACCAAGTCAACCAGTACTACCGGGCTCATCCGGAAAAGTTTCCAGACCGGATCGCCTCGCGGCTGGGCAGCAGACTGGACCTGTCCCCCGGCCAGGTCCGCCAAGTCCGGGAAATCGTCGCCCAAAGGTGGCAGGCCTTGCAGGAGGCCCGGCGCCAGGCCTACCCCCTCTACAAACCGGTGCTGGACCAGACAAACCAGCAGATCTCCGCCTTGCTGAACGACCGGCAAAAACAGAAGTGGAACGAGTACTTCGCCTTCATCCAGCGAATCTATAACCCGGACAAAGCCTCTTTCACTCAGTCCTCCACCCAGCCCGCCACTCAGCCGGCCGGGGATGCCATAGAGACTCCAGCGCCCGCCGATTAGAGCGGTCTAGTCCTGCCTGCGGCCTATGGCCTCACTGCGAAGACCTACTTCCGGAAGATGGCATAAGAATCCGGACGGATGAGACAGTTCCTGACGTCAGTTGGCATCAAGGCTGCGGGCACCGATGGCGGATTGCAGAGCGGCGGCATCGCGTTTACAATCCGGGCGTCGAATTGGGTTGCCCAAGGACCCCCTGGGGAGCCTTCAATGACCTCGACGCCGCTGCCGAACCTGCGATTGAAGCTGGCCGACGACGTGACCTTCCAGTCGCTGGGTAACAGCTCGGACACCGTCGTATTTTCCCTCAACTCAGGGTACCTCTACACCTGCAACGAGACCACCGCCGCCTTTTTGCAGGCCCTCGACGGCCGGCGGACCCTCGCGGAGGTCATCGAGGCACTCTGGGGGCAGTACGAAGTCTCGCAAGAGGACTTGACCAGGGACATGACTGCCCTGGCGGACAAGCTCCTTCAGGAGAAACTGCTGGTTGAGCAGCCTTAGCGGCCCCATGTCGCTGCGATTGCCTCTGTTGCGGGCGCACCTCTGGCTGGTGGCGACGCTCATCCCCTTGCTGGTCAAGGTCCTGCCGCTCAAGCGGCTGCTGCGCCTGCTGACCCCCCCCTCCTCGATGGCCCCCTACCGGGGCATCGCTTGGCAGGAGATCACCGAGCGGGTAGCCCAGCGCCTGAAGAACCCTCGCCATATGCGCCGTCGCTTCTGCCTGCGGCACTCCCTGACCTTGTTTCACTTTCTGCGCCTGGCAGGTTACCCGGCCGTGTTGCGCATCGGCGTGTATCCGAGGAACCAGGAAGGCTCCTCAAGCCAGGCCCACGGCTGGGTGACGCTCAAGGACATGGTCCTGACCACACCCCCTGAGAGTCCGGTGGCGGTGGTCCTGGTCCATGGGGATGCGGCGCAGGCAAATTCCGCCAACCAAGGCCTTGTGCAAGCTCCATGACTGTGTTAAGTTCCCGACCAGGTTTGACCGAAACCAAACTTAGGATACATCAGGAACTTCCGGGATGCGTCGCCGGACGGTTGCTCCGTTAGGTCTGACAGGTTGCCATGGAAGGAGAACGCATGAACTCCAAGAAAGCCTACGTCAAGCCCGTGTTGGAGAAGCTCCAGAAGCTTTCCGACGTCACGGAGAACGGGCCCATCGTCGCCACAGGGGTTATCGATTGAGGAATGCCGCTTCGCCACGGTGCCGGCCAAAGGAGTCCGTATGAAAACCAAGAAACCGTATACTAAGCCCATGCTGGAAAAGCTGGAAAAACTTTCCGACGTCACGCGACAAACGCCCAGCGTCCCCACCGGGGTCATCCTGGGCTGATGAGCAATGCAGCTTCGCTTCGGTGCCGGCCAAAGGAGACCGTATGAAAACCAAGAAGCCGTATTCTCCGCCGACGTTCGAGAAGCGTGAGCAGCTCTCGGATGTGACCCGGGCGCGGTCCCCATCGTCACGGGTGGGCAACTGCCGCCTACCTAACCGGTTTGACGCAAAAATCCGTGGAGCGGTGAAAACAAGGAGCAGCATATCCTGCTCCTTGTTTTTATTATTGATGCTATGCCTTCCGTGCATGCCCATTTCGACGTCCATGGCCTGCACATCGCCGTCGAGGCCGACAGCCCGGCGCTGCTGGGGCCCGTGCAGGCCGCCCTCGGCGCCTATGCCTCGCCGCCGGGCGAAGAGGGCGTTTGATCTCCGCATTCGCACCGCGGAGCAACTGCCTGCTCCGGCGGAGCTGCCGGAGTTCTGGCGTGGCACGCTGCCGGGGGGAAGCAGGATCATCTTCCGCTGCGGCCAGCGAAGACGCCAGATCGAGGTGATCGACCAGGCCATGGCCGAGGTGGACTTGTCGGAGGCGCGGGCGGAATTCGTCGTCCGGCCCGGCGCCGAAGCCTGCCTGATGGAGGCATGCGTCCTGCCATGGCTCTGCGACATCCTCAACGATCGCGGGCACTACATCATCCACGCCGCCAGCCTGTTCCTGGATCGCCCGCCCCAGCGGAAGGCCGTGCTCATCTCCGGCCCCAGCGGCCGCGGAAAAACGACCGCGGGCCTGGGCCTGGCCGGTGCAGGGCTTCGGTCTGCTGGCCGACGACATGACGTTCTACAGCCCTTCGATGCTACAGGAGGGCGGGCAGATCTGGGGCATCCGTCTCCGCTGTAAGGTCCACACTCAGACGATCCAGATGCTGCCGTGGCTGGCGGACCTGCCTCGCGTCGGCGGCGGAGGCCAGGAGGTGCTGGTGAACGTGCAGCAGGTGGTGGCACCGACCACCGGCCTGACCGCTTCACCGGGGGTGATCCTGTTCCTCAATCCCCACAATCCCTGGCAGCACCAGGTGCATCCCCTGGACAAGCCCCGCGCCCTGGCCCGGTTGGTCAACGAGAACGTCCGCGCCTACGAGAAGCACCGCGACGGCGGCGCCGGCCGGGCGTTTGCCGCCCTGGCCGAGCTGGTCCGCTGGAGTGATACCTTCGAGGTGAGCTTATGTCCCAACCTCCAGGAGCTGGGGGGGCTGGTGCAGTCGCTGCTGAGGTAAACCGGTGACGTCGATTCCTTCCATGCTGCTGGCCCTGGCCGACCCCCTCGGGCCCGACGTGTCGGTCAAGGTCGCCCCCCTGCCAGGGGACAAGATGAAGCGCCTGATCGACCTGGCGGATCGTCACGGCGTGCTGCCGGCGGTCGTGTCCAACATCCACCGCCTAGCCGAGCGCGGCCTGGTGCTATGGAACGGTGACGACAGGGCCCAGGCGCTGTGGAAAACCGTCCCGGAGATGCTCCTGCAACGAACAGGCCTGTGCCTGGCGCTGCGGCAACAGGCCCGCGAAATCACCCAGGCCTTCCGCCAGGCCCACCTGCCGGTGCTCGTCCTGAAGGGCGGGGATTTTGCCGACCGCCTCTATCCCCACCCGTCGCTTCGGTTCTTTACCGACGTAGACCTGCTGATCCCGCAGTCAGCGCTGGCCGCGACACGCCCGGTGATGGGCCGCCTGGGATACCGACCGGTCCTGGTCGTCATGAAGTACGAGGTCGGCTACAGCGAGGAAGTCTGGCATCGTCCCCAACGGTCAGCCGGCCACGTGGAAGTGCATACCAACCTGGTGAACTCCCCCAGCCTGCGGAGAGGCCTGTCGGTGACCTTCGAGGACCTGCAACTGACCCCGGCTAATTTGCAGCCCCATCCCAGCCCGGCCGGGACGATCCTGATTGCCGCGGTCCACGGTGCCGCCAGCCATAGCTTCGACCGCCTGCAACTGCTGGTGGACCTCATGCAGGCGGTCCGCCAGGCGGCCGGCAAGCTGGATGAGACCTGGCTCAAAGATGCCATCGCCCGCACCGGAGCAGCTAGGGCGGTTGCGATGGGCCTGTGGCTGGCCTATACGCTGCTGGGCGAGATCCGCTGCCACGAGCTGGCACAGCGTCTGGGATTGTCTAAGCCCGGTTGGTGGTGTCGCCTGGCGATGAGCCGCGGCGTCATCCTGCGCGGACATGCCTGGCGGGACTCGTTCCGCAGGCAACTGTTCCGGAACATGCTGAAATCCAGATGACCTGATGAAAATCCTACTGGTCTATCCTGCGCCTCCCAGCTCCGATTGGCCCCGGGGGATATTCCTGTCCCAATGGGTGCCCACCGGCATCGCCTGCATCGCCACCGTCCTGAGGCGCAGCGGCCATGAGGTCAAGGTGTACGTCGCCGAGGAGCACCTGGTCCGCAACGGATTTGATTGGGAGGCCGCCCGGGCGGGTCTGCGGACATTGATGCAGGAATTCAGGCCGCAGATGGTCGGGCTGTCGCTGGTGACTCCGGGCGTGGTCGAAGGGCGGTCCATCGCCCAGGACGCCAAAACGATCTGCGGGCCGACAACGCTGGTGGTGGCCGGCGGCCCCCACCCCACCGCCCTGCCCGAGGAGCTGCTCCAGGAGTGTCCGGGAATCGACGTCGCCGTCCTCGGCGAGGGCGAGATCACCCTAAGGGAGCTGGCCGAGGGCGGGCCTGGCCCCTCAGTGCAGGGAATCGTCTTCCGCGCCGACGGTGGCGTGATCCGCACGCCCGACCGCCCGCCGGTCCAGGACCTGGATACCCTCGGCCCCCCTGCCTACGACCTGTTCGGCATGGATTACTACACCTCGGGGGGGCGTTTCCTGATCCGCTGGCTCCAGCGCACCGCGACCAACCTTCGCACCTCTCGCGGCTGCACCAACCGCTGCCGCTTCTGTGCCGGGCACCTGGTGGCCGGCGTCGGCGTGCGGTTCCATTCCATTCCGTACGTGATCGAGCAGATGCAATACGTGCGCCGGCAGTTCGGCATCGAGGCGATCCACTTCGAGGACGACTCGATCGGGGCCGACCGCAGGCGGCTGCTGGAGCTCTGCGAGCAGATTCGACGCACCGGCCTACACCGACAACTCACCTGGGATGCCTGCCTGCGCGTGGACCAGGTGGACGCCGAGCTGCTGGGGCAGATGAAGTCGGCCGGTTGCATCCAGGTGGAGTACGGCTTCGAGAGCGGTTCGAGCGACGCGCTGCACCGGCTGGGCAAGAACGCCACGCTCCAGCTCAACCGCCGGGCCGTCCTGCTAACCCACCAGGCGGGCCTGCGCATCTACGCCGACATCATGGTGGGGTTGCCCGGCGAGACGGCCAAGGACTTGGAGCAGACCGTCGAATTCCTGCGCTGGGCTAGGCCGGAGATCCTCAGCGCCGGCCGGCTTTGCCCGCTGCCCGGCACGCCGATCTACCAGGACCTAAGCCCGCTAGTCCGAAGCCGTCTGACCTGGGGCAGCTTTACCTACTTCGAGGCGCCGGGACAACCGGTGAACCTTACGGCCATGCCGGATCGGGAGTTCAACCGCGCCTACCGGAAGTTCATGAAGTATACCGTCCGGCCGCAGATGCAGTGGGCCTACCTTCGCGATACCCCGCCGCAGGACCGTGCCGTCCGCCGGGCGCTGCGCCGCAAGCTGGCCCGGTTCATCCTGCGGCATCCCCTCCGAGCCCTGCGCGTGCCATGGTAGCGATTTTCTGGCCGCTGGTGGCGGTGAACTGCGTGTGGTAGAGATGGCGATAGAGCTCGCAGCGATCCATCAGCTCACTGTGCGTGCCGCTGTCCAGAATCCGTCCTGCCTGCATCACCACGATGCGGTCGGCGGCCAGCACCGTCGCAAAGCGGTGCGCGACGACCAGCGTCGTCCTTCCGCACGAGAACTCCCGCATCGCCTGCTGGATGCGATGCTCCGAATCGGCGTCGATCTGGCTCATCGCCTCGTCGAAGATCAGGATGGCCGGATCGCGCAGGATCGCGCGGGCAATGGCGATCCGCTGCCGTTCCCCGCCCGAGAGCGTCGCCCCATGGGGCCCCACGATGGTACCATATCCTTCGGGCAGCTTGCGGACGAACTCCTCCACGTAGGCCCGCCGGGCCGCCTGATAAGTCTTGTCGGGCCCAGAGCGGTGCAGACCGCAGGCGATGTTCTCCTCGATCGTGGCGTGGAAGAGCACGGCGTCCTGCGTCACCAGGGCGATCTGCCGCCGCAACGACCGCAGCGAGCATTGCGCGATGTCCGTCCCGTCGATGAGCACCTGGCCGGCCGAGGGGTCTAGTAAACGCGGGATCATCGACACCAGCGTGGTCTTGCCCGAACCGTTAGGCCCGACGATGGCCACGTTTTCCCCGGCCCGGATGACCAGGTTCACGTCGCAGAGGGCGTCATCGCCCGCCCCTTCGTAGCGGAAGCCGACGTTACGGAACTCGATGCTGCGCCTGTGGCGCGGCAGGGAGGCGCATGGGCGCGGAAACTTCCTGCGGCGTGTCGTGCAGCTCCATGACCCGTGCAGCGGCAGCGGCGGAGGCGTGAAAGACCGTCGAGACGGACGAGAGCTTGCGGATCGGGTCGAACATCGCCACCAGGCACGCCATCAAGGCCAGGAATTTCTCGGCGTCCAGGTCGTGCTGGCGGTGCAGGACCCAGTACCCCGCCACGGCGACGGCGGCCATGGCCGCGGTGACGCCCATCGCCTCCACGACCGGGCCGCTCAGGGCGTCCACGAAGAAAATCCGAAGGTTCTGCCGGAGCATCTGCCGGTTGATCCGCAGAAACCGCCGGCGCTCGCGGTTCTCCAGGGTGTAGGCCTTGACCACCCGGATACCGCTGAGCGTCTCCTCCAGCACCCCCAGCATCTCCGACATGCTCCGCAGCGCCTCCCGCGAGACGCGGCGCATCGCCCGCCCCAGGTGGCGAATCGCCAGAAAGGCCGGTGGGCCGGCAATCAAGGCGATCAGCGTCAGCTTCCAGGATAGGACCAGCGCCAGCGCCAGCGCCGCCAGCGCCTTGGCAGGCTCCACCAGAGTCTTGCCCAGCAGCGTGACGTGCCCGCGGGCCAGAAGACTTGTGTCCTGGATGAAGCGGCTCATCGTGTCCGCCGTTCCGCGCCTAGCGTAGTAGCTCACCGGCAGGCGCAGGGCTACGTTGTAGTTGTCGCAGCGGATGTCGTTGACCGCGTACCACACGGCTGAGGTGGACAGGAACTCCTGGCCAATCCGCAAGGCGTCGCGCAGGAGGTTGATGCCGATCCCAAAGACCAGCAGCACCAGCAGGATCGGGAAGCGGTCCGCGTAGGTCTGCGGCTCAGTGAAGCACCGGGCCAGTCCCAGCATCGCCCGGTTCGGCAGGGTCAGCCTGTCCGTCACCACAGGCACCGGTGTCGTCCGGTCGCTGCCGGACGGGCACACCAGGAGCGTGATCCGCTGATCGGACGGCTGCATCGCCAGCAGTCGCATCAAGGCGTCCGCCCGCAGGAGCCGGTGGGTCTCGTCACCGTCCTCCAGGCCCAGCACCCACTGGCCCGGTAGCAGGCGGCCTGCATCGCGGCGCCCATGGTGGGCCTGCCCCACTTCCACCACCCAGGAAAGCTGACGGCCCTCCAGTTGCGTGCGATCCGGGGTCAATCGCGGTATAAGGTCCACGCCCAGGTGGTCCGAGGCCGCCAGTCGGTACGCCCAGCCGTGCAGACCCTCGGCCGACATCAGCACCTTGGCCGCCGGCAGGATCGCAGCCAATCCGCCGGCCCACAACACGCTGATGACCAGCGTGCAGAGCAAGGCCAGACCGATCCGCAACCGGTAAGGCCAAAGGTACTTCAAAGATCGGGCGAAATCCCGCATGCGTCTCCTGCCTGGGACGTCCCGGAAAAGCCACGGCGGACGTTGTGCCGACCATCTTACGTCAAAGCGCCTCTGGCCGCCACGAGAGGAACAGTGCTGCAAGGGGTCACCGTCCAAATTGCTTTTCCGGTTGTCTTGCGGGATAATACTGCCCCCGTGGTGGCAACCCTCAGAAAACGTATCCTCATCGGCTACGGGATCACACTGGCGCTGATGGTGGTGGTGCTCGTCTGGGCCGTGGTGAACCTGGTCGGCCTGGGACGGGCCAGCAACGCCATCCTGCGCGAGAACTACAAGAGCATCCTGGCGGCCGAGAACATGATCAACGTCCATCGAGCGGCAGGACAGCGCCACGCTGCTGGTGATGCTCGACTACGAGGATGAAGGCCTCCGGCAGTTCCGCGAGAACGAGACGCAGTTCCTCCAGTGGCTCGGCCGGGCGAAGGACAACATCACCGTCCCTGGCGAGGCAGGGATCGTCCAGGCCATCGAGACAGGGTACTCCTCCTACCTGGTCAACTTCTCCAAGCTTCGCGAGCTGCGGGCGAGCCGTCCGCAACAGGCCGGTGAGTTCTACCACGAGACGGTGCTGCCCTCGTTCAAGCACGTCCGCGACGAGGCGATCCGCCTGCGGGAGATCAACCAGGACACGATGTTCGCCGCCAGCCGGCGTGCCGAGAGCGTGGCCCAGACGGCCATCTGCGTCCACGGTCGCCGTGGCCCTGACGGCCATCGGACTGGGACTGGCCTTCAGCCTGCTGCTGAGCAAGCGGCTGGTCCGGCCGATCCGGCAGATGATGGAGGCCACCGAGGCCCTGGCCGAGGGCAACTACGACGTGCAGGTGCCCGTGAGCGGCCCGGACGAGCTGGGCCGGCTGGCCGAGGGCTTCAACGCCATGGCCAAGAAGCTCGGCCTCTACCATCGCCTGAACGTCGAGCAGATCGTGGCCGAGAAGCGCAAGAGCGACGCCGTGCTGCGGAGCATCGAGGACGGCGTGGTGGTCGTGGACGCCGAGTTCCGCATCGCCAACATGAACCCGCCGGCCGGCCGCATCCTGGGCGTCGATCCCGAAGCCGTCGCGCGAGAAGCATTTCCTGGAGGTCGTGAAGAACGAGCAGCTCTTCGAGCTGATCAAGCAGACGGCCGAGTCCGGCCAGCCGCCGAAGATCGAGGAAGGCAAGAACATCCTGACGGTCGGCGAGGGCCGAGGCAGCCCGGCACTACATGTTCGCCATCACGCCGGTGGTCTCCAAGGGCGGCGGCATGCTGGGCGTGGTGCTGCTGCTGCGCGACGTGACGCGGCTGAAGGAACTGGACCGAATGAAGAGCGAGTTCGTGATGACGGCCTCGCACGAGCTCAAGACGCCGCTTCAGAGCCTGGGCATGAGCATCGAACTGCTCCGGGAAGGAGCGGCCGACAAGCTTGACGACAAGCAGAAGCAGCTCCTGGAGGCCGCCCACGAGGAGCTCGGGCGTCTCAAGTCGCTCATCAGCGACCTGCTGGACCTTTCGAAGATCGAGGCCGGCAAGGTGGAGATGGAGCTGGACCGCGTTCCGGTCACCGTCCTGGCCGAAAAGGCCGTCGGTGTGTTCAAGGCCCAGGCCGAGGAAAAGAAGATCGAGCTCAAGGTCGACGTGCCGCCGGACGTCCCCGACGTGCAGGCCGACGCCGAATAAGATCACCTGGGTGCTGACGAACCTGATCGCCAACGCCCTGCGCTACGCCCACCGGCAAGACCACCGTCTCGGCCCGGCACATGGGCCCGTGGGTGCACCTGTCCGTGGCCGACGACGGCGAAGGCATTCCGCCGGAGTACCAGAGCCGCATCTTCGACAAGTTCGTGCAGGTCAAGGGCGAAAGAACGCTCGGCGGCACCGGACTCGGGCTGGCCATCTGCAAGGAGATCGTCCGCGCCCACAAGGGGACGATCTGGGTCGAACTCGACGCCCGGCGAGGGTAGCACGTTCACATTCACGTTGCCGGTGGCGCAGCAACCCTAGGAGAACCGCCATGGAAGCCTCTTTTGACAAAAAACCCGTCCTGATCGTGGACGACGAGAAGAACATCCGCCTGACGCTGTCGCAGGCGCTTGAAGCGCTGGAGCTTGAAACCGACACCGCCGTCAACGGCGAGGAGGCCCTGGCGAAACTGGCGGACAAGCCCTTCGGGTTGATTCTACTCGACCTGAGGATGCCCGGCATGGACGGCATGGAGGTGCTGCGGCGCGTCCGCCAGGCCCGGCCGGACATCAAGGTCATCATCATCACCGCCTACGGCACCATCGAGTCGGCCGTGGAGGCGATGAAGCTCGGCGCGGTGGACTTCATCCAGAAGCCCTTCGCCCCCAAGGAGATCCGCGAGCTGGTCAACAAGGTGCTCGACCGCGACACCCTCCAGGCCGCCCAGGCCAAGGACTACGAGACGCACATCGAACTGGCCAAGAAGTGCATCGGCGAGCGACAGTTCGACGCCGCCCAGGAACACGTCCGCCAGGCCATCGCCGCCGACGCGACCAAACCGGAGGCGTTCAACCTGCTGGGCGTGCTGCTGGAGATGAGCGGCAACAAGCTGGAAGCCCAGAAGAACTATCGGGCGGCCCTGGCACTGGACCCCACGTACAAGCCGGCGCATGAGAACCTTAGCCGCGCGACCAGCCTGACTTCCGACGGCGAGGCCAGCGTGGGGCGGGAAGAAAGAGCCGAAAAAGGAACCGAAGTAATGGCCTCGGACTTATTCATCGTGATCGTCGGCTGCGGCCGACTGGGCTCGCACCTGGCCAACCGGCTCAGCCGGGCCGGCCACGGCGTGGTGGTGATTGACCGGGACGAGCAGGCGTTCTGCAACCTCTCGGCCGAGTACAGCGGTTTTCGCGTGGAGGGTGACGCCACCGAACTGGCCGTCCTGAAGCAGGCCAAGGTGGACCAGGCCGATATCGTTGTCGCCACCACGCGGGATGACAACGTTAACCTCATGGTAACCCAGGTCGCCCGGGCGACCTTTTCGGTGTCGCGCGTGCTGGCGCGGGTGTTCGATCCCGCTCGGAAGCCCATTTACCGCCGGTTGGGCATCGAGTCGATCTGCCCCACATCGGTGGCGGCAGAGCTATTCCTCGAATCCATAGCGGCCGCTCGCAGCCTGGAGGACTCGGCATGAAGGTCCTGATCGTCGGCGGCGGCAAAACCAGTCTACTTCCTGTGCCGGACGTTCCTGGCCAAGGGGCATCAGGTCACGGTCATCAACCGCGATCCGGATGAATGCGTGCAGATGGCCCGCTGGCTGAAGGTCACCGTGGTCCATGGCGACGGCAGCGATCCGACCATCCTCGAAGAGGCGGGCGCTCACGGGGCCGACGCCGTGCTGGCCGTAACGCCCAACGATCAGGACAACCTGGCCATCTGTCAATTGGCGTCCATGCAGTACAGCGTGCCGCGAACCGTTGCGCTGGTGAACGATCCCGGACAACGAGACGGTCTTCCAAGAGCTGGGCGTGGCGGCCTTCTCGACCGCACGGACCATCGCCAGCATGATCGAGCAGCGCACGGCGATGGATGAGATCACCAACCTGGTGCCCCTGGGCGGGGGCAAGGTCAACATCACCGAGGTCAAGCTCCAGCCGGACTCGCCCGTGGTCGGCAAGAGTCTGCGCGACCTGTCCCTGCCCGAGGGCAGCCTGATTGCCGTCGTCCTGCGGGAGGGGGCAGCGCTGGTGCCGCGCGGCAACACGGTTCTGGCAGCCAGTGACCGGATCGTCCTGATCACACTTCCCGACAACCACGGCCCGGTCCTCAAAGCCATCACGGGCAAGACCCTTTGAAGGAGGCCGCCGTGCGCGAGGCCAGCTTCCTCCGACAACGATACCGGGCGATCCTCTCCACCACAGGGTTCGTGTTGATCCTCTGCGCGGGGATGATGCTAACGCCGCTGCTGGCGCTGCTCGTCTGGCCGGGCGAAAGCGCCCAGGCGTGGGCCTTCGTCATCCCGGCCGTTGTCACGGCGGTGTTGGGGCTGATGGGCTGGCGGCTGCTTCGGCCGCAGTCGGACGTGGTGCTGACCGTCCAGGAAGGCGGCGTGATCGTCCTGCTGAGCTGGGTCATTGCCTGCGTGCTCCACGCCGTGCCGTTCATGGCGGTCTTGGGCCTGAACTTCACGCAGGCGGTCTTCGAGTCCGTCAGCGGTTGGACGACCACGGGCCTGTCGGTCGTGGACGTCACTCACGCCAGCCACGTCATCCTGCTGTGGCGGAGCATCCTGCAAATGGCCGGCGGGGTAGGGTTGGCGATCATCATGCTCTCGGCCATCACCGGGCCGACCGGCCCGGCCGTGGGGGTGGCCGAAGGACGCGACCAGCTCGTACCGCACGTGCAGCAGTCGGCCAAGCTGGTGATGATGATCTACAGCGGATACGCGGTGGTGGGCACGGTGGCCCTGCGATGGGCGGGGATGACTTGGTTCGACGCGATCAACCACTGCCTGCCGGCGATTTCGACCGGGGGCTTTTCCACCCGGGTCGAAAGCATCGCCTACTGGGACTCGGCCGTCATCGAGGCGGTCATTATCGTGCTGATGATCCTGGGCAACCTTAACTTCGTCACGGCCTACCTGCTGCTGCGGGGCAAGCTCCGCGCGGTCGCGCGGAACGGCGAAATCCGGCTGATGGCCGTGCTGATCCCCGTCTCGGCGGCGCTGACATTCCTGCTGACCTGCCGCGGGCTGTACCCGACGGTGGGCAAGGCCGTCCGCGTGGCGATCTTTGACACGATCTCGGCCCTGACGACC
Source organism: uncultured Phycisphaerae bacterium (assembly GCA_963760365.1). Lineage (GTDB taxonomy): Bacteria > Planctomycetota > Phycisphaerae > SM23-33 > SM23-33 > JALHTV01. Next base: position 52,316 of record CAVXDC010000045.1, read on the forward strand.
ACCGGCTTCTCGGCCATTGGATTCCAGTACGGCAATTGGAACGGCTTTGGGTGGCTGGTGCTGATCGTCTTGATGCTCATCGGCGGCGGCACGTGCTCGACGGCCGGCGGCATCAAGCAGTACCGCGATTTACCTGATGTACAAGAGCCTGGTGTGGGAACTGCGTCGCTGGTTGCTGCCACGGACGGCCGTGGTGGAGAACGCGGTGTGGGAGGCCGACCGGCAGGTCTTCGTCAACGACGCCCGCTTGCGGCAGATCGGCACGTTCGTATTCCTGTACCTGGCCACGTACGTCGTTGGATCAGCCATCCTCGCCGCCTACGGCTATGGCCTGAAGGAATCGCTCTTCGAGTATGCCTCGGCCATCGGTGACGTGGGGCTTTCCTGCGGCGTCACCACGCCCTCGGCCCCGGCCGGCGCCTTGTGGGACATGACGGTCGGCATGTTCCTGGGCCGACTGGAGTTCTTCGTCATCCTTGCCAGCACCGCAAAGCTCTCCCGCGACGTCTGGTCCATGGCCAAACGACAAGGGCGCGGCTGAGCCTGCGGAACCTTACCGAGAGCGTTTTGCGTTGATCCTCCCTAAAATAATCCTTTGGAAAGTACTTGTGCCCGACCAGACGTCAGGATCACAGGAGTGAACCGATGGACAACATGGGCGCGCATGACCGCTTGAAACCTTGTCGTATTTCCGTCGGCCTGCGATGGGCCGGCCTGGCGTCGGCCTTGACCGCCGTGCTGGTCGTGGCCGGTTGCCGTCGGGGGGGCAGCGGCGGCCCGGTGCAGCCGGCCGTACCCGTCCTGGCTGGGACCGTTCAGCAGCGCGACGTGCCCATCCAGGTCCGCAACATCGGCACGGTGGAGGCCTATTCGACCGTCGCCGTCAAGACCCTGATCGGCGGTCAATTGGTCAAAGTCCACATCAAGGAAGGTCAGGCGGTCAAGAAAGGCGATGCGCTCTACACCATCGACCCCCGGCCGTACCAGGCGGCGCTGAACCAGGCCGAGGCGAACCTGGCGCACGACACCGTGGAGTACGACAACGCCGTCCGAGACGCCAAACGGGTGGAAACGTTGTTCAAACAAAACGTCTCTTCGCAAGACGAGCTGGATACAGCCCAGACGAAGGCCGACTCCCTGGCCGCGGCCATCAAGGCCGACAAGGCCGCCATCGAGATAACCAAGATTCAGTTGAGCTATTGCCAAATCGACTCCCCCATCGACGGGGCCACCGGCAGCCTGCTGGTGAACGAGGGCAACATCATCAAGGCCAACGACGCGACGCTGATCACCATCAATCAGGTCCAGCCCATTTACGTGTCCTTCGCGGTACCCCAGCAGTACCTGCCTGAAATCCGCAAGTATCAGGATCAAGGCCCGCTGGCCGTGGACGTCTTTACGATCAAGGAAAACGAGCCCCTGGCGACGGGGAAGCTGGCGTTCATCGACAACGCCATCGACCTGGCCACCGGCACGATCCGGCTCAAGGGCGTCTTTCCCAACTCCCAAGTCAAGCTTTGGCCCGGACAGTTGGTCACCGCCGTGCTGACGTTGACCGTGGAGAAAGGGGCGCTGGTCGTTCCTTCCCAGGCCGTCCAGACCGGCCAGGAGGGGCGATTCATCTATGTCATCGAGGGCGATCTGACTGTGCGCCCGCAGAAGATCGATATCGAAAGAACCCTTGAAAACGACACCGTCATTCGCGGCGACTTTCAGCCCGGCCAGCGGATTGTCACCGACGGGCAGCTCAGGCTCTTCCCCGGGGCCAAAGTGGAGATCAAACCCACTTTAACCAGCACTTCTCCGGCGACCCAGGAGGCCAAAGGATCGTGAACCTGCCGGAATTGTCCATCCGTCGGCCAGTCATGACCACTCTGCTGATGATCGGTCTGCTGCTGTTCGGGATCATGGCCTATCGCTTGCTGCCGGTGAGCGACTTGCCCAACGTGGATTTCCCGACGATCCAGGTGCAGGCCTCGTTGCCGGGGGCCAGTCCGGAGACCATGGCCTCGTCGGTGGCCACCCCGCTGGAGCGCCAGTTCTCCACCATCGCGGGGCTGGACTCGATGACCTCCAGCAGCTTGCTGGGTTCCACGCAGATCGTGCTCCAGTTCAACCTCAGCCGCAACATCGACGCCGCCGCTCAGGACGTTCAGGCGGCCATTACTGCCGCCTCCAGGCAGCTTCCGTCCGACATGCCCAGCCCGCCGACCTATCGGAAGGTCAATCCGGCCGACATCCCGATTCTGTTCATCACGCTGACCAGCGCCACCTTGCCGCTGTTGACCCTGGATGAATATGGAGAAACGTTGATGGCCCAACGGATCGCCACCGTCAGCGGCGTGGCCCAGGTGATGGTGTATGGTTCACAGAAGTACGCCGTGCGGATCCAGACCAATCCCGACGAACTGGCGGCCATCGGGCTGTCCAGCGACGATATCTCCAACGCCGTCGTGAACGGGAACGTGAACCTGCCGACCGGTGTGCTCTACGGACCACACCAGGCCTTTACCATCGAGGCGACCGGTCAACTCAACAAGGCCGAGGAGTACCGGCCCCTGATCGTCTCGTACCGACAGGGCTCGCCGGTGCGACTGCAAGACATCGGCAAGGTCTATGACAGCGTCGAGAACGACAAGACCGCCGCCTGGTACTGCGACAAGAGCGGCCAGGTCCGGTCCGTCATTCTGGCTGTGCAGCGCCAACCCGGCACCAACACCGTCGAGGTGGCCCGGGCGGTCAAGAACCTGCTGCCAACGTTCCGCTCCCAGTTGCCCGCCTCCGTTCAGGTGCACGTCCTCATCGACCGCTCGGAGCCAATCAAAGCCTCCGCCGACGATGTGCAATTCACCCTTCTGCTGACGCTGGTGCTGGTGGTCCTGGTGATCTTCCTGTTCTTGCGTAATCTTTCGGCCACCGTGATCCCGTCCCTGACGCTGCCGATGTCCATCGTCGGGACGTTCTCGTTCATGTACCTGCTGAACTACAGCCTGGACAACCTGTCGCTGATGGCGTTGACGCTGTCGGTGGGTTTCGTGGTGGATGACGCGATCGTGATGCTGGAGAACATCTTCCGCCACATGGAGATGGGCAAAGGCGCCTTCCAGGCGGCGTTGGACGGCTCACGGGAGATCGGTTTCACGATTATCTCGATGACGCTGTCGCTGGCGGCGGTGTTCATTCCCGTGGTGCTCATGGGCGGGCTGGTGGGACGGCTGTTCCGCGAGTTCGGCGTCGTCATCGCCGTGGCGGTGCTGATCTCCGGGGTCATCTCGCTGACGTTGACCCCGATGATGGCCAGCCGGTTCGTAAGGCATCGTGGCGAGGTCAAGCACGGACGACTGTTCAATTGGTCTGAGAGGATTTTCCAGGCGGCCCTGGACTTCTACGGCAAGAGCCTGGGTTTCGTGCTGCGTCACCGCCGGCCCACGGTGTGGATCTCTCTGGCGATTCTCGCGGCCATGTTCTACCTTTTTGCGGTCGTCCCCAAGGGGTTCTTGCCCAACGAGGACCGCGGGCAGATCTTGGGCTCCACCGAGGCGGTCGAGGGCATTTCTTATAAGTCCATGTTCGCCCACCAGCAGGCCCTGGCCGAGGTCATCCGCCTGGACCCTCGCGTGGATTCCCTCATGTCCAGCGCGGGCTTGGGGCCGAGTGGAGGGGCGGGTAACACCGGGTTCATGCTGATCCGTCTGGTACCCAAGAGCCAACGGAGTCAGGACGCCGACCAGATGGTGCAGATGCTCCGGGCCAAGGCCTCCCAGGTTCCCGGCATGCGCATCTACCTCCAGAACATGCCTGTCATCTTCATCGGGGGCAGGCCTAGCAAGAGCCAGTATCAATACACGCTCCAGGGGCCCGACACGGGCCAACTCTACGCTGCTGCCAATCGGCTTCAGCGGCAGCTCCAGGAGTTACCAATCCTTCAGGACGTCACCAGCGATTTGCAGATCCGCAACCCCCAGGTGCAGGTGGACATCGACCGTGACAAGGCCCAAGCCTTGGGCGTGACGGCCCAGGCCATCGAGAACGCCCTCTACAACGCCTACGGCTCGCGCCAGATCAGCACGATTCTGACGGCCACCAACCAGTACCAGGTGATCTTGGAATCCCTGCCGGAGTACCAGCTCGGTCCTTCGGCGCTAAGGAGTATTTACGTCCGGTCCTTGTCCCCTGGCGGCCAACCTGGCCAGTTGGTGCCCCTGAGTGCGATCTCCAAGGCCATCGAAGGCTTCGGTCCGATGTCGGTGAATCACTCCGGGCAATTGCCCTCAGTGACGCTGTCCTTCAACCTCAGGCCCGGCAGCTCCCTGGGCGACGTGGTGCGCGAGGTCGAGAAACTCGGCGCAACCTGCCCGCAGGCGTCACCGCCAGCTTCCAGGGCACCGCCCAGGCCTTTGAATCCTCCCAGTCCGGCATGCTGATGTTGGTGGTCCTGGCCATCGTCGTGATCTACATAGTGCTGGGCATTCTCTACGAAAGCTTCATTCACCCCCTGACGATCCTCACGGCCTTGCCTTTTGCCGGTTTCGGCGCGCTGGCGACCTTGCTGATATTTCACATGGAGCTTTCACTCTATGCCTTCGTGGGCATCATCATGCTGGTGGGGATTGTCAAGAAGAACGGCATCATGATGATCGACTTCGCGCTGGAGGCCCAGGCCAAGGAAGGTAAGCCCCCTGCCGAGGCCATCTTCCAGGCCTGCATGATCCGGTTCCGCCCGATCATGATGACGACGTTCGCCGCCCTGATGGCGGGCCTGCCGATCGCCGTGGGCTACGGCGCCGGGGCCGAATCGCGCCGCCCACTGGGATTGGCCATCGTGGGCGGACTGGTGTTCTCCCAAACGCTCACGCTCTACGTGACGCCCGTCTTCTTCCTGTACATGGAACGCCTGCGGAACCGCCTGAGTCGAAAGAAGCCGGTTCCGGCCTAAACTATCGGCGGAAAGACGTTGGGGGTTATACTGGTGGCTCACAACCAATCCAGGAGTTCGCGACATGGCCGCAAAGACAGCGCCGTTGATCCCACGAACCACCCTGTTCGGCAACCCCAAGAAGTGGCAGCCTCAACTGTCCCCCGACGGGAAGTTGCTCTCCTACATCGCCCCCGACCAAGGCGTGCTCAATGTATGGGTCCGCACGCTCGGCCGGGACGATGACCGCGTCGTGACGGCCGATCGGAAGCGCGGCATCCGCATCTACCGATGGCAACAGGACAGCCGGCACGTCCTCTATCTCCAGGACACCGACGGCGACGAGAACTGGCACGTCTTCCAGACGGACGTCCCCTCGTGCACCACCCGCGATCTGACGCCCTACCCCAAGGTGCAGGCCCAAATCATCGCGGCCGATCCGGAGTTCCCCGACGAAATCCTGGTGGCGATGAACCATCGCGACCCGAAACTGCACGACGTGTACCGGGCGGACCTGAAGGCCGGCACGCTGACGCCGGATACGGAAAATCCCGGCGACGTCGCCGATTGGACGGCCGACCACGCCCTCCGAGTCCGCGCGGCACACGTGTACCTGCCGGACGGCGGCTCGGAGACCCGCATCCGCGACGACGCTGGCCCGGCCTGGCGGAGCTTCCAGACATGGGGGCCGGAGGAAACCTTCGGCGGCGTGGAGGATTTCACGCCCGACAACCAGGGCGTCTGGATGCTCTCCAGCGTCGGCGCCAATGCCAGGCGACTGCTGGAAATAGACCTGCGAACCGGCCATTCCAAAGTCATCGCCGAGGACCCGCAATACGACGTTTCCAGAACGCTGAGGCACCCCCGCAAGCACACGCTTCAGGCGGTCCAGTTCGAGCGGGCCCGACGCGAGTGGTTGGTGATCGATGCATCGATCCGGGACGACTTCGCGGCCTTGGCGAAGGCTTGCGACGGGGACTTTGAGGTTGTCAGCCGCGACCTGGCCGATCAAAGCTGGCTCGTCGCGTACGTCGTCAACGACGGGCCGGTGCGGTACTACCACTACGACCGCACCTCGCGGAAGGCGATTTTTCTGTTCAGCAACCGGCCGGAACTGGAGCTGTATGCGCTCAGCCAAGATGCAGCCGATTGCCTTCCAGGCCCGCGACGGGCTGACGATCCACGGCTACCTGACCTTGCCGCCAGGCGCTCGACACAAGAAGCCGCCGATGGTGCTGGACGTCCACGGCGGGCCGTGGCATCGCGACACCTGGGGCCTCAACATGGAAGTGCAGTGGCTGGCCAATCGCGGCTACGCCGTGCTGCAAGTGAATTTCCGCGGCTCCACCGGCTACGGCAAAGCCTTCCTCAATGCCGGTGACCGACAGTGGGGTGCTGCCATGCACGACGACCTGATCGACGCCAAGCGATGGGCTGTCCAGCAAGGCTACGCCGATCCGGCCCAAGTCGCGATCTACGGCGGCAGCTACGGCGGCTATGCCACCCTGGTGGGGTTGACGTTCACGCCCGAGGAGTTCGCCTGCGGTGTGGACCTCGTCGGCCCCTCCAACATCCTGACGCTGATCCAGACCATGCCGCCCTACTGGGCAACCTTCAAGGCCGTCTTCGACCGGCGCGTGGGAAAGGTCGAGACGGAGGTGGAGTTCCTGGAGTCCCGCTCACCGCTGTTCAAGGCCGACCGGATCGAGGCACCGCTGCTGATCGCCCAGGGTGCCAACGACCCGCGCGTCAAACAGGCCGAGAGTGAGCAGATCGTCACCGCGGCCCGCAAGAACGGCAAGCCCGTGGAGTACCTGCTGTTTCCCGACGAAGGTCACGGCCTGGCCCGGCCGGAGAATCGGCTGAAATTCTACGCGGCCGCGGAGCAGTTCCTGTCCCAGCACCTGGGCGGCCGAACGGAAAAACCCTCCCCGGCTGAGGACTGGAAGGAACTGGTAAGGTAGCTGCTTTTCGGAATACCTCCAGATGAGCAGATGGCGATTTTCCCGAACTCCTGCCTTCGGGAAAGCGCATTGCGACTTTGGGTCAACTTTGTTGCCTTGGCAAGACGAAGGTCCGTTGGAAAACCCGGAAAGCACAGGCCCCCGGCGAACGACACCAGAGGCCTGGATTTTTTCAATGGAACGGCCTGATCAGTAATCCATGTGCGTATACCACTCCGTCAGCTTGGAGCTGCGATCCAACAACATAATCATTTCAAAGTCGTCCACCGCCATGCGCATCTGAAGGTCCACCTGCCGGCGGACCCGGCGGTCGCGCTCCGCGGAGGTCTCGGTCACGGTGCAACCGGCCAGGAAGGCGGCCACACACAACACCGCTGCGATGAGTAGTCCCTTCATGACTTCCACCTCACGTCGTGATATCTCCGGGCCGCCGCCGGCCGGCGGGGCTTGGGGGAAAAAGTCCCGGCGACGGCCTTATGCTAGGGACCTTATCGGCGCCTGTCAACGCAAAACCGCCGGCCGCCGCCCGTCTGCCAAAACCCTCAGGCGCCGAACTTTTCCAGCTTGCCGGCATGGGCCATCGCCAACGCCAAAAGCTCCTTGGCCGGCATCGTGCCAATCTGCCCTCGGCGGCAGTTGGTCTCCTCGAACCGCGCACCGTCTCCGCCCCGCAGGTAGGGGGCGAGCATCATCACCGGCACCGGGTGCCAGCTATGGGCCTTGAGGCTGGGCGGCGTGGAGTGGTCGCCGGTCACGATCAGCACGTCGGGCCCGGCCTCCAGTAAAATCGGCAGCGCCGCGTCCATTTCTTCAATCCGCTTGACCTTGCCGGCCAGGTCGCCGTCTTCGCCGGTCTTGTCGGTGTATTTGAAGTGGGCAAAGACAAACGTGTGGTCCGCCATGGCCTTGGCCGCCTCGCGGCAGACGTCCTCGGCCGTCGTGGGCCTGGCCACCACGGGAATGCCCAAGAGTCTCGCCACGCCGCGGTACATCGGATACCCGGCCACGGCGGCGGGCCTGAGTCGATAACGCTGGGCAAACTTGGGCCAGTCCGGATGCTTGGCAAACCCCCGGGCCAGCAGCATGTTGGCCTTGGGCTCATCGGCCAGGATACGGCGCACTTGAGTCAGGAGATTTTCCACGATTTTTGCCGTCGGACTGGAGGCGTGTTTCCCCTGAGTGGGCGAAAGCGGCGGCACACCGGTCTGCTGGGGGTCGGTGTCGCCGATGTTGTCATCGAGATTCTCGCCGCGCAGGACCAGCACGGCGCGGTGCTCGGCCTCGGTCTCCAGAAAAACTTCCACCCCGGCCGGGGGCTTCAGAGCGGCTTTGAGCTTAGCCAGGACGCGGTGGTTCTCGCTGTCGGAGATCCTGCCGGCCCGGCGGTCGACAACGAGGCCCTGCTTGTCGATGGTACAGAAGTTGAGCCGGGCCGCCACGTCGCGGTCCTGGAGCGGGAACTCCACGCCCAGCGCGCTGAGCACCCCCCGGCCGACCTCGTAAACAAGCGGATCGTACCCAAACAACCCCAGGTGACCCGGGCCACTGCCGGGCGTGACACCCGTGGCCACGGGCACGATCAATCCCAAGGCCGCCCGGGCGGCGAGTTTATCCATGTTCGGCGTGTGGGCCCGCTGAAGGGCTGTGCCATGCCCATCGTTGTCGCAGTCGCCCAGGCCGTCCATCACCAGCAGGACGATCCGCTTGTCGTTTTCAATGGCCAGCGAGCTGATCAGCTTTCCGTAGGTATCTTCCATGAGGGATTCCTTCGTCTTGGATTAAGCCCTCCTTCGCTAAAGTTTCGTAGGTCATCCTGCTTCGCTCCCGTACGGGAGCGAAGCAGGATGACCCCAAGGGGATTCGAACCCCTGTTGCCGGGATGAAAACCCGGTGTCCTAGGCCTCTAGACGATGGGGCCGAGCTTGCGGCGCCCACCCGGAAGCGATCCGGGAAGCGAACGTGTATCCTACAAAGTCGGCCTCAGGCGTGGAAGGCATTTCCCCAGCGCGCATCGTGGCAAGTGTGATAGAACACCCTCCTCCGCCAAGGCTTCGGAGGGCAACCTGCTTCCGCTCACTTTGCTCGCGTTCGCAGAACGTGTCCTGCGAAGCTCCCGTATGGGAGCGAAGCAGGATGAGGGAGCCGAGGCTCGAACCCGGAACCTACGCATTAAAAGTGCGTTGCTCTACCTATTGAGCTACTCCCTCTGGATGGCGGGATAAGTATACCCTGTCGCTGGAGCCTGTGGGAGCTTTTCCGACCCAAGGAAGCCCCCACCATCAGGTGGAGGCTGGTATTCCATCTATCACGTCGAAACTAAACCCCAAAACATCCCCGGGCTCACGCACGGGGCTTCCGACGCCCATCTTTTGGAGGTGATCATCCCTCCTGCACTTCTTTGGTCTTGGCCTCCAGAACCTCGGTCACTTGCTTCTCGTATTGGTCGGTGAGTTTTTGGATCTCGTCCTTGGCGCGCTTGGCCTGGTCCTCGGTCAGGAGGGATTCGGTCTCCTGGTGGTCCACTTCCTTGTTGCCGTCGCGGCGGGCGTTGCGGATGGACACGCGGGCGGCCTCGGAGAGTTTTTTCAATTGACCGGCCAATTGCTGCCGCCGCTCGGTGGATAGCGGCGGCACGGCCAGGCGGATCACCTTGCCGTCGTTGCTGGGCGTGATGCCGACGTTGCTGGCGAAGATGGCCTTTTCGATGTCCTTCAAGCTCGAAGGGTCGAAGGGCTTAATGACGATCAGCGTCGGATCGGGGGTGGAGAGGGTGGCCAGTTGCCGCAGGTCGGTGGGTGAGCCGTAGTAGTCCACCTTGAGGTGGTCCACCAGGCCCACCGACGCCCTGCCTGTGCGGATGGTGCGGAACTCCCCCCGCAGGTACGCCACGGCCGCCTCCATCTTCTCCTCGACCTCCAGCAGGATGTCGTCGCTGGCCATAGCGGAACTCCGCACTTCACCGCGTCACGATTGTGCCAATGTTCTTTCCGGCGACCACGGCGGCCAGGTTCCCCGGCTTGGAGAGCCGAAAGACGATGATGGGGATGCTGGCCTCCATGCACATCGAGATAGCCGCCAGGTCCATCACGCCCAGCCCGTCGGCCAGGACCTTGCGGTGCGTCAGCCGCTTGAACCGCCGCGCGGCGGGGTCCTTCAGCGGGTCGCGGTCGAAGACGGCGTCCACCTTCGTGGCCTTCAAGACCACCTCGGACCCCAGCTCGCACGCCCTCAAGGCCGCGCAGGTGTCGGTGGTGAAAAACGGACTGCCCGTGCCGCCGGCCAGCAGCACCACCCTGCCGGCCTCCAGGTGCGCCAGGGCGTCGCGGCGGTTCCACGTCTCGCAGACCGACGGCATCGCGATGGCCGACATCACCGCGACGCTCACCCCGCGGGCCTCCAGGCTGTCCTGCAAGGCCAGGGCGTTCATCACCGTGGCCATCATGCCCATGTAGTCGGCCGTGGTGCGGCGGATGGCGGGATTGTCCGCCAGGTGCCTGCCTCGCAGCAGGTTCCCCCCGCCGACCACCACCGCCGTCTGGACACCCCGCTGGACGACGGGCATCAGCTCGTTGATGAAGTAGCTCACCGCCGCCGAATCAATGCCCGATCCGCCCACCGGACCCAGGCTCTCGCCGGAGATCTTCAGCAGCACCCGCTTGTATGGTACTGGCTTTGCCATGATGTCTTTGAGCTTATTGGCCGACGGCGAACCGCGCGAAGGCCTTGACCTTCGCCGGTCCCAGGATGTCTTTGACCTTCTTTTTATCGTCGCGGATGAACGGTTGTTCCAGCAGCGCGTTGGCGGCCAGGAACTTGGCCACCTTGCCCTCGACCATTTTCTCGACGATGTTGGCCGGTTTGCCGCTGGCGGCGGCCTGCTCCTGGGCGATCTGCCGCTCCTTGGCCGCCAGCTTGGCCGGGACGTCGGCGGGGGTGATGCCGAGGGGATCGGCAAAGGCGATGTGCATGCACAGGTCGGCCAGCGTCGCCTCCTCGATGGGGCCATCCACGCCGACCAGCACGCCGACCTTGCCGTTGTGATGGATATAAGCCCCCACGCGCGAGGCGGAGATCTTGACCGTCCGGGCGCAGGCCATGTTCTCGCCGATCTTGGCCAGGGCGTCCCCAACGGCCTGCTTCATCGCGGCGGTAGGCTCCGCCGGGCCTTCGGGGCCGGCAGCGGCCAACTCGGCCACCCTGGCTACCATCGCGCGAAACACATCGTTGCGCGGCAGAAGTCCGTCTCGCAGCGGACCTCGACCATCGCGGCAGAGGTTTTTTCAGCGTTCATGCTGACACCGACCAGTCCCTCCCCGGTCGCGCGGCTGGCCTTTCTCTCCGCCGTCATCAGGCCTTTCTTGCGGAGCAGGTCCTTAGCGAGCTCCACGTCGCCGCCGGACTCCTGGAGGGCCTTCTTGCATTCCATCATGCCCTGGCCGGTTTCCTCGCGCAGGGCCTTGACGACCTCAGCGGATATCTCTGCCATAACCACTCCCAATTCGGTTCGCGTAGGTCGAGGAACTTCCCTCCGCTCGCAGGGCAAGTTCCTTGACGGCTAGACTTGAGGCGCATCGGCCGGCGGCGCAGGCGGCGGTGAGGCGGGCACCTCCTCGGCCGGGCTTGTCACGGCGTCGGCCGGTCGTGCCGGGGCGGCCTCGGCGGCCATCGCTTCTCCCGCCCGCGCGGTCGCCCGGCGGCTGCGGCGGCGGGGTCCACCCGGCTGCTCGGCCGCCTCGCCAGCCTTTTGACGCATGCCCAACCCGGCGGAGATGCTTCCGCACAACTCCGCCACGACCAGCTCGATCGCCCGCATCGCGTCGTCGTTGCCGGGGATGGGAATGTCCACCAGGTCCGGGTCGCTGTCCGTGTCGATCAGGCAGATGACGGGGATGCCCATCTTCCTGCGCCTCGCGGACGGCGTTGATCTCGCGGCGCTGGTCAATGACGACGACCGCCCCGGGCAGGCGGTCCATCTTGCGGATCCCCCCCAGGTTGCGGTGGATCTTGCGAATCTCCCGCCGCAGCGAGGCGCCTTCCTTCTTGGAATAGGTATCCAGCATGCCGTCGGCCTCGAGCTGCTCGAGCTGGTCCAGACGCCCGACGCGCTTGCGGATCTCGCGGAAGTTCGTCAGCGTCCCGCCCAGCCAGCGGTCCGTCACACAGTGCATGTGAATGGCCGTGGCGTGCTCTTCCACGGCCTTGCGGGCCTGACGCTTCGTGCCCACCAGCAGCACGTCCTTGCCGCCTGAGACCACCTGCGAGAGAAACTTCTTAGCCAGCAGAATGCCCTTGAGGGTCTCCTTGACGTCGATGATGTGAATCAGGTTCCGCTTGCCGAAGATGTAGGGCTTCATCTTCGGGTTCCACCGGCTGGCCCGGTGCCCGAAGTGGATCCCCGCGTCGATCAACTGCTTCACCAAGGGTTCTGCCAAGTGTACACCTCCGCAATCGGGCCCGGATTCATGGCTCTTGGCTCTTGTTAAAAAACATCCGGGCAACGAGGCTGACACTGTCCTAGGGATTTTCGCAGAGCATCTCGGCGCGGAGAAACGCTCTCCCCGCCGGCTGCGCGAGTGAGGTAGGCTACCAGCACGCCTCAAATGGGTCAAGGCCTTCCTGACACATTTCCAGCCATGGCAAAGGTCTGGGAAGACCACAGACCCCTTCCATCATCCACAAGATGCGGGGAAGCTTGCCGAGTGTTGGGCAGGTCGATATAAGGATCTGCACCCATGGATCTCCAACCCACAGGTCAACCGGCCGCCTGGCACGGGGAGGAGCCTTACAGCGCCGATGAGCGGCTTCGCCTGAGGAGGGCCTGTGATTTTATCCGCGACCACGCCGAGCGGCTGGGACTCTCACGGCGCTATCGGTTGTTGGACGTCGGCTGCGGCGTCGGCCCGCTGCGGGAGCATCTGACCGCCAAGCGGTTCGAGATCGTCGGGCTGGAGATCAACGCCCAGGCCGCCGCCCTGGCCCGCCGCCAGTATGACGACTGCCTGGTGGCCGACATCGAGGGGGACTGGCCCCTTCCACCGGGAAGTTTCGACGGCGTGCACGCCGGGGCGGTCCTGGAGCACGTACCGGACTGGCACGCCCCGCTCAACCATGCCAACCGCATCCTGGCCGAGGGAGGGTTTCTGGTGGTCAGCGTGCCCAATCTCTCGTATTGGAAAGAGATCCGCCGTCTCATCCGCGGTCGCCAACCCCACTGGCTCAAGGCCATGGCCCACCTGCACGGATACACGCTGGGGTTCCTCCGCCAATTGATCCAACTGCACGGGTTCACCGTCCGGTGCGTCGAGGCTGACCGGGTCAAACTGCCGCTATTGCCGGATTGGCCTTGGGTGAAGCGCCGGCTGGCACGGTTCGGCTCGGTGCTGGTCCTCTCGGCCCAGCTTCTCCGCCGCGTCCGCGTGGAAGACGTCTGCCAAACCAGCCAATTCCCCCACCATAAGCTTCTGCCTTTGCGCTCCATCGAAGTCTTGGGCTTCTAAAAAAACCTCTCCCCCTGTCTGCCAATAGAGCAGACCCCAGGCCCACCGACGACAACTACGGCAGTTGCCAAGGGCTGATGCCTAAAGGCTATAAAATCGTAACTATCTATTTAGAATCGACTTGCCATCGCTGGCACTAGGGTTGCTCATTCTTTTGGTGGACGGCCATGTATTCTTGGCCCGCTAGAGAGTCGGCCAAAGTTTTTTGGTTATTGGTTTGCCGTCCGAGCGTAGGCAGCAAGAATGGTCACGACGGCGCAGACAGCACAGGGCCAAAGGGCCGTTCAGCCTCGTGGTGACCGGCGAGGCCGAGAGCTGGCTACCGTCGCTGAGGCAGATCGTCGCCCCGCAGTTCCTGACGGCCTACCAGGTGGACAGCGACCGCCAGTTATTGGAAGTCGTCTCCTCCGGCCTGGCCGACGCGGCCGTACTGGACGAGCTGGCCGGTTGGTCGGTGGACGTGATCCACCTGCTGCGGATGATCCGCCGGGTCGATGCGGTCCTGCCGGTGGTGGTGGTCACCAGCCGCAGCGATCGGCGGCTGCTGGAGGAGGCGCTCCGCCTGGCCGCCTTCAGCGTGGTGACCCGCCCGCTGGCACTGGAGGAGCTGCTGCGGCAGATTCACCGGATGATGATCCACCTGGACCGGATGCTCCGCCAGGGGGATGCGGAAATCTAAAAACGAAACCCCGAGGTCCACAGAGAAAAGGAGTCGCACCATGGCCAAGGCCGCACCGAAGATCCGTCCGCTGGGCGAGAAGGTCCTCCTGAAGCGCCTGGAGGCAGAGGAAAAGACCAAGGGCGGCATCGTCCTGCCGGACACCGCCAAGGAAAAGCCGCAGAAAGGCACGGTCCTGGCCGTCGGAGACGGCAAGCTTCTGGAGGACGGCAAGCGGGCGGCCTTCCAGGTCAAAAAGGGCGACAAGGTCCTGTTCGCCAGCTACGCCGGCAGCGAGATCAAGGTGGGCGGCGAGGAGTACGTCCTGATGGACGAATCGGAAATCCTGGCGATCCTGGACTAAAAGGTTTTCCA
>CAVXDC010000046.1:0-26975 GCA_963760365.1 uncultured Phycisphaerae bacterium
CATGCCTCTCGGTCACGTCGCAGTCCGCTTCCGCATCAGATCGAGAAGCCCGCCTGCGCGGCGTCCCCGTGGAACATCTTCACCGTGTCGAGAGAGTACTCGGCCAGCGACTTGCCCTGGAGGGGAAGCTTGCTCAGCAGGTCGTCCGTGCAGGTGATGATGTGGCAGCCGCATTGATCGGCCTGGTAGATGTTCAGGGCCTCGCGCGGGCTCGCCCAGGCATCCTCGTGCCGGCGTGGGACGCAAAGTCCCGCACGGCCTGCCGTACGATCGGCATGGGGTCTACGCCCGTGTCGGCGATTCGTCCCGCGAAGATCGAGACGATGACATCGTCCTCGGGACGAATCAGTCTCGCACAGGCTCGCCAGTTGCGCGTCCGTGAACACCGCCGTCACGTTGAGCTTGACCTTGCGGTCCAGCAGGCGGCGGATCAGTCTCGAGGCTCGCGCTCGCCGCGCGTGTTCGTGATCGGGATCTTCACGTTCACGTTCGGGCCCCAGGACCGGATCAGCATCGCCTGGCGCTCCATCTCGCCGAACTCGTCCGTGAACACTAATCTTTTTTATTAAATTCAATAACAGCAAGATCAAAGAATTCATAAGCGAACCTTTTGAATAAACCGGAGGCCATTATGCGCCGTATTGCCGCGACGCTGTGTCTGAGCCTGACCCTGGTCTGGCAAGGCTGCTCCACCTACGATCCCCGGGTGCTGCCCATGAAGCTCCCCGAGGCTTACGCTAATGTGCAACGGGTGGCCGGGGCCTACGTGGCGGCCCGGGCCTGGCAACCACGAGGAAGAGGCGAAGGGAGCCTTTGGTTTCAACATCCTCCGGGCCGGGCTGCTGCCCGTGCAGGTGAACTTTGATAATCGCGGCCCCGAGACCCTGATCATCACCCTTCCCAGACCTTTCTGGTCAATCAGAACCAGGAACTCTTTCCCGTGCTGGCGGATCAGGAAGCCGATGACCGGGTCAGCCGGGGAGCACCCTTAGCGGAAGGGGTGAAGGCCTGGCCACCGGGGGGGATTCTGGGTGGGGCCACCGGGGCCCTGATCGGTGCGGCCGTGGGCGTGGTGGCGGGACATCGGGCCGGGGAATATGCCATGCGGGGCGCGGCCGCGGGGGCCGCCGCCGGCGCCATCCTGGGGGCAGCCAACGCCGCCACTGACACCCAGGCGCCCCGGACCATCGCCGACGACCTGGCCCGGCGCAGCCTGAAGAACACCCCCAATCAAGCCGGGAGAGCTGGCTTACGGCATCATCCTCTTTCCCCGGGAGGCGGGCCGTCCCCAGGCCCTTAGGCTGCAACTCCAGGAGTCTGGGCGGTCAACTTGTCGTGGCACAGGGCGGCGCGGATGCCCGGGACCTTGTTGGCGCAGATGGTCATGCCGATGCCGCTGCCGCAGACCAGGATCGCGCAATCGGCCCGGCCCTCGGCCACGGCCTTGGCGGCGGGGAAGGCCAGATCGGGATAATCGCAGCTCCGGGCGCTGTTGGTCCCCATGTCCAGGACCTGATGGTTCCGCTCGGTGAGCTGGATAGCGAGCCGCTCCTTGACGCGGTGTCCTCGGTGGTCAGCGGCGAGTGCGATTCTCATGGAATTCCTTCTTAAGTATCTCTGTCGATCGCCTGCTGCATCTTCTCAGCGGTTTGGCGGTAGGCGTCCGGTCCACCGCCCGCCGGATCGGGGATATCTCCCCGGCTCCAAAGCCGCCGGGTCCTGCCGGCCGAGGCGGGGGACATCTCCCGCACGGCGTCCACGTGTTCGCGCGTCATGCAGAATACCATGTCGGCCTTATCAATCAACTCCTTCGTGATCTTTTGGCTGCGGTGGCCGGCCAAATCGACGCTGCATTCCGCGGCTGCCTCCACAGCCTCAGGACTGGCCCGCTGGCCCTCACCGGCCCAGACACCGGCCGAAAGGACCTCCCAGCCGCAGGAGGCCAACTTTCCCGGCGGGCAGCCCAGGCGCTGAGCCAGCGTCTTTCTGGCCAGGCCGGCGGCCAGGGGGCTGCGGCAGGTGTTGCCCGTGCAGACGAACAGGATCGTCTTGCGCACCAGGCGGGCGATTTCACGCTCACTGTAAACCCCTTGGCGGACCACGCGCCAGGTGTCGCCCTCGACGGCCACGATGGTGCTGTCCTGGCCGTAACGGGTCGGACCGCTGTCAATGAGCAGATCAATCCGTCCGTCCAGCGCCTCCAGCACGTCCTTGGCGTTGCGCGGGCTGACCGTACCGGGCAAGTTGGCGCTGGGCGCCACCACCGGCCAGTCCAGCGCGGCCAGCATGTCCCGGGCCAGCAGCAGGTCCGGGCAGCGCAACCCGATCGTGTCCTGCCAGCAAAGCATCTCGTAAAGACCCGCCTGGGCGAATCGCTTCTCAGCCAATCGGCCGCCCACGAGCAGGACCAGCGTCAACGGCCCCGGCCAGGCCTTAGCGATCAATCGCTCGGCCACCGGGGGAACCTCGGCCACGTAGAGCTCGACATCCGTCGGGCGGGCCAGGTGCACGCTGAAAGGGCGCTTGGGACGGTTCTTCAGCTCCCGCAACCGCTCCATGGCCGAGGGGATGTTGGCCTGGGCAGCGACGCCATACACGGTCTCCGTGGCGAAGCCCACCAACTGGCCTGCCGCCAAGGCCGCCGCACCGCACCGGGCGGCCTCGGCCTGCCGCGCCGGAGACGTTGCCTTGAAAACGGTAGTGGTCACGTGGTTAGTCACTCTGCGGCATTATCGAGATTCGTTCGCAGCCAAGTCAAGCCAAGTACGCTGGCCGCCGGACCCGTTTGACGCTACCATGTCACCAAGGATGGAATAAGTTGGATTGAGACTGATGGAAAGGAAGTCGTATGGAGCGAAATCCAAAGGCCAAGACGGTAGAGAAGTGGGGCGTGTTTGAGTTGTCGCTTGGATTAGAGGGACTACCCAAGGGCAATCCGTTTCTCGACGTTCAATTCGGAGCTCGCTTCACGTTCAAGCACCGCACGGTGGAGGTGGACGGTTTCTACGACGCGGACGGGGTTTATCGCGTCCGCTTCATGCCCGATGAGATTGGCCAATGGTCCTACGTCACGTGCAGCAACAGGCCTGAGCTGGACGGAAAAACCGGGGCGTTCACCTGCACGCCGCCCTCGGCGGGCAACCACGGGCCGGTGGACGTGTACCGCTACTTCCACTTCGCCTACGCCGACGGCACGCGGCACTATTCGTTCGGCACGACCTGCTACGCCTGGATCCATCAGCCCCGCGCCCTTCAGGCCCAGACGTTGCGGACGCTGGCCAAGGCAGCCTTTCAACAAACTGCGGATGTGCGTCTTCCCCAAGCATTACCTCTACAACACCAATGACCCGGACTTCTACCCTTTTTTACAAAAGGAACAAAAGGAGCAAAAGCGCACCCCTCGCAAGGTCAAATGGTCCTGGGACTTCAGCCGGTTTAATGTGCTGTTCTGGCGGAAGCTGGAGAAGCGCGTGGGGCAACTCCGCGATCTGGGAATTGAGGCTGACTTGATCCTGTTCCATCCCTACGACCGCTGGGGCTTTTCCGACCTGGATGCGGCCACCGAGCAGCGCTACCTCAAATACGTCATCGCCCGCCTGGCGGCCTTCCGCAACGTGTGGTGGTCAATAGCCAATGAATGGGACTTCATGAAGACCAAGACGGTCAAGGACTTCGACCGCTACTTCCGCATCGTCCAGGAAAACGACCCCTACCACCACCTCCGCAGCGTGCACAACGGCAAGACCTTTTACGACCACACCAAGCCCTACGTCACGCATTGCAGCGTTCAGCACAACGATCTGTTAAAGGTGACGGAGTGGCGCGAGCAATACTCCAAGCCCGTGGTGGTGGACGAGTGCGGGTATGAAGGCAACATCGAGCGGCGGTGGGGCAACCTCCCCGGCTGGGAGCTGGTCAACCGCTTCTGGATCGGCGTCATTCACGGCGGGTACGCGGGGCACGGGGAAACGTTTTTGCATCCCAGGGACATCCTATGGTGGTCCAAGGGCGGCAGGCGGTTCTATGGCCAAAGCCCCCGGCGGATTGCCTTCCTCCACCGCATCCTCCAAGCAGCCCCCAAGGCCGCCCTGGAGCCGATCAGCATGGGCCGCGGAAACGATTGCCTGTGCCAAGCCGGGTGAGTACTACCTATTTTACTACGGCCTTCACCAGCCGGGTCGGATGCCAATGGACCTGCCGGAAGGTGTCCGCTTCAAGATGGAAGTCATCGACACCTGGAAGATGACCGTCACGTCGCTTCCGGGCACGGTGGGGGGCAAGTGCGTCCTGAAGCTGCCCGGCAAGCCCTTCATGGCCGTGCGAATGACGAAGGTGAACTAGGGCGGCGGCGCACGACCTTGAGTTTCAGGACCGCCCGCCGTATCATCTCGCACCTTGCAAGCGGACTTACGCCTGCACAGGTATGAATGCGTTACCAAAATGGCCGTGAATAATTCCAACAACCTGATGGACAAGCTGGTGTCGCTGTGCAAGCGGCGGGGTTTCATCTTTCCGTCTTCCGAGATCTACGGCGGCATCAACGGCTTTTGGGACTACGGCCCGCTGGGCGTGGAGCTGAAGCGCAACATCAAGGACGCCTGGTGGAACGACGTCGTCCGCAAGCGCGACGACATCGTCGGCCTGGACTGCTCCATCATCATGAACCCCAAGGTCTGGGAGGCGTCCGGCCACGTGGTGAACTTCAACGACCCGCTGGTGGACTGCAAGCGGCTGCAAGGCCCGCTTCCGCGCCGACAAGGTCTTTCTCGCCGTCGCCAACGAAGGCGACAACGTTTTGCTGTCGGTGGGCGTGGAGGCCGACGACGCCGAACTCGCCAAGGCCGCCGCCGTGGCCGCCGCCAACAGCAAGACGCGCCGTCGCCTGGAGGATCGGGCCGACCGCGTCGCCTGGACCATCGCCCGCGCCGACAAGCTGCCGGCCGGTGCGACCGCACTATGCCCGCTGTGCGGCCGGGGCTGACCGACGCCCGCAAGTTCAACATGATGTTCAAGACCTACGTCGGCGCGATGGAGGATTCCTCGCCGCTGGCCTACCTGCGCCCCGAGACCGCCCAGGGCATCTTCGCCAACTACCAGAACGTGCTGGACACGCAGCCGCGTCAAGATGCCCTTCGGCATCGCGCAGATCGGCAAGAGCTTCCGCAACGAGATCAACCCGCGGAACTACACCTTCCGCAGCCGCGAGTTCGAGCAGATGGAGATCGAGTTCTTCTGCCACCCTCGCGAGGGCGACAAGTGGTACGAGTACTGGCGGGACGAGCGCTTCCAGTGGTACGTCGACCTGGGGCTGACCAGCAGCAAGCTCCGCCTGCGCGACGCACGAGAAGGAGGAGCTGGCCCACTACGCCCGCGCCGTGCGCGGACATCGAGTACGCGTTCCCGTTCGGCATCTGCGAACTGGAGGGCGTGGCCAACCGCACGGACTTCGACCTCACGCCAGCACCAGAAGTTCAGCGGCCGGGACATGACCTACTTCGACGACGAGACGCAAGGAGCGGTACATCCCGTACGTCATCGAGCCTTCCGGCGGCGTGGACCGCGCGGCCCTGGCGTTCCTGTGCGAGGCCTACTGCGAGGACACGGCCCCCGACGAGAACGGCAAGCCCCAGCCGCGGACCGTGATGAAGCTCCACCCGCGCCTGGCGCCGGTCAAGGCGGCCGTCTTCCCGCTGGTCAAGAAGGACGGCATGCCCGAGGTCGCCGCGAAGATCCACCAGGCCCTCAAGGCCGCCGGCATCGCCAGCTTCTACGACGAGAAGGGCGCCGTCGGCCGACGCTACCGCCGCCAGGACGAGGCCGGCACGCCGTTCTGCGTCACCGTGGACGGCCAGACGCTCCAGGACCAGACCGTCACCGTCCGCGACCGCGACAGCCTCCAGCAAGTCCGCATCGCCGCCGACCAGGTTGTGGACTATGTCCGCAAGAGAATACGCTGACGGCAAGGGACCGGGGAGCAAGACAAATTTCAGAGACCAGATAAACAGAAGCTAGACGGAGGAGATATGTGGGTATTCATCAACTGCATACGCAATCCCATCTTAGCTATGCCTGCTGCGTTGCAGAAACGAGCAGCAATGCGAGAGGCGAAAATGTTCGTAGTGCCAAAGGCACTAAGAAGTGGGATATTCGTCGATAGTGAAGTTTCAGATAAATTGGTGAGCGATGAAATGGGAGAACGGTTTCTTGAGATCACTCCCCCGGTGTTTCGTCTCATTCCGGACTTCGACTTGGTTATCAACGAAATCGAGCAGTCATATGTCATTGGGAATGACTTTTCCGCTCTATCGGCTTCGTGCGTAGTGATCGAGGGACTTCTGAACAAAGCTCGTATCGACTTGCACAAACACCATAAGCCCATCAAGAGATTGTGGAAGAAAGGCCCCATTAATGATTGGCTTCCCAACATTGATGCGCTGAAGGTGTGGGGTTACTTGGATGATGCCTTTGCGTCAGAGCTATCCGATGTGTACCGCAACATAAGATGTACGTACCTTCACTGCGGTCCGCTTCAATGCCTACGTCAGCACGCTCGGAGGGTAATCGCGGCAGCCTATAAGCTTATGACCATTTTCATTGGCTTCCCAGAGGATTTATTCTCATGGCAAAATGGGGGCCCAGTGTGTAAGAACGAGGCCGAACCACGGTTTCTAGAATTCTACAAACCCTATTGGCAAGACACACAGTGAATCTGGACGAAGAGGACTTTGTCTACCCAACGCCGGGTGCCGTGGTTGCGGTGTGTGCAATCACGTAAAACCTAAGGCGGGTCGGAGCGCGGCCACAAACTCCGTGGCCATGGCACCCCGCCGGTTGGGAGGATCTTGGGGCCAAGGTCCGGTTCTTGCTCGTCCTGGGGACCAACAAGTGTTATCCTCTCTCTCGGATATGCCCGATTATCGCGTCAATCTGGACGTGTACAACGGCCCGCTGGACCTGCTGCTGTACCTGATCCGCCGCGACAAGTTGGACATCTACGACATCCCCATCGCCCACGTCACCGAGCAGTACCTCCGCTACGTCGAGACGATCAAGGGCCTGGATCCCAACCTGGCCGGGGAGTTCCTGGTCCTGGCCGCGACGCTGATGGAGATCAAGACGCGGATGCTCCTGCCCTCCCCGCCGCCCCAGGAGGCCGAAGGCGTCCTTCAGCTCGACCCGCGGGCGGAACTGGTCAAGCAGCTCCTCCAGTACAAGACCTTTAAGGACGTCGCCTCCCAGCTCCGCGAGGCAGGCGACCGCCAGGCGATGCAGTTCCCCAGGCCTGCTCCAGAGGGAAAGAGCGACCAGGCGGAAGTGAACCTGGAAGACGTGCAGGTCTGGGACCTGGTGGACGCGTTCAGCAAGCTGATGGAGGCCATCGGCCACCGGCCTACGCACCACGAGGTCATCTACGACGATACGCCCATCGAGCTGTACGCCACCGACATCCTCGACCGCCTCCAGCGCGAGGGCACGTTGACTTTCGCGAAAATCTTCGAAGGCCGCACGCTGCGATTGGAGATCGTGGGGCTTTTTTTAGCCTTGCTGGAACTCATCCGCCAGAAGAAGGTCCGTGCGATGCAGGAGGGTAATTTCAACCGGATTGTCATCGTCCCGCGCGAGCCGTCGGCGGCCGAGCAGGCGGCGCCATCTTCCTCGGCCGAGGCGCCGAAGGCCGAATCGCCCCCGCCGCCAGGGACGACCGAGGGTCAATACGTCAGCGAACCCGACGAGGGACCGGAAGAGGAGATGGATAGTGTCGGCTGAGAAGTCAGCGGAAAAATCGCCAGAGAAAAGATTGCAGCAGCTTGGGCTGACTCTGCCGCCCGTAGCCACCGCGATCGGGGCCTACGTCCCGGCCGTGCGAAGCGGGAGGCTCCTCTTCACCTCCGCCCAGTTGCCGACTAAAGACGGCAAGCTGCTTGCCAGTGGCAAGGTCCCCACCGACGTTCCGCTGGAGGCCGCCCAGGCCGCCGCTGCCCAGGCCGCCCTGAACGCCTTGGCCGCCATCACGAGCGTGGCCGGGTCGATCGACAGCATCGCCCGACTGGTGCGTCTGAACGTGTTCGTCAACTCCGCGCCCGGATTCACCGACCAACCCAAGGTCGCCAACGGCGCCAGCGACCTTCTGCTAAAAATCTTCGGCGATGCCGGCCAGCACACCCGCTGCGCCATCGGTGCCGCCGAGCTGCCCCTCAACTCACCCGTCGAACTCGACCTGATTGTCGAACTCGCCCCTGGCCTGGCCGACATCGGCATAACTTCAGGATAGCCTTTACGGATTGGCGGGGTGACTTGCCAGCGGGGGCTGGTTTAGACCCAAGATGTGAGGATCGGTCTTGAGTTCCACGGCGCTACCGGCGGGGCGGCCGCAGGAGGGGTCGGGGTTTTCAGGAATGATAAATTCTATGGGCTGGCTCGTCCCCTCCGGTGAGACATAGACGCTGAGCTGGGGATAGTATTCCACGCCGATTTTGCGCCACTGTTCAAACGGCAGGCGCTCGCGGCGGAGGACCCGTTCCTGGTTGGGCAGGCACTGCCAGCCGCCGGAGTAATACTGGAAATACCACAGCTCCACGCGCCAGATGACTTCGCCGGGTTTTGCGGCGTGGAAATCGCGAGCCCGCATCAGCTCTACCAGTACCGTCGCCCGCCGATCTTGACCGGCCACGTAGAGCACGCGGCGGATGTCCATAAAATCCTTTAAGTCTGTGACGAACTTGAGGATCTCCTGGGCGTCGGCAGCCGTGAAGGGGCGGGGCGGCTCAGCAGGCAGGCCGAGCTGGCGGCGCCTTTGCTCGGCCAGGCGCAGTAGACGGCTATCGACGAAGTCCAAGTCGATGCCCTCGATTCCCCTACCATCAGCCAAGCTGATGATCAGGTCGTATCGCGCATCACCAGGCAGGTTGTCGAAGGTGAAGCGGCCGGTGGCTTTGTCGAATTGGTCCGGAAGGAAATTATCGCCCGTGACGCGCGAGACGGCCCGCAGTTCCTTGATAATCCCCGCCGGTGAGAGCGTGCCGGTTACTGAACCCGTCTTTGGCGGGCCGACCAGAGGCGGGTCTTCCGCCAGTGGCAGCGGAGCGGCCGCCAGCATAAGGGCAACCGCGCTGAGCAAGCCCCTGGCCAGCATGGTTCACCCCAGCAGCTTGAGGGCGTCGGCTTCGGCGAAGGCGGCCAGGACCTTGCCAAAGTACACGCGATGATAGTCGCCGTCCATGTACGAGCCGGAGAGAATCTCCCCCGCGAGCTTCTCCGGCAGCACGTCGTTGCTGTGCACCACCTGGCATTCGTAGACGATGGGGCATTGCGCCACGGTGGGCGCCAGGACCATCTGGCCCTTCTGGGCCTTCAGGTGGCAGAGGGCGAACTTGTCGGTATCGCGCCCGCTGACCGACCCGCAGGTGGCGCAGACCATGTGCATGTCGGCCGTCGGCACGTTGACCGAAAAACATCCGGTATGGTCGATGCACCGCCAGGTGTAACGGCTAGGCCGGACCAGCACGATCCAGACCGGCACGCCCCAGATCTGCCCCAGCGCCCCCCAGCCGATGGTCATGAGATTGGCCTTGCCGGCGGCGTCGTAGCTACCCAGCAGCAGCCCCTGGCGAGTCAGGATTTCCACGACCTTGTCGTAGTACGCGGTGTGATCGATTCTCTCTTTGGCCATGCGTTCCACCTTCAAGCTAGGAACCTTCGCAACCATCCCAGCAGTACGTGCAGAGCTTCTCTTTGGGCAAACCGATGGCCTCGACCAGGTCTTCGAGCCTCTGATATTTTAGAGAGGTGAGGTTAAGTCTGGTGCGAGTCGCATCGACCATTGCGCAGTGTCGTTCGCCGTCGGGGTTGATGTATTCTTTCAGATGTCGCTCGTCGTGGCCTTCCAGTTGGTGGATGGACCTGCGGGCGGCCAGGTCAAGCTGCGATTTGGACTGGGAGAAGTTCAGGAACTTGCAGGCAAACACCAGAGGTGGACAGGCCGGGCGCATGTGGACTTCTCTGGCGCCGTAGTCATACAGGCGGCGGATGGTGTCCTTGAGTTGCGTGCCTCGGACGATGGAGTCTTCACAAAACAGCATCCGCTTGCCTTCGATGATCTCGCGGATGGGGATGAGCTTCATCCTGGCCACCAGGTCGCGGACGCGCTGGTCCTGCGGCATGAAGCTCCGCGGCCAGGTGGGCGTGTATTTCACGTACGGGCGGCGATAAGGGATATGGGCCTGGTCGGCGTAGCCTATGGCGTGACCGGTGCCGGAGTCCGGAATGCCAGCCACCAAGTCCACGGTGACATTGTCCTTCCGTGCCAACGTCGCCCCACAGCGGTTCCGCACCACCTCCACGTTGATACGCTCGTAGCTGGAGGCCGGGTAGCCGTAGTACACCCACAGGAACGCACAGATCTGCATCTTGCTCCCAATCGGCCGCTTGGACTCCATGCCCTCCGGCGTGAGCAAGACGATCTCACCCGGGCCGAGGTAATGGACCGTCTCGTAGCCCAGGTTGGGAAACGCGCAAGTCTCCAACGTGACGGCCCAGGCGCCGTCCTTTCGGCCGACGATAACCGGCGTGCGGCCCAAGGCGTCGCGGGCGGCGTAGATGCCGCGATCGGTCAGCAGCAGGAGGGAGCAGGACCCCTCGATGGCCTGCTGGGCGGTGACGATGCCTTCCTCGAAGTCGCCGGACTGGTTGATCAGCGTAGCCACCAATTCGGTGGGGTTCACCTGCCCGCCGCTCATCTCCGAAAAATGCGTGGTCCGCTTGCCGAAGGCCTTGCCCGCTAGAGTTTCGGCGTTCTTGACCACCCCGACGGTGACGATGGCATAGGTGCCCAGGTGCGAGCCGATGATCAGCGGCTGGTCCTCGTTATCGCTGATGACGCCGATACCGATGTGGCCATGGAGCTGGCCCAGGTCGTCCTCGAACTTGGAGCGGAACTGGGCGTTGCTGATGTTGTGGATGATCCTGGCCAGACCCTGGTCGTTTCGCAGAGCCAAGCCGCCACGGCGGGTGCCCAGGTGAGAGTGGTAGTCCGTCCCGTAGAACAGATCGGCGACGCAGTCATCCTTCGAAGCCACGCCGAAAAAACCACCCATGACGCGAATCCTTTCCGCGCCCTTCGACAAAAAAGCGCCGGCCAGGTTATCTGGCCAGAGCATGGTAAGGGAAGAAGGCGGGGGATTCCAGAGCGGTTCACTCGTACGTACGGCCTGTCCGGCCGGTGGCGAGGTTGCGCCGGGCTCGCGCTAACAGGCGGTTGCCCCAAACGGTGGGGTATTTGCTGGTCACGCAGCCCAGGCACAGGTCGCGGCCTGGGATTTTCAGGCACGCTCCCAAGTCGCCCACGGAAAGATAACGCAGGCTGTCGGCCCCCAAGGCTTTGGCCATGCGAACCCGCGTGGCCGGGTCGGGGGTTCCGTGGTAGCGTCGCGGCACGAAGCGGGGGGCGAACAGCTCGCCCAGCGTGGACATGTCGATGCCGTAGAAGCAGGGCGAGACGATGGGCGGGCAGGCGACGCGGACGTGGATCTCTCTGGCGCCGCCGCGCTGACGCATCTGGCCCAGCAGCGACCGCAGCGTGGTCGAGCGGACGATGGAGTCCTCGATGAGAAAGACCCGCTTGCCTTTCAGCACCGACGGCAGGGGGGTGTACTTGCCCTTGGCGCTCCAGGAGCGGATGGAGTCGGGCTGGATGAACGTTCGGCCGATGTAGCGGTTGCGGATCAGGCCCTCCACCGAGGGGATGCCCATCTGGAAGGCGAAGGCATCGGCGGCGGCCTTGGCGGTGTCGGGCACGGGCACAACCACGCAGGAATCATCCATCGGCCGATCTTCCAGCTCCGCCAATCGCCGACCGGA
Source organism: uncultured Phycisphaerae bacterium (assembly GCA_963760365.1). Classification (GTDB taxonomy): domain Bacteria; phylum Planctomycetota; class Phycisphaerae; order SM23-33; family SM23-33; genus JALHTV01. The sequence goes on from CAVXDC010000046.1 coordinate 11,857, forward strand.
CCGGGCCCGCGTCAGATACACGCTGGAATTGTCCATCGTGCTGGCGACATTGGAGAAATAAATCCACTCAAAGAAGCAATGGGCATGTCTTCGCGGCCGGGCAAATCGCACAAATCGCAGCCGGCCGTGCTCGATGACGGCCATCTGGCCGGGGGACAGGCTTTGAATCTCCTTCTCGGAAAAGCCCATGTTAGACAGGGCCACCGACTCGCTGGCCGCCGCGAACAGCCGCCCCTGCACCGCCCAGCTCAGCGGCCGGAAACCCAGCGGATCGCGGGCGACGAACATCCTTCCGGCGGCGTCCAGAAAGACGATGTTGTAGGCCCCGTCGAAGCTTCGGGCGAGCGAGGCTATCACGTCCCGCAGGCCGATGGGCTTGTCGCCCCGTAGACGGTAGGCCAAGGCGTGCATGAGGATCTCGGTGTCGGTATTGAGCGAGAAGTGGTAATTTCGGCCATCGGTCAAGCGTTTGCGGAGCGGGGCATAATTGGCCAGGTTGCCGTTGAAGGCGAAGGCAAACCACTTCCACAACCGACCGTGATGGCGCTCGAAGGGCTGGGCGTATCGGGCGTCGTCGGCCCCGCAGGTGGCGTAGCGCGTGTGGCCGATGGCCGCCCGGCCGGCGTACTCGGCCAGGATCGTGCGGTGCTTGTCCGGGTGGGACATGCGGAACGCCTCGACCACCGTGCCGATGTCCTTGTAGGTGTCCAGGAGCTGGGCCCGTCCCGGTTGATAGCTACTCAGGCCGGCGGCAAGCTGCCCGCGATTCTGGAGGTCCAACAGCATCGCCGGGATCAGGGCGGCCACGTCTCCGTTGGCGACGGCCTTGCTGGCTGGACCCTCCTTACCGGCGCGCTTCTCCAGCAGATACACCGCCGCGATGCCGCACTCGTGATGTAGTTCGTCGCTCAAATGAATATCCCGTTTCGGCAGGGTGTTGGATGGACTCTCATCTTGAGCGCCTTGGACGCCTTTATGATACACCAAACGCATCCGTACAAAAAATACTGATGCTGCTAACAGCCCGCATAAGCGGAGCTAATAGCAGCACCAGGGTCGGAGGGTATGATCATCCTAACGGATGCGGTACACTTGGCCTCGAAGCTGGATCACCAGCTCCTCGCCGGGCTGCTGGCTGGCCAGGACTTGGTTCTCGGCCACGGTATTGGACCGCACCATTTCGAAGTACTCCTCGCTGAAGCGATCGATGGTCTTGGCCTTTTCGGCGAGCTTGTCCAGATCCACCGTGGCGGCGTTGGCGGCTACCCACACGTTGCCGCTGCGACGGTACACCGCCTGGTTGCCCACCTGGCGGACGCTGGGAAGGGTCTGGAACTTCTCTCCGGCCTCGTAGGCCTTCGTATCGGCCGGGCTGTAACCATACATCGCCACCCCGGAGGCACCTGACGGGGTAGGAGCCTGGGCGGCTTGGGCAAATAACTGGCGGTTCATGGCGTTCACCTGGCCGGCGGCGCCGGTGTATTCTTGCTCCAGCGGCACGAGCCGCCACGACGGCCTTATCGGCCAGCTCCTTGCGACTGTCCAGGCGGGTCGTCTCATCGGCCAGGAAGCTGGTGTACGGAGTGATGATGCCGTACTTCATGCTCAAGGCCACCAGCTCATCGACGAGCTCCTTGCTCTCGCCGTTGAGCTGGATCTGGTCCAGCAGCCAGCCGACGCGGCGGACCGCCCAGATCTGCTCGACGAAGGCGAATCGGCTGTCGCGGCCGCGGCGGATGGAGATTGTCACAGGATACTCAAAGGCCCGCTCCTTGCCCTCATAGGTTCCGGTGATCGACAAGCTGCGTGTCCCACCGGCCGCCGTGGTCGGCGATGTCTTTAAGGAAAAGGTCCTTGCGGTCGAACCGCCCGGCGACCACGATCTGGTCGCCCTCGAACAGGTCGCCCAGCTCCCGCGGGTACATGTCGCCGATGCGCAGACGCCCTTGATCTCCATCTTCAGATCGGTCATCACGGGGTTCTTGATCTTGGCGTACAGGGTGGAGACCTTGGACTCGATGGGCTCCTTGGGCTTGACGTAGTCGCTCTTGCCGCGGCCGTCGGCCGCGAGCTTGTCCAGCAGGCGGACGTTGACGTCGTAGCCCACGCCGAAGGCGAAGACTTCGCGCCCCGGCGTTGTGGGCCTTGGTGTTGGCCAGAATCTTGCCCTCGTCCGTTCACCCCGACGGTGGGCAGGCCGTCGGTCAGGAAGACGACGTACTTGGGCCGGGTGGCCAGCGGATGGTCAGCCGGAACGTCCTTGCCCCGCGGCCAGTGCTTCTCAAGGGCCGTCTGAAGCGCCTCGTGGATGTTCGTCCCGCCGCCGGCCGCGATGCGGTCCAGCCGGTCGCGGGCCTCCTCCAGATGCTCCTTGTCCGCAGCCACCAGGCCGTCGAAGAACGTCTCCACCGTGTCGCTGTAGGACACGATGTTGAAGCGGTCCTCGGCGTTGAGGTTGTTCAGGATAAATGCCAGCGCCTCCTTGGCCTGCTCGATCTTCTCCCCGCTCATCGAGCCGCTGCGGTCCAGCACCACCACGATGTCCTTGGCGATGACCTTAGCCGCGGCCGAGCGCGGGTTGGGGCTGACCAGGGCCAGGAAGTAGCCGTCCTGGTCCTCCTCGCCCCAGCTCGTCAGCAGCGTGGCGCCGACGTCCTCGTCGGCGGCCTTGTAGAACACCTGGAAGTCATGGCGCCGGCAGGGCGTCCTTCGCGTGGTACGTGGCGACGACGTGGCGGGGGTCCTTGCGGTCCACCGACAGGTCGTGCGTGGGGGAGTAGACCGCCGTGATGTCGGCCGCCGGTCTTGATGTCCACCGTGACCTTGACGTCCTCGATGGCCTTGGCGGAGAACTTCTCGGTGTTCAGCGGGTACCACACCTCCACCAGGTCGCGGTCCTTCTTGCAGACGGACGTGTAGTGGACGATGACCTTGGCGGGCTTGCCCGGCTCCAGCGGGAAGGCGCTGGTCTTGTACAGGCCGAAGCCCACGTACTCCAGCAGGGCCGGGTCCTTCTTGCGGCGGACGATGTCCTCGTAGATCTTGCGGGCCTCGTCGGCCTTGAGCAGCTTGGCGGCGAACTCCTTGCCGTCCACGCTGAGGGTCATGGAGTCGATGGCGGCATCGGGCGGGACGGGGAACAGGTACTCCACCTCGATGGCTGCCGAGCCGGTGTTGACGAACTCCTGGTCGATCGTGACCGAGGCCACCTGGTCGCGGACAGTGATGTCCACGTGGTGGTACTTGACCGCCCACTCGCCCCGCACCCGATGCTCCGGCCGGACCGGCACGATCATCCCATCCGCCAACGCTACATCAGCCCAAACGCTCAGAATGAGTCCCGCTGCGACGATTCCCGTGATCTTTTTCATGGGTGTCTCTCCACGCCGGCCCGTGATACCCCGGCTACCCCTTTGGATGCGCCTGGGCCAAAAAGGTTCGCTTGATCCGCACCGAAAATCAGTAGAGAGGTACCCGCCGAGTGCCACGGGTGCGATTTGCGCAGCCGTGCAAGCCGATTATCGAACTTGGACCCAAGGGAGTGTTATTTCATCGCGAGAAACGGCGGCTATTTGTTCTTATACACTTCCGACGAGCCGTCGGAGGCTACGTGGATTGCGAAGTGGGCCGGCCAGCCTTTGGCCTCCTTGGGGGTGATCAGGTCAAAGGTGACCCAGTAGGCGCCGTTGTCTTCCTTGGCGGAGGTCCGGTACTCGTCCACCTGGACGCCTTCCTGGCGGGCGCGGTCCTTGGCGATGTGGATCGCCGTGGCACGGTCCGCCACGGCCATATACTTTCGGGCGTAGCTGTCAGCGTCAACATTGACATTCACACACCCGGCCGTAACGGTGGCCAAGCCCACTAAGGCCAAGACGATCGCCCCCAGCCAGCCATTGCTGTTCATTTCAGTCGTGGTCATCGTCCGTTCCTTTTACAAAACCTTCTGTCGAGGCCACTACTGCGGTGTTTGCAGCAGTGCACGGCTGCGCACGACGCAGCCGTGGCACCTGGCGGTTATTTGCTCTTGTACACTTCCGACGATCCGTCGGATCCGACACGGACGGCAAAATGGGCCGGCCGGCCCTGGGTCTCCCTGGGGATGATCAGGTCGAAGGCAACCCAGTAGGCGCCCTCGTTTTCCTGAGCGGCGATCCGGTAATCGTCCACCGGGATGCCTTCCTGGCGGGCGCGGTCCCCAGCGATCTGGATGGCCGCGGCCCGGTCTGCCACGGCTCTGTTTTTCCGGGCGTCCCTGTTGGCGTCAACATTGTAGAAATCGAAGACGCGGCCGACCTGACTGAAGGCGATGTGCTTTCCGTTGCCCAGGATGAGCCGGTTGCGATACAGCGACATGGCAGTAATCGGCATCCCCTCGGTGAAGATCGAGGGCGGAGGATTGGTTTTATCGTCGCCGGTCTGACGAAAACCCCAATCGACTGCATCAATCTCAAAGAGACGGTCATGCGTGCCCCGCAGGCAGTGGGACTCCACGATGCGATTATAGATTTCTCCCAAAAAAAGCGCCGCCTCATCCAGTTGCCCCTGAAAACAATGCGTGACACGGGTTCCTCCGATTGCGCCGATACAAAACGGAGAGGTATAGGGGGCAAAGCTGTCACAGAGATCCTGGTAGGCATAGGTAAGCCTGGCCAGCCCTCCGTCGATGAAGACGCCGACCAGCTTGGAAGCGAAGTAAGGACCGACGGCAAGATGATGCCATCGGCCATCGGTCAGTCCCGTTGGCGAGACATACCCTTCAAGCCGATGGCCGTCTTCGTCTTGGAACTGGACGTAGAGATGATCCGCAGCCACATCGGCGCCGTTGGCGGAATTCAGCAAGACCTGCACCGTTGCTTGGCCTGGGTGGACGACTCCCATGATTCCAAGGATATGGGTGGTGTCGGTGGTCTTCAGCCAACACTCCATCCAGAACCCGTTAATGTACATCTTGCTTCCGAAGGCACCGAGCGTCGTGACGTCAACGTACTGAGACAAGGTTCGTGTAAACGAGGCACATGGGTTCTTGTCTCCCGCCAGCGATCCGGACGCATGAGCGGGATTGTTGACGTAGGTGCCGTTCCACAACCCTTTCTCATCCTTCGCGGTTGATCCTGAATCCCCCAGACGCCAGTAGGCCCAGCACATGTCATTCCCCGCGACGGGCTTATATTTCAAGATACGGTCCCTGTAATTCGGCGCAACGTGGAGAACCATTTTCATCGGCAGCGTCGTTTCATCCAGTTGGGCATTCTCCTGCGCGGGAGGCGGTACGCGGATCCATCGGTTGGCCATCGGTTCCGTTGATGCCACTGCCGGAAGCACGGTATCGCGGCCTGTCGCGAAGCTGCCGCCGTGGAAGGGGCGCCCGGCGGCCGTCAGGTCCAACGCGCCCGTGGGCGAGGCGATGGCAATCGAGGCCCCGGTGTTCCGATAGGGTGATGTGATATGGAACCTTCCGGCCAGGGCTTCGAGATCCTCCCAGGCCACCAGGGTGTCGGTGGCCCCAAGGGAGCGCAATTTATTCTGGAAACGCAGGGCCACCTCGTGCATGTCCAAAGGGGGGTCCTTGGCAAAATCCACGGAAACATCGTAGGTAAAACATTGGCCGTCGTCAGGCCGGACAAAAGTCACCTTGAACCCCATCGGATTGTTGTCTGGGGACAACCATTGACTCCCTGTGCCAAGATGCGCCCAATTGGCCCCCACCCTGGCGCTAACCCATTTAGCCCACCCATCGCTCTCCGCGATGTACCTCCAATAACTGCTCGAATTTGTGGAAGTCTCCTTTTCGGTAGCGTGGTAGGTATTGCGCTGCGGACTCCAACGGAGGAGGGCGTTATAGTCCTTGTGGGTCTTCGTGATGGGGTAATCGAGGCTGGATTTTGTCTCGGGGACGACTTTCGTGTTCAGGATTAAGGTGTCATCGCCGATCGTGACGAACCGTAAGTCGTCAGCCGTGGCCGAATGGCTCCGAATATACGCGTGGGCGACGTCAGAAATCTCCACAGGAACTTCCGTGCCACCAGGCATGAAAACCCGAATGTTCCCTTCTCCATAGACAACCGAATACCTCTCGTTCCTGTCTGGGTTGTTGGTGTACGACCGATAAGCCCTGTCACCACAAACCTTGTCAGCGACACTGATGCACCCGACGGTAAGGGCAGCCAAGCTCACCAAGGCTAGGATGATCACCGCCAGCCAACGCGTGTGGTTCACATCATCCTTGACCATGGTCCGTCCCTTTTGATGCCCATGCTACGGGTTAGTGATGATCCCGCAGACGGAGCGGACGCGTTGCAGGGTGGCCTGGGCGATGGTGCGGGCCCGCCGACCGCCGTCGCGGAGCACGTCGCGGACGGTGTCGGGGCGCTTTTCGATCTCCGCGTATCGCTTGCGGGCTTCGGCGAAGTGCTCGTTGATGAGTTCCGCCAGGCGCTTCTTGGCCTGGCCGTAGCCGTAGCCGCCGGCGCGGTACTTGGCGGCGATATCCTGCGGCCTCTTCCGTTGAGGCAAACAGCTTCAGCAGGGCGAAGACGTTGCACTGCTCGGGGTTCTTGGGGGCCTCCAGCGGCGTGGAGTCGGTCACGATCTGCATGCATCGCTTGGCGGTCTCCTTGGCGGCTGGCGAAGATCTCGATGGTGTTGTCGTAGCTCTTGGACATCTTCTGCCCGTCGATGCCCGGCACGACGGCCACCTCCGGCACGATGTAGGCCTCCGGCAGCACCAGCACGTCCCGGCCGTAGGCGCGGTTGAACTTGACCGGCCATGTCGCGGGTCATCTCGACGTGCTGCTTCTGGTCGGCCCCGACGGGCACGAGGTTGGAGTCGTAGATCAGGATGTCGGCCGCCTGGAGCACCGGGATAGTCGAACAGCCCCATGTTGGCCGGCAGGCCCTTGGCGACCTTGTCCTTGTAGCTGGTGCCCTTCTCCATCAGGCTCACCGGGCAGACGCAGTTGAGGATCCAGCACAGCTCGGTCACCTGCGGCACGTCGCTCTGGCAGAAGAACGTGACTTTGGCCGGGTCCATCCCCAGCGCCAGGTACACCATGGCCACGTGGAGGGTCATCTCCTCGAGCTCCTGCCTTGTCGGTCGACGCTGGTCAGGGCGTGGTAGTTGGCGATGAAGTAGAAGCACTCGTGCCCCTGCTGCTGCGAGCTGGAGGTGCTGGCGGATGGCCCCGAAGTAGTTGCCGATGTGCAGCTTGCCGGACGGTTGTATGCCTGAAAGAATTCTCATGGTCGTGCGATGGTAGGGGGGTTGGCCGGCTGTGTCAATACCGCTGACCGCTAGAGTTTACCCATATCTATGGGGGAGTTAGGTCCGCAACTGCACGACGGTGATAAGGTTGCGCAAGCCAGGGGCGGAGCGAGGATTAAAGTAAGGCCATTCCTCCCGCCACGTTAGGGTGGGGCAGTTAACCACTAATCAGTCGGCCGAGGGGGCGTTGGGCCGCGCTCGAAGGTTCCACCCGGCCGGCGTGCGAACCTTTATCAAGAGACTGATTACTTCCACAACCAGGATTACGCCGGTCAGCGTCACCAGCGCCAGGTAGGCACTGCCGACCGAGACGATGCCGGAGACCTGCTGGGCGGCTTGGAGGAAGTCGCCCCCGCCGCCCGTAGCGGCCAGCTTCTCACTCATCAGCGATCGGGTCCATCGCACCATCTGGTTCAGCAGCCACCCCAGGCCCCACAGTCCCAGGACGATCCCGGTGGCATTGACCGTCTGGTAGGCGATGCCGGCCCAGCGCAGCAGGGACCTTCCCTTGCCGGTGACCAGCAGGAAGGCCTCGCGCACGGGCATCATGAAGGCCAGAAGAATATAGAACAGGCCGCCAATCCCCGTTCCAGGGAGCCCGACCACCATGCTTAGTGTCCTTTCTCAAACACTTTCAGAGGCCGGCGGGCAATCAGCTCGCTCCAGACCGCCTCGAGGATAAACACGCTATTGACCATGCGGATCGCAAAGAAACTGGGCAGGCTCAAGACGGCCTGGCGGACTTCTTTCCTGCGGGCGGCGATCAGCAGCACCGGAAAGGCCACGGCCGGCAAGTCCACCACGTAGCCCAGCAGGAACAGGGGATTGACCAGGATGGCGAGCAACGGCAGGGCCACCAGATAGGCCAGACTGGCCAGCACCGCGTCCCATAACGCCACGGCCACCAGCGAGCGAAGGAAGGGAATCTCCAGCACCCGACGCCAGTGCAGGCGGACGTTCTGAACGAACCCGTGCGACCAGCGCTTGAGCTGCTTGCGCATGAAGTGCCAGTTGTGCGGTTCCACGGGATAGCACACCGCCTGGGGAACGAAGCGCACCCCGTGGCCGGCGTGGTAGAAGCGCCAGGTGAGATCCATGTCCTCGGCTACCGTGCGGTTGGACCAGCAGCCCATGGCCTTCAGCACGTCGGTGCGGTAGGCCGAGAAGCATCCCGAGGCGATCAGCGGCCGGTCGTAGTAGTCCTGGATGGGCTTGCAGAAGGAAAAGGCAAACAGGTACTCGATGTATCGCCCGCGCTCCCAGACGGTCTCGACGTACTGCGGCAGCACCAGCCCGCAGGCGGCGGACACGCTGTCATCCTCAAAGGCTGCGAGCAACTTCTCGACGGCGTCGGGGGCGAGCCTTGTGTCGGCGTCGATGGCCATGGTGAACTCGGTCTTGACGTGGTCCATCGCGAAGTTCTGCGCCCCGGCCTTGCTGCCGCTGTTGTGGGGCAGACGGAGCACCGTGACGCCCAGGGATCGGGCGATCTGGCCGGTAGCGTCGGTGGAGCAATCGTCGATGACGATGATCTGATCGGGCTGGAGCGTCTGGGCCTGAAGGCTGCGGACCGTGTCGGCGATGGTGGTGGCTTCGTTGTACGCCGGCACCAAGACCGTGATGTGACTGCCTCCGTCGTCGCTCATGGACTTATGTCGCTTCCTTTTCCTCTCACCGGGCCTGACCCGATGCCTGCGCGGATGAACGGCTCCCGTGGAAGACGAACGGGTGCACACGAACCTGAAGAAACTACCCTGCCTCTGCTGCGTCAGTGCGACCGGCCTTACGGGGTGGAAGGCCCGCAACATATCTCAGGCCCGGTAAAACGTGGCATCATCTCGCGTTACCGATGTCGTGTCAAGACCCTAACTGACCGGCGGGGCCCAACAAGATGCAACACCTCTAGCAATAGGCACTTACGCCGATGTAAATCCTGGGATTGCTTCCCTTTTCGACAGGTTTTGCCGGGCGGGGAAAAAACCCGGGGGTTCAGTAACCCAGGGGCTTGTTCACCACGCAGAGCATCGGCCGAGACTCAAGAAACCGCCTGAGGTTTTCCAGGAAGATGCCGGCGGCATTCTGCACGTAAGAGCGGTGCAGTCCGGCGGTATGCGGCGTGAGGATGACGTTGGGCATGCGCCACAGCGGATGGTCGGGCGGCAGGGGCTCGGGGTCCACGACGTCCAACCCGGCTCCAGCCAGCCGGCTGGAAGACAAGGCCTCCAGGAGGGCATCGGTGTCCACGGTCTTGCCGCGCCCTGCGTTGAGCAGGAGCGCCCCGGTCGGCAGGGCCGCCAATTCTACCCGGCCGATGAGCTTGGTCGTCTCGGCCGTGCCGGGCAGGACAACCATCACCACATCGGCCTGACTGAAGGCCTGGCCGATGTCCTCCGGGCCAAAAACCTTCTCCACCGAAGGGACGGCTTTGACGTTCCTACGGACGCCGATGACGCGCATGCCGAAGGCCGCCCCCAGCTCGGCGCATCGCCGGCCGATGGTCCCCAGGCCCACCACGCACAGCGTCTTGCCCACGAGGATGTCCGGCGGGGGGGTGGTCTTTTTTCCCCAGTGTGCGGCCAACTGGTTGCGGCAGGCGACGTGCAGGCGACGGATGAGCATCAGCAGCAGGCCGAACAGGTGCTCGGCGATCGGCTCGGCGTGGATCCGCGAGTTGGTGACGATGGCCGGGTGCGATAAGGCCGGCTCGCGCTGCGCCCAATCGGCCCCGGCGGCGGTGGTGTGAATCCACTTGAGCCTCCGGGCCCGGCCGAAGGCCTCGGCGGGCAGCTTGCCCAGGACGATGTCAATCCGCTCGATCAGCGCCGGATCGCGCTGAAAATCCTCCGGGCCGTAAAGGACCGCACCCGGGGCGACGACGCGGATGCGCGAGACGATTGTCTCGGCCGCGTACGCCGGAGAAGTAATCAGGATGGCCGGGCCTTGTCGTTCCACGCCAGGGGGGTTCATCAAGGGGGGCGCTACTTCAGTTCTGCAAACAGCAGCACCCGCGGCCGGTCTACGACGGACTTGCAGTTGCTGCGGTCGATGACGGCCACGTAGCTGCGGTACTGCGGCGATTTGGGGTCGTGGCCCCGCTGCACGCGGATGTAGGCGATGAACGTGTTGCTGCGGACCGCCACCTGGTTGGCCAACCAGGAGTAACGTGCGTATTGCTTGACGAAGTCTCCCTGCGGGCAAGCGCTGGGATCTGTGGCGAACCCGTCATCGCTGGTCGGATTTTCGGAGACGGCATAGTTTTCAGGAGGAAGGTTGCTGGGATTGTAGGTAGTGGCCGGGAAGAAGGACAAGGGAATCGCAACCTCAGAGGCGCAGGCGAAACCTAATCCTTCCCGCAAACCTGTGATGCCGGTGGCAGAGGGAGCGGCCCTGCCCGCACTATAATTCTTCCCTCCATTGATGGAGTTATTCAGACGGTCGCGGTAGGCGATGACCTCCTGCGCCGCGTTGGCATCCATCCCCGGCAGGCACTCCAGGACTTTTTGCGACGCCGTGTTGATGTTAATCAACCCTGAGATGCTATTGTATTTGTTGGGGTCTGGTGTCAGGAGATTGAAGAACTCGCTGACCACGCAGCCGGCCGGTAGGGCGGGTTGGGTGATGTTGGCGGGGGGGGGGACGTTCGTGGCTTTGGGAACCAGCCACAGCGAGGTGGGAGACTGTCCTGTTATCCGTGCGGTCAGGGGCTCCGTTTCCGACGGTCCAAAAATCATCACCCGCATCATGTCGCCCAGGCTGATCATCGGCCCGTTGCGAACATACACGGGCACTCCTTCAGCAGGGGCGCCCGATGGGTCGTTCAACAGGTTGGGTTGGCCCATCTTGGGACCGGAAGGGTTGGTGTAGTCGCAATTGAGGTCTTGGTCCGATGCACCGTCTAGGTTCCTTGGGTCGTTGGAGTCCTCGTAGAGTGCCAGGCTGTAGTGGGCGTTGGGCAGGCGGTCGTCGCGGAACCTGACGTGCCAGTAACTCAACTTATTAGGATCGTTCGGATCCGGGACCGGAGCCGTGCAATTCACCGGCAGGGTTTCATCGACACAGACTGCCCAAGACTCCGCTGGGAGCTTCCACATGATCTGGAGGGTTCCAGCCGCATTGATCGGGAGGTTCTGTACTGCATTGGGTTCAGCAACCTGCACATTGGCGTCTGAGCGGATGACGAACCTCCCGCCGTTGGGATCGATGGTTCCGCTCAGCGGTGTCCCATTTATTTGATAGTTTTCCAGGGGTATTGGATTCACATAGGGATTGATCAGCTCCAGGGCCGAGATGGGTGCCGCCTCCGTCCCGCCGACGGGATCGTACATCCTCTTGAGGAAGACTTTAGACACAAACGGATGCCGTTCGACACCGTAGTAGAAGAAGGTATTCGCGGGGAAGCTGGGATCCAAAGTGCTTGCGTCGATGCGGGTAATAACATTGGGGTCCGGATCCACGTAGTCGATGAAGTTGACGGTAAGCTGGGCGGCCTTGGTGCGGTTGAGTGAAGTGTTACTGTCGTCGTTACCGTTCAGCAGGGCCAGGAAGGCGCCGTACAACTTTTGTCTCTCGTTGGGGTCGGAAACATTGGGGTCATTCTTATTCGGGTCCGCCTTCAATCCATATCTATTCGGATCGATAACCCATTCATTCGGCTCGCTCACCCAACCTCTTGTCACCTGATACGTCCACAGGGGGCTGACCGGTTTGTCCGTCGATACGGTCGTGAGGGACCCCCGCACTGCGGAGAAAGTCCCTCCCACTCCACCCGCGGCGTCGAATAGCCGTCCGCTGAGCGTGTTGGGGCCCTTGTAGTTGGGGTCGTTGGGGTCTCCCTGCCAGCCCAGGGCCAGCATATCGCTCACATCGTAGGGACCGGTGTTGGTGCGTTCGGTAAAGATACTAGACGCTATCGTCCCCATCAGTCTATCCAAGCCCATATCGTTGGGTTCCATGACCCGGCCGACCATGGCGCCTAGCTGCGAGTCTCCGGCGACGTTCACGTTGAGCAGGCCGGCGGCGTCGATCATCCGCACGGCCGCGAAAAACGACCCGCCCTCGCGGTCCTGGATGCCCGTGTTGAACAGGTAGGCGTCGCTATTGCCGTCACCGTCGGTATCCACCGCGTTGGCGTCGTTGAAGGGCGCATTGAGGGCACTATTGGGATCATTGGGGTTGTTGGGGTCGTTGGCATTCGGGTCGTTGGCGTCGCGGAAGAGTGCGGTCCCCGTCAGGTGAGAGACGTGTCGCCAGGTTCCATTGGGCACATTAGGTTCGATGGTGGCCAGGGCGTTGTCAAACCATTGGTTCGGATCGACGCCGAACAAGTTGACTCCACTCGGATCGGCCGGGTAATCCATCATCTGCCGCTCGGATATGTTGGGATCGTTGAGGTCCATCTTGCCGTAGAGCACGTTGGCGTCGATATACAGGTCGCCCAGGCGGTTGGCCACGAGGCGGTCCAGGATGCCCTCGGCCACGTGCTGCTCGGGGGCGACGGTGGCGATGGCCTGGCTGGTCTGGCGGTCCAGCCGGCTCACCAGCAGCAGCATCGAGCCCAGCATGGCGATAATCATCAGCAGCCCGATGACCATCAGCAGGACGCTCCCGCGCTTGAACTTGCCTCGCACCATGTCCGATACTTCCTTTCGCCCCCTACTGAGGAACGGGGCAGATCACCTCGTAATCTATGAAGTCCTGGAGTCTGTCTCCGGTCTTGAGACGGAATTCAACCTTGATCGCCCTGGGCCACCAGGTGGGGGAGGATGGGTTAGACGGGACCCATGCGTATCCGTTACTAGAGTTTGAATCCCACTTGCCGGTATTGGGATTCAGGAACGACACTGCGAACCGTGTGCACTTCGTGGCAAGGACCGGCCAGGCTTTATCCACCTGATTGGGTTCGGTGATGGGTAGAGTTACTGGAGAAGGAAATTGGCTGCCCCACATGTTCGACAAATCAAGACCGTATACACCGCTATTACCATCCTGGTAACAGGTAAGGTACCTATTGTAGAGAACGTCGTCCCCGTTGGCGTCGGGACCCCCCGACGGAGGACCCTGGGGGCACAGCAGGAAGGCGCATCGGAAGAGGGTCTGCTTGTTCGGGTCGGTCGGGGCATTAGGGTCCAGAAAATAGAAAATCCTCGCAGCGTTGCTACACACATTCGGGTCGAAAACGCTTCTGTAGGTGCCGACGGCCGTGAAGTCCATACATACTGTCCCCCCGTGGGTGTCGAGGAACCCATCCTTGTACAGCGAGGCGATGTCTTCCCGGATGACCTGGGCGACGGCCGAGGCGGTGGCGTTGGCCTGCATGAGGGTGTTGGACTTGTCCACCACCTTCTGGGTCTGCGTCATAATCGTCCCGAAGGCCACGATGATGATGGACATCACGGCCAGGGACACCAATAGCTCAATCAGCGTCATGCCCCAGCCGGCCGCGGGCACGTCGAATTGTCCCCAGCGCCTTCGCATCGTTGGTCGCTTTCACTGTTGCAGCATTACGTCAGACACCAACACTGCCATGGCCGGACTCTTGGCTAGAGTGATACTTCCAGACTCTTCCACGATGATAAAAGCATCATTACTACCACCTGTGTCGATCATGTGGTCCAGTACGCAATTCGAGTCATTCACTTCGATAATCTTCGCCCAACTGCCGTTCTTGGCCACGATGAGGGGGGAACCGACGGGCGGAGCAGGGCTCAAGGTCACTTTGGTCACACCGTTGGCGGTGGTGGGATTACTGATGATTCTATTTTGGGCCGTAACGGTGTTTCCTGGGGATCGCTTGTCGTAGGAGACAATCACCAATCGGGACAACCCGTTGGGATCGGCGGGGTGTTTTTGGCCCAGGACCACAAACCCGCGAGTGGGGGGGCAGCAATACGTCCTCTTACTGGTTCGAGTTACGTATCCGCCACTCGCGGGTTTGTGACACCGACCAAAAAACGCCCCCGCCCGATCCCCAACGGGTTGTCCCGATTGGTGATTGTCTCCTACGACAAGCGATCCCCAGGAAACACCGTTACAGCCCCAAAATAGAATCATCAGTAATCCCACCACCACAGACGGTGTAACCAAAGTGACTCGAGCCCTGCTCGCGTCGGGGTTCCCCCTCATCATAGGCAGGAGTTGGGGCAAGGATTATCGAAGTGAAGTACGCGAATTCAGTATACTGGACCACATGATCGACACAGGTGGTAGTGATGATCTTACTCTCATCGTCGAAGGTCGCTTGGAAGGATACACTCTAGCCAAGAGTCCGGCCATGGCAGTGTTGGTGTCTCGACGTAATGCTGCAACCAGTGAAAGCGACCAACGATGCGAAGGCGCTGGGACAATTGGGACAATCTTGCCCGCGGCCGGCTGGGGCATGACGCTGATTGAGCTATTGGTGTCCCTGGCCGTGATGTCCGTCGTCCATCGTGGCCCTCGGGACGATTATAGTTCGACCGCAGACCCAGAAGGTCGTGGCCAAGTCCAACACCCTAGTGCAGGCCAACGCCACCGCCTCGGGGCCGAGTGGCCGTGCGGGAAGACATCGCCTCGCTGTACAAGGATGGGTTCCTCGGACACCACAGAACCACTGTTTGCGGGGCCGTGGCGCACCCCGAACCGTCTTCGACCCAAATGTGTGTAGCAACACTAAAAGATCTATTTTTCTTTTTTCTTGAACCCTAATGCCCCGACCGACCCAAACAGCAGCACCTTCCAATCGGCTCCTTGCTGTACCCAGGGTCCTCCGTCGGGGGGTCCCGACGCCAGACGGAACAACGTTCTCTACAATCGGTACCTTACCTGTTACCAGGATGGTCATAGCGGGTATATACGGTCTTGATTTGTCGAACATGTGGGG
>CAVXDC010000047.1:0-83112 GCA_963760365.1 uncultured Phycisphaerae bacterium
AGCGGGCGGTTCCTCCGCCGCTTCCGAGGCTACTTTTCGGCTGTCTTCTTTTCAGCGGCGGCCGCGGC
Source organism: uncultured Phycisphaerae bacterium (assembly GCA_963760365.1). Lineage (GTDB taxonomy): Bacteria > Planctomycetota > Phycisphaerae > SM23-33 > SM23-33 > JALHTV01. The sequence continues at coordinate 69 of CAVXDC010000047.1, forward strand.
CTGCTGCTCGGCCACCCGCTTGGCCTCTTCGGCGCAACTGATGACGATCTTCTGGGCCATGGTCCGGTCCAGCTCCAGCTCGTTGACCAGCGGCTCGGGGCCGACCTCCTCCACGTCCAGCACGTTGACCATGCCCATGGCCATGATCTGGTCGACGATCGTGGAGTCCACGCCCTCCACCCGCCGCAGGGCCTTCTCCAGCACGTCCAGGCCGGCGTTGAACTCGTTGGGCGTGAGGATGTCGATGTCCCAGCCGGTCAGCCGGGCCGCCAGGCGGACGTTCTGGCCGCGCTTGCCGATCGCCAGCGAGAGCTGGTCCTCCGTCGACCACCACGGTCGCCCGCCCCAGCTCGAAGCACAGGGCGATCTCGGCCACCTCGGCGGGCTTGAGGGCGTTGGCGATGAGGATCTTGGACGGACTCGTTCCAGCGGACGATGTCGATCTTCTCGCCGCCCAGCTCGTCCACGATGCTCTTGATGCGGCTGCCGCGGACGCCCACGCAGGCCCCGACGGCGTCGACCTTGCGGTCCAGGCTGTTGACGGCCACCTTGGTGCGGTAGCCCGGCCTCGCGGGCCAGGGCCTTGATCTCGATGATCTTCTCGGCCACCTCGGGCACTTCCAGCTCGAACAGGCTGCTGATGAAGTCCGGGTGCGTGCGCGACAGGACGATCTTGACCTGGCTGGGCTGCTCGCGGACGTCCAGGATCATCGCCCGGATGCGCTCGTCCGGCAGGTGCGCCTCGCCGGGGATCTGCTCGCTCTTGGGCAGGATGGCCTCGATGCGCCCCAGGTCCACGATCAGCGAGCCGCCCTCCCAGCGGGCGACCCGCCCGGTGACGATCTGCCCGCGGCGTTCCAGGTACTCCTCGTAGAGGCTGCCGCGCTCGGCCTCGCGGATCCGCTGGATCATCACCTGCTTGGCCGTCTGGGCGGCGATGCGCCCCAGCTCGCGCACGGTCAGGGGCTTGGCCGTCCACCGTGGCGGTGATCTCCCCGCTGGCGCGGTCGATGCGGACGACCACGTCCTCGCTCGCCGTGTAGGCCTTGCGGATGGCCGACAGCATGGCCGCCTCCAGGTCCTCGAACACCGTCTCCTTGTCGACAAGGAGACGGTGTTCGAGGACCTGGAAGCGGCCATGCTGTCGGCCATTCGCAAGGCTAACATGCACTCCGAGGACATCGTCGTCCGCATCGACCGCGACAGCGGGGAAATTACCGCCACCGTGGACGGCAAGACCCTGGCCGTGCGCGAGCTGGGACGCATCGCCGCCCAGACGGCCAAGCAGGTGATGATCCAGCGGATCCGCGAGGCCGAGCGCGGCAGCCTGTACGAAGAGTACCTGGAACGCCGCGGGCAGATCGTCACCGGAAGGGTCAGCCGCTGGGAGGGCGGGTCGCTGATCGTGGACCTGGGGCGCATCGAGGCCATCCTGCCTAAGAGCGAGCAGATCCCCGGCGAATCGCACCTGCCGGATGAGCGGATCCGAGCGATGGTCCTGGACGTCCGCGAGCAGCCCAGCCAGGTCAAGATCGTTCTGTCGCGGACCCACCCGGATTTCATCATCAGCCTGTTTGAGCTGGAGGTGCCCGAGGTGGCTGAGAAGATCATCGAGATCAAGGTCATCGCTCGCGAGGCCGGGCTACCGCACCAAGGTGGCCGTCGTCCAGCCTGGACCGCAAGGTCGACGCGGTCGGGGCCTGCGTGGGCATCCGCGGCAGCAGGATCAAGAGCATCGTGGACGAGCTGGGCGGTGAGAAGATCGACATCGTCCCTGGAACGAGTCGTCCAAGATTCTCATCGCCAACTCCCTCAAGCCCGCCGAGGTGGCCGAGATCGCCCTGTGCTTCGAGCTGGGCCTGGCTACCGTGGTGGTCACGGAGGACCAGCTCTCGCTGGCCATCGGCAAGCGCGGCCAGAACGTCCGCCTGGCGGCCAAGCTCACCGGGTGGGACATCAACATCCTGACGCCCAACGAGTTCAACGCCGGCCTGGACGTGCTGGAAAAGGCCCTGCGGCGGGTGGAGGGCGTGGACTCGACGATCGTCGACCAGGTCATGGCCATGGGCATGGTCAACGTGCTGGACGTGGAGGAAGTCGGCCCCGACCCGCTGGTCAACGAGCTTGAGCCTGGACCGGACGATGGCCCAGAAGATCATCATCAGTTGCGCCGAGGAGGCCAAGCGGGTGGCCGAGCAGCAGGCAGCGGCCGCCGCTGAAAAGAAGGCGGCCGAAAAGATAGCCTCGGCAAGCGGCGGAGAAACCGCCCGCTGCCATCGGCGCCGAGCAGGAAGCTCCACCGAGCGCCGAGCAGGAAGCTGCTAGCGGCGCCGAGCAGGAAGCTCCCACCAGCGCCGAGCAGGCCGGCCCCGCCGGCCCCGAGCAACCCGGTGCTGCTGAGCAGTCCGATGCCGGCGGCACCGAGCAGGTCTTGGAGCCACCGAGCGTGATTCCGCCGGTGGATCAGGGCAGCCAGATGAGCGAGACAAGCCCGGCTGATTGAGCGTTTCAATCAACCGGCGACGGCGTGCGGTTATTGCGGACTATTGCCGGGAGGTTGTCCTTGGCAACGCGCGTATTCGAATTGGCCCAGCAGATCGGCGTGACGAGCAAGCAGATTCTCGCCAAGTGCCGGGCTGAGGGGCTGGACATCAAGAACCACATGACGGCCCTGTCGGCCGGTCTTGAGGCGACCATTCGCGAGTGGTTCAGCGAGGGCGCCCACGCGACGACCATCGAGACGACCGAGCATGGTGGACCTCCAGACAGCGCGCGAAGAGGCCAGCAAGACCCGCCGCCGGCGTAAAACCACACCAGAAAAAGCAGGAAAAGAAAAAAAGGTTCCGTCAGCCGAGGAGCGAACGGAAGTCGCCGGCGAGGCGGCCACCGCCGTCGCCGAGGCGCCTCCCCTGGAAGGGAAGCCGACCGTGGAGCAGGCTCCCCCTGGGGTAGAACCCGTCACGCCGCCGGCGTCTGTGGAGGCACCGGTCGAGCCGAAGGTGGCTGCGGCGTTGCCGCCGGAGACGCCTCAAGCTCCACCGCCCGCTCCCGCCGCTGGAGAACGAGTTCCAACCTCCGCCAGGAGACGGCTACCAGAAAAGACGCCGGAAAGGCCCCCGATCAAACCCGCCGGTCCTCAGCTCGTGCCAAAACCGGCGACGCTGAAGGGGCCGCGGCTTGTCCGCATGGATAAGCCCGACCGGCCGATGGCACCGGTTCGCGCGGGTCGGTAGCGCAGGGGGAAGTCCCACCTGCGGTGCGGGGAGTGGCTGGGAAACGAGGCGGCAAAGTCGCATTGCCGGAGGTCAGCGAGGAAGAGGGAGCTGGCCGAAAGAAAGGCAAGCGTCGCAGTCCCCGGCGCCGCAGCGGGCGCACGGCCGATAGCGGTGAACGATTAACGGAGTGGCGCGACCAGGACCTGGTGGAGCGGTCCCAGCGCCTGGCCGCTGCCACAGGCGGGGCGCTCCGTCGGCGACGCCCGGGCCTGGCGGCAAAACCCACTGAGGCTCACGTCGCTTACCGACCCGGGCCGGTCGAAATCGAGGAACCCATCACGGTCAAAGCCTTGGCCGCCGCCACAGGCATCAAGGCTGCGGAGATCCTCCGCAAGCTGATGGAGCTGGGCGTCATGGCCAACGTCAATCAGGTACTCGACCGCGACATGGCCGAGACGGCCGTCCTGGACCACAACATCGAGCTGGTCATCAAGCAGCCGAAATCCGTGGAGGGAGATCTCCGCCAGCTTTTGGAATCGCGGCCGTGCGGGGAGCTGTCCCCGCGGGCCCCGGTGGTGACCTTCCTGGGCCACGTGGACCACGGCAAGACGTCGCTGCTGGACCGCATCCGCAACGCCGCCGTGGCCGCGGGCGAGGCCGGCGGCATCACCCAGCACATCGGCGCCTACCGCTACGACGTGGGCGACAAGCACGTGGTGTTCCTGGACACGCCCGGCCACGAGGCCTTCACGGCCATGCGGGCGCGGGGGGCAAACATGACCGACGTGGTGGTGCTGGTCGTGGCCGCCGACGACGGCGTGATGCCTCAGACCGTCGAGGCCATCAGCCACGCCCGCGCCGCCGGCGTGCCGATCGTGGTGGCCCTGAACAAGATCGACGTGCCCAACGCCAACTTCCACCCGCGCCATCGGGCAACTTGGCCGAGCAGGAGCTCGTACCCGCGCGAGTGGGGCGGCAACGTGGAAGTCATCCAGACCTCCGCCGTCACCGGGGCGGGCATCGACAAGCTGCTGGAGACGCTCAGCCTGGAGGCCGAGCTGCTGGAACTGCGGGCGGAGAAGAACGCCCCCGCCAGCGGCTACGTCATCGAGGCCCAGATGAGCCCCACGATGGGCGTCATGGCCCGTTTGCTCGTCCGCAACGGCACGCTGAAGGTGGGCGACATCCTCCTGGCCGGGCAGGGCTACGGGCGCGTCCGCCAGATGACCGACGACCGCGGGCGGGCTCTGACTGAGGCCGGGCCTTCCACGCCCGTGGAGGTCGCGGGACTGGACGAGGTGCCCCAGGCCGGCGACCGCTTCTGCGTGGTGGCGGACCTGGAGCAGGCTCGCGTGGTGGCCGACGGAACGCCGGAGCCGACGCGCGGACCCAGTCGCTGGCCGCCGGGCGCAAGGTCACGCTGGAGACCCTGCTCCAGCAGATCCAGGCCGGGCAAGAGCAACGAGCTGGCGGTGATCGTCAAGGCCGACGTCCAGGGCAGCCTGGAGGCGCTGAAGGGGTCGCTGGCCAAGCTGGGCACCGAGGAGGTCAGGCTGAACCTGCTGCACACCGGCGTCGGCGGGATCAGCACCGGCGACGTGATGCTGGCGGAGGCGTCCGGGGCGATCATCCTGGGCTTCAACGTCGTGCCCGACGCGGCCGCCAGGCAACTGGCCGAGGCGCATGGCGTGGACATCCGCCTGTACCGCGTCATCTACGACCTGCTGGAAGACGTCCGCAAGGCCCTGGCCGAGGGGCTGGCGCCGGAAATCCGCGAGGAGGTCGTCGGCCACGCGCAGGTCCGCGCGATCTTCAAGATTTCGCGCGTGGGCACGGTGGCCGGCTGCTACGTGACCGACGGGCTGGTCAACCGCAACGCCAGCGTCCGCATCACGCGCAACAACATCGTGATCGAGGATGGCCGGAGCCTGGAGAGCCTGCAGGCGGTTCAAGGACGACGTCCGCGAGGTCCGCGCGGGGCTGGAGTGCGGCCTGAAGATCGCCGGCTACGACGACGTCAAGGAAGGCGACGGGCTGGAGTTCTATCAGCAGGTGGAGGTCGCGCGCACCCTGTAACGCGCCGGGCCGGGTGGCGATCATGGCGACGGTCGTCGGGCTGCTTCACCTGAGGCTGCACATCGCTCAGGCCCAAAGCCTGAAGGACAAGCGCCGCGTCGTCAAGGGCTTCAAGGACCGCCTGGCCCACGTGCACAACGTCTCGGTGGCCGAGGTGGCCAGTCTGGACGACCGCCGCCAGGCGGTGCTGGCCGTGGCGATGGTCGGCCAACGACCGGCGGTACGTGGAAGGGGCGTTGCAGCAGGTCATCCGCGCCGCTTCCATGCACCGGGACATGATCCTGATCAGCCAGGAAGTGGAGTGGCTGTAGGCCCGCGCCCGGCGCCGGGTGCAGGTCGGAAACGGCCGAGCGATGAGATGAGTCGTCGAAGCGAACGCGTAGCCAGTTTGATCCGCGACACGATCGGGCAACTGCTTCTGACGAAGCTGTCGGACCCCCGGATGAACCCGGCGCTGGTCAGCGTGACGCGCGTGGAGATCCCGGAGGACCTGCTGACGGCCCGGGTGTATGTGTCGGTGGTCGGGACGGAGTCGCAGCAGCGCAATGCGCTGCGGCGCTGCGCCACGCGGCCGGGCAGGATCCAGGAAGCTGATGATGCGGCAGATCCAGTTGCGAAACACGCCGGTGCTGGAATTCGTCCAGGATGAGAAGTTCAAAAAGACGCTGCGGACGTACCAGTTGATCGACCAGGCCATGGCGGAGATCCGCGCCAAGGCCGATCGGCAGGCCCACCGTCCCTCCGGCAGCGATGCCCACCAAAACGGTTCGCCGACGGATCCGACGGGGCGGGAGCAGGGTTCCGCAGGATGAAGAACGCCAGGGAGTACCAGAGAAAGCTGAAGAAGCTGTTGCGAGGCCTCGCGCCGGTGCCCCGCGCGGAGATCGCCCCGGGCCTGCCGCGCGTGTGCTTCATGATCGAGACGATCCTCCAGGCCGACGCCACGCGACGCCAGGCCGCCGCGGCCATGGAGGCCGCTGCAGGAAGAGTACGTCGATCTCAACGAGTTGCGCGTCAGTCCCGTCAAGGACATGACCGACTGCATCGGCAGGGACATGCCCGCCTCGCGCGAGAAGGCCGAGATGATCGTCACCGTGCTAAACAACCTTTTTCTCCGCACCAACGACATCTCGCTGGACTGGCTCACCGAGACGCCCCGAGCGCGAGCTGCGGCGGAGGCTGACCGAATTAGGATTGGGTCCCTATGCGGTTGCAGCGGTGGCGATGCAGCTGTTCGGCGTCTCCCGCCGTGCCCGTGGACCAGACGCTGGTGGAGTGCCTCAAGGCCGACGGCTACGTGCATCCTGCCAGCGACATGGCCGACATCCGGGCATTCCTGGAAAGGCTCGTCTCTCCCCGCTACGTCGCCGCGGCGCATGAGGCCTTGCGCAATTACAGCGAGAAGCGATCCAAGACGCTTCCCAAGCCCCCCGTGCTCGTTCCGGAGGCCGTGGTAGCAGAGGTGGATCAAGTGGAAGGCGCCGCTGAGGCACAGGCCCAGGAGCTTCTTGCGGTGAAAAAACAGGCGGTGAGTCCACCGCTTGCTGAACCCGTGGCCGGGTGGAGAAGAAACCAGCGGTAGGGGGTAGAAAGAAACCGCTGCTCTCCAAGGCCGCCGGGCGTGCCCGACAGGCCGCCAAGATACGATCGATGCGGGCCAAACGGGCTGCTAAGGTACAATCAAAGCAGACCAAACGGGCTGCCGGGAAACCCGCCCGCAAAAAGAAATAGTCCAAGTCGGTTCCAAGGAAACAGAAAGGCCGCACATGGCGCAGTCCCAACAAAAAAAGCTCGTGCTGGGAATCCCCAAGGGCTCGCTTCAGGAGAGCACCTTGGACCTGTTCGCGCGCGCGGGCTACAGCATCTCCGTCCCCTCGCGGAGCTACGGGCTGACCTTCGACGACGAGGAGCTGACCGGCACGATGTTCCGCGCCCAGGAGATGAGCCGCTACGTCGAGGACGGCGTGCTCGACGCCGGAATCACCGGCCGCGACTGGATCGAGGAGAACGGCAGCGACGTGGTCGAGGTGGCCGAGCTGGTCTACGCCAAGCAGCAGCTGGGCACGGTCCAGTGGGTCCTGGCCGTGCCGGAGGAGAGCAAGGTCCGCCGGCCCGAGGACCTCGCGGGCGGCATCGTGGCCACGGAGCTGGTCAACGTGCACGCGGCGAGTTCTTCGCCGAGCTGCAAGGTGGACGTGAAGGTCGAGTTCAGCTACGGGGCGACCGAGGCCAAGGCCCGGCTGGTGGACGGCATCGTGGACGTCACCGAGACCGGCAGCAGCCTGCGGGCCAACGGCCTGCGGATCGTCGAGACGGTCATGACCTCCTCGACCCGCTTCATCGCCAACAAAGCCGCGATGGCCGTCGATTGGAAGCGCCAGAAGATCGAGAACATCGCCTTGCTGCTCCAGGGCGCCATCGCCGGCCGCCAGAAGGTCGGGCTGAAGATGAACGTCGCCCGCAAGAACCTCCAGGCCGTCACGGCCATCCTGCCGGCGGAAAAGTCCCCGACCGTCTCGCCCCTGGCCGATCCGGAGTGGGTGGCCTTGGAGGTGATCGTGGAGGAGAAGGTCGAGCGGGACCTGATCCCCCAACTGAAACGGGCCGGGGCCACCGGCATCATCACCTACCCGCTGAACAAGGTCATCCCGTAAGTGTGCCGCTTCAAGCCAGGCGCCGTGCGGCGGGCATCGGCTCCGGCGATCGTGCCGAAGTTCGTCGGACTCCCCGTGGCGATCCTTGGGATCGTCTTGGGCCTGCCTGCCTGCGCCCCGCCCTCAGGGAAGGGCGTCGTAGCGACCAGCCGCCAGGCGATGACTCAGCCGGCCCAAAGGGCTCGTCTGCGCCTGGAGGAAATGACCCCCCCAGTATCTAAACCTGTCAACGCCCCCGTCGTGCCGCTGTCAAAGGAGGCCGAGCTTTTGGTGATTGACGCGGAGCGCCGGATCAGCCGGGGTGATTTTTCGGGCGCGATCGAATTGCTGAACCAGTCCCCCGCCTTGGCCGGAAGCGCCCGCGTCGCCAAGGACCTGGGCTTGGCCTACCTGGGGGTGGGCGACCGTACCAAGGCCTTGGAGCATCTGCGCCAGGCCGGGCGCACCGCCGGCGACGATGTGCTGCTGCAACTGCTCCTGGGACAGCTCCAAGCCTCAGCCGGCCAGGCGGAGGAAGGCATCGTCTCCCTTCGCCGGGCCCTGCAATGCACGGGCGCGACGGGCGAAGACCCTCTGACGGGTGAAGTGATGCTGAGCCTGGGAGAGCTTCTGGCCGCCCATGGGTATTTCGCCGCCGCCGACGATTGCCTCGCCAAGCTGTACGACTGGGTCGGCCTGTACGGGCGGAGTTACGCCGTCCGTCCTCGCCTCAGACTCCTGGTGGTGCAACCCAGCCGTCTGCTGGCGCGGCGGGGTGAGCTGCTCATGCGGCTTCAGCGATACGACCAGGCCCGTGACCTCCTGCATCGGGCCTACACGCGCGACCGGACCGACATGCAAGCCGCCGACATGCTGCTGCGGGCGCACCTGGCCGTCAAGGATTTCGCCGCCGCCGAAAAGCTCCTGCTGGACATCGCTGCCGAACCCTCTGCCCACGACCAGTTGCCGGAGATGGCTCAGATGGTCTGCCAGGCCGCCAAGGAGCCGGCCATGCCTGCGCGGATCTGGCGGATGAGCCAAAGGCAAGCCACCGGCGCCGGGGAGCTGGCCGTGGCCTTGGCCCAGGCCGCTCAGCAGCTCCACGCCGACCGCGAGGCCAAGGAGATCCTCGACTCGGCCTTGGCGACCATGCCCAATGACGTCACCATCGGGCGCTACCTGGCCGAGCAGGACGCTCGAGCGGGCGATGCCTCTGCGGCCATGCGGCGCCTGGCGGGGTTGCTGAAGGCCGATGCCGACTCCGTCGAAACGGTCGACCAGACTCTCCAGACGCTGGCCGACAAAGGCCTGCTGCCTCAAGGCCTGGAGGATCGGTTCGCCCAGGATGCCGCGACGGATACGTCCGAACTGAAGGGCGTGTTGCACTATCTGGCCGGGGAATTGGCGAAGATCCGCGGCAAGACCGCCCTGGCCGCCCAGCAGTTCCAGGAGGCGGTCGAGAAGGACGAATCGTTCCTGCCGGCGTACGAAGCGGCCGTGGACCTTGCCCTGGAAACCGGTCGATACGATCGAGCCGATCGGATCATCGAGCGGTTGAAGGAGCTGGCGGAATCGGATGAGAACGTCCGTTACTATGCCCTGTATCTGGAGGGCAAGAATCACTTGGCCCGTGGCCGACTGGACGACGCCGCTCGCACGCTGGAAGCGTCCTGCGACCAGGAGAGTTTTTCTCCTGCTTTGGATTTACTCTCAGAGGTGTATGGTCGCCTGGGCCGCCCCGGCCAGGCCGTCGAGGTGCTGGAGGAATTGCTGAGGCTGGGACCGGCGGATGAAGACGCCTGCCGCCGGCTCTTTGACTTGTGCGTGGCGACGGGGCGGATCGACCAGGCCCGGTCGGTAATGGCGCGGCTTTTGCAAGTCCAGCCGACCAGCCGCACCGGCCAGGCGATGCTCGTCGAGCTGCTCCTGATGACGGGCAAGGCCGAGGAAGGCATGCGGGTCCTGGAGGAGCTTCGGCGGCAAGTCCCGCGATGATCCGGCCGTGCGGCTGGTGAATGTTCGTCTGGCCGCCGGCGCCACCTCGGGGGGAATCTCGCGGCAGCAATTCGAGGACTGGACGGCTGAGCTGGGGCAGATCCTGACCGATCGTTCCGACAGTTTGCCCGCCCGGCGCCTGCTGGCCGAACTGCTCGCGCGTACGGGCCGGCACAGCCAGGCCTCGGCTGTGCTGGGAGAGCTCTACGAGGAAAACCTCGGACTGCCCGACCTGGCCAAGGGCTACGTGCTGGAACTGATCCAGTCGGGAGAGTACGCATCCGCCCAGACTGTCCTGGAGAATAATCCGATTTTTCAGCAGGACCTTCAGGCCAGACAATGGTTGCTTCAGGTCTTGGATGAGCAGGGTCGGTGGGAGGACGCCGGCCGACATTTACGCCATTGGCTCACCACCTCCATCGACAAAGTGTTCGGGGACTTCTGCCGTCTGCAATTGCTAAACGTGTATGAGAAGTTGCGCGACTTCCCCGCCGCGCAGCGCCAGATAGACGAACTTCTGGCCGGCAATCCTCCCCCCCCAATCCTGCTGGAGTTGCAGGTGGCCAGGGTCAGGCTGCTGTGTTTGGAGGGAAAGATCGACCAGGCCGTGGACTTGGCCAAGACCTGGACCGATCGCAAGGATAAAACACTCACCTTGAAGCTGGCTTTGGTTGGTGTGTTGGCCGATGCCAAACAGGACGAACGGGCCCAGGGACTTCTGGACGAGTGGATCCGCCGCGGCGACGCGGGAGAAGAACAGGACGTGCTCGCCGAGAGCAAGATCCTCCTGTTCACCCGGGCGGGGCAATCGGAGGTGGTGCAGGCGTACGCCCGGGCGTGGATCGCCCGTTGTCCGGCGGCCTTGGCACCTCGTCAGGCGATGATCGGTGCTCTGATAGATACCGCGGACTATGACCAGGCCGTCAAGCTGGTGGACAACTCGCTGGCCGGGATTGATTCCTTGGCACTGTCTGCGACGACCCCGACACGGCCGGCGGGGAGTACCTCCAAGACGACCCAGCCATCGCAAAGCGCCCCGGCGTCACAGCCGGCCTTGGAGTGTGCAGCGACCGGTCCTACTCAACCTGCTTCCACCTTGACAGCCAGTACCAGCCAGGCCGCCGGGACGACTCGACCAGCGCCGAAGTCGTTTGGCGCCTGCCCGCTGCTAAGCCGCCCAAGACTGGAGAACTGGCGGCCGTAAAGGGCTGGTACCGCGAGATGGCCGTTCAGATGCTGTTGCTGACGGCCAAGTATGACCAGGCCCTGGACAAGGCCTGCCTTTTCCTTCGGGACGAACCAAACAGCACTCGCTTGCTGAGCCTTCAGTCCTCCGCGCTGTCAGAGCTGGGAAGGAGCGATGAGGCGCTGGCCGCTTTGGAGAAGGCCTACGCCTTGGCCGGTGACGATGCCGGCATCTGCAATAACCTGGGTTACCTCTACGCCGACTCCGGCGTCAACCTCGTCAAGGCCGAGGGTCTGATCCGCCAGGCCCTGGCCGCCCGCAGGGAGGAGAAGGACTTCCAGGACTCCCTGGGCTGGGTGCTGTACAAGCAAGGCAACCTTGCCGCTGCGGCGGCGGTGTTCGACCGCCTGCTGGAAGGAGGCAAGGCCGTCTGGCCCTCCTCTGCGGTAAGCTATGACCATGCTGGCGACGTGTATTACCGTCTGGGTTGGACGGAAAAGGCCGCGGAGCTGTGGGCGCGGGCCGTGGCATTGGCCCGACAGCAGAAGGCGGTCGGCAGGGACCTGCGGCAAATCCTGACCGAAGGTCCCGCCAAGGTCCAGGCCGCGCAGACCCACCAGGCGCCCGACGTGACCCCGCTGGGTCAAGGTGTCCAGGAGCCGCAGCATTAGACAGTTTTCAAGATTCGAATCGCCGGTTGAAGCAAAGCGTAAAGAGGTCACGATGTCGGGACATTCACACTGGGCGAAGATCAAGCGGACCAAGTCGGCCAACGACGCCCGGCGCGGCCGGGAGTGGAGCAAGCTCGCCCGGCGGATCATCGTGGCGGCCAAGGTCGGCGGCGGCAACCCGGACGAGAACCTCTCCCTCCGCTACGCCATCGACGAGGCCAAGGCCGCCAACATGCCCAACGACACGATCGACAAGGCCATCAAGAAGGGCACCGGCGAGCTGGGCGCGGAGAACTACGAATCGGTCGTCTACGAAGGCTACGGCCCGGGCGGCGTGGCGTTCCTGGTCGAGTGCCTCACCAACAACCGCAACCGCACCGCCCCGGAGATGCGGAGGATCTTCGAGCGCCACGGCGGCCAGCTCGGCTCGACCAACTGCGTGGCCTGGATGTTCCAGCAGAAGGGCACGTTCGTCGTCTCCGCCAGGCCGCCGACGAGGACGCCCTGATGGAACTGGCCTTGGAGGCCGGCGCCGACGACGTCGACGAACGAGGGCGACGTCTTCCAGATCACCTGTCCACCGGCAGCGTTCGCCAAGGTCAAGGCGGCGCTGGCCGAGCGGAACATCCCCACCATCTCGGCCCAGATCGCCATGATCCCCACCAGCACCGTCCCCGTCACCGGAGACGCCGCCGAGGGGGTCCTGGCCTTGATGGAGGCGCTGGAGGAGCACGAGGACGTCCAGAACGTCTACGCCAACTTCGACATCCCCGAGGAGGTCATGGACAGGCTGGTGAAGTGATCTTCGCGGCATTGCCGTGGTGCGTTGACAGTCGCCTGGGTGCGGATGACAATTGCGCCATGGCCGAGGCGACCCAACCGCCGAAAGTGAAGCTCATCTGCGGGATGATCTCCGCGCGGAAGGAGCTGTTCGACGAGGCGGCCAGGCCCTTGGAGGCCGCATTCGGCCCGGTGGACTTGGCCAGCGACGTGATGGACTTTGACTTCACGCACTACTACGACCAGACCATGGGCAGCCCGCTGTTCCGCCGATTCCTCAGCTTTCCGACGCCTGATTTCACCCGAATCGCTGGTCGAGGCCAAGCTGACGACCAACGCCCTGGAACAGGCGACTTTGCCGCACGCGTGTCTCGGGGACAGCCGCCCCGGCCGATCAACCTGGACCCCGGCTACCTCGATCACGCCAAACTGGTGCTGGCCAGCATGAAGGACTTTTCGCACCGCTTTGTATCTGGGCCAGTCCGTCTTCGCCGAGGTGACGCTGATGTACCGCAAGGGCGCCTGGCAGCCGCTGCCTTGGACGTTTCCGGACTACGCCTCAGATAGGTATCATCCGTTCCTGACCGCAGTGCGCCGCCGCCTGGATGAACAGCCGGCCGGTGCCGGTAAAAGCTTTCCATGATGATCTGGATCATCTTCGTGAGCGTCGCCGTGGCGTTTGCCTTGTCCGCCTTGGCCACGCCCGTGACCAAGCGCCTGGCGAATCGGTTGGGCATGGTGGACATCCCCGGCCGCCACAAGGCCCACGCCGGTCCGGTGCCGCTGCTGGGCGGTTGCGCCATATTCTTCGCCATCCTGCTGCCCAGCTTGCTGGCCTTAGCCGTGGCGCGAATCTGGGCGCACACCGGCGCGCCGGCCTGGTTGCCGAAGGCCTTGGCTGAGCACGTCGTCGGGGCAGCCGCCAAGGCGCCCCAGGCCCTGGGCATCCTGGCCGGGGCGATGGTGCTGCACGTCGTGGGTCTGGTGGACGACCGCAGGAACCTTGGGCCCTGGCTGAAGCTGATTGCGCAGGTCCTGGTGGCTGTGGCGGTCGTTGTTTTTGTCAAAGTCCGCATCCTGACCGCCCTGGGCGGGACGGTGAGCACGATCGTCTCGATCCTATGGCTGGTGGCGGTGATCAATGCGTTCAACTTCATGGACAACATGGACGGCCTGGCTGCCGGCGTGGGCGCGATCTGCGCGGCGGCGCTGCTGGCGGCTTCGGCGAGCCTTGCCCAGATCTTCGTCACGGCCTGGTTGTGCCTGCTGCTGGGGGCGCAACTGGGGTTCCTGCCTTACAACTTTTATCCCGCCAGCACGTTCATGGGCGATGCCGGAAGCTTGGTCCTCGGGTATTTCCTGGGCGTCATCAGTTGCCTGACCACCTACGTGCCGCCGGGGGCGACGTACTACCTCTACGGCATCTTCGTGCCAGTCGTCCTGATGGCCGTGCCGCTGTACGATGCCGCCAGCGTCATCCTGTTGCGCCTTCGCGAGGGGCGGAGCCCCCTGGTCGGTGACCGCCGCCACTTCAGCCACCGTTTGCTCCGCCGCGGCATGAAGGTCCGCACGGCCGTGGGGACGATCTACCTGTGTACGGCGGGTACGGCCATCTCGGCCTCGCTGCTGCCCCACGTGGCCGACGCGATCGGAGCTGTGCTGGTTTTCGCCCAGGTGCTAATCATCCTGCTGACGGTCGCCTTGCTGGAATGGGGCGAGAGCAAACCATGACGACGGCCTTCGCCATCACCCCGCCTGACAGCCCCTCGCCGGTCCAGCGAGCGGGGTGGGCGTTGCAGCGGACGGCGGCAGTGATCCTGCTGGGGCTCTTGGCCGCCAGGGCGTTTGTCGGGGAACTGCCCTTCCGCTCATCGCTGCTGAACCTCCAATCTACCCAGACCACCGGACGCAACCAGCCGTCCCTGCTAACCCGCGCCGATCGCGGGGAGCTGGCGCGCTGAGTTTCTCCTGCCTGTTGCTGGCGGATGCGACCCTCTGGCTGATCGGTGCCGCCGCAACAGGCCGGTTGGTGGTGCGTTACGGCAAGCTGATGGTGCTGATAGCCTTGTTCGCAGGGGTCAGCCTGGTGTCGGTTTGTTTCGCTTCCGACAAGCGCAGCGCGATGGACGCCTGGTTGGAGCAGGTTGCAGTGATGGGGGGGTGTTTCTTAGCCGCCCAGTGCCTGGGCAACCGGTGGGGCCTGCGTGCGGTCGCTGTGGCCTTGACGGCGGTGGGGGCTGTCCTAGCTGCGAAGAGCGTTTATCAAATCTTCGTCGAGATCCCCCAAACCCTGGCGTACTGGAAGGTGTATGGAACGAGTTCCTGGATGACGGGCCCGGCGGCGATGCGGGCCTTTGAGGCACGGGTTCGTGCGACCACGCCGACAGGATTTTTCGGACTGTCGAACCCGCTGGCCTCGTTGTTGATCCTCTGCCTTTTAGCGGCTGTGGGATTGATGGCGGACAAAATTCGCCGCGCCGTGTCGGACTGGCAAACATGGCGGCAGCAGCGGGGCGGGGGGGAAATCCATACCCCGACGCTGGCGGGGCTGCTGGCGGCTGCGATGGCCTCGGGCGTCGCCGTGGCGCTGATCGTGACCCGCAGCCGGGGAGGCATCATCGCCGCGGTGGTGGCGCTCGCGGCCTGGGCGGCCTTGATGCGATGGCGAGGCGCGTTGGCGCCGCGGTGGCGGTGGGCTGTTGCGAGCGTCGTCGGCCTGTTTCTGATTGGCTGGATCGGTGTGATTGCATACGGCCTGGCCTACGACCGCCTGCCGAGCAAGACCATGACGTTCCGTTGGCACTACTGGACCGGCGCGGCGGGCATGGTGGTGGACCATCCCTGGCTTGGGGTAGGGCCGGGGAACTTCCCCTCAGAGTACCTGCGGTATCGCCCCGCGGCGGCGGAAGAGGCCGTGAAGCTACCGCACAACGCCATCGTCGAGGCCGTCAGTCAATATGGCATTTTAGGCGGGCTGGCTTACCTGGTGGTCGTGGCCGTCGTGCTGGTGGGCATGTGTCGGCCGACGGGAATGGATTCGCCTTTGACCGGTGGACTCACGCCACGCCGACGGCGGATGGGGGTGTTGGCGTTCGTCATGGCCGCGGCTGTGGCGGCTTCTCGCTGGTTTTTTTCCGACGCAGGTGCCGATCCGGTGCTCTTTGTTCTGGATGGACTCGTTCCCGCCGTGCTGCTGGGTGTGATAATACTGGCGGCGGCGTGGTGGGGAGGCAAACGACTTGAAGACCAGGACATGGGTTGGGGCGGCCTGCGCGTGGCCCTGGCTTGCGGCGTCGCGGGAATCTTTTTGCACAGCATGGTGGAGTTCAGCCTTTTCATGCCGGCTGTGGCGACAGCATTCTGGATGGCAGGGGGCGCGTGCCTGGGAGCCGCGGGGGGGAACGCAATGGAAAAGACATTTCTTCGCTGCGGTGGGTGCTGGCGGTTGACGTCGTTGTCCTCCTCATCGCCGCCGTGGCCATCTTCTGGTGGCCGGTGTGGCGTCGGACGATGTTGACGGAATCAGCCATGCGGGCCTGGGCGCGACAGGACCTTGTCTTGACAGCCTCGCTGGCCGAGCAATCGGCCAGAATCGATCCCCTGGACGGCTACTCAGCGGCCGACACCGCCAAGGCGTATGCGATTTTGGCCATGACCGAGAACCTTTCCGATGCGAGTGCCGGAGGGGATCTTTGGGTTGCCCATCGTTGGGCCCGCCAGGCCAGAGTGCGCGATAAGGCCTACTACAGCCACGCCGCCTTGGCTGCCGAGATTGCCTGGCTGCTGGCCAATTTGGAGGACTATGCCTATTCCTGGGACAGGTCGCCGCCCGCTGGGGTCGAGGCAAACTCACCTGTCCGCCAAGCCATCGAGTTGTCCCAGGCTGCCCGGCGAGCGTATTGGGAGGGGGACTATGCTCAGGAGGCTGAGTATTTGAGAATGGCCGTCGATATCGACGAAAGTTCTCCGGTGCTGTTTGGTTACCTGGGGGACGCCCTCTTTCTGGCAGGGCAGGCCGACCAGGCCGCGGCTGCGTGGCGCCGTGCGGCCGAACTGGCGCCGAGCGGGGATTGGGTGAATGAGGCGCTCACCTCCATGGACCAGGCCGTGGCCCTGAATCCCCAAGATCCTCGCCTGCGCCTCCAGGCGGCGGTTCTGTACATCCAGGCTGGCAAGGCAGCAGACGGCTTGAACGAGATCAAAGCGGCAGAGAAGATTAACGCCGCACTGCCTGCTGACAGCCTGATGCGCTTCGATGCCGACGAGCAGAAAGAGCTTCACCGGCTGCGGGCTCGCGCGGACGCCTTGTCTGCTGCCACACGTCCGGTGGAGAAACTTTGACTTGACCGGCCCATCGCCTGCCGATACCTCAATAGCTTCTTGCTTACCGAAATCTTGCCGGTAAACCGCATGATCGACATCAAGCAACTACGCCAGGACCCGGAGCGGTTCATCCGCGGCGCACGGTTGAAGGGAATCGCCGTGGACATTCCAGCCTTGCTGGAGTTGGACCGCAAGCTCCTGGCCGCCCGTCAGGAGCTCCAGGACGTCCGCACCGTCCAGAACACCGCGGGCGAGACCATCGCCAAGCTCATCGGCCCGGACAAGGCCAAGGCCATCGCCGCCATGAAACAGGCCAAGGACCGAGCCAAGGAGCTAGGCGACCTTGTGAACGAACTAGAGCCGAAGTTCGACGAACTATTGCTTCAAGTCCCCCAGCCCCCTGACGACAACGTCCCGGCCGGAGAGGGCAGCGACGACAACGTGGAGATCCGCCGCTGGTCTCCCAGTTCGTTCGACACCTCCAAACCCTTTGCCGAGAACAAAGGCTTTCCTCCCAGGACGCACATCGAGCTGGGTGAGTCGCTGGGATTGATGGACTTCGAGCGCGGCGTCAGGATGGCTGGATCGCGCAGCTATGTGCTCACCGGGCGAGGCATGCTGCTTCACCAGGCCGTGCTGCGGTGCGCGCTGGACTACATGGTCCATGAGCAGGGTTTCTACCCCGTCTGTGTACCGTCGCTGGTTCGCGAGGAGATGATGGTGGGCACGGGCTTTTTCCCGTTTCTCAAAGACCAGGCCTACGCCATCCCCGAGACGCAGCGAGGTGGCGCCCAGGACCTTTATCTGACCGGCACCGGCGAAGTGGGGTTGATGGGCCTGCACGCCGGGGAGATTCTGGAGGGCAGCAGCCTGCCGCGGCGGTACGTGACCGTTTCCACATGCTTCCGCCGCGAGGCCGGGGCCGCCGGCAAGGATACCGCTGGCCTATACCGCATCCACCAGTTCGACAAGGTCGAGCAGGTCGTCCTCTGCCGGGCCGACGAGCAGGAAAGCCGCGCCTGGCACAAAAAGATGCTCAGCTTTGTCGAGACCCTGATGCAGCGCTTGGAGTTGCCCTATCGGTTGCTCCAATGCTGCACGGCCGAGTTGGGGGCCAAGAACGCCGACATGGTGGACATCGAGACGTGGATGCCCAGCCGCGGCCCGGCGGGCCCCGACGGCCGACCGGGGGGCCAGTACGGTGAGACGCACTCGGCCTCGCGGTTGTATGACTATCAGTGCCGCCGGCTGAACCTGCGCTACCGCGACAGTCAGACGAAAAAAGTTACCGTCTGCCACTCGCTCAATAACACGGTGATCGCCAGCCCGCGGATCCTGATCCCGATCCTGGAGCTTTACCAGAACGCCGACGGCACGGTGACCGTCCCGGCGGCGCTTCGACTGCACATGGGCGGGCTGGAGAGGATCGAGCCGGTCGCCTAGCGCCGGCTGCGGAGAAAACAAGGGTCAACCATGATCGTCGTCATGAAGCCCGGTGCCACGCCGCAGCACGTCCAGCACGTGGTGGACTTGATCCGGGAGTACGGACTGAAGGACCACGTTATTGTCGGCACGGACCGCACGGTCGTTGCCTGCATCGGTGATAAGCGGATGGTGGACAAGTCCGCCATCGAGAACGCCCCGATGGTAGACCGGATCGTGCCGATCCTCTCGCCCTACAAGATGGCCTCCACCGAGGTCAAGGCCACGCACAGCCAGGTCCGCATCGGCCCGGCGAAATTTCCCGTGGGCGGGTCGAAGGTGGGTATCGTCGCCGGACCCTGCTCGGTGGAGAGCCGCGACCAGCTCCTCCGCACGGCCGAGGCGGTCAAGGCCGCCGGATGCGTCGGCCTGCGCGGCGGGGCCTACAAGCCGCGGACCAGCCCCTACAGCTTCCAAGGCCTGGGTGAGGAGGGCCTGAAAATCCTAGCCGATGCCCGCCGGCTAACGGGTCTGGCCATCGTGACGGAAGTCATCAGCCTGGAACAGGTGAAGGGCGTGGCCGAGGTGGCCGACGTGCTCCAGATCGGCGCGCGGAGCATGCAACACTACCCGCTGCTGGAAGCCGTCGGCCAGAGCGGCAAGCCCGTCCTGCTCAAGCGCGGCATGAGCGCCACGCTGGAGGAGTGGCTGCTGGCGGCCGAGTACGTCATCAACGCCGGCAACCGCGACGTCATCCTGTGCGAGCGGGGCATCCGCACCTTCGAGGACTACGTCCGCAACACGCTGGCGCTGGCAGTGGTGGCTGAGCTGAACGACAAGACGCACCTGCCCGTGATGGTCGATCCGTCCCACGGCACCGGCCACGCGCACCTCGTGCCAGCCATGTGCCGGGCGGCCGTGGCCGCCGGGGCCGACGGCCTGCTCATCGAGGCGCACCTGGACCCCGAGCACGCTTTGTCCGACGGGGCCCAGTCCATCACACCCTCGGACCTTGCGTCGCTAATCCTTGTGCTCCGCCGCATCGCCCAGGCCATCGGACGCGACCTGTAGGCATCCGGTGCGCGGCGGAGGGCTTTTCATCTCAAGGCGGGGCTTCTAGAATCCCCTGATGTATGGCACAGCCGGCCGGCGGGACATCCAGAGTCCGTGTGGAGCTGCACCGTGCGCCGCTGGCGCCCGTGGCCGGGGCAATGATCCTCGGCATCCTGGCCGGCTTTTACCTTCCTGCACCGATAGGTCTGTGGGCGGTGGTGGGGGGAGCGGCCCTGGTTGCGGCGGCGGTGACTCTGCGGCGGCCGCACCTGCACTTGCTGTCGGTCGCGGCGGTTCTGGTGGCCGTGGCGGCCTTGGGGGCCGTAAATATCGGACTGGACTACTTCACCGCCCGCGACGACGACGTCCTCACGTACACCGGTACCAGCGATATCCTCGCCACGGTGCGGGGCAGGATCGTAAGTTTGCCCGCCATCTGCCAGGACGATCCGCCGCCGGCCTATGGGTATCGCCGCCCGCCTCAGACGCAGTTCATCCTGCGGGCCCAGTACCTGCGGAGCAAGGATGCCTGGTTGCCCATAAGCGGGCAGGTGGCCGTGAATATCCATGAGGCCGACGATCGCCTGGCGGCGGGCCAGCATGTGGAAGTGATGGGCTGGCTGGGCCGGGTGCGCGGGCCGGACAACCCCGGCCAGTATGATTGGTCCGCCGCGGCCAGGAGCCACCATACGCCGGTGCGCCTGACGGCGCCGGGCGCAGATTCGGTGACGATCCTGGATGCCGGTCCGCAATCCTGGGCCGCGAAGGCCTATTGGCAACTCCGCGCCGCGGCCCGGCACCACCTGGCCGGTGGCGGCGATGAACAGTCCGGACAACTGCTCAACGCGCTGATCATCGGTGAGCGGCTGCCGGCCCTGCGGACGCTCAACCGCACGATGATGCGGGCGGGCGTCGTCCACTACCTGAGCATTTCGGGGACGCACCTGGCCATTTTCCTTGGGTTCTTCTATCTGCTGTGTCGCGTGCTGGCTCTATCTCCTCGCCGCTCCGCCGTCGCAGTGCTGGTGGTTTTAGCTGCCTACATGGTCTTGGCCGAGACGCGGGCGCCGCTAGTCCGATCCGCAATCATGGCCGCGGCACTGTGCTTGGCCACGATCACCGGCCGGCGCCATGCGGCCCTGAACGCCCTGGCCGCTGCGGTCGTCCTCGTCCTGGTGGTCGAGCCGATGGACTTGTTTGATCCGGGCTTTCAGCTCAGCTTCGGCATCGTCACCGCGATGGTCGTTTTTCACCAACGCGTGAAATTCATGCTCTTTGGCCGCTGGCTGGCCGCGCGGGGGTTGATGGTCTTCCGCAGCCGACAGCGCCTCAGGCGTTGGCTGAACTATACCGCTGCCAACTGGCTCATGGAGGCTGCGGTTTTTGCCCTGATCGCCTACGCCGTGTCGGGGCCGTTGGTGGCGTATCACTTCCATTTTTTTAGCCCCTATGCGGCTCCCTTGAGCTTGTTGCTGGCGCCGATTGTCACGGCCGTGCTCGTGCCGGGCTACGTGTCGATGGCCCTGGCCTGGCCGATGCCGAACCTGGCTTCCTTCTTCAACGACCTTGCCACTCGAGCCGCCGATGGCTTGGTGTGGTCGGTGCAGGCCATGGAGCGCCTGCCGGGGTTGTGCTTTGACATGCGCGACGTGGGAGTTGGCTGGGTTCTGTTGTGTTACGCCACCCTAGCAGCGGTGCTGTTTAGTCGGAGGATTCGTTTCGGCCGCGTGCTGGCCGTAGTGGCCGCCGTGGTGCTGGCGTCGGCGACGGTTTATACCCAGCGCACGGCCGAACCTTCCGGTCGGGCGGAATTGAACGTGCTGTCGGTGGGCGCCGGCCAATGTGTCGTGTTCCGCACGCCGTTGGGTGCGACGTTCCTGTTCGACGCCGGCACACAGAGTGGCTATGACGTCTACTCGCAGGTCTTGGCCCCGTTCCTGCGATCGCAACGACTTCCGGCTATCTCCGCGGCCTTCGTCTCCCACGCCAACGTGGACCACTTCAACGCCCTGACCGAGGTCGCGAAGCACCATCCCCTGAGGCGAGTGTTCCTCAATCCCTGGTTCGGCGCCTCACCGGCCAGCAGCCGGGATGTTTCTTCCCCTGAGGCGCAGATGTTTGCATTGCTGCAAAATCACGGCGTGCAGGTAGTCCGTTTGTCAGCAGGACAGACGGTGAAGCTGGACGATCGCACGTCGGTGGAGGTGCTCTGGCCGCCGGCGAACCGGCAGGGTCTAAATGTCAACGAAACCTCCCTGGTGCTGCGGATCACCTGCGACGGGATGAGCGTGCTGCTGCCGGCGGATGTCGAGACCATCGGCCAGCAGGAACTTGCCGCTAACGACGTAGTCTCCGCCGATATCTTGATGCTGCCCCATCACGGCTCATGGCGGGAGAGTCTGGAGAATTTCGTTAAGGCCGTTTCTCCCAAAGTGGTGCTGGTCAGTAACGCCCGTGAGGGGCCCCCCGCCGCAGTACATCGCGGCGGGGAAAGGGACCCCAACGCGGCGTATCGCGTTGGGAACCCTGACCCCGAGCCCGATGGTCCACCGGCCCAGGAGGAACCGGCGGAATTCTTTGAACGCCTTCGGACGGCCTATCGGTATTACTCCACGCCCCGTAACGGGTGGATTCAGGTGCGCTTCGGCGGTGGGGGGCTGGAGGTCCGCACGATGCGATAGCGAGCCGCGCGATTGCTTTCATCGCGCGGCGAACTTATGCTGCCGCTCGGAAGAGGGAAAGCCGATGAGCGTCGACTACTGTGTGGTGAGCATCGGAACGTTGTCCCACAACAAACTGTGGGGCGAGTCGGTGCCGCTGCGCACCGCCCATGCGACCACCACGCTGGTCCGCGACGGTGGGCGGACGGTTTTGGTGGACCCGTCCCTTCCGGCGGCGGCCTTGACGGCACGGTTGGGCGAACGGACGGGCCTGGCTGCCTCGGCCGTGACGGACGCGTTCTGCACGACGCTGCGGCCGGTGCACCGTCGCAGCATCGAGGCCTTCGGCCAGGCCAAGTGGTGGTGCAGCGAGGCGGAACTGGAGGCCTACCGCCGCCACCTGGAGGACCTGCTGGAAACGGGACCAGCGCCTCAGCGGCGAGCAGAGTAAACTGGCCGAGGAGGACCTTAAGCTCCTGAAGCGCTTCCACGCCGCTCCAGACAAGTTCACCGAGCAGGTGCACCTGTATCCGCTGGCTGGACCGTCGGTCGGTTCGGCCGGGCTGCTGCTGACCCCGACGACTACGACGATCCTGATCGCCGGTGACGCGGCCTTGACGGCCGAGCACGTTCAGCGCGGCATGGTCTGGGAGGGCAGCAGCGACATCGAAGCAGCGACCCGATCGCTGCAAGATATCCTGGAGATCGCCGATCTGATCATTCCCGGTCACGACAACCTCCTGCTTTCCCCCGGGCGGGTAATCTAAGTCGCCTGTGCTTCATGAGGATGGAGACGGAGTGTAGGTGAGCGCCCGCCTTCGCTAAAGCTTCGGCGGGTTGATTTAGGCGACGATTTCTCGCACAATCCTTCCTGTCGATGAACACAACCTGCCCACCTCGAGCCCAGCTCTACCGACCCGGCCAAGGAGGCGCGCCATGACCTGGCCGCAGGTGCTCGCCGGGGAGGTCTGGAAACTGGCGCTGCTGGCGCCGCTGCTGGTGTGTTCGGCCTTTTTCAGCGGCTGCGAAACCACGCTCTTTAGCCTTAGTCGTCTTCAACTTTATCGCCTGGGTCATGGCCGCCGGCCTGGGCGGATCGTGGCCGCACTGATGCGCCACCCCCGCCGCGTGCTGAACACACTGCTTTTGGGCAACATGTGCGTCAACGTGGCCTACACGGGCATCGCGGCGGTGGCGATCCTTCAGCTGTGCCGAGCAGGCCTGGCTGACTGGGCGGTGGGAGCAGCTTCCCTGGCGTCGCTGCTGGCGCTGATCTTGTTCGGGGAGGTCTTGCCCAAGATGCTGGCGATGGCGGTGGGGTCGCGCCTGATCATCCCCGCAGCGGCAATCCTGGCCGTGTTGGAGCAGGCGGCGGCGCCGGTGCTCTGGATTCTGGACAAAGTCCTGGTGGTTCCGTTCACGCGCCTGCTGGCCCCGGCGCCATCGGGCAGTGCGGACATCACGGCCGAGGAGCTGGCTGCGCTGCTGGACCTCTCGGCCAAGCGCGGCGTGATCGAACGCGATGTCAACGTCCTGCTCCAGGAAATCGTCGCCCTGACCGACATCCGCGTGTCCGATATCATGGTGCCGCGCGTGGACATGCTGGCCTACGACGTGGACGGCGACCCAGCCGGACTGATCCAGATGTTCACCACCACGCGGCTGCGCAAGATTCCCGTCTATGAGAAGGACATCGACCACGTCCTGGGTGTCATTCACGCCAAGCGACTGCTGCTCAATCCCGCTGCCCCGCTGCGGCAGCTCGTAGCCAAGGTCCCCTTCGTGCCCGAGGCGGCCAATGTGGAGCGGGTGCTGCTCCAGTTCCGGGTCACCCGGACGCAAATGGCCATCGTGGTGGACGAATACGGCGGCACGGCGGGGTTGGTGACGCTGGAAGATGTCATGGAGGAGATCGTCGGCGACATTCCCGACGACCGCAGCGGCGCCGCCCCGTCCGTTCAGCACCTGGACGAGGGAGAGTACCTTCTGGACGGTGAACTGGCGATCCATGAGTGGGAAGAAGCCTTCCGGATCGACCTGTCGGGTCGGCGGGTCAGCACGGTGGGGGGGTTCGTCATCTCGCTACTGGGAAGGATCCCCCGCGAAGGCGACCGCGTGGAGTACCGCAACTTGCGGTTCACCGTCGTATCTATGCGCCGCCGGCGAATCGACAAGATCCATCTGCAACTGCTGGGAGGTCGGCCATGATGGCGATGGTTTTTTCAGCGGAGTGGATCGCCTGGCTGATCGTCCTGGCCGCGGGGGTGGCGATGGCGGGGTTGCTGGCGGGTATGGAGACGGGCATCTACGTCCTCAACCGCATCCGTCTGGACCTGCGGTGCGAGGCCGGCGAGGCCGCCGCCCGGAAGCTGCGATCCCTGCTGGCTCAGCCCCACCACCTTCTGGCCGTGCTGCTGGTGGGCAACAACATCGCCGTGTACGGGGCCACCTTTGCCGTCACCGCCATGCTGGTGCTGGCCGGCCGAAGCAAGGAGGTGGAACTGCAAGCCCTGGCCATCACGGCGCCGCTGCTGCTGGTCTTCGGTGAAAGCGTCCCCAAGAATGTTTTTCAGCGCCTGGCTGAGACGCTTACCTACCGCCTGGCCTGGTTGCTGGCGGCCGTCGATATTGTTCTGACTTGGACCGGTCTGGTACCGCTGGTGAGGGGGCTCTCGCAGCGGCTGCTGGGAGCCTTGGGCATCGAGCAGGCCCGGCATCGACCGCCGGGACGAGAAGGCTTGTCGGCCGTCGTCGCCGAAAGCCACGCCAGCGGGGCCTTGACGCACATCCAGTCCGTCATGGCCGATCGGGTTATGAACATCGCCGACGTCAGCCTGAAAGACGTCATGATCCCAATGGCGCAGGTCCATGCCGCCGCCGCGGGGGCCGGCTGCGAGCAACTCCTCGCTTTGGCTGCGGAGGTGAACCACTCTCGCCTGCCGATGGTCGACGCGGCCGGAAAGGTGACGGGGATCCTGGATGTCCTGGACATCCTGACCTGCCAGGAACGAACCGTGCCGCCCAATCGCATCCGCACCCCGCTGGTTTTGGCGGCCGAGCAGGGCATTACCGACGCCCTGTATCAGATGCAACGCCGCAATGCCCACATGGCCGTGGTGGAAGGCGAAGACGGCCGACACCTGGGCATCGTCACGATCAAGGACCTGGTCGAGGAGATTGTGGGGGAACTGGAGGCCTGGTGATCTCCGCCGCTGTAGCCTCACTTCGCTCCGCCGGCTGGCTGGCGGGGGTGCCGAGAGAGTCCACCAGCTTGCGGCAGACGGCGTCCTGAAAGCTCCTGGCCTTCCAGGCCGACAGGATGTTGTTGGCCAGGATCGAGAAGGCAATCGCGGGCTTGCCGGCCTCATCCAGCACGTAACCGCTGAGGGCAGACACCTGGGCGATGTAGCCGGTCTTGCCCAGCACGCGATGGCGATACGGCGGGCTGGCCAGCCGGTGCCGCATCGTGCCGTCCACCCCGCTAATCGGCAGAGAATCTAGGAAAACCGCCGCATCAGCTCGGCGGAGCAACGCTGCCAGCAGGTTTGTTAGCATCGCGGGACTGACCTGATTGCCTCTGGACAGGCCGCCGCCGTCGCGGACGACCAGGCCTGTGGTGTCCAAACCGTACGCCTCTTGCAGGGTCCGGACCAACAGGGCAGCGCTGCCGTCCCACGTCCAGTCACCGCTGCGCAGGAAGACGCATTCGGCAGTCATGTTCAGGCTGCGCTTGTTTACCCGTGACAGGGCGACGGCAAGCGGCGTGGTCGTCTGGGTGAGCTGCTCAGCCTTGGTCCAGTCCACCGAACCGTACTCGGCCGTACGGATCGTCCCGCTCAACTCCACGCCGCATCGGTCTAACCGGTCAGCCAGGGTCCTGCCCAGCAGCATCGGCGGATTGTTGGCCGCCACGCTCACCGCATCGCTTCCGCCGCGCGAGACCTCACCGGTGAGGGTCAGCACCGAATCGTCCTCATTCGACCGGGCCGACCAAGCGTGCCTCTTGCCGACCTTGACGTTGTTGACGATCTGGATGAATCGGCTTTCAGGCTGCACGTGCGCGACGACTTGGCCGTCCGTGATCGCGAAGGTGATGTCGAAGCAGTTGTTGTTGAAGTTCAACCCGGCCACCGGCGCGGCGTACCATTGGGTCCACTGTGCCTGGGGCCAATCGGTGTGACGTAAGGATTCCCGCGGACCGGATGGGCAAAGTACCAGGTCGCCGCGGACCTTGTCGCCGACTTTGAGCTTGATTTCCGTGGCCCAGCGGTCCAATTCGTCGTAGACGGTCTTGCCCTCGGTCAAGGCCAGGATGGGATCGCCCAGCGTCGGATCGCCATCGCCAGTCACCAGGATGTCGTCGCCGAGTCGCCAGACGGTGGTGGTGAACTGAAAATCTTTGCCCAGCCGCGCCAGGGCGAAGGCGGAGGTAAGGATTTTTTGGTTGCTGGCGGGGATGAGGGGCGCGGCCGCATCAATGTCCAGGATCGTTTGTCCGCTGCGTACGTCCACGGCGGCCACGCCAACCCTGGCTGCGTTATCCTGACAAAACTCCTGCACCAGCGCCGCGACCTGCTCCTGGAGCGTTCCCTCTTCCGCGCGGGCCTGACTGCCCCAAAGCACACCGACCGCTAAGACCGCCATCCACAGGCGGTCCGCACACCGTCCCATCCGTCGCGTTCCTGTTATCCTGTCCGTTCTCATCGAGGATGCTGGTGTGGTGAACCCTACGCCGTGTCGTCGCCGAAGGACGTACCGATCGCCCTGGCCGCCTGGATCAGCGGGTGGTCCAGGGGCACGGTGCGGACCTTGCCGGCCACCTCCGCGATGGGCACCGAGTCGATCCTGCCGTCGCGCTGCACGACCATGCTGGCCGAACTGCCCTGCCGTCAGCAGCTCGAAGGCGTGGTGGCCGAACTGCGTGGCCAGGATGCGGTCGTGCGGCGTGGGCGTGCCGCCGCGCTGGATGTGGCCCAGGACGATGGACCGGCTCTCCAGGCCCGTGACGTTTCTCGACCTGCTCGGCGACGAACTTGCCCACGCCGCCCAGGCGGATCGGGTCGGGCGAGGTGGGATCCATGCGGTCGACGAACTGTTTTCCGCCGGCCGGCGCGGCGCCTTCGCCCACGGCGATGATGGTGAACCGCTTGCCGATCTTGCGGCGCTGGAGGCACTTTTCAGCCACGCGCTCCAGGCGGAAGGGGATCTCCGGGATGAGGATGACGTCGGCGCCGCTGGCCAGCCCGGCGTGCAGCGCCAGCCAGCCGGCGTAGCGCCCCATCAGCTCCACCACCATCACGCGGTGGTGGCTGGAGGCGGTGGTGTGCACCTTGTCCAGGGCGTCGGCGGCGGTGGTGACGGCGGTGTCGTGGCCGAAGGTGATGTCGGTCGCCCACAGGTCGTTGTCGATGGTCTTGGGCACGCCGACGATGTTCAGCCCGCGGTCGATGAGGTCGGCGGCCCCGCTCATCGTGCCGTCGCCGCCGATGACGACCATGGCGTCCAGCCGGGCAGCCGCGGTAGTGCTCGACCACCTGGTCGCGGACGTCGCGCTTCACCCACGTGCCGTCGCCGGCCGGCATGGCGTACTCCGCGGGGTTGGCCTTGTTGCACGAGCCCAGGATCGTCCCGCCCGGCGTCAGGATGCCGCTGACGTCCTGGTTGGTCAGGACGCGCAGGCGGTTCTCGATCAGCCCCAGGTAGCCGTCCTCGATGCCGACGACCTCCAGTCCGCCGCCCAGGGCCGCCTTGGCCACCGCGCGGATGACCGCGTTCAGGCCCGGGCAGTCGCCGCCGCCCGTCAGGATGCCGATGCGTTTGAGCTTGTCCATCGCACGCCTCCGCGCGGGCGTTCGAGACATCCGATTCGTCCGCTTTGGCTTGTCATGATAGCCGCCGCTTGCGGGTGTCGCTATAATAACGCAGGCCACGAACCGCTGACTATGTGGAGGACGCAGGCCATGAACGACATGCCGAAGGCGGATCGCAGACGGCACCGCCGTCACCCCCTCTCAGCCGGCATCCGGTTCCAGCATGCCCCCTCCGCCAGCGAATTTCCCGGCCGGGCCGTGGACATCTCCGACAGCGGCCTGCTGATGTACGTCCCGGTCTCGGCGCCCGTCAAGCCCGGCCAGCCCATCCGCCTGACGCTTCGCCACGTCCGCACGAAGGAGTTCGGCGACCTCGGCGAAAAGACCCTGGACGCCCGGATCGTCCGCGTCCAGCGCCAGGGTGTGATGATCACCGGCAAGCTGGCCGTGGGCGTGGAGTTCGTCAGGACTTGAACGCTCCAGTCCGGTTGTGCCGACACCCGATGGACTTTGGCTCCTTCCGCGCCTAATACGGACATGAAGATAAGGATCCTCCTTGGGGCGGTCATGATTGCCGCCGTCGCGGTGGTGCTTTTCCTGGATTGGGGGATGGAGCGGACCGGCGTCCTGGGGGCTTGGGCGGCCGGCCTGCCGATGGCGATGATGGTGCTCTTTCTGATCCCACCAGCCTTTTGGGAAATCTCTCGCTTGGCCCGAGGCGCGGGCTTGGGGGTGCTGCGTGTCTCGGGGTTGCTTGGGTCGTTTGGGCTGGGGTTGTGGCCTTACTGGGGCCGGCTGCTGTGGAAGCAGGGGGCAGGCGACTCGCCGGTGGCCTTGACGGGGCTTCTGATGCTGCCGATCTTCGCCGAGCAGATGATCCGCTTCCGCACGGCTGACGCCCTACGGCGGATCGCCGCAACCGCCCTTGCGATGCTGTACCTGGGCGTCGGGGCGGCAGCGATGCTGTCGATCCGCATGACCTGGGGTGTTCCGATCTTGGTGCTGTTCCTGGTGGCGGTGAAGTTCACCGACATGGGGGCCTACTTCGTCGGCTCTGCCATCGGTCGGCACAAATTGGTCCCCTGGCTGTCGCCGGGCAAGAGCTGGGAAGGACTTTTCGGCGGCCTGGCTGTCGGGGCAGTGGCGAGCGCGGCGATGGCTTGGGTCCTGGGCATGGGGTCTGTTTTCGGATTGGCGGCGGCTTTTGGGGTCATCGTCGGGGCGGCGGGACAGTTTGCCGACCTGTGCGAAAGCCTGCTGAAGCGATCGGTTCAGGTCAAAGACAGCGGCGCCGCCGTGCCGCAGTTCGGCGGCGTGCTGGATATCTTGGATTCCCTGCTCCTGTCAGCCCCGCTGGCCTGGGTGATCCTCCACACCGTGCCTTACCTGACCGCACGTTGATCGCCGTTACAGGGAAGTCTTCCTCTGCGCTTGCACCGCACGGCCCGTTCTGCCGGTAGCGGCAATAAAAGCCGGCAGCAGCAGCGGCCGGACGATGAAGGTGTCGATGAGCATCCCCAGCGCCAGGGCAGAGCCGAGCTGCTGCAACAGCAGCAGTGAGCCGCCCATGAGGCTCCCCAACGTCGCAGCCATGATCAGCCCGCAGGAGGAAATCACCGGTCCGGTGTGCACCATCGCCCGTCGCGTGGCCTCCAGCACCGTGGCGCCCGCAGCCTCCTGGGCCAGGCGAGCGGCCAGGAAAATGTTGTAGTCCTGACCCACGGCGACCATCACCACGAACAAAAAGACTTTCACCTTCCAGTCCAACCCCGCCTCACCCAGCAGGCTCGTCCACACCCAGCCGCTCAGTCCCAGCGTGGCCAGGTAGCTCAAGAGCGTCGAGCCGACCATGAAGGCCGACAGCAAGATATCCCGCAGCAAGGCCAGGACGATCAGGAAGATGGCCGCTAGGACCAGCACAACAATCAACCGGAAGTCGCGGCCTGTGACAGTCCGGACGTCGGCCATCTCCGCGGTGGCCCCGGCGGCAAGGACCGACGCTTTCAGGTTCGCACCCGTTACGGCTTTTGATGCGGCCTGGAGGACGTCCTGAAGTGCGGCCATGGCTTGGAGCGTCAGGGCCGGTTGATCGAGCAGGACGGTCATCCGCGTGGCCAAACCGTCGGCGCTCAGGTACTCCGTACCGACGGTGGCGGCGCCGGCGGTCTGGACCAACAGGTTTGTCGCCGGATTTACCGACGCGCCCAGCGGGGCGTCCAGGCTGCGAACGTCGCTGACGTGGGGAATCTTCAGGATGGCCTGGGCGATCCGATGGCTTGCGGCGGTCCACTGCGGAAGGCCCAGGGGCGTCTTGGCCTCGATCAGCACGGTAGCAGGGGCGACCTCCCCGGCCGGCCAGTGCCGCTTGACCATTTCCAACCCCTTGGCCGCCCCGCCCAGGCCGGAGTTCTCGTAGGCCCGGATCGAGGCCAGCGTGTCGTACACCCACGTGACGCGCGGGCCTTTGTAGGCTGGACCGGCCAGCACTGCCGCCGTGACCAGCAGCACCAGGATCGGTCGAGTTGTTACCGCCCGCGCCAGCGCCGGCCAGAGCCGCCGCTTGCGGCCGGCCATTGGGAGAGCGGATGGGCCGCTTCCCGGCTGGATCGGCCAGAACAGCCTTGGACCCAGGATGCCCATCAGAGCCGGGGCCAACGTTACCGAGGCCAGCAGCGCCACCACCAGCGCCATCGCCACCGCCACGCCGGCCGAGCGGAACACGCTGTAGCGGGCGAACGACATCATCGCCAGACCCCCCGTGACCGTGCAGGCCGAGGCCACGATGGCGGGGAAGCTCCGCGTGAGGCTCCCGGCGGCGGCCTGGGCGGGGGCGGCGCCTTCGGTGAGCAGCTCGCGATAGCGGCTGATTAGCAGCAGCGTATAGTCCACCCCGGCCCCATAGAGCAGCACGAACACGAAGATGTCCTCTGCGGTGCCCACATGTAGCCCCACCCACTCAGCCAGGACCAGGCCTTTGACCGCCACCACCGCCGCCAGGCTGATCGCACCCAGCGGCACCAGCGGCGCTAGCGGGGAGCGGTACACGACCAGCAGGATGACCACCACGGCGACCAGCGTGACCTGGACCGTGCGCCGGTGGCTGATCTGGGCGGCTACGGCGTAGTCGTGGCCGAACCCGGCCGAGCCGCTCACCGCCGCCGACAGCCCCGGCGGCAGCAAGGAACCCGCCACGACGGAGCGGATGTGATGGACGAGACGGTCTGTGCGGAGCGAGATGAAGTGGGTCGGAATCGTCACCAGCACGATCGCCGCCTGCCCGCCGGGACCGACGGAGCTTTCCAACAGGTTCGGCCACATCGGTTGACCGGTCAGCGGATTGGGTGGGGCCTGGATCGCTTGCGGAGACAGGACCCTCACGCCGGCCAGGTCTGCCTTGTCGGCCTGGGCGGTAGGGGTGGGCAGGCGACGGGCGATCCGCTCGATGGCAGTGTGGTCGGCGGCGGTGAGCGGTCCATCGGTGCGTTCAAAGACAATGGCGGCTTCGCTCAGCCCGCTGCGGCCTGGGAAGTGCCTGGCTATTTCCCGATCAGCATGGCGGGAGGGGCAATCGTTAGGCAGCAATTGGGGTTCGGGGGTCTTGTGGGGGTCTTTGGGCGGGACCAGCGCCACCAGCAGCGCCGCCGCAGCGACCCAGACGGCCAAGACAACCCAGCGGGCCCGGTAGATGTGCTGGCCGAAGGTGGCAGTTTCCTGGGGCAAGGCTCCGTCCGTTTCACTGGTGCTTGGCGCCAGGATCGGCCGGCGCTACCTGAGTTTCATTTCCATCCCGCTCTCGCGCCACGTATCAACCAGCCGGCGGGCCTCGATGAGCAGGTCCGTCAACTGATTCGTGGCGGCGACCATGGTCTCGTAGAGCTGCGGGTCGTTGATCATCTTGCCCATCGTGCCTTTACCGGATTCCACCTTCCGGACAGCCTGATCCAACGTGACCATCAGGCGGGAGATGTCCTCGGCATCCTGGATGAGCTTGTCGGCCAGAACGTTGATTTTCTGGCCGCTCTCGGTGGCCACGCCGGTGATCTGGCGCGTGGACTCTCGGGCCTGCTCGGCGAACTGCTTGAAGGCCTCCATGGCCTCGGTGGTCTTGCCGGCGGCGTCGGCCATCCTGGCCAACATGGCCTCGACGTTCTGCTGGTTCATTTCGCTGCCGAAGATGGTGTGCAGGTCGTCCAGGGTGCGGTTGAGCCGTTCCAGCGTCCCGCGGAAGCCTCCTCCGGGGAGCGGTTCCTGTCCAGGCCCTACCGGCTGGGTGGTGCCGGGAGTGGGCATCGTGGGGGCCAACGCCTCGTTGAGACTCTTAGCCAGTTTCGAGACGTTCTCCATGGCCTCGGTGAGTTCCGGTGGGAACAGGCCGTTGCCGCGGTGGGTGCCCTCCAGCACGGCGGTACCGTCGTTGGCCAGAAAGAGGGGCCGGCCGGTCTGGCTGTCCACGGGCGGCGGGCCTTCGGGCACGAGGTCCAGATACCCTTTCCCGACCATGCCCTTGGTGAAGACGACCGCCTGGGTGTTGGCCGGTAGGCGGATGTGGCGGTCGATCCGTGCGGTGAACGTGACACCCTTGGCCGGGTCGGCCGGGTCGGTGAAGTCCACCCCGATGACCTTGCCCACGCGGATGCCGTGGAGGTGCACGTCGTCGCCTTCGGAAATATCGTGGGTGACATCGAACCGCATCGCCACGATGTAACCGGTCTGCAAGAGCTGGGGGATGCCCGTGAAGATCAGGATCAGCGTCCCCAGCAGTCCCAGGGCGACGATGACGGTCAGTCCCACGGCGATGTTGCGTATTTTGTCCGTCATGGCGATCTCTCCACGGTCCTACGTTGCCGGGCCGCCGTTGAGGCTTTCCACCCGTCCGGTGCGCAGTTGCGCCAGTTCCTCTTCGCTGGCCCGGCCCTCGACGAAGCGGGCGACAATCTCGTTGTCCACGTGGCCGATGGTCTGGGGTGTCATGTCGGCAATGAACCGTCCCTGGTAGAGCATCACGATGCGATCGGCGATTTTGCGAGTTGACTGCATGTCGTGGGTGACGACGACGGTCGTGTTGCCCAAGGTGTTCTTCAGCTTCAGGATCAGTTCGTTGATCAGGTCGGACCGGATCGGGTCCAGGCCGGTGGTCGGCTCATCGTACAGGATCACCTTGGGGTCCAGAGCGATGGCCCGCGCCAGGGCGACGCGCTTCTTCTCCCCGCCGGACATCTCCTCGGGGAACTTCCGCTGGGCGCCGTCCAACCCCACCAGTCTCAGCACCTCCTGGCAGCGCCGGCGACGGGTCTGCTCTTCCCAGGTGCCGTCGCTCTCGCTCAGGGGGAAGCAGATGTTCTCCTCCACCGTCATCGAATCAAACAGGGCCGATCCCTGGAACAGAAAGCCGATCTGCCGGCGAATCGGCACCAGATCCCGTTCGTTCATGGCCGAGACTTCCTGCCCCTCGAAGAACACCCTGCCTCGGTCCGGGCGGATCAGCGCAACGATGTGCTTCAGCAGCACGCTCTTGCCGCAGCCAGACGGTCCGATGATCACCGTGATCTTGCCGGGGGCGATTTCAAGGTTCACCGCGTTCAGCACGACATGGCGGCCGAAGGCCTTGGTCACGTTCTTTAGCCGGATGATGGGCTCTTTGTCGGACATCTATCGGTTACCCGGTCAAGCCTTTCGGTCCAACCGGGTCCCGCAGGGACGATCAGCCCTCCAGCCGCAACATTAGGGCCGTCTCGTCGCAAGCGTCGGCCTTAGGGCACGAAATGCACTCACGCCAGACCTTCTCGGGAAGGTCCTGGCGGTCAATGACTTCAAAACCGTGGCGGACGAAAAAATCTTTTTCATACGTCAGCGCAAACAACCTCTTGACGCCCAGCCGCCGGGCGTCGGCGATGGCGGCCTGGAGCAACGCCGAACCGACGCCTTGGTCTTGCTCCTGCGGGAGCACGGCCAGGGACTTCACCTCGGCCAAGTCCGCCCAGAACAGGCTGACGGCCGTGCAGCCAAGGAATCGACCATCGGCATCCTGGGCCACCAGGAAATCGCGCAGGGCATTATAAACACTTTCGAGGCTGCGGTGCAGCATCCTCCCGCGTTCGGCATAGTAGTTGATCACGTCGCAGATGGCGTCGGCGTCGCCGACTTTAGCGGGTCTGACGGTCATTAGGCGTATTCTATACCAATCCCCTTACCCCCAGGCACGCGAAAAGCGCCACCGCTCCCGCAGGCCGGGGCGGGCAAGTTTCTTGGACGAGCAGACTGGAAGCGGTATCATGGCCGAAAAGGCTCCCAAGGCGGTCCGGTGACATGACGACGCGATTTCCGCATCCCTACGTCGTGAACGTGCTGTCCGACGACCACCCGGGCATCGTCGCCTCGGTCGGATTGGCTATTGACCGACTGGGCGGCCTGTTCGGTTCGGCGACCGTGATGGACGGCCGCGGCGCCGGTGCCAGCAGGGCGTTCGTGCATTTCGGCGGGCGAATCCCTGCGCCCATCCCCTCGCTGGGCAACTGAAGTCAACCGGGCGAAAAAGGAAGCAACCATGGCGGGAGAAGGCCAATGCTTCGCGGGCACGGGAACGAACTTTGCCGAACAACCTCCCTGCTGCCTGTTCGTCGTCTTCGGGGCCACCGGCGATCTGACGGCCCGCAAGATTGCCCCCGCCTTGTACAACCTTCTCCGCGAAGGGCTGCTCCAGCGGGGGACCGTCGTCCTGGGCGTGGCCCGCCGGGAGCTTAGCGACGAGCAGTTCCGCGACATGATATTCCAGGCCTTGGCCAAGCACTCGCGAAGCCAACCTATCGACCAGGCGATGTGGAAAGACGTAGCCCCCCACTGGCACTACCAGTCCGTCCGCTTCGACCAGGAGCAGGACTTCCATGCCCTGGCCGGGCGAATCAAGGAGCTTGAGACGTCCCATGGGTTGGGTGGTTATCGGTTGCTCTACCTGGCCATCGCACCGGACATGCTGAAGCGAGTCGTCTGCAACCTGGGCCAGGCTCAATTGAACCAGCCGGCCGCGACGGGCGGCTGCGTGCGAGTGGTGGTGGAAAAGCCTTACGGCGGCGACTTGGCCTCGGCCAAAGACCTCAACGAGTGCATTCTGAGGGTGTTCCAGGAGTCCCAGGTCTGCCGCATCGACCACTATCTGGGCAAGGAGACGGTCCAGAATCTGCTGGTGCTGCGTTTCGCCAACGCGGTCTTCGACCCGCTGTTCAGCCGGCAGTTCGTGGACCATGTGCAGATCACCACAGCCGAATCCGCGGGCATGGAAGGCCGTCGCGGGGCCTACTACGAGACGGCCGGGGCCTTGCGCGACATGGTCCAAAGCCACATGCTCCAACTGCTGGCGCTGGTGGCCATGGACTGTCCCTCGCACATGGACGAGCAGTCCATCCGCAACGAGAAGGTCAAGGTCCTCCAGGCCATCGCGCCGATGACGCCCGAGCAGGTCGTCCAGGCGCACGGTCCGCGGCCAATACGTCGGAGTAGGCGGACGGGTAGGTTACCGCCAGGAACAGGGAGTCTCGGCCGACAGCCAGGTGGAAACCTACGCGGCGCTGACCCTCTACGTGGACACCTGGCGATGGGCGGGCGTGCCGTTCCACCTGCGGACGGGCAAGGCCTTGGCGGCCAAGGCCAGCCGGATCCTCGTCGTGTTCAAACGCGAGCCGATCGACCTGTTCACTGAGATGGGCTGCGACGTCCGCGGCGCCAACCGCCTGGTCATCCGCATCACTCCCGACGAGGGGCTGAGCCTGGTCATCGACGGCAAGGTTCCCGGCGTGGGCATGATGCTTCGGCCGATCCGGATGGACTTCGGCTATGGGGCATCGTTTGCCTCGGCCTCCCCGGAGGCCTACGAGCACCTGCTGCTGGACGCCATCCGCGGCGAGGCGACGCTGTTTTTGCGGAACGACGAGGTGGAGGCCTCCTGGCGGATCGTCGACGCCATCCGTGCTTCATGGAATTCCATCGGAATGCCGAAGCTTATAATGTATTCCGTGGGCAGTCAGGGTCCCCCGGAGGCCAAACGGCTGCTGGGCGATCCATACAAGGACTGGTATCCCATCGAGTAGACCTTTGCGGGTATAGCGGCTATGGCACAGTCCAAACACACCGCCAGGGTCATCGTCGAACGCACGGCCGAGCTGGCCACCGCGGCGGCAGCGGACCTTTTCAAGACAATCGTCTGCGAGGCGGTCGGCCGGCGCCTTTCCGCGCACGTCGCCCTGGCCGGTGGCACGACCCCTCACGCGCTGTACCAGAAGCTGGCTGCCGACGCCACCAGCGGTCAGGTGCCCTGGCGCAGGTGGAGATCTTCTTCGGCGATGAGCGAGACGTGCCCCAGGACCACGTCGAGAGCAACTTCCGGATGGTCCAGCGGTCGCTGCTGGACCACGTGCCGATCGACCTGGCCCGTGTCCATCCCATGCCCGCCGACGCCGAGGACATCCAGGCCGCCGCTGACCAGTACGAGCAAGCCATCCGCCGGATTGTCCCGTCCGAGGGGGGGCCGATCCCGCGGTTCGACCTGATCCTGCTGGGCATGGGCGGCGACGGCCACACGGCCAGTCTGTTTCCCAACACCGACGCCCTCAAGGAACACAAGCGCCTCGTCCATGCGGGGTTCGTGCCCGTCCTGGGCCGCAAGCGGATGACCTTCTCCTTCCCGCTCATCAACGCCGCCAGGAACGTGATGTTCCTCGTGACCGGCAGCGACAAGGCCGAGGCCGTCCTGGGCGTGCTGGGGGATAGCGAGGAAATCCGCAAGCAGCTTCCCGCCGCCGCCGTCAGGCCGACCGACGGTGCCCTGATCATCGTCCTGGACGCCGCCGCCGCCCGCCTTACCGGCCTCGCCCCGGCAGGGGTGTGAAGCCAAGAGCATTTCGCGGGTAACGAGTTACCCGCCCTACGGACTGACGTGTGAATATTGACAGGTTTGCACGGTTGTGCAAATCGCACCCGTGTTACCAAGCAGACTATTCCGTGGGTAAACGCCCCACGGAATAAAGGGAGATGTGCACATGGAAGCATTTGAGAACATTGTGGCATGGCTTCTGGAGCAGGAAGGATATTGGGTTCGTACTTCGTTCAAAGTGAACTTGACCAAGCCAGAGAAGCGGAGAATTGGACGAGCATCTTCTCCGAGATGGGAGATCGACCTGATTGCCTATAAGCCAAGCAAGAACGAAATCCTGGCTGTTGAGTGCAAGTCGTTCTTGGACTCCAAGGGGGTCTGCGCCGATCACCTTATCAAAAACAATGCCGCTGCGTCCAAGCGATACAAGCTCTTCCATGAGAAACAGCTTCGAAACATAGTGTTCAAACGCCTAGTAAGGCAGCTGGCTAACAATGGAGCTTGCCTCCCAACTCCGAAAGTACGGCTCTGTCTAGCTGCCGGAAAGATCGCAAGTAAGCAAGATCACACTAGGCTGAAACAGCACTTTGACAAGATGGATTGGCGCCTATTTGACCGTGCCTGGTTTAAAGTTCGATTAGAAGAAGAAGTAGCAAAGTGGCGATACGAGAACAATGTTGCCATTGTGGTAGCCAAAATATTGCTGCGTGATACTGAGTAATAAATAAGATATGCAATGTTTGCTACGAGTGATCTTCTTTACAGTTGGTCGATTTTGGCGGCCAGGATGAAGTCGCTTTCATGCAGGCCGTCGATCTTGTGCGTCCACAGCTCGATGCGGACGATGCCCCAGGTGAAATGAATCCACGGATGGTGCCCTTCTTGCTCGGCCAGCTCGCCCACGCGGTTAACGAACTGCAAGCGCCTCGGTAAAGTTGCGGAACTTCCACGTTCGGGCCAGGTGATGCTCGTCAATAACCTCCCAGGCCGGGACGTGCTCGTGATACGCGCGGAGCTGCTCGCCCTTTAGCGGTTCCACGCCGCCCTTGCACGGGGTGCACTTTTTGTCCGCTAGAGACACTGTTTTGAACCTTCCCCCTGCTATGGTAACCCCGCGTGCAACCTGGCTACGCTTACGCTACGCCGGGCCTTCGGCAAGTTGCACGCCCTACATCTACGTTTTTAGAATTGCCGCCGCCGGCGGGCGGGGGGGATGCCCAGGAGTTTGCGGTACTTGGCCACCGTGCGGCGGGCGATGTCCAGCCCGTGTTTTTTGAGCTGGGCGGCCAGGGCGTCGTCATCGAGGGGATTGGACTTGTCTTCGGCTTCGATGATCTCGCGGAGCTTGACCTTGACGGCGTCCCAGGCGACGTTCTGGCCGTCGGCGGTGGTCGTGCCGCCGGAGAAGAACATCCGCAGGGGGTAGATACCCACGGGGGTCTGGACGTACTTGCCCGCCACCGCCCGGCTGACCGTGGCCACGTGCACGCCGACCTTGGCGGCGATGTCGGCCATCGGCAGCGGGCGCAGGGCCTGGGGACCCTCCTCCAGGAACCGCCGCTGGACCTTGAAGACTTCCTCGACCACGCGGCGGACCGTCTCGCGCCGCTGCTGGATGGCGCCGATCAGCCACTGGGCCGAACGGATGCTATTGAGGATGAACTGGCGGGCCTGGCGGTCGGTGTTGCGGTCGCGGGCCATCTTGCGGTAGGCCTTGGAGATGTACAGCCCCGGCTGGTTGCCGTCCGACAGGATGATCTTGACCTCCCCGCTTTCCAGCAAGTCCACCATCACGTCGGGGGTGATGATCGGCACGGTCCGCCGCCCCACCAGAGACCCGGGCGCGGATTCAGACGCGAGAGGTTTTCCAGGGCGGTCTTGATTTGGGCCAGGCTCTTGCCGGTGCGCTTGGCGATCTGGGGCAGGCGGTTCATCTCGATGTCGTGGAGGAACCGCTGCACCAGCTCCATCTCCAGCCGCACGTCCGCCCCGGCCAAAGCCTCGGCGGCCAATTGCAGCGTCAGGCATTCCCGCAGGTCGCGAGCCGCCACGCCGGGGGGTTCCAGCATCTGCACCAGCGCCAGCGCCGTGCGCAGGTCGGCCAGGGTGACCGGTTCGTTGGTCTGCTTGGGCATCTCTTCCAGCGGGGTGCGGAGGTAGCCGTCCTCGTCGATGAAGTTGATGATGAGCCGCCCGGCGGCGCGGATGGGTTCGGTCGTTTCGACGAAGGCCCACTGCTGGAGCAGGTAGTCGTTGAGCGACTGCTCGGGGGCGGGGGCGTTGGCCATGGCGTCCAGCTTGCGGTCGCGCTCCCCGCTGACCGGACGCGGGCGCGTCGGGGCCTCGCGGTGGGCGAATTCCGGGCCGTACTCATCCGCGAACTCATCCAGGCGCCGAAAATCCTCACGGTGGCCGTTGGAGGTGTCTACCACCAGGTCCCGCTCCCCGGTGGTGCTTTCCTCCTCGCGCTGAAGCGGGGCCTCCTCGTCCACCTCCAGGTCGCGCAGCTCCAGCACGGGGTTGGACTGAAGCTCCGCCTCGATCCGCTCCTGGAGGGCCAGCATCGGAAGCTGGAGGATCTCCATGGACTGGATGATCCGCGGGGAGAGCCTCATCCGCTGCTCGAGCCGGAGTTGTTGAGACGTGTCCAACCTCATGCTGACCTCATTGTACGCGCAGGTCGGCGGGATTGGCAACGCCCTCTCCTCCGGTCCCGCACCGCAAGGGCGTGCAGACGACTTCCTGCGCGGTGCGGATTGCCTTGTGAGAGAGGGGGAAAGCGGTCGGGACGCTCACACCGGCCGGCGCTCGTTGATGGCGTCAGCGAGGATGGATTTTCCGGCGTATTCAATCTGTCCGCCGGCAGGCAACCCCCTGGCCAGGCGCGTGATCGTCACACCCTTGGGGGCAAGCAGCGAGGTGATGTGCAAGGCCGTACCGTCACCGGCCACGGTGGGATTGGTGGCCAGGATCACTTCCTTCACGCCGCCTTCCGCCACGCGACGGACCAGCGGTTCAATGGTCAGGTCCTCCGCCTCGACGCCCTCCAGCGGAGCGATGTGTCCCAAGAGCACGTGGTAGACCCCGCGGTAGGCACCTGTGGACTCCAAGGCCAGCAAATCCTTGGGTTGCTCCACGACGCAGATCGTGCTCTTGTCGCGCCGCGGGTCGGCACAGATGGAGCACAACTCATCCTCGGCCAGGTTGAAGCATATTTTGCAAGGGCGCACCCGTTGTTTGACGTCGCGGATGGCATCTGCCAAAGCCAAGGCCTCTTGCTCGCTGCCCTTGAGCAGGTAAAAGGCCAACCGTTCCGCCGACCGCGGACCGATGCCGGGCAGCTTGCCCAACTCGCTCATCAATCGCCGGACTGTTTCGCTGTAGGCCGTCATGGTTCAACGGATGGCTTACCGGCAAGGCGGACAAAGGTGAGAGGTGAGAAACACGATGCCCGCTTTCGCATTTATCCTTCTCTCACCTCTTACCCCTAACCTCTTGCCTTTCATCCTTATCCGCGACGTTGCGCACCGTTATCCCGGTAGGCCTGAACGCACTGGATGATTTGCCCCCTTGGCCAGACGCCTTCCGTCGGCGGGCAGGTTTAGGGGGGCGAGGCCTGGGTGGTGACCTCCGTGGGGATCTCGAACTTCGGCTCCTGCACCGGCCAGTTGGCGTTCTCCAGGAAACGGATCCACTTGTCAACGGCGTCGCTTACCTCAGCGGCCCGGTCGGTGTCACCCTTGACGGCCAAGGCCTCGGTCATCGGGATGCGGCGCAGTTCCGTAATGACGTTCAGGGCGCCCTCGCAATCGCGGAGCAAGGCCTCACCACCGACCGTCGGTAGACCGGACCCGAGGGTCTTGGTATAGAACTTGGCTGCGCACCACATCATGTCCACGACCATTTGCGCCGCGCCCTGGGCAATCTCACCCCGCGAACCCTG
Organism: uncultured Phycisphaerae bacterium; assembly: GCA_963760365.1. Classification (GTDB taxonomy): domain Bacteria; phylum Planctomycetota; class Phycisphaerae; order SM23-33; family SM23-33; genus JALHTV01. Next base: position 40,699 of record CAVXDC010000047.1, read on the forward strand.
ACCGGCAGCCACCCTCCGCAAGGTGCTCAGTCCATCCGTGGCAGCGCGGCTCATACCCGTATCGCCTTCTAGGATCTTCTGGCACACCCGCGACCAGGCCTGGCGGAAGATGGCGAACAGTTGCGTCTGCGTCTCCTGGAACAGTGCCGGCGTCACCATCGCCGGACGGTCCGGATCCAGGTACATCATCGCCAACACCGCGCCCATGACCGGGCCGCAGTCCTCCGCCGTCGCCGCCTTGGACAGCGAGTTCAGCATTATGGCCACCGACTCCTTGCCCTGGGCCAGCACCAACATGCGAATGCGCCGGTATCCCACCCAGCCGTAGAACCGCAGGGCAGGGTTTGGACTGACCACCAATTGCTCCAAGGCCGGTTGCACGTTGACTTGGGGCATCTGCGACAGAGCCAGGGCGGCATTGATCTGCTTGCGAACGTCTTGCGATTCCAGCAGTGGGACGGCGGCCTTAGCGACCCGTTCAGCGTAGACGTTCTGGTACTGCCAATTGTCGTATTTTATATAGCCGCGAACCAACCGGGTGCGGGCATCCAGGATGGCACCTTCCTCGGAAGCCTGGGACAACTTGTCCACCCAGTATGCGATGTAGCGGCCGACGACGTCCATGTCGGTGTTCGACAGACCGGACTTAAGCGACGACTCGGAAATCAGGATGTCCGGCGGTTCCTCCTTGGGCGTCTCGCTCGGCTGGGTCGTCGCCGAGGGCGTCTCCTTGTCGGGCTTGGTCGGCATAGGGGAAGGCTGCGAAGGAGGTTCTTGGCCCCAACTTCCCATGCCCGCCAATAGCAAAACCCCCAGAAATACTCTACTTGGACTCGCGAAACGGCGGATGCATGAACCCATGACCATTGACCCGGTATTCTGGCCGGTGGGATTCTCCTGGCACTGCGGACGCATGGTATGTCCACTTGCGGACACTGTCAAGGCAAATCAAGGATCGCACCGACTTACCCGCCGGACCTGAGCTTGTCGTGGATGGAGCTAAGTTGTTCTAGGGTTCAACCTGCGTATTAGCCCCCGTGAGGTTAATGACTCCCAAGGCCATATCATCTCCTTTTATCCAGTCCTATTTCTCCAAAACTTGGACTAAGGGAGTATTTCCTAAGATGAAGGCTGGTTTATAAGATAATTTTATGCTTGCTATACGGATGAACAACAGTCTACATAGAATAATAGATAATGTAACACTTTATTTTGAAATGAGTTAAAATATTTGTTTCCTTTCTGAGGTTCGCAAATCTTTGTGGAAGATAGGTTATTCTATAAGCTATACTTCTGCAAAAACAGCACCAATGGCGTGTCCTCTTTAGCTGCAACTCGATTCAGCGCCCTATTTTCTGTTGCATGGCCAACGGTTGGACGTAAACTCATGCCACGAGTGCCACGCATAGTGTGGATTCATCTCCGATGCGAACAGGGGGACCAGCGAACGAATGGCCACGGTAACTCATAACGACAGATGCTTCCTTGTGGACGGCAAGCCCGTCTGGCTGGTCAGCGGGACTATCCATTACTTCCGCACGCCGTCGCTGTTATGGGCCGACCGGCTGCTGAAGGCCAAGCGGGCTGGGCTGAACTGTATCGAAGTGCCCATGGCATGGAACTTTCACGAGCCGGTCGAGGGCCAGTGGCAGCTAGGTGGCGATCACGACGTGGCCGGATTTGTCCGCCTGGCCGGGCAGATGGGGTTATACGTCATTCTCCGTCCAGGACCTTATATCGATTCGGAGTGGGACTTCGGCGGGTTGCCCGGGTGGTTGACGACGAAGCCGGGCATCGCCTATCGCACCACCAACGCCGCCTATACGCACTACTACGACAAGTATTTCCGCCAGGTGCTCTCGCGTCTGGCCGACCTCCAGGTGACGCGCGGCGGCAATGTCATCCTGATCCAGAACGAGCACGAGTACGTCTACACCACCATGCCCGACCGGCTGAACTACCTTCAGTTCATTAGCCAGCTTTTCCGCCGGTACGGTTTCGACATTCCGATCATCAACTGCAACCTGTTCTCCGAGCCGCCGCTACCGGATAGCATCGAGGGCGTTAAAGCCTGGAGCCGGGCCGTGCAGTGGCTCAAGCGGATGCGCCTGCGTCAGCCGGACCGTCCGTTGCTGGTGACGGCACTGGAGGTGGGGGGATTCGACTCTTGGGGCGGCCCCCACGCCCGGCGCGATGCCCGCCAGTCAGCCCGCCGCGCGATGGAGATCCTCGGTTGTGGTGGGCAATACAACTACGCCGCGTTCCACGGAGGGACGAACTTCGGTTTCTGGGGCAGCCGGCTGGAGAAAGGCCAGGCCACCTACCAGACCACCAGCTACGACGGCGACGCCCTTGTGGCTGAGGGCGGCGGCCTGACCGAAAAGTACTACGCCACCCGCCCGGTGAACATGCTGGCCAATCACCTGGGACCCTTTTTCGCCCAGGCCGTCATGGCCGATCCACCCGTCAGCATCCACGACGCCACCGATGTGCTGAACATCGCTGGACCCCTAGGCCGCTGGGCCGTGGTGACCAACAACGGGCGGGCCGACATCACCCACGTTCGCGTCTCGCTGCCCGTGGGGGGGAGCTGGACGTTCCATTGGAACCCTTCGGCGCCGCGGCCGTGCCGGTGGGGTTGAAGCTCACCCCCTCCATCACGTTGGACTACGCCAACCTGACGCCGCTGGGTCTGTTTGCCCAGAAGTACCTTGTCCTGCACGGCCCGGCCGGCTGGCCGGTGAGCCTGGGTGTCAATGACAAGGAGCTGAGCCTGACCGTGCCGAGCGATGAGCACCCCAAGATCGTCGAGCACCAGGGACTATTCGTCGTGGCCGTCACCAGCGATCTGGCCATGCGGACCTGGCTGGTGGATGAGACGCTGGTTTTTGGCCCGCAGTTCGTGGGTAAGACGGTCGAGGAAGTGACGGTGAAGGGCGATAAGGAGTACTGCACGCTGTCTCTGACCGATGGCAAGCTCGCCAGCCACAAGGCCAAGCCCTTACCGCGCACCCCCGCCGCACCGAGGCTGGGAACCTGGCGCCGCATCGCCGTCTGCCGCGAGCCGGTGGCCGGAAACCTTTCGTGGCAGAAGATCGACCGGCCGCGCAGCGTGGACGCCTTGGGACAGCACTACGGCTACGTCTGGTACCGCTTGGAGCTTCAAGACGTTCCCCCTGGCCGCAAGCACCTGTTCCTTCCGGATTGTTCCGACCGAGCCATGCTGTATCTCAACGGGAAGCTCCTGGGCCTCTGGGGCCGCGGGGTTGAGGCCGTTCGCACGCCTATCCCGGCCACGTTCAAGTCCGGAAGGAATGTGCTGACGTTGCTAGTGGACAACCTGGGAAGAGTTCAGAGCGGACCGATGCTGGGAGAACCCAAAGGGCTCTTCGGCCACGTCTATGACGCCGAACCGGTGCCGATGAAGTTCAAGCTTCAGCGCGCCGAGGGCTTCCCGCGACGGATCGTGCCGCGCCAGCACCTGCACCTGCTGCCTCCGCTGGAGCGCGCAGCGGTTTGGGAGGCCGTCACCAGCGTTGCCCTCACTCGGGTCACGCCTTTGCACCTGTCGTTTACGGACTTGCCTAACGCGGTGGCCGTGATCTGCAACGAGCGGACGGCGGGCTTCTTCCCCGCCACCGACGACAACTTCGGCGACGTGACGCTCAGTGCGGAGCTTAAAAAGGGCCGCAACGTCATCAAACTGCTGATCTGGGGCGACGTCACCGACCAGACGCTCGGACATTTCCTGCTGCACAGCCTACGGGAAACGCTGTCGCAGCAGGCCTCCTGGAGCTTCCGTCCCTGGGGGACGCCGACCCGCGGCGGGCACATCGTGGGCAAGGATCAGCCCGCCTGGTACGTGGCCAAGTTCATCTGCAACGTGCAAGAGGTGCCGCTGTTCCTGCACCTGGCCGGGGCGAAAAAAGGTCAGATTTTCCTCAACGGGCATAACCTCGGACGGTTCTGGGCCCTCGGCCCGCAGGAATACTATTATCTGCCCGCCTGCTGGTTGCAGCATGAGAACGAGTTGATGCTCTTTGAGGAACAAGGCCATATCCCCCGGCGGTCGTCGTTGGAGTTCAGACCGCTCGGTCCGTACCAGGACTGAGATGCCGGTCCTGGATGGCCTTGCGGTCGGGGCTGAAACTTGTGACGGAAAACGCTTGAATTTGTGATTTGTCGCGGTTAGTATAAGTTGCACATGGTTGGTTACTTCTGGCATTTCGCGGCGGGCTGCGTGCGCGTGCCGCTAGAGCCTAAGATGAATCTGACGAATTGAAAAGGGGACGTTCATGCACACGGTAACGAAGAAAGAACTGGTAGACCGAATCGCGGACAAGACGGACGTCACCCGAGTGGTGGTCAAGAAGATCGTCCAGAGCTTTCTCGATGAGATGATCGAGGAGCTAGGGCGCGGAAACCGCCTGGAGTTCCGCGACTTCGGCGTCTTCGAGACCAAGCAGCGCGCCGCCCGCATGGCCCAGAACCCCAAGACCTTGGAACGCGTCCAAGTCCCCCCCAAGAAGACCGTGAAGTTCAAGGTCGGCCGGCTGATGAAGCAGAAGCTCCAGGCGTCGATGGGGGGCAAACCGGCTTAGTCTGTGGGGGGTCTATCGCCGTGGGCACGACGGCGCCGTGGTGACCCCTCAGCCACGCGGCTGTTTTTTTCAGTTCCAGTCGATGCCGCCAGAGGGGTTAGACGGCTGGCCAATCTTGAACGCTTCTTCGCTCTCCCCTGTCTTCGAAAGGTTGAATCTTCGCACCCGAGCCGCTTCCTAAGGTTTCGAAGAGGCCTCTCCTGAGTCGTAGTCCTTACTCCCCATCCGCAGCATGAATATATATTCCTCCTCCCCCTCCTCCTTCTTTTCTTCCTTAACCTCCTTGTTCTCGGTGCGCACTGGACAAAAATGTGTCGCCAGATACATCGCTACCTCCCTGGAGGCGATGTAACGAGGGTTTTTCGCCTTACTCAGTACCGGAAACAGGAACAGCATGCTGAGGGTATCCCTTTCAGTGTCGTCGAATTTCTTTGCGAGGTCTGGCGGCTGTTTCTTCTGGGGATCTAGCGGGCCTCCTTTTTGATAATCCAACACCCAGCGGGGTACGAGGATGGCCTTGGTTTTTTCCAAATCTTTGATTTTTCTGGCGACCGCGGAAGGATCACACATATTGACGAGGTCCGGATAGTATCCCGGGAGAACGCGTCTCTCGGCGCGAAGGTAACGTTCGGTCGGGTAGTCCAGGACGATGGGAATCATCAACGGGTCGTAGTCCTTTATCCTCGCTAAAGATGAAGAAAGCTTGCTGGGACTTTTCGAGACATACAAGCGTTCGATTAACGTGGACTTCACCTTCTTCAAGAACGGGAGATAAAGCCACAGGTCGGAGACGTTTCGCCCCGCGATCATCACCAGCAGGAACAGGATGGCATAGACGGTAAGCACGCGTGGGTGATACCTTGCCAGCAGAACGAAGGCCAGCAGGATCGCACCGAACCCGCTGAAAAAGACGTGTCCGGGATCGCATCGACCCAACGTCGAGGGGAGCATCAGCAGGATGAGGAAGGCCCAACTGGCCATGATCGGCAGGGCGCTTCGGCTGTCTTTTCTCCAGAAACTCGCCGCAAGCACAGGGATCACATAAAACAGGGTGGCAAGAAAGAGAACGATATGGGCTGCGGGCACGAGGGGAAAATTGTTGCCCCCTTTGGAGTGAGACCACACGGGGGACAGGTAGTCCATTGAGAAGACCGCCAGAAACACAGGCAGGACAAGCACGCCGGTCAAGGCTCCCCAGGCCAAAAAGCGTTTCGACTGGACCGAGGCGATCAGAAAGAACAGTGTCTGTGCCGCCAGATACGCGAGGCCTATTTCCGGAGAAATACCGAGCACGGCCGCCGGCAGGAGAAAACCGACCAAGGCTGCTCCCAGGGGACCGGTCAGCAGCCTGGACCCCCGGCGGACGGCGTTATGGAGCCACAGGAGAGCGGCAAATGGCAGGATGTAACGGGTCGCCGTGTACTGAAGGCCGAAGCAGATGTTGAAGAACGCCAGCCCCAGCAGCACGAACACGAGGACGCGATACTCCGCTTTGCATCGAAAGTGGTTCACGATGTAGAACAGCAGCCACAGGCCGAAGAGCGACAGGAAAAGATAGAAAAGGAGGTAGGACAACTCATAAGGAACTCCTGCCCACTGGCTGATCCGGAACATCGCCACGGGCAGGTACACCAGGGCCGGTCCATAGGCGAATTCGATCTGTTGGTAGGGGCGTAGGTCATAATGAAGGATCCACTCGAAGCGGCGGAAAAAGTATTGGGCTTCCCCATAGGCGCCAAGGAAAGGTAATGCCAGGTATAGTAGGATCGTAAAAGACGCAAAGATCAGGCTCAGCGTCCAGAACGCCGTCTTGTCCATGGGCAGCGAGCGGCCGTGCGGGCCTGACGTTTGGAACAGCGCCCCGGCCTTTCCTGCCCCCGGTTCGGTTCGCAGGATCCACAGGCTCAGAAGCACCACGGTGGCCATACAGGCCAGGACGGCTACCCGGTTGTTGAAACCCAAGGCGTAGGATATCGAATTCGTCTGATATTGAGGGGGATAGTGATAGGGAAGCACGAAGATCGAGTATGCCGCCACTGCCAGGATGGCGACCAAAGAGACTCCCGCTAATGTGCTTAGCTTCTTGACATCCTGGGCTGGTTCCTTTGCGTTTCCCACAGAATTCGTCATACGAGTTTTTTGAGAGTTTGGAACGTTGGGCCAGAGTGGCCTCCCACTAATTCAAGTGTATGTCATCGTAGCGAGCGATGTCAAGGGCATGAGAGACTACCGACCATCATCATCCAGCGCGATGATTAGGCCTTGTTCAACTTGGCGTGTCGAGACTGACTGTTTCTGCCTTCGGACACCGCGACTCGTCTTTGTCTTGCTCCCGGGCAATGGGGTGATTCGAAATCCGCTTTCGAAGGTCCGAATGCTTCGCCGAGGGTGTCTTTTAAGGTTTCGAAGTGGCCTGAGTTGTGGCGTAATCCTGACTCCTAATCCGTACCATAAAGATATACTTCCCCCTTGCCCCTTCCTCTTCCTTCTTGTCTTTGATCTCCTCGTGCTCGGTGCGAACCGGACGAAAATGGGTCGCCAGATACCTGGCCACCGCCCAGTAGGCGCTGTACCATCGGTTTTTCATTTCATAATGCACCGGATATAGGAACAATATGCTAAGGGACCCCCGTTCCCTGTTTTCCTGCGACTCTATGACTTCTGGCGGTAGTTTTGTCTTAGGGTCTAAATAGTCAACATTCTGAAAATGCAGCACCCATTCAGGCACCAAGACCGCATTGGCCTTTTCCAGGTCTCTGATTTTTCTAGCAACGGTGGATGGATCAAATACATTAATAAGGTCTGGATAATATTCCGGGATAATACATTTCTCGGCACGCACGTATCGTTCGGTAAAGAAGTCCAGGACCAGGGGAGTCATAAACGGGCCGTAATCTCTTATTTTCGCCAGAGGTGAGGGAGGCAGCTCGGCGGTTCTAGAGGTATACAATCGATCGCTTAACGTATATTCCACCTGCCATAACTGTTCACGATAAAGAAACACATCGGAGATGTGTCGCAATAAGATCGCCATCAGCAAGAACAGGATGGCATAGACGGTCAACCCTCGCGGGTGATACTTTGCCAGGAGAGCGAAGGCCAGCAGGATCACTCCGATTCCACTAAAAAAGACGTGCCCGGGATCGCATCGCCCCAAGGTCGAGGGGAGCATCAGCAGGATGAGGACACCCCAACCGGCCATGATCGGCAGGGCGCCTCGGCCGTCTTTGCTCAACAGACTCACCAGGAGCACCGGCAGCGCATAAAACAGGGTGATCAGAAAAAAAACGATATGGGCTGCGGGTACGAGGGGAAAATTATTGCCTCCTTTGGAAAACGCCCCCACACAGGACAGGTAGTCCATCGAAAAGACCGCCAGAAACACGGGCAGGACTAGCACACCGGTCAAGGCCCCCCAGGCCAAAAAGCGTTTCGACTGGACCGAGGCGATCAGAAAGAACAGCGTCTGCGCTGCCAGGTATACGATGCCTATTTCCGGAGAAATGCTGAGCACGGCCGCCGGCAGGAGAAAACCGACCAGGGCTGCCTTCAAGGGTCCGGCCAACAGCCCCGACCCGCGACTGGCGGCGTTATGGAGCCACAGGAGGGCGGCGAACGGCAGGATGTAGCGGGTCGCCGTGTACTGAAGGCCGAAGCAGATGTTGAAAAACGCCATCCCCAGCAGCACGAACACGAGGACGCGATATTCCGCTTTGCAGCGGAAATGGTTCACAACGTAGAACAGCAGCCACAGGCCGAAGAGCGACAGGAAAAGATAGAAAAGGAGGTAAGCCAACTCATACGGCAACCCCGCCCACTGGCAGATCCGGAACATCGCAATGGGCAGGTACACCAGGGCCGGGCCGTAGGCAAACTCGATCTGCCGGTATGGGATGAGGTTATATTGAAGGATCAGCTCGAAGCGGCGGAAAAAATATCGAGCTTCACCATAGGTGCCAAGAAACGGTGTTGCCAGGTACAGCAGGATCGTCAGAAACGCAAACACCGCAACCAGCGTCCAGAACGCTGTCTTGTCCATCGGCGTCCAGGGGTCAACTTGGCCTGACGTTTGGAACAATGCCCCAGCCTTTCCTACTTCCAGTTGGGTGCGCAGGATCCACAGGCTTAGAAGCACCACGGTGGCCACGCAGGCCAGAACGGCTACCTGGTTGTTGAAGCCCATGACATAGGAGACCGAGTTCGTCGGGTATCGAAGGGGATAGTGATAGGGAAGCTCGAAAATCGCGTATGCCGACACCGCCAGGATAGTGACCAAAGAGACCATCGCGAGTTTGTTTGGTTTTTTGACGGTCTGGGATGACGGTTTTGTGGTACCCACGGAATTCGTCATACGAGTTTTTTGAGAGTTCGGAACGGTGGGCCGGAATGGCCCTCGATCCATCCAAGCGTATGTCGCCGCAAGGAACGCTGTCAAGGGCCTTGAAAGAATACCGGGCATCGTTCCGTGCGATGAGGAAGCCTGTTTGCCTTGGCGGGTTGGAGCCGGCTGTCCTTGGCTTCCGTAGGCACGACTCGTCTTTGTCTTGCTCCTGCGTTCAGGCCGGGGTATGATGACCGTTGCCGTGCTAGGTGGGGCGCTAGCGGTGCCCTGATTCCCGGGCAACCGGGATGACCCGAAATCCGCTTTCGCGGGGCCGAATGCTTCGCTGAGGGCCTCGGGCGGCAGGTCAACTTATCGTGCAGGCGGCGTTGAAGGCTGGGTCCTCTGCAACGCTGATGCGCGAACCTGGTCAGGTCCGGAAGGAAGCAGCCATAAGCGACCTGTCAGTGTGTGCCGGAGGGCAACCTGGTCGGAGCTGGTCTGCCCGGTAGGCCCTACCGCCGAGTTTCGAAGCGAAGTGCACGGCATTCTTATTGGTGGACGCCTCTGCCCCCGCTGGCCTTGCCGGTGCGGGAGGAGGCACACGGAACAGAGCGCATGGCCGGCTATCTCGTCCTGGCACGCAAGTACCGCAGCGAGACGTTCGACCAGGTCATCGGCCAGGAGCCGATCGCCCGCACGCTGGTCGGGGCCGTCGAATCGGGTCGCATCGCCCACGCCTACCTGTTCACCGGCACGCGGGGCGTGGGCAAGACGACGATGGCCCGCATCCTGGCCAAGGCGCTCAATTGCCTGTCCGTCAAGGCCCCCACGCCCAATCCCTGCAACCGTTGCGACGCCTGTGTGTCCATCGCCCGCGGCGATGACATCGACGTGGCCGAGATCGACGGGGCGAGCAACCGCGGCATCGACGAGATCCGCCAGCTCCGAGCCAACGCCATCCTTCGACCCGCCCGCAGCCGCTTCCGCATCTACTACATCGACGAAGTCCACATGCTCACCCGCGAGGCCTTCAACGCGCTGCTCAAGACGCTGGAAGAGCCCCCCGAGCACGTCAAGTTCATCTTCGCCACCACCGAGGCCGAGAAAGTCCCGCCCACCATCCTGTCCCGCTGCCAGCGGTTTGACTTCCGCAACATCCCCACGCGGAAGATCGCCGACCACTTGGCCGAAATCTGCCGGGCCGAAAAGGTCCAGGCCGATCCCGATGCCCTGTTCCGCCTGGCCCGGGCCGCAGCCGGCTCGATGCGCGACGGCTTGAGCCTGCTGGACCAGCTCCTGGCCGGCGGGGACAAGGTGACCGACGCCGAGGCCGTCCGCGTCCTGGGCACGCCGGCCGAGGAGCGCACCGTCGCCATCGCTCGCGCCATCGCCGATGGCCGCGCCGCCGCCGCCCTGGCGGAGCTGGCGGCCGTGCTGGAATCGGGCGTAACACCCGCCCTGGCGGCCTGGGCGGTTGGAGAGGTTTTTCGGAACATGATGGTCATCTCCGCCTGCGGGGAGGATAGCAATCTGGTGGAGTTGAGCGACGCCCAGCGCCGCGAGGTGGCGGAGCTTTCCAAGCGGTTTTCCCTGCCGGTGCTGGTCCAGGCGGTGGGCATCCTGGCGATGTTGACCCGCAACCTTCGCACCTCCTCCATGCCCCGGGCGCTGTTGGAGGCGGGACTGGTCCGCCTGGCAGAGTCGGAAAAGTTCGTGGACCCGGCCAGCCTCATCGAGCGCCTCGAGACGCTGCAAACCGGTCAGCCGCCCGTCCGCGCCGTTGCCGCTGCTCCTGCTCCTGCCCAAAATTCTCCGCAGGCCGGCACCTCGCTCCAATCGGCCTCCGGCGTCGGGTTGTTCCAGCCGACTTCGACGAAGTCCGTTGAACCTCCGCCTGGAACAAGCGCCGAGAAGAGTTCCCCGTTGCAGTGGGAGGTCTCCTGGCTGGCCACCCATTGGCCGCGGGTGGTGGAGGCTTTGGCCTCGGCAAAACAGGCGCAGGTGGCCGGCCTGATTGCCCCGGCCAAGGTGGCGGGCTTTGACGACGGGCTGCTCACGCTGGCCTTCGACGCCCGGCACGAAACGCTCCGCCAGAAATGCGCCTCACAGATGGATAGCGCCATCAGCGCCGCCTTGTCTGCCCTGGCTGGACGGCAGGTGCGATGCCGCTATCCGCAGGCCGACAGCGCCGAAGGCGGCGCTCCGACCGGGCCGGCGTTCGGCGGCTTGAGCACGGCCGAGAAGAACTCCATCCACAAGGACCCCTCTGTTCGCGCGGTGGTGGATCTGTTCGGCGGCGAGGTGGTGGACATCCGCAAGGATGACAGCACCGCCGACCAGGATGAGCCGTAAGACCGCTACAGCCCTTGGCGGGGCACGGAAGGACACAGGCATGTTCGGTGACTTTGGCAAGATGCTCCGCTTGGCCGGTGAGATGAAGCGGCGGTTGCCGGAGGTGCAGGCGAAGCTCGCGGCCAGCGAATACTCCGCCGACGCCGGCGGCGGGGCCGTCACGGCCACGGTCAACGGCAAGTTGCAGCTCGTGGGCCTGCGGATTGCCCCGCAGGTCCTGGCCGACGGCGACGCGACCATGCTGGAAGACCTCCTCAAGGCAGCCATCTCAGCCGCTCAGGCCAAAGCCGCCGCCGCCGCAGCCGAGGCCATGAAGGAGCTGACCGGCGACCTGCCCATGCCCCCCGGCATGGAGGGGATGCTCGAATGAGGGATGCACGCGACTGATTTATTCTTTCCTGCAAGGCGATTCGCGATGTCCCGCCGCTCCGGCACACAAGATCAGGAGGACTACAAAGCCGCGGTCAAATCGGCCGTGCTGGACGAGCAGGCCTTCGGCCGCCTTGTGTTGAGCGGCCAAATCGCCCGCCCGTCTCCACCCTGGGAAAAAGTTTCCATTCGGCCGGTGCTGATTCGAGGCCGGCGGCATTGGCAATTTTCATACTTCGATGCCAGCCGCAACATCGTCTCTAACTTCACCCGTAAGAACCTGATCCAGCCGTTGGAAGAGGTGCTGGCCATGCCGTTTGGCCACATCGAGGTGCAATCGACCGGTGGTGGCTTGCACATCCGCCTGACGCGAAAGGGCAGGGTGCTGATGACCCGCGGCAAGCCCGCTCCGCCGGCTGAACCGGTGGACTTGATTCACAATCGGCCCAAGGATTACCTGCTGAGGCCGGCAGACCACGGGCCGTTTCTGCGGGCCATCGGCGTCGCCGACAGCCGCGGACAGGTCCGGCCGACCATGCAGGGCAAGTTCGCGCAGGTGAACGAGTTCCTTCGCGTCATCGAGCAGACCGTCGGTGCGCGTGGGCACAAGGCAGGACCTGTTTTCGTGGTCGATTGCGGCTGCGGCAGCGCCTATCTGACCTTCGCGGCGTTTTATTTTCTTCGCGAACTTCGCGGCATGGACGTTCGCGTGGCCGGGATCGACGCTAAGAGCGACCTGATCGACAAGTGCGTCGCGTTGCGGGAAGAGCTTGGGTGGCAGGGGCTTGAGTTGTCCGCTTGTACCATCGCCGACTACTCCCCACCCCGGCCGGTGGACGTGGTGCTGAGCCTGCATGCCTGCGACACGGCCACCGATGAGGCCATCGCCCGCGGCGTGCAATGGGGAAGCTCCGTCATCCTGGCGGCCCCGTGCTGCCAGCATGAGCTGCACCACAAGCTCCAGGCTGAACCGTTCCGCTCACTGCTGCGCCATGGCATCCTGCGCGAGCGGCTGGCCGATTTGCTGACCGACGCGTTCCGCGCCCTGGCGCTGCGGATCATGGGCTACCGCACGGCCGTGGTGGAGTTCGTCTCCCCGGAGCACACGGCCAAGAATCTGATGATCCGCGCCGAAGCGGGCCTGGCGGCAGGCCAGGGGGAATTCGTCCGCGAATATAAAGACCTGCGGGACTTCTGGCAGGTCCGCCCGGTTCTCGAGGAACTTTTGGGGGAGGCCTTTCAGCGCCGGCTGTCGGCAGACTGACCTGAGGCGGTCCACTTGTTGACGGATGCCGCGGCGGCGGTGTTTACTATCGTTTGCGCCGCCGGCGGGAGAGGGAACGCGAAAGGATTCGTGACAGATGAAGTCGTTTTACGTCATCGCAGCGCTGGTCGCGGCGGTGCTCATCCTTTCGCCGCTGATCCTGCTGGAAGGCCATGACCGGACGCAGTTCGCCGGCAAGGTTGTTTCCTTCGGCACCTATGGGTCGGAGGTCAAGTCGCTTGACCCGGCCACCTGCGGCGACACCACCTCCGCCGGCGTCCAGGGCAATTTCTACGAGGGGCTTTACTGCTATCACTATCTCAAGCGGCCTGTGGAGGTCATCCCGCAATTGGCCGAGGGCCTGCCCCAGATCAGCGACGACGGCCTGACCTACACCATCTCCCTCAAGGCGGGGGTGAGGTATTTCCGCAATCCCTGCTTTGGTCTCGATAGCAACGGGGAACCCCAAGCCCGATCGACCGGGCTTGGGGACCCCGGCCGGCCCGCCACGCGAACCGTCCGGGCGGAGGACTTCGTCCTGGCCTTCAAGCGGATCGCGGACTACCACGTCAACACGGGGCTGGCCTGGGCGTTCCTGTCGGGACGCATCGTGGGCTTGGATGAGTGGCGCGAAAAGAGCCGGACTTACGAGGCCGGCGATTTCCGTCGTTACGACCTGCCGGTGGAAGGGCTCCAGGCCGTCGATGAACTCACGCTGCGGATCCGACTGAAAGAGAACTTCCCTCAGATGATCTATGTCCTGGCGATAGGCGTCTATGCCCCCATCCCCCGCGAAGCGGTGGACTACTGGCTGGCCAGCGCCGATGACGGCCAAGGCGGACGAAAGCCCATCCCGCCAGCCAGGCGGACGACCGAGTTCCGCCGGCCCGAGGAGGTCGTGGGCACCGGACCTTACCTGCTGACCAAGTTCGTCCGCGGAGGGGTGATCGTCCTGGAAAGGAATCCGGAGTTTCGCCAGGACTACTATCCCGCCGAGGGCGCCCTGGGGACGCCGAAGCCGGTCTGCTCGCCGACGCCCACCGGCGCGTGCCCTTCATCGACGTCCAATACCTGGACTTCGTTCAGGAAGACTACACCGCCTGGCAGTTATTCCTCTCCCGCCAGGTCGACGCCAGCGGCATCCCGAAGGAGACGTTCGAGTTCGTCATCAAGCCCGAACAAGGAACTGGCCGAGCAGTGGCAGAAGCGGGGCATCCATCTCCACAAGTACGCCCAGCCCGTGATCTACTGGCTCGTGTTCAATATGGAGGACCCGGTCCTGGGAGCCAGCAAGTCGCTGCGCCAGGCCCTATGCCTGGCTTTTGACGTGGAGAACTACATCAAGGTGCTTCACAACGGCCGGGGCATCCGCGCGGTCAACCTCCTTCCCAGCGACATCAAGGGGCACGACGAGGCCGGCCCGGGTCCCTACAATCACCTGGACGTCCCCGCCGCCCGGCAGAAATTGGAGCAGGCCAAGGCCGAGCTGGCCGCCGCCGGGAAACTGCTGGACGGTCAAATCCCGGAGTTGACGTTGAGCATGGGCGGCACGGACCGGGCCACGGCGCGAATGGGCGAGTTCATTCAGCAGCAGTTTACCAAGATCGGCGTGCGGCTGAAATTCGAGCTGATGGACTGGCCGACTTTGCAGGAGAAGGTCAACAACAAGCAGACGCAGATCTACACCATGGGCTGGCACGGGGATTACCCCGACGCCGAGAATTTTCTCCAGTTGTTCTACTCACCCAACATCGCTAAGGGTACCAACAACGCCAACTACACCCACAAGGCCTTCGACCGCCTTTACGAACAAGTCCGCACGATGAACGACAGCCCCGAGCGCACGGCCTTGTACGCCCAGATGGTTCGGATGATCAGCGAGGATTGCCCCGTGTTGCTGCTGAGCGAGCCGCTGTCGTTCGTGCTGGCCTACGACTGGGTGCACAACGTCAAGGCCCATCCCTTCGGCTACGGGTTCCTCAAGTATCACCGGATCGACACGGAGCGGCGCCATAGTCTCGGCGGACGGGAACGGTAAACAACAAGGACAAGCGAAAGGCATCGCCGCGTGGCCGCGTTCATCATCAGGCGACTGCTTCAGAGCATCCTGACGATTTTCGGCGTGATGCTGCTGACGTTTTTGCTTTTCCGCGTGATTGCGGGGGACGTCTCGGCCAATTACGTCAACGTCAAGCTCGGCAAGGAAGCCCAGCGCGCCTGGCTCCAGCGGCACGGTCTGGACAAGCCCTGGTCCGCAGCAGTTCGCCGACCACCTGTGGAACTCGGTCTCCTTCCAAGGCCGCAGCTTCCGCAACGAGAGCCTAACGTTGGTGGAAATCATTCGCCAGCGGGCGCGCTACAGCCTGTCGATCACCGTGCCGGCGCTGGCGATGGGCTGGGCGGCGGCCATGGTGGTCAGTTGCCTGGTGGCCTACTACCGCGGGACGTGGATCGACCGGGTGGGGGTGTTCCTCTCGGTACTGGGCATGTGTGTGCCTTATCTGGCCTACATGGTCATCGGCCAGTGGCTGGTGTTCGAGCTCTCCCCGCCTTTGGCCTTCGGCCTGCGGAGTCGGGTCAACATCTATATCCCGGTGATCATCGCCGTGCTGGCCGGGCTGGGGGCCAACGTGCGCTTCTACCGCACGGTCATCCTCGATGAGGTCAACCGGGACTACGTCCGCACCGCCATGGCCAAGGGCGTGCCGATGCCCACGGTCATGTTCCACCACGTGCTGAAGAACTGCATGCTTCCGATCCTCACGAACCTGGTGCTGGCGATCCCCTTCCTGATCCTGGGCTCGTTGCTGCTGGAGCGGTTCTTCGGCATCCCGGGCCTGGGCGGGCTGATGCTCAGCAGCATCATGGACCGCGACGTGCCGATCGTGACCGGGTTGACGTTCCTGACGGCGGTGATCTACACCGCCGGGCTTGCTGATCACCGACATCCTTTACGCGGTCTTCGATCCGCGGATTCGTCTGCAATAGGAGCCGGCCGGTGGACGTGGCAGAAAAAATGGACTCCCCGTCGGAGCCGGCCTCCCGCAGCGGGCGGAGCCTCGGGGCCGATGCGGTCCGCCGGCTGCGGCGCGACAAGTCGGCCGTGGCGTGCTTCGTGGTGATCTGCGTGTACACCGCCGTGGCCATCGTCGCCCCGCTGCTGTGGGGCCATTGGGAGGCGCAGTACGACTACGACAACATCCAGGCCGCCCCGTCGCTCAACTACCTGGTGAGTCCCGCCGCCTGGACGCGCGTCCTGGGGACCGATGAGTTCGGCCGGAGCGTGCTGGTCAAGATGTTCCTGGGCGCGCACGTGTCGATGACCGTCGGTTTCATGTCCAACATCATCGCCGTGCCGCTGGGCATCCTGCTGGGGGCGATCGCGGGCTACTTCGGCCGCTGGATCGACGACGTGGTGGTCTGGCTGTACACCACGCTGGCCAGCATCCCGGGCATCATCAGCCTGATTGCCTTGAAGTTCGCCTTTCAGAACCACGTGCTCTTTGAAGGTCGATGGTACGCCATCGACTTAGGCGGCCTGGCAGGGGTGTACATTGCCTTGGGACTGCTGAGCTGGATCGGCACCTGCCGGCTGGTGCGGGCGGAGGTATTGAAGCTGCGCGAGCTGGACTACGTCGTCGCCGCCCGGGCGGTGGGGGGAGGCAACCTGGCGATTCTGCGACGGCACATCCTGCCCAACATCCTGCACCTGGGCATCATCAACTTCTCACTGGGCTTCGTCGGCGCGGTCACCGCCGAGGTGATCCTGAGCTACCTGGGGCTGGGCGTCGGCGGTAACACGCCCAGCTGGGGCAAGATGATCGACGCCTCCCGCATGGACCTGGTGGTGGGCCGGTGGTGGGAGCTGGGGGCGGCCGTAGTGGCCATGTTCGTGCTGGTGTTGGCGCTGAACATTTTTGGCGACCGTCTCCGCGACGCCTTGGACCCGCGGTTGAGAACTTCCTGACTATGAACGACGGTGACACGCTCCTGCGCGTCTGCGATCTGGCGACGGTGTTTCACACCGCCGAGGGCCTGGTCCGCGCGGTGGACGGCGTGAGCTTCACCGTGCCCCGCGGGCAGACCTTCGCCCTGGTCGGCGAGAGCGGCTGCGGCAAGAGCGTCACGGCCTTTTCGATCCTGCGGCTGGTGCCCAGCCCGCCGGGGGAGATCGTCTCCGGCCGGGTGGAGCTGGAACGGCAAGAACCTGCTGGACCTGAGCGACGACTCAGATGCGCTCGGTCCGCGGCGGGAAGATCAGCATGATCTTCCAGGAGCCGATGAGCTCGCTGAACCCCGTCTTCACCTGCGGCAGCCAGATCGTCGAGGCCATCCGCCTGCACCGCCGCGCCTCTGGCCGGCCGAGCGCGGGCCCAGGCCGTCGAGATGCTGGCCAGGGTGGGCATCCCCGACCCGGCGCAGCGGTTCGGCGAGTACCCCCACCAGCTCTCCGGCGGCATGCGCCAGCGCGTGATGATCGCCATGGCCCTGTCGTGCAACCCGCAACTGCTGATCGCCGACGAGCCCACCACCGCCCTGGACGTCACCATCCAGGCGCAGATTCTCGACCTGCTGCGGCAGCTCCAGCAGCAGCCGGGCTAAGCATCCTGCTGATCACTCACGACCTGGCCGTCGTGGCCGAGATGGCCGACGCGTCGGCGTGATGTATGCCTCCCGGATGGCGGAGCTGGCCGACGTGGAGCGGCTGTTCGGCCGACCGCTGCACCCGTACACTCAAGGCCTGTTCCGCTCCCTGCCGCGGCTGGGCGCCGAGAAAGCCCGCCTGGAGGCCATCGGCGGCAACGTGCCCAATCCCCTGGCCTTTCCCCCCGGCTGCAAGTTCCATCCGCGCTGCCCCGTCGGGCGGCGATTTGCCGCGCTGCCGAACGCAGGAGCCGCCGCTGCGCGAGGTTCAGCGTGGACACTGGGCCGCCTGCTGGGAGTGCCCCGGCTACACCGAGGCCCCGCAGACCGACCCCACCGGCGATGGGAGCGAGGAGCGCGGCCATGGCTGACCGCGGCGACAACGCCATCCTGACCGTCGAGGGGCTGCGGACGTACTTCCCCGTCCGCCGCGGCGTCTTTTCGCGCGTCCACGGCTACGTGCGGGCGGTGGACGGCGTGGACCTGACCGTCCGTCGCGGGACGAACGCTGGGCCTGGTGGGCGAGAGCGGCTCGGGCAAGACCACCGTCGGGCCGGTCGCTGCTGCGGCTGATCCCGGCCACCGGCGGGCAAGGTCGATCTTTGACGGCGTGGACGTCTTGTCGCTGCCGCGCCGCGAGCTTCGCGCGCTGCGGCGGCGGATGCAGATGATCTTCCAGGACCCCGTCGGCTCGCTGAACCCGCGGATGACCGTGGGGGACATCGTCGCCGAGCCGCTGAGGGTGCACCGCCTGGTGCCGCGCCGCCAGCGCCGCGGCCGCGTGGGCGGAGCTGCTGGAGCGCGTGGGCCTGTCGGCCGCCTACGCCAACCGCTACCCGCACGAGTTCTCCGGCGGCCAGCGGCAGCGGATCGGCATCGCCCGGGCCCTGGCGACCCAGCCCGGACTTCATCGTGGCCGACGAGCCGGTCAGCGCCCTGGACGTGTCCATCCAGGCCCAGATCCTCAACCTGCTGAGCGACCTCCAGGCGGAGCTGGGCCTGTCGTACCTGTTCATCGCCCACAACCTGGCCGTGGTGGAGCACTTCGCCGACGAGGTGGCCGTGATGTACCTGGGGCGGATCGTGGAGCAGCGCCTCGCGCGAGGCCCTCTACGCCCGGCCGATGCACCCGTACACGCGGGCGCTTCTGGCGGCCGTGCCGCAGCCGATCCCTACCCGCACCGGCCGGGCGGTCCGCCTGACCGGGGAGATGCCCTCGCCGATCAACCCGCCGCCCGGCTGTGCATTCCACCCGCGCTGCCCGCTGACCCGCCGCTGGCCGCAGAACGCCGACGCCGCCGATACCGTCACGATTCTCTGCGAAGGGGAGCCCGTCCGCATCATGGCCCGCTGCATGACTGAGCAGCCGCAATTATTGCCCGCTCAAGACGACCCGGCACACCGGCACGCCTGCTTACTGCAACAATAATCGCGCTCTTGCGCTCCGAAGCCAATGGTCTGGCGAAGGGGCATCTCGAATCGCGAATTCTTTTCCGAACTTCGAACTCCGCACTGCTGTTCTGTTACCTTTTCGCCAACGTGTCTAGGATTCGCAGGTAGCTGTCGTATCGTCGCGGTTGAGATCGTGCCCGCCTCCACGGCCGCCGGACGGCGCAGTCCGGCTCGTGGGTGTGCGTGCAGTTATTGAAGCGGCAACGGGGGGCGTATCGTCGAACTCCGGGAAGTACCACGGGAAGCTGGGCGGCCGTCAGGTCGATGCCCAGCTCGCGCACGCCGGGCGTATCGACGATCACGCCGCCGGCCGGTGGCGGCAGGTCGTAGATGCACGCGGCGGCCGTGGTGTGCCGCCCGCGCTCGTCCTTCACGCGAACCTGTCGAGTGGCCGCCGCGGCGCCGGGGATGAAGGCGTTGACCAGTGTGCTCTTGCCCACGCCCGAGGCCCCCGCCAGTACGCTCCGCCGGCCAGCCAGGGCGGCCCGCAATGTCCTCCAGCCCCTCGCCCGTCATGGCCGAGCAGAGGACCAATTTCAGACCCAGCTCGATGAATCCCATCACAGTGGATTCCTCAGGCATCCCCAGGTCGATCTTGTTGATCACCAGCAGGGGCACCAGTTCTCCGCGCTCGGCCACGATGAGATAGCGGTCCACCACGGCCGGACGAAGCGGCGGCTGGCGCACCGAGGTGACGATCAGGAGCTGGTCCATGTTGGCGACCAGGACCTTGTCGATCCGCGGTGTCTGGTGCTTGTCGAACCGTTTGGCCGAACGCGGCTGGGGGCGCACTAGCACGGTGCTGCGCGGTTGGCGGGCCAGGATCATGCCGTCGGCCCGGTCCTTGTCGTCGGCAGACGAGGTGCTTCGATGCTGCTGGCGGGTCAGGGCGACGGTAACGAAGTCGCCGACGGCGAGCGCACTGCTGCCCTCAGGGGCTCGGAAGGTCTTGACGATGCCGCACAGGAGCAGCCCCGCCTCGGCCTGCACGATCGCCCCACCCGGGAAAAAACCCGTCACCATCCCCTCGACCTTGGGCAGGAGCTCCAGGTTTTCCTGGGCGCTTCCAGGCGATAAGCGGGCAGCTTCACCGCGCGGTGGGTGAGCCTGGCCTGCCGAGAGGCCTTGTTGCTCATGGCATCGCTGGACATGGCCCGCTGCCAGTCCTTGATGCGGTGCTGAGATTTGCCCTTGCGCCTGGCCACGTTTCTTGCCCGGACTCAACCTAGTGCCTGCTCCCGCCGGATGCAAGGACCGAGGGGCTGCGGCGCGGTTGATTTGTCATGGTCTTGCCCGTTCCGTGCAGACCGGATTGTCGTAGCGCCCGGAGGGCGTTTGCGTTGGCCAGGTCCCACGCATGGCCTTGCTTGTCGAAACCTTTGGGCGTTTCGAGAATCCCGGGGATTGCCGCCAGGTGCGGGTCGTTGACGAAGTTGAAAAATCCCCGCCGGCCGATCTTGCCGCGCCCGATGTGGGCGTGGCGGTCGAGTCGGCTGCCCAGCTTGCCTAGGCTGTCGTTGAGGTGGACGGCTTGGAGGCGGTCCAGGCCGATGATCCGGTCAAATGCTTCCATGGTCTGCCGGTAGGCCAACGGGGTGCGAAGGTCGTAGCCGGCGGCAAAGACGTGGCAGGTGTCCAGGCAGACGCCGAACCGCCGATCTTGCTCCAGCAAGGCGAGGATGGCGGTGAGTTCCTCAAACGCTCCACCGAGGGTGTGGCCCGCCCCGGCTGTGGTCTCCAGGAGGATCCTGGGCCGGCGGTGCGGGCAGGAGGCCATGATCCGGTTCAGTGCTTCGGCAATCCGCGCGATGCCCCTCCGGCGATCGGGACAGGAGCCGGGATGGATGACCAGGCCGTCGATCCCCAGCCGTCCGCAACGGTCCAGTTCCTCCGCGGTGGCAGCGATGGAGCGGCTGCGGACGGGTTCCTGGCCGGCCAGGTTCACCAGGTACGAGCCGTGCGCCAGGACCGGGCCGATCTTCAGTTGCCGGCGCATCCGTCGGAAAGTCCTGACGGCCTGGTCCTCCAGCGGCTTGGCCGACCACTGCCTCTGATTGCGGACGAATATCGCCAAGGCCTCGAACCCGTATTTGTGGGCCTGGATCAGCGCCCGCTCCAGGCCACCGGCGATGCTGAGATGACTTCCCAGGAGCATGGCCGCATTCTACACCGTCCGGCGGATTCCTGTGAGCGGCGGATGAGGTTATGATGGTGAAGGTAAGGCTAAAACCCATGGCCAAGAGCTACGAAATGATCGACCACTCGGCCGACATGGGCATCGAGGCCCGGGCCGACACGCTGGAGGAGCTGATGGAGGCCTTGGCGGAGGGCATGGCGGAGATCATCTGTCCGCCTTCAACCGTCGCGCCACAGGACCGCCGGACCGTGGCCGTCGTGGCGGAGGACCTGGAGGCGGCGGCGGTAGATTTCCTCAGCGCCGTCCTTCGGCTGATTCAGGTGGAGCGGTTCATGGTCGCCAAGATTACCTTGCGCGAGGTATCTGGAAATTCCCTGGCGGCGGAAGTGGCAGGGGAGTCCTACGAGCCTGGCAGGCACGACATCGCGCGGGAGATCAAGGCGGTGACGTATCATCAATTAAAGGTCGTCCGGGGAGAGGACGGCCGCTGGTTCGGCCGGGTGATTTTCGATTTATGAGCCGCCGGGCCGGCGGCCCCACTGCGGAAAGGCATCGCGAGGTGTCCCATGGCCAAGAAATTCCAAGGCCCCATCGAGCCGATCGACGAGTTCCGCTGGCGGATCCCCAAGAGCTGGCGGTCCGACATGCGGGTGGACGGCGTCATCTACAGCAGCCGCCAGCTCATCGACGACGCGCTGGACGGCGGCGGCTGCGAGCAGGTGGCCAACGTGGCCACGCTGCCGGGCATCGTCACCGCGTCGCTGGCCATGCCGGACATCCACTGGGGGTACGGCTTTCTGCATCGGCGGCGTGGCGGCGACGGACGTCGAGCAGGGCGGTGTGGTCTCTCCCGGCGGGGTGGGGTACGACATCAACTGCGGCGTGCGGCTGCTGCGGAGCGACCTGACGGCCCAGGACGTTCGGCCGCGGATCAAGGAGCTGGTGGACCAGCTCTTCCGCGACGTGCCGGCGGGCGTGGGCGTCGGCGGGCCGTTCAAGTTCTCGCGTGGGGAGACGGCCAAGATTCTGGCTCAAGGGGCACGATACCTGGTCGAGTCGGGGCCTGGCCGGCGAGGAGGACCTGGCCGCCACCGAGCGCGGCGGCTGCCTGGCCGATGCCGACCCCGACGCCGTCTCCAAGCAGGCCTACGAGCGCGG
Organism: uncultured Phycisphaerae bacterium; assembly: GCA_963760365.1. GTDB lineage: Bacteria > Planctomycetota > Phycisphaerae > SM23-33 > SM23-33 > JALHTV01. The sequence goes on from CAVXDC010000047.1 coordinate 63,000, forward strand.
GGCCGACCAGTGCGGCACGCTGGGCAGCGGCAACCACTTCGCCGAGGTGCAGGTCGTGGAGGAGGTCTTCGACCGCGACCGCGGCCGAGGCCCTGGGGCTTGCGGAAGGGGCGGTCACGATCATGATCCACTGCGGCAGCCGCGGCCTGGGCCACCAGGTCTGCGAGGATTACATTCGGGCCTTGCGCACAGCCCCGGCCAAGTACGGCATCGCGCTGCCGGACCGGCAGTTGGTCTGCGCGCCGGCTGACAGCCCCGAAGGCCGGCAGTACCTGGGGGCGATGCGGGCGGCGGCCAACTTCGCCTGGGCCAACCGCCAGCTCCTGGCGCACGCTGATTCGCGCGACGCTGTCGCGGTTCTTCGGCCGGCCGGCCTCGTCGCTGGGCATTGCGCCAGGTGTACGACGTGGCCCACAACATCGCCAAGATCGAGACGCACGAGGTGGACGGGCAAACCCCGGCGACTGTGCGTGCACCGCAAGGGGGCGACGCGGGCGTTTCCCCCGGGCCACTCCGAGCTGCCCCGGCGTTCCGCGAGATCGGCCAGCCGGTGCTGATCCCCGGCGACATGGGCCGGGCCAGCTACGTGCTGCGTGGGCACGACAGGGGCCATGGAGCAGACCTTCGGCAGCACCTGCCACGGGGCGGGACGCGTGCTCAGCCGCCAGGCGGCCATCGCCGGGCTCGCGGGCGGCGGATCGACCAGGAACTGGCCGCGATCGGCGTCATCGCCCGGGCCCGCGGGCGGACGGGCCTGGCCGAGGAGCAGCCCGAGGCCTACAAGGACGTCGACGCCGTGGTCGATTGCGTCCACCAGGCCGGCCTGTCGCGCAAGGTCGCCCGCCTGCGACCCATGGGCGTCATTAAAGGCTAGAAGGGCTAAAAGGGCTGAAAGGGCTGAGCTACGCGCGGCGTTCGCTGGGGGCTACGGTGCGTGGCGCTTGCATAAAAGGGCAGTGACCCTATACTGGACCGGCCTGCGGCAACCAACCGGTTGAGGCTGTCGTGGGCCGTTCATATTGGACTTCGCATTCCAAACGTAGCGCAGGATGCTGGGTTAAGCCCGATTTCCTGCGGCAACCCGCCTTCGGCGGGTTGCATGGTCCATGCGAAGGTCCATAACTTTTGGGAGCTCTTATGGCACTGCAATTCTTCCGTCGCCGCCAGAAGCTGGTGATCTTCATCATGGTCATCTTGATGGTCAGTTTTCTGATCGGCGGGTACGGCCTGTCGCAGGCGTTTCAAAGAGGTAGAGGTTCCCAGATTGTGGGAACTTCCAAGCTCGGCAAGATGACTATGGCCGACTTGACTGGGGCGGACGTAGACCTATTCGTCCTGGAGATTCTTAACCGGACCGTCTCCAATGAGAACTTTGCATCCTTGATGGTCAACGAGGGCGAAGTCCCTCTTGCCTATGCGCTGCTGCTGAAGGAAGCCACCAAATCGTCCGTGATCGTGACCGACGAGGACGTGGATGCCTTCCTCTTGCAACGGGGTCTGGAAGGAGCTCGGTTGCAGAGCTTCTTGTCGGCCTTGAAGCCGAGGGTGCCCAGCCTTACCGCCAATCGCCTGCGCAGCATTGTGGCTCGATGGCTGAGGGTGGAAAAGTTCTTTGGGCACATGACGTTCTTTGCCGCCTGTCCCGCACGACGCGGCGCGGTGGCCTCGGATCAGGAGATGCAGCATCTCTACTGTGACCTGGCGGAGATGATCGACCTCCGCATCGCGGTGATTAAGGCGGAGGATTTCCATGAGGAAGCCGCCGAACCGAACGACGAGGCGATCCAGGCCCAGTTCCAGACTTACCGTATCGACCCGCCAGGCCGTCCCAGCGAAAAGAACCCCTTCGGTTTCGGCTATGCCCAACCCCATCGGGCCGACGTCCGTTACCTGCTGATTCGCCAAGACGTCCTGGAGCGCGCGGTACGCCCGACCGACGAGGAGCTGCGGGCCCACTACATCAGCCACAGAGCTTCGTACGTCAAGAAAGTTCCCCTGGCCAGTCAGCCGGCGAGTGGGTCAACCACCGCACCGGCCGGGGAAACCTCCAGCCAGCCCGTCTCCTTCCGCGAGGAGCCGATGACGTTCTCCCAGGCCAAGGCGCAGATCGTCAAGGAGCTGTCCGACCTGGCCGTTCGCAAGGCCGTGGAAAGCCTGGTGGGCCAGGCCAAGGCCTGGATGGACCGATACGCCTCCGAGACGCACGGCTCCGCTGCCAATGCCTACGAGTATGTCCTGGCGCGGATGACGGCCCCGGCCGAGGCCGTGCTCGCCAAGAAGATCACCGACGTGCATCTTCGGGCCCAGGCGCTGGAACCGGCGGTAGCGGCCTTGGCGGAAAAGGCAGGTCTGGAGACCATCGTCTTTCCCTGGGGCAAGCAGGGCGATAGGACTTTGGATCCCAACGTCAAGGTGACGATCGAGGCCGACAGCCTCATGCTGGGTGAGGCGCTGGACAAGCTGTGCGTCCAGCTCAAGTGGCCGAAACTGAAATGGGCGATGACGCCGGGCCTCAAGGGGATCTTGTTTTCGATGGGCGGAGACGACGGAGTGGACTTCTTTCCCATCCAAATCCGCCACACCGCATCGTTGGACGTGTCGGAGATGATGGCGGATGAGGTCTTGGGACATAGTTACACTTCTGCCGACGAGCCGTTAGTCAGGATCGTGTTTACGGCCCAACCTTTCCGGCCATCCGCAGCGGGGAGTGGGGGGATGAAGGTCGGTGAGGACGGTCCGGGCATGATTGTGACGACCCCGCGGCCGGGTCGGCTGCTGTGGCAATTGGCCAGTGCGGAACCGGCCCACGCGCCGCTGCGTCTCGACGACGTGCCCGGCCTGAAAGACAAAGTTATAAAAGACATCCGCACCCGCACCGCTTTTGAACGGGCGGTCGAGAAGGCCCAGCAGCTCCGCGAGCAGGCCTCGAAGGTGGGTCTGTCGGCCGCGGCGAAGAAAGCAGGGCTGGGAACGTTCCAGACCGGTCTGTTCTCCCGCCGATTGGAGATCTCCCCCCGGCGCCAGTACCAGATGATGGCCAGCATGACCGGCCGGGTATCGCCCGCAGCCTTGGCCCTTCAGGAGCCCTTTGCCTACCCGCTGACCAAAGTGGAAGGCCTGGACCTGCCGTCCGCCGAGATCATGCAGACGTTCATGAACGCGGCCTTTACCCTTGTGCCGTCCAACATCGAGCCACCGTACCCCACCTGGCCACCGACGACGGGCGTGGTGCCTCTTCCGTTCGTTCGATGGGTGCTGGTGATGGAGCGGACGGGCTACGAGCCGCCCGTGATCGGTGAGTATGCCAAGGTCAAGGAAGTCATAGCAGCTCAACTGGACCTTAATAGCCTGTGGCGCCACAGGATCGTGTGGTTCAGCATGCCCAGCATCGTGCAGAGGCTGGAATTCCGTTCCAGCCGTGGGGAGCAGCCGGTGAGGGAATAAGGCCGCTGGGCGGTGAAAGGCTTGACAGAGGTGCGCATGCGGCTAGAGTTGAGTTGGCCCGATGGCCAAGGACGAAAACCCCGGCGATGGTAAGGGGGGTTGGCCGTAGGCGCGGTGGTGTGCGGGCAGGTAGCTCAGTCGGTAGAGCACATGACTGAAAATCATGGTGTCGGCGGTTCAATTCCGCCCCTGCCCATTTCCGACAGCCTTTACCGTCCGGTGGGATTTTCTCATCCGACCGGCGCGGGCGGGACCCGTCGTTGGGGTGGGTATAGACAGGGGCGGCTTGCATGACAAAGCGCAATCTCATCTGGGCGGTCAGTCTCCTGATTGCCGCCGTCATCCTGGTGTGGGCAAGGAAACCGGCACTTCCACCGCCCAGGGAAGACGCCCTCCAGCCGCCACTTCGACCGTTGATCGAGACCTACCGCCTCATTAAAGAAAGCGGCTATCGCCCCAGCGATGACAACGCGCTGATCCGCGGCGCGGTGGGTGGCATGGCCGCGGCGGCGGATGAGTACGCCACCTACGTCCCACCGGAGAAAGTCGAGTCGTTCCAGCGACGCATGGAAGGCATCGACCGCGGGATCGGGCTGAGGTTAGAGCAGGCCGGGAAGTGGATCCACGTCTTCCAAGCTGTGTACGGTACGCCTTCTGACCAGGCCGGCCTTGTCACGGGAGATGTCATCCTGACGATCGACGGTCAAGTCGCCGAGGGCATGACGGCCTTTCAGGCGGAGCGGCTCATCAACGACGGTCGGCCGGGCAGCTCCGTGCGGCTGGAAGTCCTGACGCACGACAACCAGGTGCGGACCGTGACGCTCACCCGTCAGGAGTTTAAGGTGGAATCCGTCGCGGGCCTGTGGCGCGGTGACGACGGGCGGTGGAACTACCTGCTGTCGCGCCAGCCGCCCATCGCGTGCATCCGCGTCAGGGAATTCGTGCGCCACACGGCCGAGGAAGTGCAGGTGGCCCTTCGCCAGGTCGACACATTGCGAGGACTGGTGCTGGACCTGCGGGAGAACCCTGGCGGGCAGCTCCCCGCCGCCGTAGATGTAGCCGACCTGTTCCTGCGAGAAGGCCCCATCGTGACGCTGCTGGACAAGTCCGGCAAAGGCCGACCGTACGTGGCTCACTCAGAGGGGACTTACCGTGAGGACCTGCGCCTCGTCGTGCTGATCGATGGTCGGACGGCTTCGGCCGCTGAGATCGTCGCTGGCGCCCTGGCCGATCACCGCCGGGCCATCCTGATCGGCACGCGAACCAAAGGCAAAGGATACGTCCAGGGCATGTACCGCCTGACGGAGGGCATGGGCGAAATGAACCTGACGACCGCGGAGTTCCTGCTGGGCGAGGGGCGGTCGATCCAGCGTCGAGAAGGCAGCGACTCCTGGGGCGTCGATCCCCACCTGAAGGTGGAACTCTCGCCGCTGGAATCTTACAAGCTGTCGAGACTTTGGTCCCGTTTGGAGACCATCCCGCCGGCTCAGGCCACCCCGGCAACCGGTGACGCCGACAATCCCCCCCACGCCACGGAGCCGGCCGAGACCTCCACCACTTCAGTCCCGGTGCCGCCGACAAAGGCCCTGCTGGCTCTCGACGGGCCGCTCCGCAAGGCCTTGGAGCTTCTGATCGAGCCCCAGGAGTTCGACGCGGTTCTGCGGCAGCTACCCCCGGCCACGGCGCCGGCCGGAGGTGAGGAGAAGTAACGCAGCCTGTACCCCGACCTCGAGGATGGAGCCGACGAGACGCACACGACCCATGGCTGACGCGACAGTCATCTTCGGCATCGAGACCAGTTGCGACGAGACCTCCTGCGCCGTCGTGGCCGAGGGTCGGCGGGTGCTGAGCAACGTGGTGGCCAGTCAGATCGACTTGCACGCGCGGTTTGGCGGGGTCGTGCCGGAGATCGCCTCCCGCGCTCACATCGAATCTCTCCAGACGGTCATCGACTCGGCCTTGTCGCAATCCGGTCTAAGGCCCACCGACCTGGCCGCGGTGGCCGTGACCCACGAACCGGGGCTGATCGGCTCGCTGCTGGTGGGCCTGATGGCCGCCAAGACGCTGGCGTGGGTGTGGGATGTTCCGTTGGTGGGCGTGAACCACGTCTACGCGCACGCCTATTCCCCCGCGCTGGACGATGAACCCATCGAGTACCCCGCTATCGCGCTGATCTGCTCGGGGGGACATACGGCGCTCTACCGCTGCACCGGGCCGACGGAGCTGGAACGGATCGGCACGACGATCGACGACGCGGCCGGGGAGGCCTTCGATAAGGTGGCCCACATCCTCAACCTCGGTTATCCCGGCGGGCCGGCCATCGACCTCGCGGCCGAGGTCGGCAATCCCAAGGCCGTCCATTTTCCCCGATCGCTGCTCCGCGGCGGATCGCTGGACTTTTCTTTCAGCGGGCTCAAGACGGCCGTGCTGTACCACGTCAATGGCACACCTGGCCTGAGGCGCACCGCCCGCGCGCCCGCGAGCAGCGGGGCGGGCAAGGGCGCGGCCAACCTCTCGAAGCAGGAACTGGCCGACATAGCCGCCAGCTTCCAAGCGGCCGTGGTGGACGTGCTCATCGCCAAGCTTCGCCGGGCCACCCGAGCCACAGGCGCCAAGACCATGATCTTGGGGGGAGGCGTCTCGGCCAACTCCGCCCTGCGCCAGGCGGCCAAGGACCTGGCCGAGAAGTGCCGCTGCACGCTCCGCCTGCCGCACCTTCGATACTGCGTGGACAACGCGGCGCAGACGGCTGGGTTGGCCTGGCACTACCTGCGGGCTGGCCGCACGGCAGATCTGGACCTGGAAGCCTTTGCCACCGTGCGGCGCTGACCAGGCCGTGCTTGCCGCGGCGTCGTCCAGGCGAGATGGGTATAATGCAGCCATGGACGAAAAGTCCCTCAAAGAACTTCTGGAATCGGTGCAGAAGGGAAAGCTTAGCATTGAACAAGCCCTCGCACAGCTCCGGCACATGCCCTTTGAGGACGTGGGCTTTGCCGGGTAGACCACCACCGGGCCTTGCGCTGCGGGTTTCCTGAGGTGATTTTCTGCCCCGGCAAGACCGTCGAGCAGGTCCTGGCCATCTTCCAGCGCCTGGCCGAGCGCGACGGCAACGTCCTGGCCACGCGGGCCGACCGGCCGACCTTCCAGGCCGTGGCGAAGGTTTTTCCATCGGCCCAGTACCACGAATTGGCCCGGGCCATCACGCTCCGCCAAGGTTCGGCGCCCTCGCCTACCGGACACATCGCGGTCGTATCCGCCGGCACGAGCGATCTGGCCGTGGCCGAGGAGGCCCGCGTGACGGCCGAGATCATGGATCAGAAGGTCACCACGCACTACGACGTAGGCGTGGCCGGGTTGCACCGGCTGCTGGCAGAAAGTCCCTCGCTCCAGCAGGCCAACGTGGTGGTGGTGGCCGCAGGCATGGAAGGGGCGCTGGCGAGCGTGGTGGGGGGGTTGGTGGCCGTGCCGGTGATCGCCGTGCCGACCTCAGTGGGTTACGGGGCGAGTTTCGGCGGTCTGGCGGCCTTGCTGAGCATGTTGAACAGTTGCGCCTCGTCGGTGAGCGTGGTGAACATCGACAACGGCTTTGCCGCCGGTTACATTGCCGCGTTGATCAACCGCCGCACCGTCAAGGACGAAAGCAGACCTTGATTAGAAATTAAAAAATGGCTGGGAACGTCGAGCGGATAAAAATCATCGCACAACTGGCCCCGCGGCACCGGACTAGCCACAAGGGCGACTTCGGCCGCGTGCTGGTCGTCGGTGGCAGCGGGGGCATGATCGGCGCGGTGGGCCTGGCCTGCAACGCGGCGCTTCGCGGCGGGGCGGGTTTGGTGACGTTCGCTGCGCCGCGACACCGTCCAGCCGTTTATCGCTGTCTTGTGTCCCTGTGCCACGTCTGTCCCCCTAGCGGCCGATGAGCGGGGGGAGCTTCAAATCGAGGCCGTGCGGCAGGTGATGCAGGCCGCCGGCCGGGCGGATGTCCTGGCCGCGGGCCCTGGGATGGCCACCGGGGCCGTGCAGCAACAGATCATCCGCGCCCTGCTGGAGCAGAATCTCCCACTGGTCCTGGACGCCGACGGGTTGAACAACCTCCTGGCCATTGACCGTTGGCCGTCGCTTCGCCGGTGTCCTGCCGTCCTCACGCCGCACCCTGGAGAGTTTTCGCGCCTGACGGGTCGCTCGACCGATGCTATCCAAGCCGACCGGGAGGCGGCCGTGCTGGCGGCCATGGAGACGTGGCTGGCTGCGGCGCCGCAGGATGCAGGGCCTCTAGTCTGCGTGCTGAAGGGTGCTGGCACGGTGGTTTGTGATGGCCGGCGGTTATACGTCAACGAGACGGGCAACCCCGGCATGGCCACCGGCGGCAGCGGGGACGTGCTCACAGGCCTGATCGTTGCCCTCATTGGCCAGCACCTTCAGCCCTTCGAGGCGGCGTGCCTGGCCGTCCACTGCCACGGGCGGGCGGGCGACCTGGCGGCTGAGAAACTCGGCCCCGTTTCTCTCATTGCCTCCGACCTGCTGGACCACCTGAGCGAGGCAATGAAAGAAGTCGTCGCCTGACGAATGCGCTCGGGCGACTTGACCGCCCCTGGCCCACGGCCTACCATCGGATCGACTAGCCGTTATTTAAGGTCCGTGGGCATGAAGACCCTTACGATTGTCATGGCCATCCTGGTCGTGTTACCCGCTTGCCGGCGGCAGGTGGCCGTCGGTGAAGCGCCATCGCCGCGGATTGTCAGCTTCTCCCCGGCCATCACGGCCATGATGTTCGAGATGGGCCTTGGCGACCACGTGGTGGGCGTGACCACGCAGGACGTGCTGCCGGGCGGCGTTCGCCTCCCCGTCGTGGGCGATGCGTTTTCGGTCAACGCCGAGGCGGTGCTTTCGGTCCGGCCGGACGTCCTGATGACGAATATCAACGTCCATCGCTTCGCCGCCGTCCGCAGGCTCGATCCCAATATCCGAATCGAGCACTTCACCCTCGAGACGCTCGATGACGTGGGTGCAGCCCTGGAAAGGATCGCCGCCCTCGCCGGTGATCCTCAGAAAGGCCAAGACGCCCGGCGGGCCTTTCAGGATGCCTTAGAGCAAGTCAAGCGACGCGTTGCGGACAGACCCAAGCCGAGGGTTTTGTTCCTCACCGATTTCCAGAACCTCGGCACGGCCGGGCGGGGCACGTTCATCGATCAGATGATCCAAGTCGCCGGTGGCGTCAACGTGGCCGGCAAGTACACCGGCTGGACAACGATGACGGCGGAGGGCATCCTGGCTGCCGCGCCGGAGGTGCTGATCTGCCAGGTGGCCGCCGGGGCTGAGGAGGAACGAGCCAGGACGTTCTTCCAAGGTCTAAAAGACCTGCCCGCCGTCCAGGCCGGAAGGGTCCATCTCGTGACCGACCGGCGATGGACGATCCCCAGCGCGGCGTTGGCGTCATTTACGGCTGAGCTGGCGGACAGGATTCATCCTTCAAGTTCGAGCGCAACCGGTGTCGGCCATGGCCAATGACACGTACAGTCCTGAGCTTGCCCCCGCCTTGAGCCTGCGGACGCTGGCCGTGGAGCTGGGCATCCTGGCGGCCTTGGCGCTGGTTGTGGCGGGGGGGTGCAGCCTGATCGGCGTGGCGCATCTGGGCTGGACGGTGTGGGCGATGCGTCTGTCGCGCCTGGCGGCGGCGGCGACGGCCGGGGCGGCGCTTTCCGTGGCCGGCGTGGCCCTTCAGGCGCTGCTCCGCAATCCTCTGGCCGAGCCTTACATCCTGGGCGTGTCCACCGGGGCGGGGGTGGGCGTGCTGGTCGGCAGTGTGCTGGCTGGGGGGATCGGCCTGGCGGGCTGGGTCACCTCACCGACGTTGGCGCTGGCCGGTGCGCTGGTCACGTGCATGGTGGTTTACCTCATCGCCCAGAGGCACGGTCACCTGGACCCGTACGTGCTGCTGCTGTCGGGCGTGATTGTCAACGTCTTCAACGGCGCGCTTATGCTGGCCATTCTGTTGCTGGCCAATCCCAATGACATCCTCAACTTCGTCGGCTGGGGCATGGGGCAGATCCGCGACACGACCTCCGGTGCGTTGCTGGGGGTGTGCGCCCTGGCCGCCGCGGCGGGATGGGCGGTGCTGCTGGTTCGCGGGGCGGCCTTCAACGCGCTGGGGCTGGGGGACGACGTGGCGGCCTCCGTCGGCGTGCATGTGCGGCGGCTGCGCGTGGAGACGTTTGCGGTGGCGGCGGCGGTCACGGCCGCTGCGGTGGCCCTGGCCGGACCCGTGGGCTTCGTCGGCCTGATCGTGCCGCATGTCTGCCGCCTGCTGGTCGGACCGGACCATCGCCGCCTGGTGATCTGGTGCGGGGCAGTGGGGGCGATCTTCCTGATGCTTGCCGATACCCTCTGCCGCACGGCCGGGGAGTGGATCGCGGTGGGTACGGTGCCCGTGGGGGTGATTACGGCGCTGGTCGGCGGGCCGTTCTTCATCTTCCTGCTCCGTCGCCGCAGCCGGGAGGCTCAATGATGAGCGACCGGCACGTCCTGACGGCCAGGGACATCGCTTTTGCCTACGAGCCGGGCAAGCCCGTGCTGCGCGGCGTGAGTCTGACGGCCGAGGCGGGCAGACTGCTGTGCGTCCTGGGTCCGAACGGCTCGGGCAAGACCACGCTGCTGCGATGCCTGCTGAGGCAGCTCCACCCGGATGGAGGGGAGATCCGCCTGGACGATAAACCCCTCCGCAAGTATTCCCGCCGCGAGCTGGCGCGATTGGTCGCCTACGTGCCGCAGACGCCACGCTCGGCCTTTGCCTTCACCGTGGGGGAGCTGGTGCTGATGGGCCGGTTGGCGCACACGGGCCTGCTGGGCCTGGCGGCCCAAGGCGACCTGGCCGTCGCGCGCCAGGCGATGATCATGACCGGCAGTGGTGGAGCTGGCCGAGCGGACGCTGGAGCAGCTCTCGGGCGGGGAGGCCCAGTGCGCGATGGTGGCCCGGGCGCTGGCCCAGCAGCCGTCGGTGATGCTGCTGGACGAGCCCACCAGCCACCTGGACCTGCGCAACCAGCTCGTTATCCACCGCATGATGCAGCGGCTGGCGCACGAGTGGCAGATGGCCGTCGTGTGCATCAGTCACGACGTGAACCTGGCGGCGCGGTTCGCCGACGAGCTGGTGCTCATGCGGTCCGGGCAGGTGGTGGCCGCGGGCGAGGCGGCGGCCGTCATCCGTGAGGACCTGCTGGAGCGGACCTACGATGTGAAGGTGGAGCTGATCCCCACCGGCCAGGCGATCCCGCTGGTGCGGGCGAAATAGAGGGTTGGCATTGGAACAAGATCGCGGCATGGACGATCGGTGTATCCAGGGTCTGGAGTCGCTGCCGGTGGCGGTGCGGGGCGGCGTGCTGACGATCGGCAACTTCGATGGCGTGCACCTGGGCCACCAGAGGATTCTGGCCACCGCTCGCGGCATGGCCGACGCTTACGGGACGGCCGTCGTCGTCCTGACGTTCGACCCGCCGCCCGACCTGGTCCTTCGGCCTGGCGATGTACCCCGGCGGATCACCCCGCACGCCGAGAGGTGCCGCCTGCTGCGCGCTGCCGGGGCCGACTGGATCGTCACGCTCAAGAGCGAACCGAACCTGCTGAGCATGGGGCCGGATGGGTTTGTCAAAGAGATTATTCTCAGTCGGTTCGCCCCCGCGCACGTGGTGGAAGGTCGCGACTTCTTCTTCGGCCACCAGCGATGTGGCACCGTGCAAACCCTAGAAGACTGGGGCCGGCAAGCGGGCTTCGGCATGCATGTCGTGGAGGCGGTGGTGCTGGACTTTCCCGAAGGACCCAGCCGCATCTCCAGCTCGCTGATCCGCCGTTTCATCACCGCTGGAAGGGTGGCCGATGCTCATCGTTGTCTGGGCCGTGAATTTGCCTTGTTCGGCAAGGTGATCTCCGGTCAGGGCCAGGGGCGCGTCCTTACGTTCCCCACGGCCAACATCGAACCCAGTGAGCAGGTCGTTCCTACCGATGGCATCTACGCTGGCCGGGCCGAGGTCGGCGGCCGCCACACACCTGCCGCCATAAGCATCGGCAACAAACCGACCCTGGGCCCGGTTCCGGCCAGCGTGGTGGAGGCTTTTCTGCTGGAGCTGGATGCCGGCGTCGACTGCTATGGCCAGGAGATGAAGCTCAGTTTCGTCGCCCGCCTGCGGGACCAGCGGAAGTTTGCCAGCGTGGAGGAGCTTCGTAGACCAGATCGCAAAGGACGTAGAGCGTGTCCGCCAATTGTGCCGGTAAAGTTCCCCGCAGGAGTGCTGGAGCGGCTGCGTGCGGCCGGGAAGCTTTTGGTCGTTACGCACGCCCGGCCGGACGGGGACGCCTTAGGCTCGTTGCGGGCACTGACGCTGGCCGCCCGCGCCGCCGGGAAGGCCGCCTGGATGCTCATGCCGGACCGCGTCCCAATGCGCTATGCGTTCCTGTTTGCCGATGAGGTCCCTGCCGGGGTCGATCGGTTCACCGAGCTGGCCGAACGGGCGGAGCGGGTGGTGATCCTCGATACCAGCGTCTTTGGCCAGTTGGACGGCCTGGAGCGGCAGATTCCCGCCGTGGCCGACAAGCTGATCGTCATCGACCATCACGCCACGCCCGGGGCGGTGGGGGGGCTGCTGTGGAACGATCCGTCGGCGGCGGCCTGCGGCGTGATGATCGCCGAGCTGATCGAGGAGCTCGGCTGGCCGAGGGACGCGATCGGTGGCTGAGGCGTTGCTCACGGCCATCGTCAGCGACACGGGTTGGTTCCATTACCCCAACACCGACGCCCGCAGCCTCCGCCGTGCCGCCGCGCTTCTGGAAGCCGGGGTGCGGGCCACCCCGCTTTACGACCGTTTGTTCCGCAACGATCGGCCGGAACGTCTGAGGCTGATTGCGCGGATGCTGACCAGCCTGGAGCTGCACAACCGGGATCAGTTGGCGGTGATGGTCATCCGCAAGGCAGACTTTCTCGCCAGCGGCGCGCAGCCGGAAGAGGTCGAGAACCTTATCAACGAGGCCTTGCGCATCGGCAGCGTGGAGGCGGTTATCCTGCTGACCGAGATGGACGGCGCCACCCGCGTCAGCCTCCGCAGTCGCAGCCGCCTGGACGTGGCCGAGGTCGCCCAACGCTTCGGCGGTGGCGGCCACCAGCGCGCCGCCGGCTTCCGCAGCACCGAAAGCCTCGACGCCATCAAGCCACGCATCCTCGAAGCCGTCACCGGGGAATTGAACCGTCTTGCCTCACCGTGACCCCCGCACCGGTCTGGATCCCTTTTTCAATCGGCAATTGGCAATTGGCCTTTGGCAATTGCTCCAGTCCTGAGCGACCAAATCGAGAACTGGGTCTTGACAAGCTACCAAGGGAGGTCCTAGATTGGGGGCGTTGCAGGTGCCCGCCGTAGCCTTAGCGAAGGCGGGCCAAAAGGGAAGGCCGTGTAAATCGGCCGCGGACGCGCCGCTGTAACCGGCGACGACCGCCGCAACAGGCCACTGTCCCGACGCGTGGTCGGGATGGGAAGGCGCGGCGGAAGGATGGGGCCTCCAATCCCGATCTATGGGGATTGGGAACCCCGCGACCCGGAAGCCAGAAGACCTGCCTGCGACCAACCTGGTTGAGCCTTCGCGAGTCATCGGCTGACCGGACCGTCTTTTAAGCGATACCCCGGGGCCGCGACTTGCGAGCTTCCGGGGTTTTTCTTCAACGGTCTTTGGACCGTTCCGGGAAAAGTCCCCCACAGGTTGTCGATGGACCGGCCTTGCGCCCGGGTCTGCCCATCCGCCGACAGCCGGTGCGACAAAAGGACAAGGAATCCAAAGGACATCAAGAACCAAAGAACACGGAACCGCGGTTTTCGTCTGCATGCATCGCCCGGCCGCCGGAAGGTCGGGCCAGGAAGACAGCGGCCCCTTGGCCGCTCCAGAAGGATCGAAAGGATTGCACCATGAAGTTTGCCAGATTCGCGTTGATAGCGGGGATTTCGATTGCAGGAATCGTTGGTGCGGCGCAAGGCGGGTACACATACGTAGGCGGCGACAAGTTCTCCAAGGTGCTGGTGGAGTTCAGCGACGGGGCGTTCCATGCCTTCGGCGTGTCCTATAGCAATCCTAACACCACGGGCATCGGCCTGATGGACATCATCGAAGACTATACGACGCTCACTACGGTGCGAGTGAATGACCCGTATTTTGGGATTTACATTGACGGGATTTCTTATAACGGCCACAGCAACTCCGGTTATGGGGGCGGGGAGCAGTGGTGGCATTACTGGGTGAAAGAGCCTGCCACCACTTGGGAGCTATCATGGATTGGCGCCAGTTCCCGCACCGCCAGCGACGGCGGTGCCGATGGATGGGTCTACGGCCGGGATGGCGCCCTGCGTCTGCCCGGGGACACCAACGGCGATGTCTATGTCAACGCCTCGGACTTGGGTGACTTCGCCGCCAACTGGGGGAAGACCGGTAAAGGCTGGGCCGAGGGCGACTTTAACGGAGACGGCAATGTTGACGTCGCGGACTTGGGTGATATGGCAACCTATTGGGGGTTTGGAAATCCTCCGGCCTCGCCACCCCCTCCGGCGCCGCTGCCGGAACCGGCCACGGCGGTGCTGCTGGCCGCCGGTCTGACACTGCTGCTCCGCCGCAGGATGGAATGAGGTTTACCGTTTGAGCAAGGCCCGGGCCACGAGTCTTGGCCCGGGCCCTTGCCCGAAGAAAGAGCGCATGAGTCACAAAGCGAACCGTCAGGCCTTCACGCTGCTGGAGCTGCTGGTGGTCGTAGCCATCATCACGCTGCTGGCCGGGGCGCTGCTGCCCTCGCTGGCGGCCTCGAAGGACTTGGCCCGCTCGACCACGTGCCTGACCAACCTGCACGCCCTCGGCGTGTCGATGTCGCTGTACCACACGACGGGAAAGGGGAGTTTCTGGCCGTGCAAAAGCGGCAACAGCTACTTCTGGGGCACGGCGACCGTTCCGGTGGACACAAAGGGCAGCCCTCTGCTGGCCTACTGCGACATGGGGCTGAAAGTCTTCTGGTGCCCGTCGCAGCCGTGGGGCACCTATGTGCCGCAAGGGAACGTCAAGGAACCGACGACCACCTACGGCTACAATGCCTGGTGCCTGGACCCGGCGTTTTGGGGTAAGACCGACGATCAGGGTCAGCCCCTGCCCCCCAAACGCGTGGACGAGTTGAAAAACCCCTGCGACCTGTTCGTGTTTGCCGACTCGGGAATGTCCTGGAAGCCCGCCGGCGTGCCGATCTTCCAGAACAGCACGTCGCTGGACCCGGTGACGCTCGGGTCCTGGGGGGCTAATGCAACGCCCACCACGCACTTCCGCCACCTGGGAAGGGCTAACGCCCTCACCGCCGACGGCAGGGCAGGGGGCTTCGACCTGGAAGGCGGCCAACTGCTCGATAGGGAACACAGGCTGGGCTTCGTGGGAGCAGACAATGTCCCTCACTACGATCAGTAAGGTGATCCTTGCCGCCATGCTGCCTGTGGTCCTGGCCTGTCCCGGATGCACAAAGAAGTACGCCCGCAGGCCGGTGGAAAAGGATTCTCCGCGGGCCCAAGAGGTCCTGGCGATGGTCGCTGCGCTTCACTCCGCGGGCCCGGCCGAGCTGGAAGGCGTCATCAGGCAACAAGCCGCGGGCGGACTGACGGAGCTTCAAGCCCAGTCGCTGCGCGCCGCCTTAGTTCTCCTGTCCAATGCGAAGGCTGTGGAATTGGAGGACCTGGACCGTTTCGGCGAAGACGTTTATCGCGCGGCCTTGCGCGTGACCACGGGCGGGTCGTCACGGATGGTTTGTATGCTGCTGGTGGTATCCGACGGAAGGCTCCTCTGGGCTGGAAAGAATTAGCGAGGGGGCAAGTCCAGCTTCAATCCGGAGATCAGCTCGTCGATGCGGGTCAGTTCCTCGGCGCTGAGCGAGAGCCGCGCGGCGGTGGCGTTCTCGCGGGCCTGGCGGGCGTTTCGCGCCCCCACCAAGGCCGCGGTGATGCCCGGCCGGTGGATGGTCCAGTAGATGACGACCTGGGCGATTGTGGCCTTGTGCGCGGAGGCGATGGGGGCGAACTCCTTCAACATCGCATTGATGCGCTTGAGGTTCTGGCCCGAGAAAAGCGGGCTGGAGCCGCGGTTGTCTCCCTCGGCGAACGCGTACCCCTCGGTGATCTTGCCGGTCAGCAAGCCCCGCTGGAGGGGACTGTAGGCCAGCACACCCAGCCCGTTTTGGCGGCAGAAGGGCAGCACGTCCTTCTCGAGGTCGCGCTTGACCATGCTGTAGGGTCCCTGGTAGGAGGCCAGCGGCACCGTGCGCATCGCCTCCTGAGTGTCCTCGACGGTGAAGTTGCTCACGCCGGCGGCGCGGATCTTGCCCGCTTTGAGCAGCTTGGCAATAGCCTCCATCGTCTCGCTGACTTCCGTGGTGTGGTCGCGCCAGTGGCACTGGTAGAGGTCGATGTAATCGGTTCTCAGCCGCCGCAGGCTTTTCTCGCATTCCTCCAGCACGTCCTTCTTGCGGGTGTTGAGATAAATCTTGACGGGGCGGCCGGCGTTGTCTTTGGAGTCAAAAAAGAACTCCCCAACTTGTTCGTCCCAGTGCATGGAGTACTTGGTGAGGATTTGAACCTGGTCGCGCTTTCGACCGGCGATGACCTTGCCGATGAGCTCCTCGCTGTGGCCAAAGCCGTAGATCGCGGCCGTGTCGATGGAGGTGGCGCCCTCGGCGATGGAGGTTTCGATTGCAGCAATCGCATCGTCCTCATCCTGGTGGCCCCACATCCAGCCGCCGATGGCCCAGGCCCCGAACGTGATAACCGAAACCTTCACATCGCTGCTGCCCAGCCTGCGGTATTCCATTGATTCACTCCTTGAAGGCCCTCTGCTCTGTCGGTGCTCTCATTATAGATGGCCACCCTATGCCAATCTCAGGGCGCGACCTCCAGGCGGAGGAAGTCGTACAGGATGGCCGAGCGGGGCAGCGACAGGGGGTTATAAGCGGAGCCGGTCGGATTGGATTTGACCAGTTGGAGAGTCAAAACGTTTTGGCCGGCCTTGAGCAGCGAGGTGTCGAACTCCACGCTCCACAGCCGATACTGGCCTGCCAGCGTCGCGTCGCGGTACACGCTGCCATCGTTGGGGAGCGTCGTTCGACCGACCTCGGTGTCGTTGACGAAGACGACCAGCTCCGGGGTGCGAGCGGCCCCGGCCACGCCGATCATCAGGACGGCCTTGCCGGTCTGGGGGGTCTTTAGGTTAAGAGGTCGAAGATGACCCGCCAGGTCGGGCAGTGCCAGCTCCCGTCAGGTTTTTGCACCACGGGCTGGCAGTAGTTCCATTCGGTTCGCTCGGTGCTTTGGCCGACGTGGAAGGTGACGTCGTTGGGGAAATCCGTCAGGTACCGGTTCCACAAGCCGAACTGACGCGGCAGTCCGCCGTAGCGAAACTCCCCGCACGTCCTGTCAGGCGTGCCGATCTGCCAGAGCATCCGCCCGTGCGTCAGCGGCTCAAAGTCGATCCGCCCTAAGTCCGTCGTTTTGTCGCCGTCCACGGAGACGCTGTCTTTTCGCAGCTCACCGGCTTGGCCGGGCACGAAAGCGTACAGCGTATATAGTCCAGGCCTGACCTTTCGCAGGGTAAAAGAGCCGTCCTCGGCGGTGCGCGTCCAGAAGATGTAACCCTTGCCCTGCTCTTGCCAGTCGCCCTCGCTGCCGGCGAGGATCAGGCAGGCATTGGCGGCCGGGGAGCGGCCTTGAATCGTCAACCGGCCGGTGACTTGCCCACGGTCCCAGGGATAGGCTGAATGTTCCACCCACAGGTACGGCCAGGCGGCCTGCTCTTGGTGGGTTTTCTTCTTGGCGTCTTCCCAGGCGGCCTGGGGGGAGTCTGCGCGGTTGAGATAGATGAAGAACGGGCCGTAGAACTTGGTCCATTCTTCACCCTGGGCGAAGCTCAGGCCTGTCCGGATGAGGAAGTGACCCGAGTGCAGCATCTTGAGCACGATGACCGCATCCTCGTGGACCTGAAGGTCCTGCTTGGTGGGCCCGCCGTTAAGGTATTCGTTACTAGCGGAAATCACCCACACGCCCCCCTGCGGCCCGGCCACGCCGTGCACGTGGTGGTTCTCCTCGAAATCGGCCAGGTTGTATTTGGTGGCGATTCGGCCGTCGGGGAATATCACCGTCGCGTCGGTCACGGACGTGAGCGTGGCGTTGGGGTCCGTCTTCTTTGGAAAAAGGCCCGCCGTCACGTCGTTGGCGAAGTAGTGGGTGAACAGGTCTTCCCGCAGCTTCATGACGATCCGCGTTTGGCCCAGGCTGCCCGGTGGCGATGCCTTGCCGCGGCGATAGACGAGGAAGCAATAAAAGCCGCTGTCCCCGGCCCGCAGGACGTAATGCAACTCGACGTCAAAGGGGAAGACTTCGTCGCCTGGAAAGCCGAAGGCCATCTCGACCAGGTCGTCGCCTTGGCGGACCAGGTGGCATTGGGGGCGGCTCATCCGCCGGTATCCAGCCCGGCGGGGTGACTGGGCCGCCCCGCCGCCGTTGGCGTCGAAGAAGAGGGTGCGGCCCCTATCCAGCACGTCCGGGGCGTCGCAGCGGCGCAGGGACAAAACCTGACCGGTGGACTTGTCAACCACCATCACGACCAGGCCGTTGGTCAGCTCCACCGTGTCGGTCGTCTGAACCACGACGACCGCACCGGGGCGTGAGGCGGCTGGTTCCGACGCGGCCGCGGCCGCGATGGCACAGGCGATCCCCACCGCCATCAAGCCGCTGAAAATGCCCACAAGAGGTTCCTTCCGATGAAAATCTCGAACAGTCTCAGCGTTCCATTGTGCCCGCCGCGGGGACAAAAGAAAAGCTCCGGGCCTTTTGGGCGCCGGAGCTTTTCGTGAATAAGCTCACAGTGTGCCGTCGTTGGCTCGGCGTCGCCGCCGAGGTATCCCCGTACGGGGACGAGGTTGTGCTGACTTTTCGAATCGTCCAGATCGCTCTGGAGCGAAGCCTAGATGATCCTCTAGAAAGGAGGTGATCCAGCCGCAGGTTCCCCTACGGCTACCTTGTTACGACTTAGTCCCAGTCACCGAGCTCACCTTAGACGGCACTGAAGCATGCCGGCTTCGGGTGCTCCCGGCTCCCATGACTTGACGGGCGGTGTGTACAAGGCTCAGGAACACATTCACCGCGGCGTAGCTGATCCGCGATTACTAGCGATTCCAACTTCATGGAGTCGAGTTGCAGACTCCAATCCGAACTGGGGCGCGTTTTTTCCGATTTGCTCCACCTCGCGGTTTTGCGTCGGTTTGTCCGCGCCATTGTAGCACGTTTGCAGCCCTGGGCATAAAGGCCATGAGGACTTGACGTCATCCCCACCTTCCTCCGGTTTAACACCGGCAGTCTCGCTAAGGTTCCCGGCATGACCCGCTGGCAACTAGCGACAAGGGTTTCGCTCGTTAAGGGACTTAACCCAACATCTCACGACACGAGCTGACGACAGCCATGCAGCACCTGTGCACGTTTCACCCCGAAGGGCAGCCCGTTCTGTTTCCAGGCGGGCATCCATGCATGTCAAGCCCAGGATAAGGTTCTTCGCGTTGCATCGAATTGAGCAACATGCTCCACCGCTTGTGTGAGCCCCCGTCAATTCCTTTGAGTTTTAGCCTTGCGACCGTACTCCCCAGGCGGTCCACTTAACGCTTTCGTTTCGGCCGGAAACACGTCAGAGTGCCTCCGACCTAGTGGACATCGTTTAGGGCCAGGACTACCGGGGTATCTAATCCCGTTTGCTCCCCTGGCTTTCGCACCTCAGCGTCAGGACAGGCCCAGCGAATCGTCTTCACCTCCGGCGTTCCTCTTGATATCTACGCATTCCACCGCTCCACCAAGAGTTCCACTCGCCCCTACCTGCCTCAAGCCCAATCAGTTTGCCCAGCAATTCCTCGGTTGAGCCGAGGGATTTCACAAGACACTTGATGGGCCGCCTACGTGCTCTTTAAGCCCAGTGATTCCGAACAACGCTTGCCACCTTCGTCTTACCGCGGCTGCTGGCACGAAGTTAGCCGTGGCTTCCTTTGGGGCTCCTCAACTTCGGAGGGTGTTGGCCTCCGTCGCTTGGTGACCCCTGACAGCAGTTTACATTCCGAAGAGCTTCTTCCTGCACGCGGCGTCGCTCGGTCAGGCTTTCGCCCATTGCCGAATATTCGTTACTGCAGCCTCCCGTAGGAGTCTGGGCAGTGTCTCAGTCCCAATGTGCCGGGCCAACCTCTCAGTCCCGGTACCCGTCGTAGCCTTGGTGGGCCGTTACCTCACCAACTAGCTGATAGGACATGGGCCGCTCCCAGGCCGACAGGCCTCCGAAGAGTCCCCGCCCTTTGACCGCGGCATCCATGCGACGCCGTGGTCTCATCAGGTATTACCCGCAGTTTCCCGCGGCTATCCCTGTGCTCGGGGTACGTTACCCATGTATTCCTCGCCCTTCCGCCACTCTACTGGCCCGGTTGCCCGGGCTTTCGCGTGCGACTTGCATGTTTTAGCCACGCCGCCAGCGTTCGTTCTGAGCCAGGATCAAACTCTTCACTTGAATATCGTCGTCGCCCTTGGCCCTTTCTGCTAAAAGGCATCGGGCTTCGTTCGATGGAAGACATTGAAGCTGGTGATCGGACCTTTTT
>CAVXDC010000048.1:0-13825 GCA_963760365.1 uncultured Phycisphaerae bacterium
CCGAGAAACTGGCCCGACTGGTGGCCTGAGACAAGGACGCCCATGCCCAAGTTCATCTACCAAGCCAGGGACAGCGCGGGACAGGCCGCTACGGGCGTCCTGAGTGCCCACGACCTGGTCGACGCCACGCGGTTGCTGCGGCGCGACGGTAAGACGATCGTCTCGCTGAAAGTGGAATCTCCCGAAGCCAGCGCGGCCAGAGCGATGTCCTTCCGCGGGGGCACCCGCGTCCGAAAGGATGAGGTTATCTTCTTTGCCATGCAACTGGCCGTCATGGTGGACACCGGCGTCCCGCTGACCGACAGCTTGGATTGCATCATCGATAGCACCCCTCCAGGCGGCATGAAGGACCTGCTCAAGAACGTCTCCGAACAGGTCAAGGGAGGCGTCTCGTTCTCCGACGCGCTGGAAAGTCACCCCAAGGCCTTCGGCAAGCTCTTTGTGGCGATGGTGCGGGCGTCGGAGGCCTCGGGCACGATGGGCCCGATGCTCCAGCGGATCAGCGAGTACCTGGAGCAGGACCGCGACACCCGCAAGAAGATCAAGGGCGCCATGACCTATCCCATCTGCATGCTGAGCTTCTGCATCTTGGTGGTGGTTGGACTGCTGCTGTTCGTGCTGCCGCGGTTTGAAAAGATCTACCAGGGCAAGGGGGCGCTGCTGCCCCTGCCCACGCGGATGCTGCTAGGATTGAGCGGCGGCGTCATTCACTATTGGCCGATCATTCTGGCCGTTCTGGCGGGTGCGGTCACGGGGCTGTACTTCTTCGCCAGGTCCACGGAGGGACGCCGGACCTTCGACAGGATCCGCCTGACCCTGCCCGTCCTGGGGGGGATGACGCGCAAGGCCTGCCTGGCCCGTTCGCTGCGGACCATGGCGTCCATGATCACCACCGGCGTGAGCATGTTGGAGGGTCTGAACCTGACGTCCGAAGTGGCCGGTAACGTGTTTTTCAGGGACGTGTGGATCAAGGTGGCGGACAGGGTGGAGGAGGGAGCGACGCTCTCGGAGGAATTAGCCCGCCATCCGCTGATCCCGCGACATATCACGCAGATGATTGCGGCCGGGGATCGCACAGGCCAGCTTGGCCCCGTGATGAACCGGGCCGCCGGGTTCTGCGAGAACGACCTTAAAATTGCCGTCAAGTCCGTGACGGACCTGATCGAGCCGATCATGATCATCGTGATGGGCTTCATCGTCGGCAGCGTCGCCATCTCGCTGCTGCTGCCGATCTTCAGCGTTTCGAAATTGATGGCCCATTGATTGCTAAGACTGGGGTGTTGGCGGGACATGCTGGGTTTCCTCCCCGGGCGACCCTGGCGCCCGGCAGAGTTTGGAGGGCGATCCTTACTAGGGAGCGGGAGCGGGAAAAAAGCCTACACGGCAGCCCGCTCCTAGCTTCATCCGGGAGCGCTGGTGGGCTCTGGCGGCCGCTGATAAAATGGCGGCATGGCCAAAAGGGACTACTACCAGGTTCTGGGGGTCAGCCGCGACGCCACCGAGGACCAGATCCGCTCGGCCTACCGCAAGCTGGCCCGCAAGGTCCACCCCGACGTCAACAAGTCTCCCGGGGCCACCGAAAAGTTCAAGGAAGCCACCGAGGCCTACGAGGTACTCTCCGACGCCCAGAAGCGCCGGATGTACGACCAGTTCGGCCACGTTGGACCCGCGGCAGGGGACTTTGGAGTGGGTCGCGGGCCGGACGTGCGGACTTACACCTGGACCGGCACGGGCGGTAGGGGAGCTCCCGTTGACTTCGAGGAGTTCTTCACCGGAGGAGGGGGCGGCGGGGGATTTGCCGGCATGAGCCTGGACGACCTCCTGGCGGCCTTGGGGGGAGGCGGAAGGCGTGGCCGCGTCCGGGAGGCCCCCCAACGCGGCCAGGACATGGAGTACCACCTGGACTTGGACTTGGCCCAGGCCTTTGCCGGCATGACCGCCGCCCTCCGCGCCCGCCGCTCCGATGCCTCCGGCCGGGAGACCTCCGAGACCCTCCACGTCAAGATTCCTCCCGGCGTGCGCGAGGGGTCGCGGATTCGCGTGCGCGGCAAGGGCGGACACGGCCCGGCCGGTGCCGGCGACCTGTACATCGTGACGCACATCAATCCGCATCCCTACTTCCGCACCGAGGGCGACGACGTATACGTGGACCTGCCCATCAGCCTTACCGAGGCCGCCTTGGGCGCCAAGGTGGACGTGCCCACCCTGGAAGGCATGACCACGGTCACGATCCCCCCCGGCACGGCCAGCCATCGCAAGCTCCGCCTTCGCGGCAAGGGGCTGGGCGGTACGGGAGGAGAAAAGGGCCGCGGTGACCAATACGTAGTCATACGCATCGTCCCGCCGCCGACGATCTCGTCCGCCGGACGAGAATTGCTGATGGAGTTTGGGAAGGCCGAGAAGTTTGATCCCCGCGCGGACGTCCCCTGGCGGTAGCATGGCAAGAACATGGCAATGACATGGCGATAACATGGCAATAAACCGCCCCAGCGTGTTCCGCAGCATCGACTTTGCCGTCGTGGTCATCAGCCTGGTGGTGATCGGCACGGCCTTGGGATGCCTGGTATTCATCACCACCGGGCACGCCGCCGCCGAACCGGACCCCAACGTCCGCCGCTACCTGGCCCGCCTATCCTGGATCGCCCTGACGTTGCTGCTGTTTGTGGTGGTCGTCTTCGTCTGGATGGTGGTCCGCTATGTGTCTCTGCGGATGCGACAACGCAGCAAGCTGGCCGAGCCGACCACGTACCTGGACGCCTGGACCCTCGCCGGTAAGCGCTTCAAGCTCTCTCCAAAAGACGAGCAGGAATTGGCCGAGCTTGACATCGACAGGGACAGCGACCGGGACGAAGAAGAAAGCTAGCCCGGCAGCGACGGGGGTGGACCGCCATGGCAGCGAGGTAGCGCCAGTCCTGGGGTGGTTGGGGATGATTAATATCTAGACGTTCTTTAGAAGGCCCCCCTGCGCGGGAATTGTCCGCGGCTGGTTCCCGTTCCGGTTCATCCAGATCAGGCCTGCGATAAGGCCGGCGAGCACCGGTGCGTGAATCGCCATCACGAACGCCGGGGAGGAATCCATAGTGATTCGAAGGAAGCGGATCGCCAAAAGGATGGCCATTCCCAGGGCGATTGCCGCGGCTTGGCGGGTCGATGTGCCCCGGCTTGTCGGTAAGATCATCTTCGGTCTAAACGCAGCCTGGCCGGCCGCGGCAGACCAGGTGCGGTCCATCGCGCTGAGATGGTCGAACTCGGCTCGGAGATCGGTATCCGCCTCGACGGCGCGGCGGACCTCCGCGGCCCTGGTGGGGTCAAGCTCGCCGTCCAGCAGCCCCGACAACTCATGGGGTTCAAGTGGCTTATTCATGGTTGCCTTCTCTTTCAGTTTCTGCAATCAGAGCCTTCCGAGCGTAATGCAAGCGCGACATGACGGTGCCCTGTGGGATGGCCAGCGCCTGGCTGAGCTCGCGATAGGACAGGTTCCCAAAGTAACGCAAGCGGAGAATCTCCGCGTGTTGGGGCGCAATCCTTTCAATCGCCAACGCCAGCTCCTCCCAGTCTTCGTGCTGTCGTGAGGGTGTCCATCCGGAATCCAAGGAATCCATGGCCAGGGTCACCGGCTTGGGAGATCGAAACAGGTCGATGCAGCAGTTCCTCAGAATGGCAAACCACCAGGCCTTGAACGGCCGGTCGGGCTCGTAGGATGCAAGCCGCTCCAGCCCCCGCAAGGCCGCCTGCTGCACGGCGTCTTCGGCGTCATGGCGGTTTCGCAGGATGGAACGCGCATACCCCGCCGCCTGCTCCAGGAGGCTCTCCAAGAGCCGTCCGTATTGCGACGGCGACAACGGATGACGTTCCTGATCTGACATACCGGGAAGGCGCGGACTCCTCTACCCGAGTTTTTGCCTCAGGCGGAAGAGTTCGGCCAGCTTCTCACGGAACAGGATAAACACGACGACAACCGTCAACACGTAGACGCCGCAAACCAGGATCGCTCCCAGGGACAGCCGCCTTGCCGGGGAACCGGGTTTGGCGCCCCGGAGCCCCAGCACTGCCAGAACGAACGCCAGGATGCCCTTCTCGATGCCCAGCATGCTGACGAAGGCCACGGCGCTGGTGGCCAGGGCTGCGATGGCCAGTCCCGTTCGTTTTCCGTCTCTGTAGGCGTCCCGGATGGGATCTGGGGGAGCGGATTCTTTTTCATTCTTCATAGACGATACCCTTTCCATAGGTGTGTTCCTACTGTCCTATACGGTTGAGGGCGGGTCGGTATTCACCCGCGTGCAAATCCAACCTGAGTGGCCGGGGCGATCATCTGTCAGCCTTGCCCCCAGCAATCAGGGGTGCTATCGTTACCGGCTGTGAACGCTGCCGGAAACAGGATCGCCAAGAACCTCCAGCGCGTCCGCGAGACCATTGCCGCCGCCTGCGCACGCCGCGGCCGGCAGCCCCAGGACGTGTCGCTGGTGGCCGTGACGAAGTCGGTGGCCCTCGACAAGGTCGCCGCGGCAGTGGAGCTGGGGCTGACCGACCTGGGCGAAAGCCGCGTCCAGCATCTCCTGACGCGAGCGGCCGAGCTGGACGGGCTGCTCCAGCGGCACCGCAACGCCAAGCCGTCGGCCGTCCGCTGGCACATGGTCGGCCATCTTCAACGCAACAAGGTCCGCGCGGTGCTGGACGTGGCCGAGGTCATCCACTCAGTGGATTCCCTCCGCCTCGCCGAGGCGATCCACCAGCGTGCCGAGCAGACCGGCAAAGTCGTGGACGTGCTGCTCCAGGTCAACTGTTCCCAGGAGTCTGCGAAGTTCGGCGTGGCTGTGGGGGCGGCGGCGTACCTGGGGGAGCTGCTCTCCACCCTCAAGCACCTCCGCCTGATCGGGCTGATGACGATGGCTCCGATGACCCGCGATCCGGAAAAGGCCCGGCCCAGCTTCATCCGCCTCCGCGAGCTGTTCGAGGAGATGAAAAAGGACGGCATCGGCGGTGAAAACTTCCGTCACCTGTCCATGGGCATGAGCCAGGACTACCCCGTCGCCGTGGAGGAAGGCGCCACGATGCTTCGCATCGGTACGGCGCTATTCGGCCGGTAGGACCGGTGAGAAGGTCAGCCTTGGAACGCAGGCCTTGCGGGTTTGACAGGCGCAGGGGCGATGGGAGAAGACTGCCAAAGCCGACTTGGATAGCGTTGCAACGGTCGATATGGCACTTTTTGGCAGCGGCATAGATGACCTAAGGTATCCTGTGGATTAGGCTTAGAATACTGGCACGATCCTTGCAATCGTTTCCCGAAAAGCGGTATCTTCATGTGGCCACCCTGACAGGCAGCGGCCAATCCAGCCTATGCTTGGAGGGGGGCTATGGGAAAGCGAGCGAATCGTATGGCAACCAAGAAGATCATCGGGATTGACCTGGGTACCACCAACTCGGTCGTGGCCGTCATGGAAGGGGCGGCGCCGAAGGTGCTCATCAACCAGCAGGGCAGCCGGCTGACGCCCTCGGTGGTGGGTTTCACGGACAAAGGCGAGCGGCTGGTCGGCCAGCCCGCGCGTCACCAGCAGGTGACCAATCCCAGGAATACCGTGTATTCCATCAAGCGGTTCATGGGTCGGCGGCACAACGAGGTGGCCGTCGAGGAGAAGATGGTCCCCTACGAGGTCATCGGCAGCCCGGAGGAGTTGGTGAAGGTCCGCATCCGCAGCAAGGACTACACGCCCCAGGAGATCAGCGCGATGGTCCTGGGCGACTTGAAGAAGACGGCGGAGGACTATCTGGGCGACAAGGTCGAGCGGGCGGTCATTACCGTGCCGGCCTACTTCAACGACTCCCAGCGCCAGGCCACCAAGGAAGCCGGAGAGATCACCGGCCTGAAGGTCGAGCGGATCATCAACGAGCCGACGGCGGCCGCCCTGGCCTACGGACTGGACAGGAAGAAGAACGAAAAGGTGGCCGTCTTTGATTTCGGCGGCGGCACGTTCGACATCTCCATCCTGGACATCGGGGAGAACGTCTTTGAGGTGCTGAGCACCAACGGCGACACGCACCTGGGCGGCGACGATCTGGACGAGGTGCTGATCAACTACGTGGCCGACGAATTCAAGCGCCAAGAGGGCATCGACGTCCGCAAGGACGCCATGGCCCTCCAGCGCCTCAAGGAGGCCTGTGAGAAGGCCAAGTGCGAGCTGTCCACGGCCGTGGAGGCCAACATCAACCTGCCGTTCATCACCGCCACCGCCGAAGGCCCCAAGCACCTGACCCTAACGCTCACGCGGGCCAAGCTCGAGCAGCTCTGCGAGCCGGTGTTCCAGCGGCTGATCGACCCGTGCAAGCGGGCCCTGTCGGACGCCAAGCTCAGTCCCGACGACATCCAGGAGGTGGTGCTGGTGGGCGGCTCGACGCGCATCCCGCGCGTCCGCCGGATCGCCAAGGACCTGTTCGCCAAGGAGCCCAACAAGTCGGTCAACCCCGACGAGGTCGTGGCCATCGGGGCGGCCATCCAGGCGGCGATCCTGGGCGGGGAGGTCGAGGAGCAGATGGTCCTGCTGGACGTCACGCCGCTTGAGCCTGGGGGTGGAGACGCTGGGCGGCGTGATGACGAGGCTCATCGAGCGCAACACGACCATCCCCACGGAGAAGAAGGAAATCTTCTCCACCGCCGCCGACAACCAGACGGAAGTCACCATCCACGTGCTCCAGGGTGAGCGGGAATTCGCCCGCGACAACCGCACACTGGGGCGGTTCAACCTGACGGGCCTCCCGCCGGCCCCGCGCGGCGTGCCGCAGATCGAGGTCAGCTTCAACATCGACGCCAACGGCATCCTGAACGTCTCGGCCAAGGACCTGGCCACCGGCAAGCAGCAGTCCATCGAGATCAAGGGCTCCAGCGGACTCAGCCGCTCTGAGATCGACACGATGCGCAAGGACGCCGAGACCCACGCCGAGGACGACCGCCACCGCCGCGAGGTCGTGGACCTCAAAAACCAGGCCGACGCGATGGCGTATCAGATGGAAAAGATGCTCCGCGAGCAGGGCGACAAGATCGCCGCCTCCGACCGGAGCAACATCGAGTCGGCCATTTCCGCGGTGAAGGACGCCGTCAAAGGGGACGACGCCCAGGCCATCAAGCGGGCGATGGAAAACCTGGAACGCCAGTCGCACAAGGTGACCGAGGAGATGTACAAGACCGCCAGGGCTGCCGGGGCGGGAAAGGCTTCGCCTCCGCCGCCCGGCCAGGCCCCCAAGGGTGGCAAAGACGAAAAGGGCGGGGATGACGTCATTGACGCCGAATACGAGGTGAAGGAATAATTGTCGTCAGCTCACCGTATCCTGTCACGAGTCGTGAAACCAAGTTCTGCCACCTGCTCCGTGAATCCTGTCTCAAGGATGGCCGGATGACTCGTCACGCACTGGTCCTGGTGCTGGTAGCTCTGGCCCTGGGCGGCTGCACGCGCGGGGGCGGGGAGACCTTTGCGTATCTCAACGACAGCCATCGCGACAAGGGGTTGGTCATCGTCTTGACGGGCATCGAAGGCCGCAGCCGGCTGAATGAAGCCATCTGCGACGGTCTGGCGGATGGGGGGGTGACGTGGGCAATCGACTTGGTGGACTGGACTAGCGAGGTTCCCATGAACTACCTGGTGAACCTGCGCGATGAGCCCCGCAACCGACTCAAGGCCCAGGAGATTGCCGACACCATCGTGCGCTATCACATGACCTGCCCGAAAGCCTCGGTGGTGCTCGTGGGTCAAAGCGGTGGAGGAGGCATGGCGGTGTGGGTCGCCGAAGCCCTGCCGCTTTCCGAGCAGATTGAAGGCATCATCACGCTCTCCCCCTCGCTGTCACCGGGCTACCCCCTGGAGGGGGCCATGACGAGGACCCGCCGCGGCATCGTCAACTTCTACTCGCAGCGCGACTGGTTCATCCTGGGGGTGGGCACGACCCTCTCCGGTACGATGGATGGCCACCACACCTCCTCGGCCGGGAGGGTGGGCTTCGAGCCGCCTCCCTTCGGCCTGCCGGCCAAACTGTACGAACACAAGCTTTTTCAAATCCCATGGCAACCGTCCATGTCCGAGTCCGGCAATCGCGGTCTGCACCTGACCAGCGGCGCCAAATTGTTCGTGGCCAGCTACGTCGCGCCCCTGGTCCTGGCCCAGCATTGGAATAGGTCCATGGTCATGGCCCTCACCTCGCAACTGCCACCCCCGCCGACGACGGCGCCATCCAAACCCGCGATTGCCAGCCAGCCGGCTACGCGACATGCGACCCACCCCACGCCGCTGCCTGCGACCCGGCCTGCGACGCGGCCTGCGACGCGGCGCGCCATGCCCCGATCAGCCCCAAGGCCCTGAAGCTGCCATCGGCAGGCGTGCGCCTCGTGCGACTCCTTCGCGCAGAAGGGCTATCCTCCGTTGCTTTGGATGGGTATCTTAGTGGAGTTTCCAACCTGCCTTGGCGGCGGGTGAGTTTGGTTTGTGTTTCTGTGCCTCGTGAGGTTTTTTTATGCAACCGCAGCATCCCAAGGTCGTCGTGATCGGGGCCGGCAGCCTGTTCTTCGGCCGCCAGGCTATCTGGCAGATGATCCACTCCCCCCACCTGCGGACGGGCACGCTGGCCCTGGTGGACACCGACGCACAGCACCTGGACAGGATGGAGCGCCTGGCCCGCAAGGTGGTCGCGCATACAGGCGTTCCGCTCAAGATCGAGGCCTCCTCCGACCGCCGCGACGTGCTGGCCGGCAGCGACTTCGTGATCCTCAGCTTCGCCGACCGCTCGGCGGTGTTCCGCGGCATCGACTGCAAAATCTCGGCCAAGTACGGCATCCGCATGTGCTCGGGCGACACGATTGGTCCGGGCGGCATCTTCCGCACGCTGCGGGAGTTCCCCGTCATCTGCGAAGTCTGCCGGGACGTGGAAAAAATGTGCCCGCAGGCGTGGGTGATGAACTACATCAACCCTACCGCGGCGATGGGGATGGGCATCCGCCGCTACTTCCCCCGCCTTAAGAGCTTTGCCCTTTGCGATGGCCCGCACATGCCCCACTTCAAGGCCGCTTACGCCGTGCGGGCGGGCTTGATTGCCAGGAAGGAGGATTTCACGGCCGAGATCGACCGGCGGTTCGACATGCGGGTGGCCGGTGTGAACCACTTTACCTGGATGCTCAAGGCCGAGTACGACGGGCGCGACGTCATGCCCCGTATCGCTGAGTGGCTGCGAGCACAGGCCGCCACCGAGACCGTCGGTGGCGACACCGGCGCCAAGGCCTTGCACAACGAGCGCGTGGGCTGGCAGCTCTACCAGGTCTTCGGCCTCGTGCCCACCTGCGTGCCCCACACCAAGGAGTACGTGCGGTTCTGGCAGGGCCTGGGCCGCACGGGCGAACCGATCCCGCCGCTGTCGATCTGGGAGACCGAAGGCCGCCTGAAACGCCATCAGGAGATGTGGGATCAGGTGGACGGATTCCTCGACGGCTCGATCCCCATCGACAGCTACATGACCACCTTCAAGCCCGACCACGCCACCGACATCGTCGAGAGCATCGTGGGCAAGCTGGGCAAAACGTTCTACCTCAACACCGCCAACGCAGGCGCGGTGACGAACATGCACGACGACGATTACCTGGAGCTGGCCTGCCGCATCGACGAAAGCTCCATCACCACTCTACCGGTGGGCGAGATGCCCCACAGTCTTCGCGGGTTGCTGACGCAGGTGCTGGACGCCCACATGACGGCTGTCGAGGCGGCCGTCTCCTGCCGGCGCGACGTGCTACTGTGGGCGATGCTCGTCAACCCGATGGTCAGCTCCATCGCCGACGCTGAAAAAATCATCGACGAGCTGCTGGAGGCCGAGCGCGACGCCCTGCCCGCCCAGTGGTTCCAGAGCTGAATGGTCACTCCAGCGACAGCGGGCCCGCCCCCGCGGCGGCCGTGGTAGAAAAGATCGGGCACGCCCGACCGAAGCGGGTGGAAAAGGCCTGCTGGACGGCCTGCGTGACCGATTCGGCCTGTTCGGCCCTGGCCAGGATGATAGCGCAGCCGCCAAAACCGCCCCCCGTCATCCGCGCCCCATAGACTCCAGGTATGGCAAGGGCTGCGTCAACCAGGGCGTCCAATTCCTCACAGGATACCTCATAGTCGTCCCGTAGCGAGATGTGTGAGGCCGTCATCAACTGACCGAACCGTTTGTAGTCCCCATCGCCCAGCGCCTCGGCGGCCTCCAGGGTGCGGGCAATCTCACCCACGACGTGCCGGACCCGCATGAGGTGCTTGGCGTCCAGTTTTCCCGCCTTTGCGGCTGCCTGCACGGCCGGGAGGGTTGCGTCGCGCAAGGCCGGAACGCCCATGGCCGCGGCGGCCTGGTGGCACTGCTGGCGGCGCAGCGCGTAACCTCCGTCGGCGATGGCGTGCCTGACCTGCGTGTCGGCCACCAGGAGCACCACGTCGGTGGAGTCGAACGGCACGTGGCGAACCTGACCGCTTCGGCAGTCCAGCAGCATCGCCCGCCCGGCTTGGGCCATTACCGCGATGGACTGGTCCATGATGCCGCAGGGGGCGCCGGCAAAGTCGTGCTCGGCCTTCTGGCAGAGCCGCGCCAGGTCACCCAGGGCGATGGAGCTGCGCACGTTCAGCTGCCTCCAGCAGCGCCAAGGCCGTCGCGACCTCCAGCGCCGCCGAGCTGCTCAGCCCGCCGCCCAGAGGCACGTCGCTATCAAAAAGCATGTCCGCGCCGATCAGTTTGACCCCGGCCGCGAGCAGCCCGGCCGCCACGCCGCGACAGTAGTTGGCCCAGGCGGGCTGCCCCCGCGCGAGGGGCGCGGAAAGGTCCACGGAGACGATCAGGGAATCCGCCTGCTTGGAAGCGAACTGGAGAAGGCGGTCGCGGCGCCGTCCCCAGACGGCCACGGTCTGACGCTGGATGGCGATGGGCAGGACGAAGCCGTCGTTGTAATCGGTGTGCTCTCCGATGAGATTCACTCGCCCCGGGGCGCGGATGGCGCCCGTGGCCGGGTGGCCGTAGAGCGATTGAAAATCCTGACTCAAGGTCCGCAGATTCATGTGGCCGAGGCTATACGCCCCCATCAGCAGTGTCAATCGACGCCCCGCTGTCCAGGCCTGCTAAGGAAGCCGTCAAACCAGGTCGCAGGCCTCCGGTGGCATCCAATGGCCGGGCCGATCCTTCCACTTGACGTTGCAGCCGATGGGATTGGTCACCGGAACGGGCGACTCCTTGCCTACGAGCAGCGCGTCCAGCGCGTCGGCCAGTTCGTGGGTGGTCGCCTTGGCGGCATCTTTGGGGTTGTCGTCCATCCGCCCGGTGTAGCGCAGGCGGCGCTGCTCGTCGAAGACGAAAAAGTGCGGCGTCCGCAAGGCCCCATAGGCCAGGGCGACCTCCTGGCTGTCGTCTCGCACGTAGGGAAAGCGGAAGCCCTTTTCACGAGCCCGCTGGATCATGTGATCCATCGAGTCGGTGGGGTGGTTGACGGTTTCGTTGGAGTTGATGGCGATCATCGCGACGCCCTGAGGGGCATAACGGGCGTAGAGCGCGTTCATCCGGTCTTCGCTGCCGACGACGTAAGGGCAATGGTTGCAGCTAAAGACCACGATCAGCAGCCGCGCGTCGGCGAAGCTGGCCAGGCTGTAGCGATTGCCGTCCACGCCGAGTAAGTCGAAATCCGGCGCCGCGGCGCCCAGGTGCAATGTAAAGGCCATGGTGTCTTCCTTTCCATGGCATTCTAGCGCACGGCGATTCCCGGCTTCGTGCTTCCTGGGCGCGGCACCGTACGAAGGACAGGACAAACGCGTAGATCGAGATCGTCGCCAGGGGCACATGGGCGATGGCGTGGAAGGCATTGCGCCCGAAGGAGGCCCCCAGAATGTTATAGAACGCCAGGATGATCCCTGTCAGCGCCGTCATCCGCATGACGGCCAGGTTCACGCGCAGGTGGTACAGACTCAGGATCGCCAGGTACACCGGGGCCATCAGGCAAAACGCCAGGCCCGTATGCATCTGCAGGAAAAACAGCGGCGAGAAGTGCCACGTTCCGTCCTTGGCGGGCCCTACGGGGATCCAGAACGCAAAGATGGCCAAAGGCACAACCCAATACGCCCACAGCGGACGGCGCCGGGGTGAGAAGTCCGTCAACCCTGCGAAGGCTTCCCACGCCCAGAAACCCGCCAGGATCATGAACCACAGGAAATTGCAGGTGACAATGCCCAGCCCGTACTTCTTCGTCACCGCGATGTTCTGAAGCACGGCGAACAGGACGAACGTGATGGCCGCGTAGGCGCTGAAAACTGCCCTGACGCGATTGCCCAGGAGGAAGATCAGCAACACCAGCACGACCGGGGCGATCTGAAACACCACCCACCACGGAGAAGATAGCGCGTTGATAAAGGCATTCGAAAAGATGTGGTCGTAGATCCGCCACATCTCGGACCATTCCTTCGAACTGAGGGGTTTGGATACGTAGGGAGGAATCAAGTTCAGCAGCACAAACAGCAGCAAGAACCACCACCGCCGCGTCAGACGGTCGGGGCGAGATTGGAATGAGACGGCCTTGTCACTCATGTTCACTCCCGGTGAGTTTCCAAGTTCCTTTTGGTGATAACCCCTTCGAGCAGAGCCTGCGTATTTTATTAAACAAAGTGGTCACACCTTGAACGCCGAGGGGCAGAGTTTGTTGATGAAGCAGTTGGGGCAACGGGGCTTGCGGGCGGTGCAGACGGCCCGGCCGTGGAAGATCAGCAGGTGCGAAAAAACGGTCCAATCCTTCTGCGGGACGATGGCCATCAGGTCCTGCTCGATCTTGACCGGATCGTTTTGCTTAGAAAAACCCAAGCGCCCGGCCAGGCGGATGACGTGCGTGTCCACCACGATGCCTTCGTTGCGGCCGAAGGCGTTGCCCAGGACCACGTTGGCGGTCTTGCGGGCCACGCCGGGCAGCGTCAGCAGGTCCTCCATCGTGTCGGGCACCTTGCCGCCGTAGGCCTGGACGAGCCGCTGCGTTGCGCCGCGGATGTTTTTGGCCTTGTTGCGGAAAAAGCCCGTGGTGCGAACTTGCGCCTCCAGCTCCTGCTGGGTCGCCGCGGCGAAGTCGGCGGCCGTGCGGTAGCGGGTGAACAGGTCCCGGGTGACCATATTTACCCGGTCGTCGGTGCACTGGGCGGCCAGGATCGTCGCGACCAGCAGTTGCAGGGGATTGGCGTGGTGCAGTCGCGTGGCCGCGTCGGGGTATTCCTTCTTGAGGATCGCGGTGATCTTGCTGCAACATCGGACCAGCGCCGTCTGGGATTCCCTGGGCATGGCAAAATCCTATTGCGGATTGCGGATTGCGGATTGCGGATTGGTTGAGGCTGAGACCATCGCTGCCGCTGAGGTCATCTTTTGAAGGTACTCGTCGATCTTCTCAGCCGCCTGGCGTCCGGAGGCGATGGCCGTGGCGACGTAGGCCGGGCCGGTGGCCAGGTCGCCGGCGACAAAGACGTCCGCGGCGCTGGTGGTGCAGCCTTTGGCCACGATGCGGCCTTGGGCATCTGTGGCCAGCCCCAGCCGGAGGGCCAGGTCGCGGTCCAGCACCGGGTCAAAACCCATCGCCAGCAGCGCCAGGTCCACCTTCACGCGGAAGTCGCTTCCGGGCAGCTCCCGCATCACCGGACCCCGTTCACTGAACAGCCAGCGGACCTTGGCGCCGCGGATTTCGTTGAGGCGGTCCCCGTCGCCGGCAAACTGCTTGGTGACCACGCACCACTGCCGATCGACCGGGCCGGCGGCAAGGACGTGGCGCCGCGGGCCGGGGGTGCGGTGGGCGGCAGGATCTCGAACTGATGGACCA
>CAVXDC010000049.1:0-25698 GCA_963760365.1 uncultured Phycisphaerae bacterium
CCCGCCGTTGTGGAAGCGGGCCAGGATTTCGTAATCCCGGTCAAGCAGCACCGCCGGGCAATGCCGTCGCCAGTAGGCATACATCTCACATTCGCAGACCATCTTGTTGCGGCAAAACTTTTCGTAAGACAGATCAATGCCGCTGTCGATCCAATGGTCCTGTTGGATCTGGTAGGGTCCGCGGCTCTCGCCGTCGTCGCCGTCGCGACGGTCCTTGCCGCTGGAGGTCTCCTGGGCGTAGAGGGCATCGTAGAGAGGCCGCAGTTCGCCGATCGTCGGCCAGGGGACCGAGGGAGGGCGGGAAAGAGACAAACCAGCCCTCGCCTCGATCTGAGGTTCGGGAGCCCCGGAAGCCCCGGCGTCAGGGGAGAGCGCCGAGGTCTCCGACCGCAGGGAGGAATCTGCGGCGGGCTCAACCAAACTTACCGCCGGCATCGCAAGATCATTGGTCAGGAGGCTTGCGAGTGCCCGGCGGCGCTCCTGGTCTGCCACGGCAACGCTGAGGAGGACAAAAACCAGGGCCAAGAGTTCTATCTTTTGCGTCGAGACGGCCGGTGCGCCCGGCGGGGGATGAGCCTGACGTAAAGTCCCAACCGTCGCGGCCAGGGCCAGCGGGCCCGCGCAGCTTGCGATGGAGCAGGGTGATCCGGTCCCGCAGCCGCCCGACCTCCTGGGTCATGGCAGCGAAGCTCAGCTCGGCCGCCTTCCGCGCCCGATCGGTCTGGATCAACCGGGCCTCCAGGAGCTGCACATTCTGGTTGAGGGCCGTCTTGGTGCTCATCCGGAGACGCTTTCTGTAAACCGACCGGGCGGGGCCGTCGCGCTCGTGGGAGTGCTCGGCGCGACGGCATCCCGCCACGGGTCGGCTTCCATTTTGGTCAAGGTTTCCAACAGATCGCCGGTGGCCGGGTCGAGGCCGCCGTGGCAGTTCTCGGCCCATTGGAAGGCCGTACAGGGCCGCCGATCGGGGGTCCCGGTGCATGGGCCCCGGCAGCCCTCGAAGGACTCACAGATCCGGCACGAGATTTCCAACTCAAGCGTCCTCATGGATTCGCGTTTCCCTGCGATCGTTCGACCAGGCCCCACAGCCGCGGTCCTTCTGGCTGGACAAGCCCGAAGCGGTAGAACCGTTCCTGGCCCCCGACCAGCCGCACGCCGCCGGCGGCGTCCATCTCTAGGGGGCTTTCCAGCCGCCCAGAGGGATCCCGGTGACAAAAGGGGAATCGAGGGTCCGAGCGATCGGAGATTGATTCTTGGGGTCGCCGCGGTGCCAGGCCTGGGCAATTGCCGCCCCGCCCTCCGGACCGCAGGAGGCCGAGGCATTCCTGGCACGCGTCGTGCGGGGTAATCATGGCCGGGACTCCTGAGTTCGGGGGCGTTTATCTTTCCAGCAATCCTGGAGGTCCACGCCCAGGACCTCCGCCACGCGCCGCATGAACCGGCTGGTGGGATTTTTACCGCTGACACAATTGTGGGCCACCATGCTCGAGCAAGGAATCCGATTGCCGAGTGCTTTGTAGGTCAGTCCCGATAGGATGAAGGCCTTCTGGAGCGGCTTGGGATCGAACCGGAGCCCCTGGGTGGCGATCACGGCAGCCCTCCCCGGGCGACGATCGCCCCTTGCCAAAAATCCTCCCTCGTGGTAGAATGCCGGGCATGGGCAGGGTCGCCCTGGAGGGCATCACGATGAGCGACCCGAGGAACATCCCTGCGGCCGCATCTTGGGTTCGTCCGTGGCATCTGGCCTTTCCTTGCCAGCCTAAGACGATCCAATCATACGGCGGGTCTAAAAAATCCCCTCTTCAGGCCCCCGGATTACCCCTCAGGGGTTCGACTCCCCTTGGGGGTATAAGGCAACGGACCGGTGCTTTCGCACGGGTCCGTGTTGTTTTGGGCCGTGAACAAGAAACCGGAGAACCGGAAGACGAACGACCGGATTCAGCGGTCGGAATAACCCTGCGAACTTTCCTGCTCGGACTTCCAGCCTTGCTGGGCGTGCTGGAGGTATTCCTTGGCCCGGCTCCAACCGCGATGGGCCTTCTGGCCGACCCATTCGGCCTTCTGCTCGTTGGTCATGTCCTGCGAACCGGCCAGCAGGAAGATGCCCACGCCGATGAGGATAATAATGGTCAGGCAACCGAGGGTTCTCATGGCGTCACCTCCTGACTAGCGGGCCGTCTCCGGCATGATGGTCAGCGCCACCACGATGGCCATGGCCAGGACCACCGCCGCCAGCACCACGGCCACGGCCATGTTGCCCTTCTTGATCTCCTCGATCTCGTCGATCTTGGGCGTGAGCACGTTGAAGACCTTCAGCGCCACGGCCAGGCCGATGCCCATCGACACCGCGGCCGCCACCGCCCAGCCCATCGTCACCAGGTACTGCAACAACATCGCCTTGAAGTAGCTCATGAGAAGTCCCTTTCTCGTCCCGGCCCGGCCGGGCGCGGATCAGTCCTTGCTCGCGATCGTAATCAGCCGCTTGCTGTCCAGCGTACAGGCACTTTCATTATCATCGCCAAAAACTTTGCGCAAGCTGAAGCCGATCCCCTTCGGCAATTTCACCAGTTCCGGAAGGGTGTAATCGCGAATGTTCCAACTGGCCTGTTCCTGTCGGGATTGCGCGGTGGAGCAGGAGGTCCACCGCAAGGTTACAGTTTCCGATCCAGCCGGCGGTACTGGATCGCCTCGGCCAGGTGATGCGGGGAGATGTTCTCCTGGCCTTCCAGGTCGGCGATGGTGCGGGCGATGCGGAGCACCTTGTCGTGCGCCCGGGCCGACAGGCCCAGCTCGGTCATGGCCTGTTTGAGTAGCGACTCGCCTGCCTCGTCCAGCTTGCAGAACTGACGCACCTGGCGCGGAGACATCGTGGCGTTCGTGGTGGTACTGACTGATTTCGGATTTCGGAATTCGGAATTCGGATTGGAACAGCCATCGGCTGACGTGGGATCGGCAGTGGCTTTTGCTGCGGCGAAGCGGCGGCGCTGCACCTGGCGAGCGGCGACGACCTGCTGTCGCATCTGTTGGGAATTCATACCGTCGATCGCCCTCCCGGCGGCGTCGGTGGGGCCGCGGAGCTGCCGCCACGGCACCGGCGGCACCTCGATGTGGATGTCGATGCGGTCAATCAGAGGGCCGGAGATCCGCGACAGGTATCGCTCGATGGTCAGCGGACTGCACTTGCAGGGCCGGCGGGGATCGGTGTAGTAGCCGCAGGGACAGGGATTCATCGCCGCGACCAGCATGATGACGGCGGGAAACTTCAGCGTGCTGTGCACGCGCGGGATCGTGACGTAGCCGTCCTCCAGCGGCTGGCGGATCATCTCCAGCATCATGCGGGGGAACTCGGAGAACTCATCCAGAAACAGCACGCCGTGATGGGCCAGGCTGATCTCCCCCGGCTGGGGAATCGCCCCGCCGCCCACTAACGCCGCCGGGCTGGAGGAATGATGCGGCATCCGCACCGGCCGGACGGCCAGCAACGATTGGCCCGCCTCCAGCAGCCCGCGTGAGGAATAGACGCGCGTGGTCTCCAGCGATTCGGCCGCCGTCAGCGGCGGCAGGATGGTGGGCAGGCGCTTGGCCAGCATGGTCTTGCCGCTGCCAGGCGGGCCGATCATCAGGAGGTTGTGATGCCCCGCGGCCGCGATGGTCAATGCGCGCTTGGCCGACTCCTGCCCGCGAACGTCGGAAAAGTCCACGTCGTAACGCCCCGCCACTTGGAAAACCTCCTGGAGGTCCACCTCTGTCGGGGCGATGGGCAGTTGGTCGGTCAGGAAGCCGACGGCCTCGGTAAGGTAGCGGACGGCGATGACGTCCAGGCTCTCGACGACGGCGGCCTCGGCGGCGTTGTCGGCCGGGACGATCACGCCGCGGCGCCCCTGCCGCTCAGCCAGCATCGCCGTGGCCAGGGCGCCCTTGACCGCGCGGACCCGCCCGTCCAGCGCCAGCTCCCCGACGACCAGGTAATCCCCGGCCTTTTCACTGGCGAACAATCCCCCAGCCATGCCGACGGCCAGGGCGATCGGCAGGTCGAAGGCGGCGGAATCCTTCCACACGTCAGCCGGGGCGAGGTTGATGGTGACCTTGGGTCCGGGCCAGCGGTAGCCGCTGTTCCGCAGGGCCGCCTGGACCCGCGAGACGGACTCCTTCACGGCCACGTCAGCCAGGCCCACCAGCTTCAGCTCGCCCATCCCGCCAGCGGCCACATCGGCCTCGACCTCGCAGGCGATGGCGTCGATGCCCTGAAGAATCGAACTGTGCACCCTGGCATTCATGAATTTCTCTACCGTAGGGTGTGCAACTTTGTTGCACACGCAATCCCGATCCTATGTGTCTACATCCTTTTGTTGGCTCTTCCTAATCGGTTTGTATGAGAACTCACCCCAAGGTTCCTTACCAGTGGTGGATTTGAGCAGAAACTTTCGAACCTCATTACTCGTCTGCACTGCTATCCGGTTGATGAAGTCGATGTATTTCGTTACGTCTCCCTTGAAGACTTTGCGCTTGGCCGCGACACGATGAGCAATACTTCCCCGAAGAGTGATAAGTTCTTCCAGCTTTGCAACCGCTTGGTCTGTTCTCATTCTTTGCCAATGCCACGAATTAGATACAGACCTGATCCCAAGGAGGCTTTCATATAGGGAATTGACATTTGAAGGGCGAGGGGAGTGGAGATTACCAATATATTCCTTGAAGAGTCCCGCCTTGTGGGTTCGGAGAACATTCTTCCATCCCCCATCAGCAAGCTTCCAAACGTCGCATGGATTTTTGCTTATTCGAAGCGGTTTTGCGGCTTCCGCTCGTACCTTCCTTGGAATCCATCTATGGGTCTTCGCACGCTCCAAGAGGATCGAAAACGCACTACCTGCCAGGTCCTCGACAAAAGTCTCCCAGCATGCAACGAGCAGGACTATGGCACTCTTGTTTAGTACCTCTACTCTGTGCTTCTCATGGATCTCAAGAAGGCGGTGAACCTCGCTCAAGTTCTTGAAGAAGTTCAGATGAGGATAAACATATGGTCTTCGGCCCATAATCTTCTTCCCTCAGACTGTCAGCGATTCCGTGGGCAGCCCGGCTTTGCCCAGGCTACGCCGGGCCTTCGGCAAGTTGCCCACCCTACCGACCCGGGCCGTAGTATGCGCGCCAAGTGCGCGGCCCACAAGCCCCCGGCCACGCGGCTAAGGCGCCAAGACGTACCTGCCGGCAGGCAGGTTCCCATTGCCACCGGTTAGCTGTATCATGCATCGCCGCCTGGGGTGCCGCCGTGAAGGCAATCCGAGCCTTTCGGGATTCGGCAAAGGAGTCTCGAGATGATGTCCTACCGTCGCGTCGTCGAGTTATCGCACGTGATCCATCCGGGTCGAGAGCGTCGCCCCTTTGAGGTCGAACTGGTGGGTGCCGAGCAGATCGACAGCCGCCTGCGCCGCCAGGAGGGCCAGTGGTACGTCATGGGGAACCTGAAGTACACCGCCCACGTCGGCACCCACATCGAAACGCCTTTCCACTGTCTGCCGGACGGCGAGGACCTGGCCAAGGTCGGTGCCGAGCGGCTGGTCGGCGAGGCCGTCGTGCTCGACCTGTGCGGCCGGCCGCCGAAGCACAAGATTACGCAGGAGGAGCTCCAGCAGGCTGCCTTCAAAGCGGGCGGCATTAAGAAGGGCGACATCGTCTTCTGCCACACGGGGTACTCGAAATTCTACGGCATTGATGAGTATCGGCAGGCGCCCGGCTTCGCCCGCCAGGCCCTGGAGTGGCTGGTGGCTGAGGGAATGAAACTGATGGGCGTGGATACCGGCGGCATCGAGACGCAGGACGTGCCCAACAACGCCCACCACACGCTGCTGTTCCGCAAGGGCATCTGCCTGATCGAGAACCTCACGAACCTGGCTGCACTGTCCACGTCGCGCGTGATGGTCTTCGCGCTGCCCCTGGCCGTGGAGGGCTTGGAGGCCATCCCGCTGCGTGTGATCGCGTTGGAGTAACCGGACGGCTGGACGCCGCGCGGAGCGCGGTTAGAATGGTCGGCCATGGATAGCCTGAGCCGATTGTTCCTTGAGGACCCGCTGTACGTCTATCTCACGCTGGCCTTCGCCGAGCTGGTGGTTGGGGCGATCTGGCACGAGCGGCGGAGCCGGCGGTGGCTGGCGGCGTTGGCTATCCCGCCGGTCCTGGCGGGCGTCGTCTGGGCCGTGTCGGCGTGGGTGGTTACCGACCGCGAGAGGATCATCGAGGCCACCCGCACAATCGCCCGCGACATCGAAGCCGGCCATCTGGCGGTAGCCCAGGAGTACCTGGACGACGACTACACCGGCCTGGGCTTCAGCAAGGCCGGCCTGCTGGGCGTGGGCAAGGCGGTCCTGAGCACCTACCCCATCGAGCGAATCGGCTTCTCGCAGGTTACGGTCGAAATCACCGGACCCAACGCCGCGATGCGCCTGGGCACGAACATCACCCTGACCAACGGAGGCAGGGTCGCCTACATCTGGGACGTGGGATGGATCAAGCAGCCGGCGGGCTGGCGGATCCTCCGCGTGGATGAACCCCGGAGCTGGCCGGGACGATAAGGCTCACCTCACGCCCCGGCGGCCAGGTCCAGGCGGTCGC
This sequence comes from uncultured Phycisphaerae bacterium, assembly GCA_963760365.1. Lineage (GTDB taxonomy): Bacteria > Planctomycetota > Phycisphaerae > SM23-33 > SM23-33 > JALHTV01. Next base: position 6,607 of record CAVXDC010000049.1, read on the forward strand.
CGTAGGTTTTCAGCAATTCTCGGCGGAGTTGCTGGTGGTGCGGGGCCTCCAGGTGCGGGTCCTCGCCAAGGATAGTAAACGCATCGCGCCGGGCCAGGCGCAGCAGCTCGAAGTCCTCGATCAGGTCGGCCACCTTGAGCTGCGGCAGGCCGTGCTGCCGGACGCTGAAAATCTCACCGGGACCGCGGAGGCGCAGGTCCTCCTCGGCAATCTTGAAGCCGTCGGAGGTCTTTTCCAGAATCTCCAGGCGCCTCTTGGCCGCCGGGCTGTTGGGCGAGGCGACCAGGATGCACGCGGCGTCGGCGGAAGACCGGCCGATCCGTCCGCGAAGCTGATGGAGCTGCGCCAGCCCGAACCGCTCGGCGTGCATCACGACCATGACGTTGGCCGAGGGGATGTCCAACCCCACCTCCACCACCACCGAGGCCGCCAGCACGCGGATCGCCCCGGAACGGAACTGCCGCATAACGGCCTCCTTGGCCGCGGGCGTCATCTGGCCGTGGATCAGTCCCACGCCGAATCGCCCCAGCGAACTGGCGGAAAGCTGGCGGTAGGCGTCCTGGGCGGTCTGGAGCTCCAGGTGGGCCGAGGCCTCCACCAGCGGGTAGATGAAGTACGCCTGCTGACCGGCCGCGAGCTTGCCCTCGCACCAGCTTCATCACCTCGTCGGTCTGCTCCCCGCCCACGCAGCGGGTGGTGGTCCTGCCGCGGCCGGGCGGGTAGGCGTCCAGCACCGAGACGTCCAGGTCGCCGAATACCGTCATCGCCAGCGTGCGGGGGATGGGCGTGGCCGTCATCACCAGGTAGTGCGGGGCGAACCCTTTGCCGCGGATGATTCTCCGCTGGCGGACGCCGAACTTGTGCTGCTCGTCCACCACCACCAGCGCCAGGTGCGCGAAACGCACGTCCTCGTTCAACAGCGCGTGCGTGCCGACGACCAGGTCGATCCTTCCTTCGGCCAGGCCGGCCAGAATCTGATCCCGCTGGCCGGCCGCCTGTCCGCCCACCAGCAGTGCCGTGCGGACCCGCGAGCCGGCCAGGTAGGCCTGGATCTTCTGATAGTGCTGGCTGGCCAGGATTTCGGTCGGGGCCATGATGGCGGCCTGCTTGCCCCTGGCCACGGCCAGCAGGGCCGCGTACAGGGCCACGACGGTCTTGCCGGACCCCACGTCGCCCTGGAGCAGGCGGTTCATCGCCCGGTCGCGGGACAGGTCGGCGGCGATCTCGGCGATGACGCGGTCCTGGGCGGCGGTCAGCGTGAAGGGGAAGCGGGCGCGGATGCGCCGGTCGATCTCCTTGCTGAGCGGCAGCGGATGCGCGGGCGCGAGACCTCCCGCAGCCGCGATCATCGCCAGGCCCAGTTGCATGAGCAGGCATTCCTCGTAGGCCAGCGTCCTTCGGGCGGCGGCCCATTGGGTCTTATCTTCCGGGCGGTGCATGGCCGCCACGGCCGCGGGACGGTCCAGCAGCGCCGCGGCGGGAAAGATACGGACGGTCGAACCATCGGGGGACCAGGTCGATGGCCTGCGGCAGCACGCGGCGGATGATCCAGGCGATGTGGCCGCTGGTGAGCCTGGCCCCGGCGGGATAGACCGGCAGCAGTTCGTCGGCCGCCAGGCTGGCCGAGGCCGGGTCGTGGACGATCTGATGGCGGGGATTGATGAACTGAAGGTGCTCGCGGAAGACGGAAACCTTCCCACTGACGGCCAGCGTGATGCCGGGCTTGACGCAGTCGCGGAGGTAGCCACCGTGGAACCACTTGGCCAGCACCCAGCCGGTCCCGTCGTCCAGGCAGCATTGAAGGAAAGGCCTCCGGGCGTAGCGGCGCTCTTCGACCTCCAGCACCTGGCCCACCACCGTGGCGGCGGGCTCGTTCCCGCCCAGCGTGCCGATGGGCTGAGCCTGGCGGCGGAGGTCGAAGCGACGCGGAAAATACGTCAACAAGTCGCCCAGCGTGGCGATGCCCAGCTCGCCCAGTTGGGCGGCGCGGACTTCACCCACGCCTTTGACGTACCGAATCGGCTTGTCCAGGGTCAGGGGGGCCACGGGCGTGCTGCCCCCGCCGGGTTGTCTATTTCGGCGGCAGGATGATGACCTGGCCGATCCTCAACTTGGACGGCTCCAGGCCGGGATTGGCCTCGACGATCTCGCGCCAGCGCTTGCCATCCCCCAGGAACCGCAGCGAGATGGACCACAGCGTATCGCCCTTCTGCACGGTGTAGGTGTTGACGGCAGGGGCGGGGGTGGCGGCCGGCGGTGGGGACGGCTCATAGTACTGCGACGGAGGAGGAGTCACCACCGGGGCGTGCGGCGGGGTGGTCTCGGGAGTCGGCTCAGCCGGCGGGATCGGTTCCAGGGCCGTCTGAGGCGGCGGCTCGGTCGTCGTCGTGACCGGGCCTTTGCTCTGCTGCTTGCAGCCAACCAAGGCCAGCGGCAACAACAGCCAAACCGTAACGGCGTATCGCATTGCTTATCCTTTCGTTCCCTCCCAAATGCCGTGCGATGATACCACCCCCCCGCGGCCTGTCAAGTTCCCCTGCCCCCGTCGCCGGCATGATGCCGCTGGCTGTATCCGAGGCGTTATTCCGATCGGCGCCGCCGGCGGAGCTCGCGGTCGATCTCGCGCTGCTGGTCCTTTTTTCGCAAGTCCTGGCGCTTGTCGTAGGCCCTTTTGCCGACGACCAGGCCCAGCTCGCACTTGGCCCAGCCCTTTTTGAAATAGACCACCAGGGGCACGAGCGTTCGGCCCTTTTGGGCGACGTGGGCCGCCAGAAGCTGGATCTGCCGGCGATGCAGCAGCAGCTTGCGATCGCGCGCGGGGGCGTGCTGGAGGGGACCTGCCTGGGGGTAGGCGGAGATATAAGCGCCGATCAGATAAACCGCATCCCCGCGAACCTTGGCGTAGGCGTCGTCGATCTGGGCCGACCCGGCCCGCAGGCTCTTGACCTCAGTCCCCAAAAGCTCCATGCCGCACTCGACCACCTCCAGGATGTGGTAGTGGTGCCGCGCCTTGCGATTGACGATCCGCGGCGTCTGCGAGAGGTGCTGAGGGGGCTGCTTGGCCATGGCCGCCATAGTGCCGCAAGGCTATGCCAAAAGCAACGGAAGGTCGCGGGGGGAAGTTCGGAGGTCGAAGGTCGAAGTTCGAAGGATGACGAAGGGATCAGGGACTAGGGAACGGCAGAATAAATCACGATTCGTGACTCTAATCCGCAATCCGAAATCCACAATGGACTATCCTTGGAAGACGGCGTAGTAGCCGCCATCGTGCCAGGTTGCGGGGTCGTCGGCGCCGGCGGGGAGGGTGAGTTTTTCGTCAAGGAGCTTGAAGCGGTCATTTCGTCGAGTGAAGGCGTGGGCGATCTGGGAATTTTCCTCCGGTTCGAGGGAGCAGGTGCTGTAGACCAGACGGCCGCCGGGCCTGACGAACTGACCCGCGGCCGCCAACAGGAACCGCTGGTCGGAGACGAGCTTGTCCAGCGCCGCCACGTCGAACCGCCAGCGGGCCTCGACGCGACGGGCCAGCACGCCGGTGTTGCTGCACGGCACGTCGGCCAGCACGACGTCGAAGCCGGCGGGCTCCAGGCCGCCGACCCGCTCAGCCAGGATCGTCTGGACAATTGTCACGCCCAGGCGGCGGCAGTTGGACTCGATGGCGGTAAGCTTCTCGCTCGAGACGTCCACGGCTGTGATGGCGCCGCAGTTGCCCATCCGCTCAGCCAGGTGCGTGGTCTTGGTGCCCGGGGCGGCGCAGAAGTCCAGGATTTTCTCCCCGGCCTTGGGTCGCACAGCCCCGGTCACCACGGCCGAGGCGGTGGGGTCCTGCGGCTGGACCAGGCCGTCGCGGAAGGCAGCCAGCTTGCGGACGTCGGTGTGCTGCTCCAGGACAATGCTTTCCCCGTTGGTGTGCCGGCCGGCCTGGATCCCCTCGGCGGCCAAGGCGGCCAAGGCGGCGTCGGTCGTGGTCCGAATCGCATTGACGCGGAGGATCAGCGGCGGGCGGCAGTTGGCGTGCGTGGCCCACGCCGTCGCCTGCTGGAGCGAGCCGGCCTGCTTGATCCATCGAGCCGCCAGAACCTCCGGCAGCGAGAACGCCGCCGCTAGATACCCCGTTGAGTCCACCGCCGGATCGGGGAACACCGGCTTGCTGAATTTCCGCCAGCTCGAGGGGCCCACCGGCAGCACGTCGGCGGCCAGGGGGATTTCACCCGTCTGCAACTCCGAGCAGTTCCGCGCGACGGTCCGGAGCAACCCGTTGACCATCCCGCTTTGGCGGCGGTGGCGGTGGCGGATGGCCTGTTCGACGGCCTCGTGGACGGCGGCGAAGTCCGGCACGCGCGTCAGGAACAGCAACTGGTACAGGCCGATGCTCAAAATCTCGTTCAGCGCCCCGGGCAGGCGGCGGTCGGGCTGGGCCAGAAAGGCTCGCTGCACGGCCGCCAGCGTGGCCCGGCGGCGGCAGGTTCCCAAGGCCAGCTCGTGGGCCAAGGCCCTGTCCTGAATGGACAGCTCGCCCCGATCCAGCAGGCGTTCCAGGCTGGCGGTGACGTTGCCCCTGCTGTCGGTCAGGGCCCAGATGGCGATGTCTCGGGGACTGGGGATCATTTCACGGTTGTGCAGAAGATATGAAGCGGTCGCCCTCGGCGGCGCGGTACCCGTTGACGAAATCTCGCCAGGTCATCACCCGTCCGCCGGCGGGTTGAATCTCCAGGATTTTCAACCGGCCCGAGCCGGCCGCGACGGCGCCGTCCGCGTCGATCTGCCCGGCCGGACCGCGGGCCTGCCCTGGAGCCACCTGGGCGCGGGCCAGGATCACCGGCTGCTGCCGGCCGTCCTTGCGAACAAAGAGGCTTTGCCCGCCCGGCCAGGGCCAGGTGCCGTGAATCTGGTTACGTATTGTCTCAGCCTGAGCGGACCAGTCAAGTTGCCCATCGGCCTTGGTGAGCGGCGGGGCAAAAGTCACCCCGCCTTCATCCTGCGGGCGGCGCTCGGCCTGGCCGGCGGCAAGCAAGTCCAACGTCCGGATGACCAGCGGGGCACCCAACTCGGCCAGGCGGGCCTTCAGCTCCTCGGCCGTCTCGTCGGGGCGGATGTCGGTGGCGGCCTGGAGGTAGATGTCGCCGGCGTCCATCTTGGCCGCCAGGTCGATCGTCGTGACGCCGGTTGTCTCGAGGCCGCGGAGGATGGCCCAGTTGACCGGAGCGGCCCCGCGAAGCTGCGGCAGCAGCGAGCCGTGGAGGTTGATCGCCCCTTTGGCCGGGAGCTTGCGGACGGCCTTGTGGATGAGCTGGCCGAAGTCAGCCACGGCGAGCACATCGGGGCGGAAACTGGCCACCAGCTCCACGCCACCGGGGGCGTTGACGTCGGGGCACTCGATGGCCGCCTGTCCTATCTCGGCCGCGGCCTGGAAGACGGGTGTCGAACGCAGCCGCCCGCCGCGACCGGCCGGGCGGGCCGGCTGAGTAACGATGCCGACCAGCTCGTGCGACGACACCGCAATCGCCCGAAGCGCCGGGACGGCGAAACTACCGCTACCGCAAAAGACTACTCGCATAACTCGCCTCTCCCCCTGCTATTCTGCACAAGGCCCGGTTAACAGGAAAGCGAAAAGGTCTCCGGTGGGCGAATCACGGACCCCTTGGGGTGCGGATGAGGCGTCAGTGGGGGAAGATGTAATATTCCGGGGGCGTTTGGCCGGTGAGGACGTAGGAGATGGCCCCGACGGCCATGTAGATCATCCCGGCCACCAGGTCACCGGCGATCATGCCGATCATCAGCGCCTTGACGCGGACAATCCGCTCGGACGTCAGCAACCCCAACCGGGCCAGCAAGCCCTTGATGGCCCAGCCGATCAAAAAGAGGTGCTCAGGGCCTTCATCGCCTGCGTGCCCCAGACGCAGAACATGATGGGATGGATCGGCCACCAGGTGTAGCGCAGGCGCAGCGAGCTAAAGACCAGTACGGCGATCAGGCCCAAGCCGGCGGAGATGAGGAACATCTTATTCGGCCGCCATCGCGTCAGGCGCTCCAGCCCGTGCAAGTCAATCGACGCCTGGAGCTCACCCTGATTCTTCAACTGGGTCATGGACCTCTCGGTGGCGTTGAAGGTGAGCTGGGCCCATGCTTTGTTTTCCGTCTCGTACCGCTTGGCCGTGCCGGCGCCCATCTTGTAGGAGACCCACAAGGTCGTCGGCAACGCGATGGCCAGGGCCATCAGATATACGCCCACCGCGGCCGGGGCGATCCGGCCCGGGCGAAGGTCGGCGCCTTGGCCTAGCTTGAGGGCATTGACGAAAAACGGCATGAGCGACTCGCGGGGGTCCTGGGCAAAGATCATCATCACCAATCCGATGACAACCATCGCCTGCGGCCCCAGGGCAAACCCACCCAACAGCCCCACCATCACGGCCGCCGGCTGCCATAAGGCGGTGATGAAATACAGACCCGCCTCGGCGCTGAACCTCGCCGCCGTCAGGAAAAAAAGCTGGACCAGCAGAACCAGCAGGACCGCCAGCGGCCAGTCCAGGCCCAGGGAAATCAGCAACCCAACCGCGCCCGCCATTGCCAGCAGCAGGAACCGACACGCCCAGACGGCGTAGGGTTCGATCGGGTCCTTCCCGCGGAACCCCAAGGCGGCCCGAAACACCTGCCCGTAGTAGCGCTTGCCCGTCTTGGCCAGCACCAGCGCGATCCCCAGGCAGCTCCCGAACCGCTGCCACATCAACGTGCCGCCGTTGAACAGGTCGTCCTGCACGGCTGCGTCGGCGTGCAGCAGAATACCCGTCAGGGCAAAATGCAGATACACCGCCAGTCCGATGCTGAGGGAGACGTCAGAGGCCAGGAAGAAGGCAAAGCCGATGGCCGCGGGGTACAGCAGGGGTCTGGCCACGTACTTCTGCCCGGGAATCTTGCCCAGCGCCGGAAAGGCCTGGATAATGGGCGTGAAGTTCAGCTCCAGGGGAATTTGGGGGACGTTGGGGTACCAGATGTTCAGACCGTTCCAGACGCGCACGGCCAGGATGATACCGAAGGCCAACCAGAAGAATCTCTGGCGGAACAGCGGCCCGACGGCCCGGCCCTCCTGCTGACCCGTCAACGAAGCGGCGAACTCGGCGATGGGGTATCGCAGCCGCTCGTGGTCCGACCACTGCTTGTGAACGACTAGGCTCAGGCAGATAGTCGCCGTCGCCAAAAGAAAAGCCAGCGTTACCCAAGTCTCCAGGGGCCGCCGCCACTTCGACCACGGCACGTCGCCCAGGCCAAAGGACGTCCCCCGACTGCCGCCGATGTATCGTTCCAGGACCTGGCGGTCGTATTTGCCGTCGGCCGGCAGCATGGCGGAGGGGGCGTAGCTCAGGACGTCGTGCTTCCGCCAGCCGGGATTGACCAGGTTGTACTGGGCGGGCATGGCCAGGATCGGGGTAAAGTTCTGCCCCATCGACATCCCCGGCACGCTACAGGCCACCAGCATCAGCACCAGCGCCCCGGCCAGCTCAGAAGGCCTCAACCGCCAGGAAGGACGCACCACATACAGCAAGGGGTTGATCAGCATCCCCACCAGGACCAGGGGACCAAAAACGCTGATGGGCAGATGATGCCCCACCAGCACGTCCGTGCCGGCATAGCGATCGTTGACGAAACAGAACCCGGCAATGAAAGCAGCCCCCAGCAGTCCTAAAATCGCCGCACGAACGCTCATGCACCGCTCCGGTCAAGGAGACGTTGATCCATCCAAGCGGGCAACAGGATACCATGACACCCACCTGCCGGGAAACCCAGGGCGTGGGTCTTGTTTGCGTGCCCTGGTCTTTCAGGGTCAAAAAATGACTGAGGAACAGGGCCCAAGGGCGTGTCGGCGAAGTCAGGGCCGGCGGACTGTGGCCAGGGGTCGGGAGGTCGGCAGCGTCTCGATGGGCTGTCGGCCGGCTAGGCCCTCTTCGGCCTCGTGCCAGGTGCGTATCCGCTCCTGGCCGGGCTCCCAGCTCAGCAGCACGCATCGGCCGTCCACTATCGAAGGGAAATTGACGATCCCCCTGGACCAGTCCGCCAGCTCCACGCCCAGGTCGTCCAGTTCCTCCAGGCAGGATTGGAGTCGCTCGATCGTCTCCAGCAGCTTGCCGCGGACGGTCTCGCTTTCCTCATTCGAGGCGATCTCCATCGCCTCCTGGAGGTCGCTTAGCTGGGCGTACTGGTTGACGATGTCGGTGGCGATCCGCCGGACCAGCACCAGGGCTCGATTGGCCTGGGCCAGCGTGAAGTAGCGGCGGTCGGCCTCGATGACGGAGGCATTCTCACTTTGGTAGTGCTGGTGGAGCATCCGGTGGCTTTCGTTTGGCGTGGGGTGTTATCGGCAGCGCCGCCGCACGGACATAAACGATTCCGACGCCGGTTCGGTGGGATCGGCACGGTCGGGCCATCCCGGGTGAACTGTTTGTTCGCCTGCGTCGTTGTGGTATAAGCAACGTTACGGCACACGGACGAATGCCCATTCGGCGATCCTTGGCGTCTTGGTTGCGTGCGCGGAAATGGCTTGGTCCTTGGAGCGAACAAGCTGGCGGGGGGTGTGCGTCGATCATCCGAGCGACTGGGAACTCGCCTTGGCCAGCGGGCCCGGTGAGCCAGGCCGTGTCACCCTGACCGACCGCCACTTCCATCGCCTGGACCTCCGCTGGCAGAAAGTCCGCCGACCTCCCCATCTGAAGCTGATGCTGGAAAAGCATCGCCAGAACCGCCGGGGCCAACTCCGCGACCTTACCCCCCTATCCGGCCTGCCGGCGGACTGGGTGGGGCTGATGCGCCAGGGCGACGGCGGCTGCGTGACTCACGCGGCCAAGGTGTTCCGCGACCAGCGCCTGGTGGTGGAGGCCACGCTCGTCTGGCCCCAGAAGCGCGACCCGGCGCTGGAGGGCGCCATCCTGAACTCGGTGACCTTGGATGCTTCCCCGCACCCGCTGTGGCAGGCGATGGGCCTGAGCCTGGAGGTCCCGCGAGAATTCCACCTCCGCCGCAGCGACTCCAAAGTCGGACGGGTGCGTTGGGAGTTCGCCTCCCAGGCCGGCAAGTCCGCTCCGAGGCTCACCATCGAGCGTCTGGCCATGCCGGAATACTGGCTCAAAGACAACCTAGCCAACTGGCTGGCCGAGCAGTTGCCCCCCCGTTACGTCCGCGTCCAAGAGGAAACCTCCGCCTTCAACAACCATCAGGCCCTGCGGCTGATCAGCCGCGGCAAGGCCGACCTGTGGGCGTTCTTGCGGGGGCTGCGCCCCATGAGGCTGGACCTGGCCTGGTTGTGCCCGCGGGAGGAACGCGTGTACCACGTCACCGCCAGCCGGATGTGCAAGGCCGCCGACCTGGACCTGCCGGAGGGGCTGGTCATCCGATGCTGCCGAACGGGAGGAACTAGCGAGCAAAGACGGAGCACACAAGACCTCAGCCGCCGGACCGTGCCAAGGCAAAAACAGTTGCCAAAATCGCCCTCCACCGCTAGTCTCCTCCAGGCCATTCCGTATCGGAACCAGGCCGTGGAGATCGCCTCCCGGTCTGACGGGAGCGCGCTGGTATCCGTGCCGATCGCCAAGCCGAAGTATCTGGTGCCTCCTTTGAGCTGGATTCTTCCGTTCTCCCCTCACCGGCGGGTCGAGCTGGAACCGGTGGGGGCCGGCGTGCTGAGGATGTGCGACGGCCAACGGACCGTCGAAGCGATCATCGAGGAATTCGCCACCGACCATAAACTGTCGTTCCGGGAAGCGCAGCTTTCGGTGGGATCCTTCCTCCGGCAGTTGACGCAGCGGGGGCTGGTGGCGATCGTGGGGGGGACAAGGACGACGACCGGCCATGAAGAAGATCGAGGTCAGGGAGCAGGTCCGCCTACCGCTGCGGCGGTGCCTGGAGCTGGTGCTCAGCGGGGTCAAGTTCCGCCTGTTCCGGGCCGCCATCACCGTGACGATCATTGCCCTGGCCGGAGCGTTCCTCATGGTCATGCTCACCGAGGGCTTCACCGCCCGCCAGGTGGCCGGCGACATCGCCGACCGCATCGCTCCGCGCGAGACCTTCCGCTTCTGGGTTGCCCGAATCTCCATCCCCATCACCCCCCTCCAGTTGGAGGAGGAACTCACCACCGCCCGTCCCGACCAAACCCGCTGGCAGGAGTTCCAGACCTGGGGTCAACTGAGCTCGGAAGACCTGGTTCGTCTGGCCGAGGTGGCCCGGCGACACCAGAAGTACCTAGCCTACTTCAGGAGTCTGACCGAAGGACAGCGACGCATCCTGGCGGGCCCGGCGGGGGATGAAATGCTGTTTGCCGAGCTGGCCGAGCCTAAAAAGTTCGCCGCCTTCCAGGAGGCGGTCAAGACCTCCTCCAAGCAACTCCCCACGTCCCTGGAGGCGTTCCAGCAGTTCCTGACCGACTGGCAGGACACGCACGAGATGCGCCAGCGGATCCTCTCCGCCAATGCCGCCGCGGTGGACCACGTCAAGCGGACGCTCCTTGCCGGCGGGCAGACGCCGGCGTCCCTGCTGGCCAAGGCCGACCAGGCCTTGGCGGACGCGCTGGGCAACCTGGGATTCCACATGCCTGCCACTATCCTGCCGCTGCTGCGGGAGCAGGCGGCCTTGAACCTGGACGGCAAGACGCTGATCGCCCTGTACGTCGGCCCGGCGGCGGTCCAGACCGGGGCGGATCTGATCGGTGAAAGTGAAAGCGAAAACACCGGCGCTGGCGAAACCGAAGGCGAAACCAACACGGAAGGGGCTGCCCCCGTTGCGGCCGGTCGGCCCAAAAAAGGCGTGGTGCTGGTGAAGAACCTCCTGGCCACCCGCCTGGACGTCAAGGTCACCAAGCTCAACGACCCGATGCTTTATCAGCACCTGGCCACCGGCGACGGCGCGCGGTGGTTCGTCGAGGCAACTGCCTGCGACAAGAAGCTGGGGCTGGACGCCAAGCGGGTGCAGCAGGTGGCGGCCTACCTGACGGACCAGAGCCACCTGGAGACCGTCAAGAACAACGTCGCCCAGGTGACCACCTCGGAGGGCTTTTGGGGATTCAACAACCGAACGATCTCGCTGATTGTGGTCAGCTTCCTGGTGTGCATCGTGGGCATCGCCAACGCGATGCTCATGAGCGTGACGGAGCGCTTCCGCGAGATCGCCACGATGAAGTGCCTGGGCGCCACCGACGGCTTCATCATGATCAACTTCATCCTGGAGTCGATCATGCAGGGGATCGCCGGCGGGGTGATCGGGGTGGCCTTGGGATTCGTGTTGGGGATGTTGCGGGCCTGGGGCTCGTATGGGCTGTTGGCCTTGGTGAGCCTGCCGGTCCTGGCGGTCCTGGTGACGGCGGGTGTGTCGCTGCTGGTCAGCATCTCGATCTCGGCCTTGGCAGCGATGTACCCAGCCTGGGTGGCGGCCAGACTGGCGCCGATGGAGGCCATGCGGATTGAATAGCGAGCCATCATGAACGACCCCTCCACCGTCAAGACGCCCCCCGCCGCTGAACCGGCTTCCGCTGGCCGACCAGGAGCCAAGGCGGAGCGACCGGTCATCATCCGCACGCGCAACCTCAAGAAGTCCTACCGTATGGGCCAGGTGATCACCGAGGCCCTGCGCGGTGTGGACGTGGAGATCTATCGCGGGGAGTTCATCTGCGTCATGGGCCCGTCGGGCTCGGGCAAGAGCACCTTCTTCAACATGGTCGGCGGGCTGGACAGCCCCACCAGCGGGCGGGTCTTCATCGACGAGGTGGACGTGGCCCAACTGAACGCCGTCGAGCTGGCGTTCCTCCGCTGCCGCAAGATCGGCTACATCTTCCAGACCTACAACCTCGTGCAGTACATGACCTGCCTGGAGAACGTCACCGTGCCAATGGCCTTCGCCGGTGTGGCCGACGATGAGGCCCGCGAACGCGGCATGGCGCTGCTGGACCTGGTGGGGCTGAAGGACCGCTGGTTCCACAAGCCCATCGAGATGTCCGGCGGCCAGCAGCAGCGCACGGCCATCGCCCGGTCCATGGCCAACCACCCGGCCATCCTGCTGTGCGACGAGCCCACGGGCAATCTGGACCTCAAGACCGGCGCCGAGATCCACCGGATCCTCCAGCAGCTCAACAAGGAGCGCGGCGTCACGACCATCTGCGCGACGCACGACCACCGGTTGATCGACATGGCCAACCGGATCATGTGGATCCGCGACGGCCAGGTGGAACGCCTGGCCGATCGGTCCGACGTGAAGGTGGAAACCGGCGCGATCGGAGGGGATGAAAATGGTTAGACCACGTGCCCTCTCGACCCTCCTGGCCGTCCTGATGTGCGCGGCAGCCTGCGGCGGCGCCCACGCGGCGACCTCCTTTGAGGCCTTTGAGAACGACGTGCAGGCGCTGACCGCCCGTCCCCACCGCCTGGCCGGCCTGCCCGACGGCAGCCTGGCCGCGGGACAGTACGTCTTGGAGCGGCTGAAGGAAATCGGCTTCAAAGACCAGGACCTCTTCATCCAGGACGTCCCGGTCGTCCAGACGGTCACCACGCAGTGCGAGTTGGTGGCCGACGGCAACACCTACCCCATCGCGCCGATGCGGCCCAACGTCCTTCAGGCCTCCATCACCCCCCCTGAGGGGTTCACTGCCCCGGTCGTCTACGCCGGCAAGGGTGATGTATGGGAGTACGGGGACAACTTCCCCCAAAACAAGATCGTCGCCATGGACCTGGACTGCGGGATGAACTGGCTGAACGCCTTTGCCTTCGGGGCTAGAGCGGTTCTGTTCCTGGGCCCCCCGGAAGGTCTCGGCGGCAATCCCCGGGTATCCCACCACGTCAGCATCCCGGCCAATCTGCCGCGGTTCTATGTGCCGCACGAGCTGGCCAAGCGGCTGGACCTAACCAATCCCAAGCGGACAGGGGAGGTGACGATCCGGGCTGCCTGCCAGTGGAAGGAGCTTCGCGGCCGGAACGTCATCGCCGTCCTGCGAGGCACCCAGCCGGTCTTCGGCAAGGACGGGATGCGCCAGACGGTGGTGCTGGCAGTCCCGCTGGACAGCTACTCCGAGGCGCCCGACTTTTCCCCCGGCGCCCGCGACGCCGGCAATTGCGCCGCCCTGCTCCAGATTGCCGAGATCCTGCGGGCCCATCCCCCGCGGCGTGACGTGGTTTTGTGCTTCTTTGACGGCCAGGCGATCTGCAACCAGGGCGCCCGCGCCTTCTACGGCGGACTGTATCGCCGCATCAAGGACACCAAGCTCGCCGACGCGACCCTCGATGACCGCCTCAAGCAATGCGCCGGCGAAACCAAGCACTACCAGGACATCCTGGAGGTTCTCGGCCAGAAGGAACTGCTGGGCCAGAAGTCCCGCAGCTTCAGGCGCTACGACGACACGCTACGAATCCTGCGGGACGAAGCTAAAAGCGCAGGCGACCGCTTCGACGAGATGCTCCGCCCCAAGCGCCTGGCGTTGGAGGAGGCCCGCGACCAACTGGACAAGCTCCACAAGGCGGCCGCGCGGGCCACGGCGGACAAGGCCTCGCTGGAGGCCCAGATTCAAGCCCTCCAACCGACCGTCGAGCGGCTGAACCAGGACGTCGAGAACCTCAAGAAAGAAAGCCTGCGGTGGAACAGCATTCAGCGGGACCTGCGCTACGAGCGACCCGATCCCAACAACGTCCAGACCTTTGTCGAGATGGTGGCCTTGGCGCGGGAGTACTGTCAGCGGCGTCTGGACGAGGTGGCCCGGTTGGTGGAGGAAACCCGCCAAGCCAAGCTTCTGTACGACGCCATCGGCTCGAAGCACAGCACCATCGTCCTGCACCTGAGCCTCAACCTGGGCGACGCCCGCCGCCGCTGGACGTTCATTCATGGCGATGACTCCACCCCGCTGGGCAACGACAAGGCGGGCATCTACACCCAGCACTTCAAGACCATTAGCGCCGTGGCCAAGGGGCTGGGCGACCGCGCGGCGGACTTTGAGGATCGGGCCGTCTCGCAGCTCTACGACAACCGGTTGTTTGCCCCCGGCCGGTTCGCCGACAGCGGGGCGATCGCCCGGGTGTTCTCCGTGTGGAACCTGGCCGTGATGACGGTCATGGACCGCCTGCCGCGCCAAGGCCTGCCCACCGACACGTTTGCGGCGCTGGACCGCAGGACTTTGTACGAGCAGGTACCGCAGGTGGCGGAATTTCTCCAACGCCTCCTGGACGACAGCGGTCTAGACCTCCTGCCCTCCACGCGGGCGGAAGTGCGCTTCGGCGACACCACCTGGACCGGCAGCAAGAGCACCGGCTCGGGGGTGCGCCTCAGCGGGCTGGGCGGCGCGCTGCGGGCCCGGCCGTTGCGGGACGCCTTCGTGGCCATTTTCCCCAACGAAGGCTGGACGAAGATGCCCCCCGAAACGTTCATCCCCGGCTTCGTGGAGTGGATCCTGAGCAAGACCAACGCGCACGGCCTGTACGAAGTCGGTCCGTACTCCACCAGCTATTACGACAAGCCCTACTTCGCCGCCACGACGTTTGATCAGCCCACGGAGCAGGGCGGGTCGGTCACGGCCAATCGCGGATTGATGAGCATGATGACCGCCTCCACCAAGCTGGGCGGCAACAAGGACTTCACCAAGGCCTCCCTGCTGGTGTTCCAGACCCGCTTCAAGACCCTGGTCAACTACGGTTCCGACCGTGGCGCCACTGTCTCCGTGGCCATGCGGGCTTTGTCCACCACGGCCTTCCCCAAGGACCGCAGCCTGCTGTGCGAGTGGGGCAACGTATCCACCATCTTTGCCCCCTCCGACGCCAAGGGCATCAAGCTGTTCAACAAGATGGCCCTGGTGGTGCTGAACAACGAGAACGACAAGGACTACTACCAAGGCCGAGGCCTGTCGCTGGACGACCCGTTCGAGCACCCGGCCGTCGAGCCGATGACCTCGCATGACCTGCGGACGCTCAATGAGTACCGACTGCAACTGCTGCGGGAGGTCCGCATCCACCAGGAATCACTGGAAGCCCTGACCGGCAGGGCCAGAGACTTGGAAGCCGAGGCCCAGGCCGATCGCGCCGAGTCCTCGGTGGCCTGGTACTTCGGCACGCTGGAGACGGCCGCGGCCTTTTCGCGCCTGGTGTATATCCCCCTGATCGGGGTGATGAACGACCTGGTGACGGCCGTGGTGCTGCTGATGCTGCTGGCCATGCCGTTCGCCTATGCCCTGGAACGGTTGCTGATCGGCACGCCGCACATCTACCGGCAGATCGGCTGGTTCGCCTTGTTTTTCCTACTGACCTTCGCCCTGCTGTTCACCGTCAACCCCGCCTTCAAGATCGCCTCCACGCCCATCATCATCTTCCTGGCCTTTGCGATCATCCTGCTCAGCTCGCTGGTGATCTTCATCCTGGTCCGCAAGCTCCAGACGGAGGTTCGCAAGATGCAGGGCCTGTCGGCCACGGTGCACAGCGCGGACGTCTCGCGGTTGAGCACGATGATGGCCGCGGTGAACATGGGCATCTCGACGATGCGCCGCCGCCCCCTGCGGACGCTGCTGACGGCCACCACCGTCGTGCTGCTGACCTTCACCATCCTGACGTTCGCCTCCTTCGGCAGCAGTTGGGGCATCTGGCCTAGCTACGAAGGCACGATGAGCGGTTCCCCGCCCCACATCATCGTGCGGCACCCGCTGTGGAGCCCCATCGCCGAGGGGGTCTATCAGACCCTGCGCGGCCGCCTGGCCGGCGAGGCCGAGGTCATCCCTCGAATCTGGGTCTCGGCCACCGCCCAGCAGGCCCGGGACGCCTACGCGGCGGGGGTGAGTCTGGAAAAGCTGCTGTCCGACGAGCGCGGGGAGCGGTTCGTGCCCATCGCGGCGGCCATCGGGCTGGACGTGGTCGACCTGAAGGACGCCAACGGCAAGACCCGCCAGGAGCAGCTCCTGGAGGTATTCGATCCCTCCGCCCGGCTCGACCTGCTGGCCGGCGATGGCATCTTCCTGACCGGGGCCATTGCCAACGAGCTGAAGCTCACCGCCGCCGACATCGGCAAGGCCCGGTTGCTGTGGGGAGGGGTGGCCTTCACCTATGCCGGCATCGTGCGAGATCAACTGGCCACCACCACCATGTTGGAGGGCAGTAGCGTGCTGCCGGTGGATTACGAGGCGTCGGCGGGAGAGTCGCAGGAGAACCTCAAGCAGCAGGCCGAGGTCACGCTGACGCTGGTGGAGATGCCCGAAGTCCAGAGCGCGCAGTTCGTCACTTTCAACGTGGACAAGGTGGTGCTCATCTCGGCGGATCGGGCCCGTCAGATGGGCGGCACGATCCGGTCGATCTCCGTCTATCCCGCTGCCGACAAGGTCGCCGTCATCCGCGACCTGGCCGATACCGTGACGCGGATCACGCAGCTGCCGACGTACGTGGGCGACCAGGGTGGGGTGTACCGCTTAATCTTCACCTCCCTGGCCAAGGCCAGCGGTTGGCGGGACCTGCTGGTGCCGGTGGTGCTGGGAGGGCTGATCCTCTTCGCCACGATGCTGGGCAGCGTCAGCGACCGCGAGCGGGAGATTTACACCTTCAGCTCCCTGGGGCTGGCCCCACCCCACGTGGCCAGCTTGTTCTTCGCCGAGGCGGCGATGTATGCCGTCATCGGCGGCATGGGCGGTTACCTGTTGGGCCAGGTCGTCGCGCGGCTGCTGGCCTGGCTGAGCACCGCGTTCGGCTGGTCGGTGCCCACCATGAACTACAGCTCCATCAACGCCATCGTCACCATCCTGATCGTCATGGGCACGGTGCTGGTCTCGACGATCTACCCGGCCGTCAAGGCCTCGCGATCAGCCAACCCGGGCATCCAGAGAACCTGGCAGATCCCCAAGCCCAAGGACAACCTCTACGACCTGGTCTTCCCGTTCACCGTCTCCACCTACGACATCACGGGCGTGGTGAGCTTCCTGAAGGAGCATTTCGAGAACTACACCGACACCTCGCTGGGCGTCTTCGCCACCACCTCCTGCGCCATCTTCCGCCAGAAGGACAACGACATGCTGGGCTTCCACGCGACGGTGGCGCTGGCACCGTTCGATCTGGGCGTCAACCAACACTTCACCCTGCTCAGCCAACCCAGCGACATCGAAGGCATCGACGAGGTCCGCATTTTGATCCGCCGGCTCAGCGGCGCCCCGGGTGATTGGCAGCGCGGCAACCGCGTGTTCATCCACGACCTGCGGAAGCAGTTGCTGATCTGGCGGTCGCTGCCGGCGGAGGTAATGGACAAGTACCGCTCCCGGACGCTCCAGGCCTGGGAGCAACTGGCCGTGGAACCGATGGACTCTGACCGCATCGGAGGCATGGTGTGAGCACCGTTCGCTACGACAGGGAACTAGAAGAGTTCCGCAACCTGATGAAGGTGCCGGCGACGTTTGAGGAGGGCTTCAGCATCGCGTCGCTGGTCGGGGCGGTGTTCGTGGCGATGATCATGGTGCCGGGGGCGATGTACATGACGTATATGGCCGGCTACGGCGTCGGCCCCGCCGCCCAGTGGGTGACCGTCATCCTGTTCATCGAGGTGGCCCGCCGCGCCCACAAGTACCTCAAGAAGCCGGAGTTGTTCATCCTGTACTACATGGCCGGAGCGGCCATGTCCCAACCGTTCCAGGGGCTGATCTGGAATCAGTTCCTCGTCCAGAGCCAAGCGGCCATCGGCATGGGCGTGGCTGAGCACCTCCCCCACTGGTACGCCCCCAGCGACCCGGAAGTCCTGGCCACGCGCAACTTCTTCAACCCGGCCTGGTACCCGGCCATCGGGATGGTCCTGTTCAGCACGATTATGGGACGGATCAACGGGACAATCCTGACCTACGGGCTGTTCCGCATCGCCAGCGACGTCGAGAAGCTGCCCTTCCCCATGGCCCCCATCGGCGCCTCGGGTATCATGGCCCTGGCTGAGCAGCAGGAGGAAGAAGGCCCCCAGGGCGCGGAAAAACCCGAGAGCTGGCGGTGGCGTATCTTCAGCATCGGCGGCATCATGGGGTTGAGCTTCGGAGCCATCTACCTGGCCTTGCCGGCCCTGTCCTCAGCCCTCCTCAACCAGTCGATCACCATCCTGCCGATCCCCTTCGTGGAACTGACGGATAAGACCGACGACGTCCTCCCGGCCGTGGCGACGGGGTTGAACCTGAACATGGCCCTCCTGATCACCGGCATGGCCATGCCCTTCTACGCGATCCTGGGCAGCTTCATCGGCCTGGTCCTCACAACCATCATCAACCCGATTCTGTACCACAACCAAGTCCTGACGAGCTGGTCTCCCGGCGACACCACGCCCGTGACGCTGTTCAAGAACAACCTGGACTTCTACTTCAGTTTCACCATCGGCGTCTCCATCGCCATCGCCATTGCGGGCTTCTGGCAGGTATTTCACAACATGCGGGCCAAGGCCAAGCTCCGCCGCCAGCAACGGGAGCTGCGCATCCAAGTCGAGACCGAGGTCCTCACGCCCAAAGGCCGCGGGGACCTGCCCACCGTGGCCGTGATCGGCACCTATGCGGTCACCTCGATGTCCTACATCCTGATCAGCGGGTGGCTGATTAACTGGCACCCGGGCGTCATGACGGTGCTGATGTTCTTCGCCTTCATCTACACCCCGATGATCAGCTACGTCACCGCGCGCCTCGAAGGCCTGGCCGGGCAGGTGGTGGTCATCCCCATGGTCCGCGAGGCGGCCTTCATCCTCTCCGGGTACAGCGGCGGTGTGGCCATCTGGTTCCTGCCCACCCCCATCCACGACTACGGCAAGGGGGTGGTCTTCTACCGCCAGGCCGAGCTGACCGGCACCCGGTTCTGGTCTGTATGGAAGGCCGAACTGATCCTCGTGCCCATCGTGATCGTGGCCTCGATCTTCTTCGCCCAATTCATCTGGGGGCTGGGCCCGATCCCCGGACCGGACTTCCCCTACACCGAGGTCATGTGGGAGCAGGAGGCCGCCACCAAGTGCATCATGTACAGCTCCACGCTGGGGCGCTTCAGCACGTTCGAGGAGGCCTTCAACTGGAAATACCTGCTGATGGGCGGCGGGTTCGGGACGGCGCTGTTTGCGATCATGTGGCCGCTGCACCTGCCGATCCTGCTGATTTACGGCATC
>CAVXDC010000050.1:0-51126 GCA_963760365.1 uncultured Phycisphaerae bacterium
GTTGATCGTCGTGGTGCTCCTGCAAAAGGGCCGGGGCGGGGGCTGGGCGCGGCCTTCGGTGGGCCGGGCAGCAGCGCGTTCGGCACGCGGACCGGTGACGTCTTCACGTGGGTGACCATCGTATTGACGGGCCTGTTCCTGGTGATGGCGGTGGTCACGACGCTGGTGCTTCGGCCGGAGCCTTTGACGGTGGGGGTGGTGCAGTTCCTGCCCGCCGAGACGTCCATTCCCGGACCGGTCGGCATCACGATGTTCTGCGAGACGCCCCAGGCTGACATCCACTACACTGCCGACGGCTCGGCCGTCACGCGACAGTCCCCGCTCTACCAGAAAAACCCCGTTACCGTCAGCCCCGGCGTGACCCTGCGGGCCAAGGCCTTCCGCCGCGGCTACAAGGATAGTCCCGAGGCCCGCGCCGCTTACAGCTCCGTCTCGGAAACTCAACCGGCGGGCGAAGAAGCGGCCATGATCCCGGCGACGGAGCCCGCCTCGGAACCGGCTCCGGTCGAAAACTCGCCGTAAGGAGCCTGCAATGCTGCGGTCGATGACGGGTTTCGGTGCAGCGCACGGCCAGGTGGACGGCGTCGAGTACGCCGTCGAAGTCCGCTCGGTCAACAGCCGGTACTTCAAGGCCGTCGTCAAGGCACCGGAAGGACTGGGCTGGGCCGAGATGGAGATCGAGAAACTCCTGCGCAGCGCCGTCACGCGCGGGAGTGTCACCGTCACCGTCAATGTTAAGGTTCCCGATGAGCAGGCGGCCTATCGGGTCAATACCACCGCCCTGACCAAATACATCGAGCAGCTTCGACCCCTGGAAATCGACGCCAATCCCACGTTGCGAATCGACTTAGGCTCGCTGCTGCTGCTGCCGGGCGTCTGCCAGCCGCCGGCGCTGGAAGAGATCCTGGAACCCACGCGACAGGGGTTGATGCGGCTCGTCCGCCAGGCGGTGGACGCGATGATCGAGATGCGCCGCTGCGAAGGCAAGGCGTTGCGGGACGACCTGCTTTCCCAGTGCGACGCGATCACGGTCAATCTCCAGGCCGTGTCCGAGCACGCCCCGCAGGTGGTGGCCGACTATCACGAGCGCCTCACCGCGCGCGTCAAGGAGCTGGTCCACAACGGCCAGGTGCACGTCGAGCCGGATCAGTTGGCCCGGGAGGTGGCCATCTTCGCCGAGCGATGCGACATCGCCGAGGAGATTGCCCGCCTGCGCGTGCACGTGGAGCAGTTCCGCCAGGTCGTCTCCTCGCCCGAGCCCAGCGGCAGAAAACTGGACTTCATCGCTCAGGAGATGCTCCGCGAGGCCAACACCATTGCCTCCAAGGCCAACGACATGCGGATCGCCCGCGCGGTGGTGGAGATCAAGACGGCCGTGGACCGCATCAAGGAACAGGTGCAGAACGTGGAGTGATCCGCCGGCGGCGAGCGGGTGGGCCATTGACCGAGGAAACAGGACAGCGCAGCCCCGGCCGGGTGGTGGTGATCAGCGGGCCGTCGGGTGTGGGCAAGAGCACCATCGTCCGCCAGGTGTTGCGGCGGACGGAGGTGGATTTCAGCGTCTCGGTGACGACGCGTGCCCCGCGGCCTGGTGAGGTGGACGGGCGGGACTATCGCTTTGTCGATCGGCAGGCCTTTGAGCGCATGGTCCGCGACGGGAAGTTGCTGGAGTGGGCCAAGGTGTTCAGGCACCGCTACGGCACGCCGGCCGAGCCGGTGCGGCGGGCCGTCGAAGCCGGCCGAACGATCGTGCTGGACATCGACGTGCAGGGCGCCGTGCAGGTGCACCGCAAGATGCCGGCGGCGACGTTCGTGCTGATCGTCCCGCCCGGTGACGAGGCCCTGCGGCAGCGCCTGGCCGGCCGGAATAGTGAAGATGGGTCGCAAACCGAACAGCGGCTGGCGGACGCAGCCAAGGAACTGGAAGCCGCACACCGCAGCGGCATCTACACCCACAGCGTAGTGAACGATGACCTGGAAACGGCCATTCGGGCCGTGGTCGGGATCGTCCAAGAGGAGTCGGCCAAACAATGATCGAGGCACTAAAGAGCGAGGAGATTGTCAACAAGGTCGGCGGCAAGTTCAAACTCACGGCGCTGATCCAGAAACGGCTGGTGGAGCTGATCCAGGGCGCCCGCCCGCTGGTGGAGCGCCGGCGGGGCATGACCGACATGGAGGTGGTCATCCAGGAGATCCTGGAGAACAAGATCGGCATCGACTACGAGCATTCCGGCATCCCCACGCCGGAGGAGCTGAAGTAGCCGCTCCGGCCGGCGCCCAGGAGGCAGCCATGAGCAAAGACGGCGGTAAAGGTCAAAAGAACCTGGCCGGCTACGAGGTTTTGCTGTGCGTCGGCGGGGGCATCGCCTGCTACAAGTCCGCCGACCTGGCCAGCGATCTGCGCGCAGGCGGGCGCGGGCGTGACGGTGGCGATGACGGCCGCGGCTACGCGGTTCATCCAGCCGTTGGTCTTCCAGACCCTGACCGAGCGACAAGTCTATACCAGCCTGTGGACGCGGGCGGAGGACTTCCGCAGCCAGCACGTCTCCCTGACGGAATCGGCGGACCTGATGGTCGTCGCTCCCGCGACGGCCAACACCATCGGCAAGTTGGCCGCGGGCATCGCCGACGACCTGGTCAGCACGCTGGCGCTGGCGACCGCGACGCGGTGTCCCGTCCTGCTTGCCCCGGCGATGAACGTGCGGATGTGGTCGGCCAAGCCTGTCCAGGCCAACGTCAAGCGGCTCAAGGAATGGGGTTTTCACTTCGTCGGCCCCGAGGAAGGGCGGCTGGCCGATGGGACAATCGGCGTGGGCCGGATGAGCGAACCTCCAGATATCCTCCAAGCCGCCAAAAAAATCCTCCTCCAAAAGCCGCCGCGGAAGAAACGTTGACGGTCGGCGCCCTTTACCGGCTGTCTTCCTCCGACTAAGTTACCGCCATGAAGGTTCTCGTGA
The DNA here is from genome assembly GCA_963760365.1 of uncultured Phycisphaerae bacterium. GTDB lineage: Bacteria > Planctomycetota > Phycisphaerae > SM23-33 > SM23-33 > JALHTV01. The sequence continues at coordinate 2,958 of CAVXDC010000050.1, forward strand.
CAGCCGGGCCGACGCGCGAGCACATCGACGCGGTGCGGTTCATCACCAACGCCTCCAGCGGGCGGATGGGCTACGCCGTCGCCGCCGCCGCCGCCGAAGCGGGGATGGAGGTGACGCTGCTTTCCGGTCCGGTGGCCTTGGCGACGCCGGGCGGCTGCGAAGTGGTGCGGTTTGTTACCGTGGCCGAGCTGAAGGCGGCGCTGGAGGCGCGGTTCGCCGCCTGCGACGCGCTGGTGATGGCCGCGGCGGTGGGGGACTTTACGGTGGATCGCGTCGCCTCGGGCAAACTCCACCGTGACACCGGACCTCTGACGCTCACGCTTCGGCCAACTCCGGACCTGCTGGCCGGCCTGGCGGCGCAAACGGCCGGGGCAAAAAATCGTTGCGTTCGCCGTGGAGGAAGGCCCTCTCCAGGCCGCCCAGGCCGCCGCTGCGGCCAAGCGGGCTGCCAAGGGGGCCGACTTCATCGTGGTCAACACCTCCGCGGCCATGTCGGCCGAAAAGAGCGAGGCCGCCATCCTCGGCCCCACGTGGCCTGGTGCTGCCGTCGGCGCGGCGGAGCAAGGAGGAACTGGCCCGCCTGATCGTCGGCCTGCTGACCGCTACCGGCCGGTGGATAGCTGTCGGCCGGTTGGGCCTGACCCGCAAAGCCTTTGACAGGTCGCCAGGTCAGCCGTTAGGATGGGCATTCCTGCGTGGCGTGGGACGCCGCATCGCTGAAGCGGCCCGGTCGCCCCTGGAGAAGTCTTTGGCATGAAAGTCTCGCTGAACTGGCTGACGGACTACGTGGACATCTCGTGCAGCGCCAAGGAGCTGGCCGAGGCGCTGGCGCGGATTGGGCTCTCGTGCGAGGAGATCGTCGAGACGGCCAGCGACGTCGTGCTGGACCTGGAAATCACCTCCAACCGTCCCGACTGCCTGGGCCATCTGGGCGTGGCCAGGGAAGTGGCCGCGATGACCGGGGCGGCCTTCCGCCCGCCGAAGATCGGCAACCCCGAAGACCCGCGGCAAGGTCGGGGACCTGACGAGCGTGGAGGTGCTGGCCCCGGACTTGTGCCCGCGATACACCGCCCGCGTCATCCGCGGCGTCAAGGTCGGGCCAAGCCCCGCCTGGATGGTCGAGCGCCTGGCGGCCGTGGGCCTGCGGAGCATCAACAACGTGGTGGACGTGACCAACTACGTGCTGATGGAATACTCCCAGCCGCTGCACGCGTTCGATTACGACAAGCTCGCCGGCCATCGGATCGTCGTCCGCCGCGCCGCCGCCGGGGAGCAGATCGTCAGCATCGACGGCACGCGCTGCCGGCTGGATGAGTCCATGCTGGTCATCGCCGACGCTGAAAAAGCCGTGGCGGTGGCGGGCATCATGGGCGGGCTGGACAGCGAGGTGGGCGACGGCACGGTCAACGTGCTGATCGAATCCGCCCAGTTCGACGCCCTGTCCGTCCGCCGCACCAGCCGCAAGCTGGCACTGATGAGCGAGAGCAACTACCGCTTCGAACGCGGCGTCGATCCGGTGGGCGTGGAGCAGGCGTCGTTGCGGGCCTGCCAGCTCATCCTGGAGCTGGCGGGCGGCGAGCTGGCCGAGGGTGTCGTGGACGTCTGGGCCAAGCCTTTTGTCCCCCCGACCGTCGCCCTGCGCCCCAAGCGGTGCGAGGCCCTGCTGGGCATCGAGATCCCCGCCGACCGCCAGATGGAGATCCTGGCCCGTCTGCACCTGTCCCCGCGAAAAAACGGCAGCAAGATCGTCTGCACCATCCCGCCTTGGCGAGCCGACTTGACCCGCGAGGTGGATTTGATCGAAGAGGTCATCCGCCTGGAGGGTTATGAAAAAATCCCCATGGTCGACAAGGTCACCCACAGCCTCTCCGCCGACAGTCCCATCGACCGCGTGCGGCGGCAGGTGGCCGAGGCGGCCCGGGCCGGCGGGGTTCGACAAGACGCTCACCGTGGCGTTCCTTGAGCCCGACGAGGCGGCGCTATTCAGCGACGCCCCGGCCGTTTGCGTGGACAGCCTGGTCCGCAAGACCGACAACGCCCTTCGGCCGACGCTGATCTCCAGTCTGTTGCGCGCGTGCAAGACCAACCAGGACGCCGGCAACGCGGACGTGGACCTGTTTGAGGTCGCGGTCGTCTTTCTGCCGGGCCCGCGGGGCGATGAGCGACGAGCACCTGGAGCTGGCCATGGTCACGACGCGCGACCTGGCGCACCTGTGCGGCGCGCTGGAGGCCGTCATGAGTCACCTGGCCTTCGCCAAGAAATTGGAGGTTCAGCCGGCGGCCGTGAAGGGGATGACAGAAGCGGCAGGGGGGCAGGTCGTCCTGGACGGGGCGCGCGTGGGCGTGATCGGGATGGTGGGTTCGGCGGTGCTGGACTATTACGGGCTGACCAACCCCCTGGCGGCAGCGGCGGTGCGATTTGACGCGCTGCTGTCCGTCGCCCAACAGACCAAGGTCTTCCAGCCCATCCCGAAATTCCCCCCCGTGCGGCGGGATTTGTCGTTGATCGTGGCGGAGGACGTGACCTGGAAGCGCCTGGCCGACGCCATCGCCGCCGTCCCCCAGCCGATGCGCGTGGCGGTGGATTACGTGACGACCTATCGCGGCAAACCCGTCGCCGACGGCTGCAAGAGCGTTACGGTCACGCTGACCTATCGCTCCAACACTGGAACGCTGCGGAGCGAAGGGGTGGACCAGCAGGTGGCGGAAGTCGTCCAAGCCTTGCGGAAAAGACTTTCAGCCCAGTTGCGAGCCTGAACCTTTTTGGAGCTATTCACCGACTAAGGGCAGACGATAGGCCGGTGGGCGTTCTGTGAAACTTCAAGTTTTTGCCTTCCCGAATCCGATAGTGGGGTTATACTGATAGTCGGAAACCGGCCTCTGCCGTGTCCGACGGCCGGCCCAAGTGAAAAGAACCGATATCCCATTATCGGGAAGCTGGCGTCCGAGGCGCTTCGGCGTCTGGCAGGCTACCCACCTGAAATAATGGGTTCTTCTTCCTGGGCAGCATCGGCACAATGGCGGAGGCTTTTTTAATCCCCCTTTTTCTCCACAGCAGTTTTTAATCGTTCCAAACCCGCGATAATTCTTCCAAGGGCTCTGCCTTCGGGCGGCTTTGGAGTTGAAATCCAGGCAGGTGAACCGTCATAATTCCTTGTTAAGGAATTGACGGGCGCCTTTGCGGCGCCAAGGCAAGTAGGCCAACCCGCCTTCAGCATCACCCAATCACGAAACGAGTCGGCGAGCAGAGAGAGCGGGTCGGCGGAGGAAAAAGGACAGGACTTAGCAGCCGCGATGGCACCGGCTGGAACGGTCGTTATGACTTGCTACGTCGGCATTGATATTGGGGCAGTCTCGGCCAAGGCGGCGCTGCTGATGGACGCCGCCGACGAGCCTTCCCTGACCGGGCTGGGGAAGTTTCAGTTCCTCTGCCGCCGGGCCTACTCCGCCGAAGCTGCCACTCCCGCCTTCGCGAAGCCCGCTACGGTAGGCGAAGGAAGGTCGGCTGCGAAGGCCGGAGCCGGCGGGGGATCCGCCATCTACCTTGCCGCCTATCGTCGGACGCGAGGCAAGCCCCTGGCCGCGGCGACGGAATTGTTGGAGGAAGTCCTCTCAGCCGTCGGGCAGGAGCGGATTGGAGGGGTGTGCCTGACCGGCAGCGCTTCCAAGCTGGTGGCCGCGAAGCTGGCGGCGACCGTCACCAATGAATTCAAGGCCATCGCCGCCGGCCTGGCCGCGACGGGGGTGAACGTGCAGACCGTCTTTGAGATGGGGGGAGAGAGCTCCAAGTATCTTCGTCTAACCCCTGGAAATAAAGGGAGTTACGGCGTTGTCGACTATGCGACCAACGGCGACTGCGCCGCCGGCACCGGCTCATTTCTGGACCAGCAGGCCGGAAGGCTGCGCTTCAGTGTCGAGGAGATCGGTCCGCTGGTCCTGTCGGCCGAGCGGGCGGCGCAGGTGGCGGGGCGGTGCAGCGTCTTCGCCAAGAGCGACATGATCCACGCCCAGCAGAAGGGCTACTCGCCCGCCGAGGTGCTTCGCGGCCTGTGCAACGCGGTGGCGCGGAACTTCCGCACGGCCGTGGTCCGTTCGCACCCGGTCGAGCCGCCGGTGGCGTTCCTGGGCGGGGTGGCCGCCAACGCCGCCGTGGTCCGGGCCCTGCGGGAGGCCTTCGGGCTGGCCGAGGCGGAGCTGGTCGTCCCGCCGGGCTTTTCGCACATCCCGGCCATCGGGGCGGCCGTGATTGCCTCGCAGTCGCAGGCCAAAGGCAACCTCCGCTACATGGACGACCTCCGCGCCGCCAGCGATTCCTTCCATGGAACCTTCCCCACCTCCCCGCCGCTGAATTTGGCCAACGTGGTGCTGCTGCGCGACCGGGTGGAGCCGTACGAGCCGCCCTACGGCGAAGAAAAGATTGACGTCTACCTGGGCATGGACATCGGCAGCGTGTCCACCAACGTGGTCGCCATCGACGAGGACGGCCGGGTGGTCATGGAGATCTACACCCGCACGCAGGGCCGGCCCATCGAGGTCGTGTCGCCGCGCCTGCGGGACATCGAGGCGCAGTGGGGCGAGCCGCCTGAACGTCCGCGGCGTGGGCACCACCGGCTGCGGGCGCGAGCTGATCGGCGAGCTGGTCGGGGCCGACACGGTCAACGACGAGATCACCGCCCACAAGACCGGGGCGACCTTCGTCGGCCAGAGGATGCTCGGCGGACGATGCCCGACACGATCTTCGAGATCGGCGGGCAGGACTCCAAGTTCATCAGCCTCCAGGACGGCGTCGTGGTGGACTTCACGATGAACGAGGCCTGCGCCGCCGGCACGGGCAGCTTCCTGGAGGAGCGGGCCGAGGAGCTGGACATCGCCATCAAGGACGAGTTCGCCGAGCTGGCCCTGTCCAGCCACAGTCCCATCCGCCTGGGCGAGCGGTGCACCGTGTTCATGGAGCGCGACGTCAACAGCTACCTCCAGCGCGGCGCCGACAAGGCCGACCTGGTGGCCGGCCTGGCCTACTCGGTGGTGTACAACTACATCAACCGCGTGGTCCGCGGGCGGAAGATCGGCGAGTGCATCTTCTTCCAGGGCGGCACGGCCTACAACGACGCGGTGGCGGCCGCCTTCGCCGCGCGTGCTGGGCAAGGAGATCATCGTCCCGCCGCACAACGGCGTGCATCGGGGCGATCGGGGCGGCGCTGCTGGCCCGCGACAAGATGGCCGCCGGTGGAGATCAGCCCAGGCCGTTTCCACCATGTCCACGCATCCAGGCCGAGGGCGGCGACGGCCAACCGCTGTGGGCACCTACGTCTCCGAGCCTGCCGGCCGGGCGATCGGCCAGCTCCGCGAGCCGCGTTCCGCGGGTACGACCTGGCCAAGGTGGACTACGCCCTGCGCGAGTTCACCTGCAAGGGCTGCTCCAACCACTGCCAGATCCAGGAATTCAACGTCGAGGGCGAGAAGACCTACTGGGGCGACAAGTGCTCCGACCGCTACCGCAAGGCCGTCAAGGCCAGCCGCAAGCCCGTCATCGAGGACCTGTCGGCCTGGCGGATGAAGCTGCTGCTGGACGAGTCGCACCTGCCGCCCGTGCCCGCCGGGCGCCGCGACGGTGGGCATTCCGCTGGCGATGTTCGCGATGGACTTGCTGCCGTTCTGGCGGACGCTGCTGGCCGAGTGCGGCTTCGCGCACCGTGCTGTCCGAGCCGACCAACAAGCGGACCGTCCAGGCCGGCCTGGATAGCGCCGTGGCCGAGCCGTGCTTCCCGATCATCGTCGCCCACGGCCACGTCGTCCGACCTGATCGAGCAAGGCGTCGATTACATCCTGCTGCCCAACATCATCTCGATGCCCACGGCCTGGATGGACACCGAGATCCACCTGTGCCCCTGGCACCAGACGCTGCCGTTCGTCTTCCGCCGCGCCCCGGCCTTGCGCGCCGCGGCCGGCAAGTTCCTCATCGCCGACGGTGCACTTCCGCCAGGGACCATCCGTGGTCAAGCGGGAGCTTGCCGAATGCCTGAGGCGCTCGGCGTGTCGTCTAGGAGAATCGAGCGGGCCGTCGAGGCCGCCTACCGGGCACAGAAGGTTTTCAAGGCCAAGGTCCTGGCGGCCGGTCGGCGGGCGCTGGAGACGCTGACGACCACGGGCGAGCCGGGCATCGTCCTGCTCGGCCGGCCCTACAACATCCACGACGCCGGCATGAACCTCTCGCTGGCCGGCAAGCTGCGCGAATCTTACGGCGTCAACGTCCTGCCCATGGACTTCCTGGACACCGACGAGCGTGGACGTCCGCGACGTCAACGACAACATGTACTGGGACCTGGGCCGGAGGATCCTGGCCGCCGCGCAAGATCGTCGGCCGACACCCCAACCTGCACATCATCTACATCACCAACTTCAAGTGCGGGCCGGACTCGTTCCTCAAGCACTTCATCCGCCCCGCCTCCGGCAAGCCGTTCCTGACGCTCCAGTTCGACGGCCACAGCAACGACGCCGGCATGATGACCCGCTGCGAGGCCTACCTGGACTCCAAGGGCATCCTCCGCCCCTGGCGGCACGAGGAACTCGCCGCCCAGAAGGCGTAGAAAAACTAGCTAAATGCCTTTCCAGGCAACATTTTCTTTAATGTCCTAGTTTTGATCCTAAGGAAAGGCCTCATCATAGGATCACGAAACCGGTAATGACTTCGTTTGCCAACTGGGACCTTCTCCAAAACTTGCCCCCTTTCATTCCCGCAGAACTTTCCAAGAGCAGGAACGACAGCTGGAATAGAAACTTCATCCCTGAACACATTTTTCATTGCTTCAACTACATCGGTTGCCCGGAAAACACCTCTTTCATCGTGCCGAGCCATTCCGCATGCACACAAGATCATGGGGAACCGGCTTAACTGTGTTGTAACGGTTGCCTGGGCAAAAGCATCTCGGTATTTCTCAATCGAATCCTCAACTGATAAACGACACCCTAGGTGAAAAACTTCTTCAGTAAGTTGCTTGGTGTCTGCTTTCAGACAAACCTTTGCAGAAGATAGGCCCAGCAGATGTGCATAGTGAGGAAATCCATTGGCTAGGAAGGCCGCTTCATCTAACACAGAAGTTGGTGCATTAATTCCTAACTGATTGAAACCCCTATTGAGAATTATCTTTATTTCATCATCGGTCATAAGTGGCAACTCGATCTGAACAAGATTGCGCTCAATTGATTGGTGGTGGCCTACGAGTTCGGATATGCTTGCCCCAACCCCCACTAAAACAAAGGTCACGGTTTGGTTATTGTCGGAAACATTCTTTATTAAACTAGCTATGTTAACCTTTGCTTTAGTATCCGAAAGCTTGTCAAATTCGTCAAGGATGAATAGTGCCCATGAGCTCACTTGGCGTAAAAGATTGCTGACTGTAGCTGGAGTGATGTTTTCGTTTCCTAGGACAGCTCGTAGGCTCTTTTTAGTTAACGTCCCCGTAGGAGATAACCAGCGAGGTCCTTCTGTGACATCTATGTATATGCTTGATAGTAGTTGGTCGAAAATGGTGACAAAATTGTCAGTGGCATCACAGCTTATTTTTGTGGAAACGACGTTCTGGATCGACTCAGCAACTATATTGGCTAGGGACGTCTTTCCCACACCTCGTTGTCCATAGATGATGGGGTGCCGCCCAGGGCTTACTACGGCTTCAAGAATCCTTGTAAGTTGCTCTTGCCTGCCGGCAAAGCAATCCTTTTGGCTTATCGGATGTCCCGGAGTGAAGACCTGGGAGGCCTCCATGATACCTTGTAGGTATGTTTGCATCTCACACCTCCTCGGACGCGATAAATTATTGTGTTAGTGGTTGAAGTGCCTCGTGCCGGTGAAGATCATGGCCAGGCCCAGCTCGTCGGCGCGGGCGATGACGTCGGCGTCCTTCTTGCCGCCGCCGGGCTCGATGACGGCGGTGGCGCCGGCGTCCTTGGCCCAGTCCAGGCTGTCGGGGAAGGGGAAGAAGGCGTCGCTGGCCAGGGACGCACCCGGCCGTGTCCACCACGCCCCCGCCGCCGTAGGCCTTGGCGAGCTGCGTGGCCAGGCGGGCGGAGTTCACGCGGCTCATCTGGCCTGCCCCGGCGCCCAGCAGCGTGCGGTCCTTGGCCAGGACGATCGCGTTGCTCTTGACGTGCTTGCAGACCAGCCAGGCGAAGCGCAGGTCGTGCCATCTCGGCGGCCGTGGGCTTGCGCTTCGTGACGACCTTCCAGGCGTCCTCGTTCAGGCCCAGCAGGTCGCGGTCCTGCACCAGCAGGCCGCCGACGACGTACTTGAGGAACTTCTCGCTGTTGCGCTTGCCCGTCAGCGGCGCCGGTTTCCAGCAGGCGGACGTCCCGGCCCCAGCCCTCGCGGGCGCGGATGATCTCCAGCGCCTTGGGCTCGAACGACGGGGCGATGATGATCTCGGCGAAGAACCCGCCCGCCCCGGCCGTCTTGCCCCAGCGCTTGTAGCTCTCGACGATGGCCGAGGCCAGCTCCGCCGTCACCGGGCGGTTGACGGCGATGATGCCGCCCATCGCCGCGTTCACGTCGCCGAAGTAGGCCTTGCGGTAGGCCTCCACCAGGTCGTCGTCCACCGCGCAGCCGGCGGGGTTGGCGTGCTTGATGATGGCGACGGCCGGGTCGGCGAACTCCTTGACCAGCTCCAGGGCGCCGTTGGCGTCGAAGTAGTTGTTGTAGGAGATCTCCTTGCCGCCCAGGAGCCTGGCCCGGGCGACGCACGGCTCGGAGGCGTCGGGGCAGACGTAGAAGGCGGCCTTCTGGTGGGGGTTCTCGCCGTAGCGCAGCTCGGCCGGCCTTGGCTGTAGCTGAAGGTGAGGCGGTGCGGGGAACTCCTCGCCGGCCAGGCCGGCCAGGTAGCTGCTGATGGCGCTGTCGTAGTGCGGCCGTCAGGCGAGAAGGCCTCCAGGGCGAGCCTGCGGCGGAGCTCGGCCGCTGACCTTGCCGCCGTTGGCCCGCATCTCCGCCAGCACCGGCTCGTACTGCGAGGCGTCGGTGACGACGGTGACGAACTTGTGGTTCTTGGCGGCGGCGCGGACCATGGCCGGCCCGCCGATGTCGATCATCTCCACGGCCTCGGCCGGCGTGCAGCCGGGCTTGGCGATGGCCTGCTCGAAGGGGTACAGGCCCACGCACACCAGGTCGATCGGCTCGATGCCGTACTTGGCCATGTCGGCCTGGTGGGCGGGGTCGTCCCGCAGGGCCAGGATGCCCCCGTGCACCTTGGGGTGCAGCGTGACCACGCGATGGCCCGAGCATCTCGGGGAAGCCGGTCCACTCCTGCACGTGGCGGACCTTGACGCCGGCGGCCTCGATGGCCTTGGCCGTGCCGCCGGAGGAGATGATCTCCACGCCCATGTCCGCCAGGCTGCCGGGCGAAGTCCGCGATGCCGGTCTTGTCGAACACGCTGATCAACGCACGGCGAACGGCGACGGCTTCCATGTCGGCTCCTTCCGTCCGTATGGCGATTGGGAGGTAAAATCCCCTTCGGTGTCCGGCCTGTCAGGGGCGCCTGTTTTGAGTTTTTCGATCGTCAGCGGCTCGGCGCCAGCGGGCGGATGCAGACGACCTGGCCGTCCCGCGAGGCCGCGTAGATGGCCGGCACGGTCACGTTGGGGAGGTAAACGCCGTAGCCGGTCATCGGCAGGGAGGCGATCTCCGTGCCGCTGATCTCTTCGACGATCCGCAGGGTGTGCGCGCCGTCCAGCAGGTACACCTGGCTGACCTTGTCCCGGATGACGGCCAGCGCGATCTTGCCCGTCGGCATCGTCCATCGCTGGTCGCCGTTGGCCACGTTGATGGCATAGAGCTGGTCGCGCGGGGCTCGCTGGAAGATGGTGTTCTCGCCCACCTGCGGGGATTCCCGCAGCGGTCCCTGGCAGATGAAGGGCGGCCACAGGGGCTTGCCGGTCAGGCGGTCGTAGGCATACAGGCGATTGTCTTCGCAGGCCACGAAACAGCCGCGATCGTCGATGGACATCTCCGCCGTCACCGCTCCGGCCATCCGCTGGCTGTCAATCTGGTTGCTGTTCCACAGACGTTTGGGCCCTGTCGGTTCCATGCTGATGGCCTGAAGCGTGCCGCTTTCGTCAGCCACGAACAGCACGCCTTTGTAAAAGACCGGCGTGGCGCGAATGGAGCCTTCGACGGAAGTGTTCCACACGCTCAAGGCCCTGCGAAGGTCCATCGCGTAGCACCAGCCGCGGATCGACGCGAGGTAGTACAGGCATCCGCCCGTTCCATCGGGGGCGGGGCTGCCGCCGGTGTTGGCCGCGAAGTCCAGCGGGATCTTCATGACCGTCTCACCCGTGACGCGGTGGATCACCAGGATGTGGCTGAGGGTGTTGAAGATCACCGCGTCGAAAGGCTTGGCCTGGCGGATCATCTCGGAGGTGGGCTTATCCTTGGCCCCGTCACCCAGCCAAGTCGGCAGGGCCACGGCGTCGGCGTGGACGGGGGCGAACACCCGCTGATTCCGTCCACCGGCGTCCACCGTCCATCGCCACATCCCCCCCCCGGCGTCAATGGCCAGCAGGCGGGCGCGGTCGGTCAGGCCATACAAGTCCTTGTCCACCAGATAGAGCTTGGTGAGGTTTTCACCCTCATCCAGAGAGACGTTGATGTGCCAATAGTACTGGAGGTCCGCCGCCTCCAGAGTCTTGGAGGAGGTCAGTCCCTCCCACTCGCCGCGAACTTCCGGGCGCATCCAGTCAGGGCGGCGACGACGGCCACCAGCACGACCGTAAAAGTTGCACCACGCATGTTATTAACCTTCACATTGACAAAGCAATTCGCCTACGGCGAATTGCAGCTCAAAGACGGCCGAATCCTGGTATCTGATGTCCATTCGCCATGCGAATGTCAATGAGCTCCCAAAACGGAGTTAGTTGTCTCTCAGGTGCGATGGATGATGCTGCGGCCGCCGTCTAGGGCGGTGATTTCACGTAGTCTCCCAAATCCACACCATGTTCCTGCTCGAACCCACGCAAGCGAGCGATGCGCTCCAGGTCGTCGCCGATCCGGTGGGCCAGTTTGAAGATGTACGGCCGGCCATCCAGACGGGCCTGAAGGTCGGCCACCATCTCGTCCCAGCGACCTTCGTACAGTTCGCGCTTCAGCACCACCAGCATCCGCTCCTGGGGCGTCATGCCGTCCACAAACCGCCGCACTGCCTCTTGGGATGAACTGGCCCGGCCGGAGCTCACCGTGGGCACCTCGCGCATGCTCCCAAGCCGTCGGGAATCGTCGCTGCCGGCTCGGCCATCCTTGACCCTGAGGAATCGACTCATCTGAGCTGACCAGGGTCGGCTCGTTCGGCTCTTTTGGTTATTGGTTATGGGTTATTGGTTAAAAGTCCATCCGCCATGACGCGGCTTACTCTAAGGCGAGGCAGAGGGCTTTGCAACCCCTTCCCTGGTAGGGATGCAGGCCCCAATGGGGAGGACTTACTTCTTTTTCAAGGCCTGGGCGGCTTGCTCGACCAGCAGTTTGGCCCGCAGGACCTCGGCCACGGACCAGGCCTGGGCGATGCAGCCGTGGGGGTAGTGGGGGGCGTCGCCGTCGAAGATCTCGCTGACGCTCCCCAGCCCGGCCTCGGCCAGGTGCGCGTCGAAGGCGTGCAGGCAGCGGCGGGCCTCGGCCACGGCCTTGGTCTTGTCGGCCTGGACCTTCAGGAAGGCCTCGACGTACGGGCCGATCAACCAGGCCCAGACCGTGCCCTGGTGATACGCCCGGTCGCGCGACTCCCACGATCCGCCGTAGCGCCGGCGGTAGCGGCTGTCGGTGGGGCTCAGGCTCCGCAGGCCCAGTGGGGTGAGCAGGTGCTGGCGGACAATCTGAACCACCTGGACCTGCTGCTGGGGCGTGACAGGGGGCTGTGCGGCAGCGAGACGGCGAAGATCTGGTTGGGCCGGATGGCGGCGTCGGGGCCGTCGTCGGTGATGCAGTCGTACAGGCAGCCCTGCGGATGCGTTCCAGAACGCCCGCACGAAGGCCGGGCCGATCAGGTCGGCCAGGTGTGCGTAATAGCTTGGCCAGTCGTGGGGTCGAGGCCTGCGCACCGCTGGGCCATGATGCGGTGGGCGCAGTACCACAGGGCGTTGACCTCGACGGCCTTGCCGTGCCGCGGCGTGACGGCCTCCTCGCCCAGCTTCGCGTCCATCCAGGTCAGTTGCGTGGTGTGCGAGCCGCCCATGCAGCAGGCCGTCGGCGTCGGCGTGGATGTCGAACCGCGTGCCGTTGCGGTAGGCCGTCAGGATCGCGTTGGCCGTGGGCATCAGCACGTCGTGCCAGAAGGCCTGGTCGCCCGTGGCCGCCAGGTAGCGCTCGGCGGCGACGATGAACCACAGCGACGCGTCGATGCTGTTGTAGTGGGCGGTGTTGGAGTAGTCGTCGAAGCGGTTGGGGATCATGCCGCCGCTGAGGTGCTCGGCGAAGGTGCGGAACACCTCGCGGGCCTGGGCGAATCGGCCGGTGCACAGCAGCAGCCCCGGCAGGGCGACGAAGGCATCGCGCCCCCAGTCGGCGAACCAGGGATACCCGGCCAGGATGGTCGTCCGCGACGCCGTGCCGGGGAAGCTTCGCTGCACGAGGAAGGCGTCTGTGGCCACGGCCAGGCGGCGGGTGGTCTCGTCGGCGCCGGGCCGACCGAACCGGCCAGCTCGGCCAGGCGGCGGTGGCGGGTCTGAAGCGTCGCATCGAAATCTACCGCCACGTGTTCGTCCAGACTGGCGGTGAGCTGGAAGACCTGCCCGTCGGCCGGGGAGCAGACAAAGGTAAAAAAACCGGGAGTGTAGAGGTCCTCGAAGCCCTCCTGGCCCCTGCGCGACGTCCTGGCGGTACAGGAAGCGGTACCACCATTGGGGCTGGGACTGGAACTTCCCGCCCTCCTGCGCGGAGACAGAGCACATGGGCCGGCCCCTGGCGGTCGTGGACCAGGAGGCCCTCGTCGCGGCTCTCGAAGGTCATCTGGCTGGGGCTGGCTTGACCTTGCGGAGGTTGTGGAAGTCCCGCAAGGCCGCAAACGGCCATAGCTTCAAGGTGACGCCGCCTCCGCGCACCGTGTAGCGCACGGCGACGGCGTTGGCGGCCTCGGCCAGGATTACCTCTTTGACCACCTCCACGTCGCCGATGCGGTAGAGCCATCGAGGAACGACGTCGTAGACGAACTCGACCAGGTGCTCCATGCCGCGCGGCGAGAAGGCGTCGGCGAACTCGTTGGTGGCCAGATCGTATTGGGCCGATCCGGGGGTTCTCCCGACCTGCACCTGCTCCATCACCGTCGCCAGGGCCGCGATCCGGTCCATCGGCGGACTGGCGGAGGCGATCAGCAGCCCGTGGTAGCGACGCGTGTTGACATCCCAGGGCCGAGGAGGAGGCATAGGCGCCGATCCTGTTGGACAGCAGCCACTCCTTCGAGAGCAGGTCGTCCAGATCGCGTTGGGAATAGGGAAACTGCATCGCCGGCGGCAGCGGATCGGTCGTCGATTTCCTGGTCTTCGCCATAAGGTTCTCTTTCGGCCCTTCAGTACGAGTCATTATAAGGCCATGGCAAACCTGGCGTAAGTCGGTACGACCAGAGGCAGCCGCGGAGTGGAGAAGTCGGAAACTGTGAAACCCACTCCAGTCCGATGAAAAAACCCTTAAGGACCCCCAAGGACATCTAGGCGTGGACCCTGGCGGCGATCCGGCTGCGGACGTTGTCCAGGATGTTCATGAAGTTGATGTAGGCGTCGTAGGGCGACTCGTAGGGATTGAAGTACTTGTGCACGTCGCCGTCGGCGAACCACTTGGTGCACATGTAGTAGAAGTGGTCGGAGGTCTGGAGCTTGCGCCAGTCGTGCGATCAAGGCCGCGTCCTCGGTGCCCAGCACGCGGTCGGCCAGGGCGTACACCTCGTGCAGGGCGTTGGCCTGCATGCTGTTGCCCAGCCAGGCGGAGATGTCCCGCTCGGTGTCGGCCCAGGAGATCATGTGCGGCACGTCCACCTCGCCGACCGAGGGGTAGCGGTCGATGGCCTGGGAGACGGTCAGGAAGTCGTTCTTGCCTGCCGGCCAGGATCTTCTCCGGCAGCACGCGGAGGAACTCGAAGATGCCCGTGTCGGCCCACTGGTGCTCGCCGAACGTCTCGTAGTCCATGAACAGGTTGCAGACGTAGCCGTTGCCGTTGATCTGGTCGACCCAGCGGGCGAACTTCTCCGCCGTCAGCGGCCACTCCGTCCAGCCGCGGTTGGAGAAGCGGAAGGCGATGTCGTCGCTGAGGCGGTAGTTCTTCAGCAGCATCCGCAGGTGGCCGCAGTTGGGCGGGTTGTAGATGAAGTTGGGGCTGCGGTAGCCCAGGATGTGGTCGGCGCCCTCGGTGAGGATGGCGTCGAAGCCCATGTCCTCGACCACCTTGGCCACGTCGTTGTTGTAGATCAGCTCGGTGTTGCGGAAGATCCGCGGCTCCTGGCCGAACAGGTCGCGCATGAGCCGGCGGTGCATGTGCGTCTGGGCGACGAACTCGTCGCGGTTGTAGAGGAAGGCCAGGCAGTGGTAGTAGGTCTCGGCGATGAACTCGACGCACCCGGTCTCGGCCAGGTCGTGGAAGCTCTCCAGCACCTCCGGTGCCCACTGCTGGAACTGCTCGATGATCGTGCCGGTCAGCGAATAGCTCACGCGGAAGCGCCCCTCGTGCCGGCGGATCAGGTCCAGGATGGTCTGGTTGGCCGGCAGGTAGCACTTGCCGGCGACCTTGCGGCAGACCGTCTCGTTGCGCCAGTTGTCGAAGTAGTTGGCGTCGCTGTCGAAGATGCTGTAGCGCCGCAGGCGGAACGGCTGATGGACCTGGAAGTAGAAAACGACCGATGCCATAACCTTCTATTATGAAGCGTGCGGGGACCTCGGCGGTCAAGCCAAATCTCACCTCGGGGCGCACCGATCCGCTTCCGGCCGGTCCGATTCAACCGGCCGGCCAGACGGCTGTAAATCGCCGGCGAGCTTCTGGGCGCTGTCCCTCCAGGACAGCTTCCGCAGCTCGATGTGCCCGTGCTGGCGGAGGGTTCGGTGCAGCGGGGGGTAGCGCAGCACGGCCAGGATCTTGTTGGCCATCTCGTCGATGTCCCAGAAGTCCACCTTCAGCACGTGGGTGAGCACCTCCGACACGCCCGACTGCTTGGAGATGATCACCGGCACGTTGTGCGACAGGGCCTCCAGCGGGGCGATGCCGAACGGCTCCGACACGCTGGGCATGACGTACAGGTCGGCCATCTGGAAGATGCGGTTCACGTCGTCGCCGCGCAGAAAGCCGGTGAACGTGACGTACTGGCCGATCCGCAGGTCGGCCACCTCCTGAATGCACCGGGTGATCATGTCGCCGCTGCCGGCCATCACGAAGCGGACGTTGGTGAACTTCTCCAGGACCTTCTTGGCCGCCCGCAGGAAGTACTCCGGGCCCTTCTGCATGGTCACGCGGCCCAGGAACAGGACGATCTTCTCGTCCTGGCGGATGGGCTTCATCTCCCAGTCCTGCTCGTTGGGCAGGTCGACGGCGTTGTAGACGACCTCCAGCTTCTCTACCGGCACGCCGTAGCGGGCGGCCACGATGGAGCGGGTGAGGTGGCTGACGCAGACGACGCAGTCGGCCCCGTGCATGCCCGGCCCGCTCGATGTCGTAGACCTGCTGGTTGACGTTCTCGCCGGAGCGGTCGAACTCGGTGCTGTGGACGTGCACGACCAGCGGCTTGCCGATGGCGGCCGCGACGGCCAGGCCCGGCCGGGTAGGTCATCCAGTCGTGGGCGTGGACGACGTCGAATTGCTCGCTTCTGGCCAGCTCCAGCGCCAAGCGGGCGTAGCGGTACACCTGGCCCATCAGGTCGCCGGCGTAGTGGACTCCCGCGCCGGCGGCGAACCGCTGCGGCGAGCTGGCCAGCTCGGCCTGGAAGGCCTGGATCATCTGCGGCGTGGCCGTCGTGCCCATCGACGCCTGCACCTGGGCGGTCAACTGCCGGATGAACTCCTCGCTGAGGCCGGGGAGGCGTAGGCCTGGAGCTTGGCGTCCACCTGCCGGAGCGGTGACGTGGCGGAACGCGTGCTCGCCACCGGCGTCCTGGCGCTGCGGCCTGAGATGGGCTGCCGTGCGGAGCTTGACGTGGCTGGCGGGCTACAGGGACCGCCGTGGGCAGAACGAAGATCACCTCCACGCCGATCTCGTCCAGGCCCTTGGTCATGCCGTAGCAGGCTGTGCCCAGACCGCCACTGATGTGGGGCGGGAACTCCCAGCCCAACATGAAGACTCTCATGATTCCCACCTCGACGGTCTCAACGTCGCTAAAGCCACCCCGACCACAGGACGCCGACAGAGCGAACGCCCACCACCGTGAACTCAGCAAAGCATTATCTCATGGACCCGCCGAACGCAAGCACTCTTGGCGGAATCTGCCATCGTGCCCGCACCTGGGCCTGATTCGCAAGGCAGCCCGACATCATCTCGCCTCACCGTCAACTATTATGCCTCGAGACGCACGTATTCTAGGGACTTGTTAGGCAATAACGGCGTGGCAAGTCAAAACTTAAGTATATAACTAGCACCGTTCACCGGTGGTCGAACGACTTGGCCAAGCTTAGTGCTGCCCTAGACCGGTCCAGGGCGCCGATGATCTTCCGGCACGCTGCTGCTAGGCCGTGGCGGCGAAGATAATCGGCAATGCCGTCGCGGATCTCGAGCAGGCAGGCCGGATTGACGAACAAGGCCGTGCCGACCGCCAGGCCCGTCGCCCCGGCCAGCAGGAACTCCAGGGCGTCGGCGGCGTACTGGATGCCGCCCATGCCGATGATCGGCACGCCGGCAGACTTGGCCACCTGCGTGTAGACGCGGTGGACCATGTAGACGGCGATGGGGCGGATGGCCGGGCCGGACAGCCCGCCGGTGGCGTTGGCCAGGATCGGGCGGCGGCGCTCCACGTCGATGGCCATCGCGGTGAACGTGTTGACCAGGCTGAGGGCGTCGGCCCCGGCCTCGACCGCGGCGGCGGCGGTGGCGGCGATGTCGGTGACGTTGGGGGAGAGCTTGACGATCAGGATGTTCTTGCGGACGACCTTGCGGACCTCACCGACGATCAGCCGCACCTGCTGCGGATCGGCGCCGAACTGGATGCCCGCCGGCCTTGACGTTGGGGCAGGAGATGTTCAGCTCGACGCCGCGGACGACCGCCACCTTCTCCAGCGCCTCGGCGACGGCCAGGTAGTCCTCCACCGTCGTCCCGGCCACGTTGACGAAGACCGGCACGCCCAGCCGCTCCAGCGGCGGGACCTTCTCCGCGAGGAACACCTCCAGCCCCACGTTGGCCAGGCCGATGGCGTTGAGCATGCCCGCGCGGGTCTCCACGATGCGGGGGTACTCGTTGCCCGCCCGCGGCTCGAGCGTGATGCTCTTGGTGACGAACGCCCCAAGCTGCCGGAGGTCCACGAAGTCGGCGTACTCGTCCCCGTAGCCGCACGTGCCGCTGGCCGTCATCAGCGGATTGGCCAACCGCACGCCGGCGATCTCCACGCTCAGGTCGATTGCGGATTGCGGATTGCGGTTTGCGGATTCGGTCATGCGCAAACCCTATGTTCGCTGTGCAGGCGACGCTGGGCCATCATCTGCATCGCGGCCAGGGCGTCGGCGATCTCCGAGTCGCGGATATCGTCGAAGACGTCCACCTGGCCCAGGGCGGTCGGCAGGACCATGCGGACCTTGCCGCCGCGGGCCTTTTTGTCGTGCTGCATGATTGGCCAGAGGGCGCCGGCGTCCAGGTCCGGCCAGCGGGTGGGCAGGCCCGGAGTTGTCAGCAGGCGCTTCCAGGCGCTCCAGCACGGCCGGTTCGGCCAGCCCGCGCTGCACGGCCAGGCGGCAGGCGGCCACCATGCCCAGCGACACGGCCTCACCGTGCGTGATCTTGCCCAGGCCGAGGTGCGTCTCGATGGCGTGGCCGACGGTGTGGCCGAAGTTCAGGTGCGAGCGCTCGCCCGACTCCCGCTCGTCGGCCGAGACGACCGCCGCCTTGATGGCCACGTTGCGGGCGACCAGCTCGGTCATCACGTCCTCCTCGGCGGCCAGGATCGCCGCGGCGTGGCGTCGATGAAGTCCAGCAGCGTCGCGTCGCGGATCATGCCGTGCTTGACGCACTCGGCCAGGCCGGTGCGAAGCTGGCGGGCGTCCAGCGTCTTCAGCACCGACACGTCGATCAGCACGCCGCGGGGCTGGTGGAACGCCCCGATGAGGTTCTTGCCGGCCGGGTGGTCCACGGCCGTCTTGCCGCCCACGGAGGCGTCCACGTCGGCCAGCAGCGTGGTGGGGCACTGGAGCCACCGCAGCCCGCGCAGGGCCGTGGCGGCCACGAAACCCGCCAGGTCGCCCGTCACCCCGCCGCCCAGGGCGACGATGAGGCTGTCGCGGTCGATCGGCGGGCTGACGGCCAGCAGCTCGTCCATCACGTGGCCGAAGGTCGCCAGCGTCTTGTGCTCCTCGCCGGGCGGGAAGTCGATCAGGGCGGCCGGAGGCCGGCGGCCTGGAGCGAATCCAAGACCGCCCGGCCATAAAGCTCCGCCACGGTGGCATCGGCGATGATCACGGCCAAGCGAGCGGCCTGCAGGCCGGCGGCAACCTCACCCAGCCGGGCCAGCTCGCCGGGGCCGATCCGCACCTGGTAGCTTCGCCTGCCCAGGTTGACCTTGATCGTCCGCTGCATCTGCGAGGTTCTCTTTACAGAGGCTATCGGTAGGGGCTGCGCCACCGCCCGTCGGGGGGCATTGTATGGCCAGGGGGGCGCCATGTCAAAAATGGCCTCAGGCAGACAGCATTGCCGAAGGATCGGTGGGGGGCCGGGGTGCCGGGACGTTATCTCTGCGAATACGCCGGCAGCAGGAAGGTATCGGTCGGCTCGACGGGGGCCTCGTCGCCGCGGTAATTGTAGACGCCCTCCACGAGGAAGATGTTGTTGCCCCTGACGCCGGCGGCGGCCGTTTCGGCCCAGGCCACGTGGTTGTCCAGGTAGAGCACGTTCTGGCCCTTGGAGCCATGGTTCTCGCTGAGGGGGGCGCTAAGCCGTTGCGGCTGAAAGCTCCCGCCGCTGAACAGGGGATTGCTGTCGGCCAGGATCGCCATCTCGTGCAGCGCGGCGCGGAGGGCGGGGTCGTTCAGCGAAATGCCCCGTCCGAGGGAATACTGGTAGGAGTATCCGATGAACTTACCCTGGGGGAAGTCGGTCATCCCGGCCTGGACGGCGAAGCTCGCCAACTTGCTTTCTGCGACGGCGGGGCACTGGAAGATTTCCGCAGGGGCGTAGCGGGCGCTGACCAGCTTGAACAGGCCCGTGGAATTGCTGACCGCCTGACCGCCGGCCGACGCCAACCAGGGACGCGGGACGTCCGAGGACACCGGCAGGACTCCATCGTTTTCCCCGGCGTAGACGTGGGCTGCTCGGCCGATCTGGCCCAACTGGGCTTCACAAAGCCGCCGGTCCCTCAGCGCCTGGGCCTGGATTCGACCGGAGGCGAAGAAGTAGGCGAACCCCACCAGGAAGACCACGGACGCGACGGCGACCACGTCGCGAAGGCTCAGCCTGGAGCGGAACACCATGGGCCGGCTCAGCTCGGTCCGGGCGATGAGGGCCTCGGTGGCCCGGATCTGATGCACCCGGCCGACCGTGCGCTCGGCCAGACCCGGCGGGGGGGCGAGTTCCGGCAAAAGCCTCATCGCCGCCAGGGTGTTGTGAACGTCCTGGCGAAGGCGGAGGAATTCCTCATCGTCGTCCAGCCGGCGCCGAATGGCCTGGACCTGGTCCGAGTCGCATCGGCCCAGAAGGTAGTCGATCAGAAGCTGCTCGTCTTGGTGTCTTTGTTCGGTCATTTTTTGTTGCCCGCCATGGCCTTCCATTGTTCCGCAAAATGCTTGACGGCTGCATGCAGCCGCGATTTGACCGTCCCCAACGGCACACCCAGGATCTCGGCAATCTCCTTGTAGGGCAGATCGCTGAAGTAGCTGAGCACCAGGACAGTCCGCAGGTGCTCCGGCATCTGGCTCACAATACTTTCTACGGCCAGGCGGTCCTCCAGGTTCAGCATGGATTCCTGGGGGGCGGGGACGTCCGAAGGCATCAGGTCGGCATAGGTGGTGCGGTCGTCGGCCGTGCCGGAGACGGTGGCGTCCAGGGGCGCGGCCGCTCGGCGCAGCCGGCTGCGCATCGCGTCGCGGGCCTTGTTGGCGGCGATGGTGAAGAGCCAGGGCTTGAGCTTCTTGGTCTGGTCGAACGTGGCCGCCGAGACGTGAAGCTGCAAGAACGTCTCCTGGAACAGGTCCTCGGCCAGGGTGGGATCGCCCGTGAAACGGGCCAGAAAGTTGTACAGCTCCCGCTCGTAGCGGCGGACCAGCGCGGTGAACGCCTCATCCTCGCCGGCCAGGTGGCGGCGAAGCAACTCCGTGTCGCTGATCGTTTTGTCCTGCTCGGCCGGCACGGGATCAATGTCCTTTCCCAGGATCGTCCCCGTCGTTCCAGAATCGCCTGGAATTTTATCATAGGACATAAGTTCCTGTCGTTCCAGGCCCAAGGCTTTCTCGCAAGGTCGCCGCACCAGGGGGGGATATCGTTGGCGTGGGACGGTTCCCCTGCCTTCCCCTGCGATGATGTCGTCTTCAAACCGACGAACGTCATTGCTCTGGCGGCCCGCGGGCGGTACAGTGTAGGTCCATGAGCGATGCCATGGACCTGCTGCGGTCGATCAAGGACCGCAGCGACGATACCGAGTTCTACACCCCGCTGCCTGAGGGCTATCGCCTGGCCAGGTGAAGTACGTCGTCGTCTTGGGCACGGTGATGAGCGGGCTGGGCAAGGGCATCTTCTCCTCCTCGCTGGCCAAGCTGCTGAAGGACAAGGGGCTGGTCGTCTCGCCCATCAAGCTGGAAGGCTACCTGAACATCGACTCCGGCACGCTGAACCCCTTCCGCCACGGCGAGGTCTTCGTGCTGGACGACGGCATGGAGACCGACATGGACCTGGGCACCTACGAGCGGATGCTCGACCAGGACCTGACGCGCGCCAACTTCGCCACCAGCGGGCAGATTTACTCCGCCGTGCTGGCCAAGGAACGGGCCGGCAGCTACCTCGGCCGCGACGTGCAGATGATCCCGCACGTGACCGGCGAGGTGAAGCTCCGCCTGCGCGAGCTGGCCGTGCAGACGGGCGCCGACGTGGTGTTCGTCGAGATCGGCGGCACGGTGGGCGACGTCGAGAACGCCTACTACATCGAGGCCATGCGCGAACTGGGCTACGAGGAGGGCGAGGGCTCGGTGTCTTCGTCGCCCTGACGTACATCCTCGCACCCGCCGACCCTGGGCGAGCAGAAGTCCAAGGCCGCCCAGCTCGGCATCAAGCGGCTGATGGAGTACGGCATCATGCCGCACATCATCGCCTGCCGGGCCGAATCGCCCGTCACCGACAAGGTCCGCGAGAAGATGTCGGTGTACACCAACGTGCCCCGCCGACGCGTGTTCTCCATGCACGACCTGCCGAGCATCTACCTGCTGCCCGAGGTCATGCGCGAGGCCGGGCTGGACAACGAGGTGGTGCAACTGCTCGGCCTGGTCGGGCGGATCAACTCCGCCCAGGACGCCCGGGCCGCGGCCCGGTGGCTGGAGTTCGCCTCCCGCATCGGCCATGAGAAACACGACCGTCACCATCGGCATCACCGGCAAGTACACCGCCCTGCGCGACAGCTACGCCAGCATCATCAAGGCCCTGGAGCACGCGGGCGTGGCCAACGACGCGCGGGTGAACGTCCAGTGGATCGACACCACGGACCTCACCGACGCCGGCGCCGCCGAGGCGCTGGCCGGCGTGCACGGCATCATCGTGCCCGGCGGGTTCGGGGTGCGCGGCACGACGGGCAAGATCGCCTGCGTCCGCCACGCCCGCACCGGCAAGCTGCCGTACCTGGGCATCTGCTTCGGCTTCCAGATGGCGGTGATCGAGTACGCCCGCAACGTCTGCGGTCTGCCTGGGGCCGACAGCACCGAGATCAACCCCGACTGCACCGATCCGGTGATCGACATCCTGCCGGAGCAGAAGAAGATCGAGGGACTGGGCGGCAACATGCGCCTGGGCGGCCAGGATATCGAGGTCATCCCCGGCACGCTGGCGGCCGAGCTGTTCGGCGGCGCACGGCAGGTCCGCATGCGCTTCCGCCACCGCTACGAGGTGGATCCCAAATACGTGCCCGTGCTGGAAAAGGCCGGGATGGTCTTCTCCGGCCGTCATCCGGTGCACCCCATCATGCAGATCCTGGAGCTGCCGCAAAGCGTCCATCCCTACTTCATCGGCACCCAGGCCCATCCCTGCCTGACCAGCCGGCCGCTGAACCCCAACCCGATGTTCCTCGGCCTGGTGGCCGCGGCGCTGAAGGCAAAAACCAAAGCGTAAGAAGATTCGACACAGAGGCACTGAGGGACGGAGAGATGCGCAAAAAAAGATAAAGGCCCCTATTAAACTCTCTTTGTAGTCCTCTGCGTCTCTGTGTTGTATAGCTTCGAGGACGATGCCATGACGGAAAACGTGCCCAAAGACCAGGAAAAGCCCAAGATTGTCGTAGACGACGACTGGAAGGCCCAGGCCAAGGCGGAGAAGGAGAAACTTGCCCAGCGGGCCGAGACTTCCAAGCCCGCCGCCGGTGCGGCCGAATCCGCCGCAGAAGGCGCCCGCCCGCCACGGGAACTGCCCCCCGCCAGCTTTGCCACGCTGGTCAGCTCGCTGGTCACCCAAGTTTTTCTCGCCCTAGGGGGTCTTGAGGACCCTAAGACCAAGCGCCGCTACGTGGACCTGGAACTTGCCCGCCACCACATCGACACGCTCACGGTCCTAGAGGAAAAGACCCGCGGCAATCTCACGGAGGATGAGAAAAAGCTGCTGGACAAGGCCCTTTACGAGACGCGGATGCAATACGTACAGCTCGCCCAGAGATTGTAAACCGTTCTGCGGGGAGTTCAGTCTAGGTTGGCATGGTCAGGACGATCTTGCCGAACTGTTGGCCGGATTCCATGCGTTCGGTGGCGGTGCGGGCCCGGCCCAGCGGCCAGATGGAGTCGATCACCGGCGGCAGCTTGGCCTCGGTTATGGCTGAAAGGAGTTGGCGGAAGTCCTCTCGACTGCCGTAGGTCGAGCCAAGAATCGTGTATTGGTTCCAGTATAGCGCCTGGAGGCTGGTGGGGGCCTCCGGTCCGCTGGTGGTGCCACAGATGACCACTCGCCCGCCGCGGCGGAGCGAACCCAGGCTCACCGGCCAGGTGGCTGCCCCGACCGTCTCGAAGACGACGTCCACGCCGCGCCCGCCGGTCGCGTCGCGGATGGCTGCCACTAGATCGGCGGTCTTGCGGTAGTTCAGGCCCACGTCGGCGCCCAATTTGGTGGCCTTGGCGAGCTTTTCGTCGCTGGAGGAGGTGACGATCGCCCGCGCGCCAGCGAGCTTGGCCAGTTGCAGTCCGGCGATCGCCACGCCGCCGCCGATGCCGTGGATGAGGACCGTTTCGCCGGGTTTCAGGCCCGCTCGCGTCATCAGCATCCGCCAGGCCGTCACGTAAGCCACCGCTAGGCTGCCGGCCTGCTCGTAGCTCATCCCCGGCGGCTTGGGCAGGCAGTTGACGGCCGGGACAGCCACGAATTGGGCGAAAGTGCCCGGCCGGCCAGCCCCGACGATGTTGAAATCACCGCAGAGGTTCTGCTCGCCGCGCAGGCAGAACTCGCATCGCCCGCAAGACAGGCCCGGACTGAGGACGACCTCCTGGCCGACTTCAAGGCCTTTGACCCCCGTGCCGAGCTCGGCCACCACGCCGGTGGCGTCGCTGCCCAGGACGTGCGGGAACGTGATCTGGAACCGCCCGCCGCTGCGGACCCAGATGTCCAGGTGGTTCAACCCCGCCGCCCGCACCGACAGCACCACCTCGCCCTTGGCCGGCTTGGGCATCGGCAGCTCTTCGATCTCGATGACGTTTGCGTCTCCGTGCTTTCGTATCGCCGCCGCCTTCATGGCATCGCTCCTCGTTGAAGTCCCATGGTCCTGCCGTCGGCCTATGCCGGGTTTCCCGGCGTCGTCCGCGTCCGGTGGGTCCTGGGATATTGTATGGCCGTACTTGGCCAGACCAAAGCGGGGTAAAAAGATTTGGGGCACCTGGCGCAATAGTCGGAACGTTCAAGTTTTAGGCCCGAACTGACGACCTTAGGAACAAGAGAATTGTTCCGCAGGGATGCTTCTCTGCGCACGGAGTGGTCATGGCCCCCAGGCCACACAGACAGGCGGGGTGTCTGGCGGCGCTACTGTGTTGTATCGGCTGTCAGGAGTCGCTGTCGCCCCAGGCGCGGCAATTGCTCCAGAACGGATACGCCGCCAGCGCCGCCGGAAATCCTCAGGGAGTCGTCAGCAG
This sequence comes from uncultured Phycisphaerae bacterium, assembly GCA_963760365.1. Taxonomy (GTDB): domain Bacteria; phylum Planctomycetota; class Phycisphaerae; order SM23-33; family SM23-33; genus JALHTV01. Next base: position 27,404 of record CAVXDC010000050.1, read on the forward strand.
CATGGACGCCTTCCTCTACGACCACGCGCGGTCCAGCCAGGCGGATGAGGCCTTCTATCTTCGCGGCCTGGCCAAGTACCAGTTGGGCGACCGGGTGGGGGCGCGGGCCGACCTGGAGGCGGCCTTGTCGCGGACGGACAAAAACGAGATTCGCGGCAAGGCGGCGCTGGCCTTGGGCGATCTGGCCTGGGATCGGGACGACATGCCCACAGCCGCCGATATGTACCGCGTGGTCTTGGAAAACACGGACCGATCCGCTCCCCCGACCGACCATGCGGGCTATCGCCTGGGCTGCGTGCTCCAGCGGTTGGGGCGATGGGAAGAGGCGGACCTCCAGTTCAGCCGGGTGATCGAATTGTTCTCCGGTTCGGAGCTGGCCGCCAGGTCCAGCCGGCGGATCCACGGGCGGGCCTGGACTGTCCAGGTCGGGGCCTTTGAAAGCAAGAGCAGCGCTGAGGCCGTCCTGGGAGAACTGGCCGATGGCGGCGTCCAGGCCGCGGCGGTCCCCTTGACGGGCCAAGGCAAGCTGACGTTCGTCGTTCAGGCGGGTCGCTACGCGACCTTCGAGCAGGCGACGGCGGCCTTGCTGTCGGTGAAGAAAGTCAAACCGGACGCGTTCGTGACTGCGACGAGGTGATGCTATGGGCCTGACCCTGGTTCGAGTGGTTCTCCTGGCCGCCCTTGCCGGGGCCGTGGGGATTGTCTCCGGTTGCGCCCCGCCACCCCCCAAGGACGAAATCGCCGCGATGCCGGCCGACTTCCTCCGCAGCGACTGGGGGCAGCAGAAGATCCCCGTGGCGCACATCGTCCGCCGCAATTACCGCCTGCGCGAAGGCGACAGCGTGGAAGTCATTTATCACATCCGCTATCGCCAGACGCAGGAATACCGCATTAAGATCCAGGACGTGATCGAGATCCGCTTCCCGTTCAACCCGGACCTCGACCAGACCGAGCAGGTGCAGTCCGACGGCTCGCTGCGGCTGAACCTCATTGGGCAGGTGGCCGTCTATGGCCGCACGATCGAAGAGGTCCAGAAGGAGCTGGAGCAGAAGTACAAGGCCTTCATCAAGGACCCGCAGCTCACGGCGAGCTTCAAGCAGTCCAACGTGAACATCACCGAGCTGAAGGAGGCGATCAAGACCTCACCCCGCGGCCAGAGCCGCCTGGTCCCCGTCGCCCCCGACGGCACGATCGCCCTGCCGTTCGTCAGGAACATCCATGCCGCCGGGCTGACCATCGACGAGCTGCACGCCGAGCTGAACAAGGCCTACACCGAGGCGATGCTGCTGGAGCTTGAGGTGACGGTGAACCTCCAGCAGGCCGCCCCGATGCAGGTGTACGTGCTGGGGGAGGTGCGCATCCCCGGCACGCTGTACAACCGCACCGGCCTGGTCAGCACGTCCAGCAACGAGCTGACGCTGATCGGAGCGATCGCCCAGGCCGGTGGGCACATCCCCACCCGGGCCGAGTTGAGTATGGTCATGCTCATCCGCCGACGCCACCTGCCGCAACCGCAGGTCGCCATCATCAACTGCCACCAGTTGCTTGAGAACCGCCGCCGCATGGCGGACGGGTCGATCGTTGCCGAGGCGGACAACATGCGGTTCGACGTCTGGCTGGAAGATGGCGACATCATCTACGTGCCTACCACCGAGATCGCCAAGCGCGCCGACTACATCGATTACGTCTGGGCGCGGAGCATCCGCGGCGTGGGAGGCTTCAGCAGCGGCGCTGCCTACAACGTCAACGACGCGGTCAACTTCATTACGCCGAGGTAGTCGTGCTAATCCCCCGGCCCCAGGGTCGGGGCTGACGAGGTGAGACATGGCCGAGGCATACACCAACCGAACGCTTCGTGAGATTGTCCGAGTCGTGGCCAGCCGGTTCCTCGGCATGGTGCTGATCTTCGCGGTCGTGGTAGCCGCGGCAGCGGCGGCGACGTACTTGGCGCCGCGGTGGTACCGCAGCGAGGTGGTGTTGCTCGCTCGGCCGGGCATCGTCGGCAACCCGCTGGAGGAGCAGACGACGCTGCTGAGGGACAAGGTGTCGCTGTTCGTGATCACGCAGCGCGAGATCATCATGAGCGAACATGTCCTGGCCTCGGCCATGATGAAGCTTCAAGGCGTTCCGCCTCAGGGACCGTCCGAAGCGGCCGCCGGCGGCGCCTATACGGACAAGCAAGTCAGCGACTTCATCGCTCGCAACGCCAAGCTGATGAAGAAGCTCAAGGACCGGGTGAAGGTCCTGACCCCCGGCGGTCCAGACGTCACATTCACCCAGACCTTCACCGTTCGCGTGGACTGGTCGGAACGCGATGTGGTCGGCCCTGCCGGCGGTGACGCGCGCCAGGCGGCCGCCACCCAGGTCGCCAAGCTGGCGGAGAACATCAAGAACGCCTACCTGATCCGCTACACCTATCTGGAGAGCCAGCGCACCCGGGACGCCACCAAGCTGCTCCAGCAGCAATCGCTGGCCACGGCCAAGGTGAACCTGGAGGAGGCCTCGGCCACGTTCTGTAAGTTCATCGACGATGACCTCAAGGGCGACCTGCTCCAGGTGATCAACATGGTCGGAGGCAGGGCGGTGGGTGGCGAGACGGGCGATGCCAGCCTGGCCACGCGCTTCCGCGGCGAGATCAACACCATCGAGGCGCGCCTGGCGGAGTGGACGGCGCTGAAGAAGGCCGTGGACGAGGAACTGGCCAAGACCGACGACGCCGCGCTGGTGGTGCCCGACGTGGTGACGAAAGGAAACCCCGTCATAGAAAAGCTCCAGGGCCGCATCGTCGAGACTAAGATCGCGCTGAACGCCTTGGAACCCCGCTACACCGAGGCCTTTCAAGAGGTCCAGACCGCCAAGGCCGAGCTGGCTGCGGCCCGGGCGGACCTCCGCAGCGAACTGGCCAAGCAGTCCACCCGGCTCCAGCAGGAAGTCTCGATGCTGACCGCCCGGCACGAGGTGCTGGCGGCCAAGGTCGTGGAGGACCGCAAGCGGGTGGATGACCTGGCCGGCAAGGTGGCGCGGTACGAGCTGCTCCAAAAGGCCGTCGAGGCTGCCCAGGAAATCTTCAACGAGGAGCAGCGGCGCGTCGTCGGCGCCCTGACGGCGGAGAAGGTCACCAGCCAGCCGCTGCTGGTCTCGACGATCGACGAGCCCTCGCGGCCGGACCCCGCCGAGCCGCGCCGGCCGATCGTGTGGGTGAACCTGTTGATTGCCGTGGTCAGCGGCCTAGTGCTGTCGCTGGTGTACGCCTTTCTGGCCGACCACTTCGATCACTCCCTCAAGAGCATCGACGGGGCCGAGCGCTACCTCGGTACGCCGGTGCTGGCTTCGGTGCCCAAGCTGGGCCGGAAAATTATCCGCACCAAGTGAGGTGAATCATGGCAGAGATGCTCGAAACCGCTGAAGGACCAGCCCGGGCGACGCTTCGAGAGCAGGCTGAGGAGATTTTTCGCGGCCTGTGGGCCTCGCTGTTCTACTCCGGCAGGCCCGTCGGCAAGAGCCTGATCCTCTGCTCGGCCGATGCAAAAGAAGGGGTCTCGACCCTGGCCTGCGGCTTGGCCCTGGCCGGCAGCACGCCCGCAGGTTCCTCCCGCGTGGCGCTGGTGGACTTCAACATCCGCGATCCGGCCCTCCACCGCCTGTTCGGCGCCAAGCCGACGCCCGGCGTCGCCGAAATCCTCGTGGAGGGCCTGGCGCCCGAGGCGGCCGCCCAGCGCATCAACACCAGCCTGGACGTCTATGCCGTGGGCAACACCGGTCAGCGCCGCCTGGAGGTGCTCCGCAGCGACAAACTGGGGGCGTTCCTGGCCACGTTGGCCGACGGTTACGATCAGGTGCTGGTGGACGTGGCCGCGGTCAACCATTATCCCGACGCACAGGTGCTGGCCGGCGTGGTCAAGGACGTGGTGCTGGTCGCCCGAACCGACCGGACGCCCCGCGAGGCCGTCGCCCAGGCCAAAAAGCGCCTGGAAATGGGCGGCGGCAGGATCGTCGGACTGGTGCTGAACATGCGAACCTACCCTATCCCGGGTTTCCTCTACAGGCGAGTCTGATCCCGCACCCATCCCGGCCGCGCCGGAGGCGAACCGATGTGGATGATCCGTCAGCAAAAAGTCGATTCGCTTACCCTGGTCGCGCTGGTCGGCCTGACTGCGGCGACGGCCGTCGTTGCGGTGCTCATCCCTCCCCTGATGCCCTGGGCCTTCCTGGCCGTGGCAGGCGTCGCCCTGGTGGCCTACTGGGCCGTTCGCTGGGAGATCACCCTGTGGGCCTGGATCTGGGTGTTGTCCTTCGGCATGTTTGACCGGCCGTTCTGGGTGCTGGAGATGCGGGGGTTCTTTAACCTGACCATTTCGCGGTTGCTTTTTATGGCTGCGTCGCTGGCGTTCCTGCTGCATTTTGCCTGGCGGCGGGAGTCGCTGCACATTCACCGGGCGGTGCTCTGGGCGATGGCGGCAATGCTGGCCTGCTGTGCCTTTAGCGCCCGGCGACCGGGTGGATCGCCGAGGACTCCCCGCTGTCCACCGCGCCGTATTTCCGCTTTCTAGGCTCGCTGCTGCTGCCGTTTGCGATGTTCTTCTTCGTCTTCAACGCCACCCGTCGGGAGTCCCAGATCACCTGGGCGCTGATCCCGCTGACGATCTACGGCTGGTACGCCCTCTACATCGCCTACCTTCAATACGCTGCAATCATGGGGCTGGAACAGGCCCGGGCGTATATCTGGCCCGGGTACATCAACCAGCCCAGCTGGGGACCGACGTACGGCATCCACTTCGACCGCGCCCGCGGCGCCTACACGATGTGCAATCCACAGGCGATCCTGCTGGTGACGCTGTTCTACGCGGACTTGTTTTTAATCCGCAAACTTCGCGGCCCGTACCGCATGGCGCTGGTGGTGCAGGCGATCCTGATTCCCCCGGCCATCTTCTTCACCGGGCTGCGAAGCGGGTACGTGTCGTTCCTGCTGGCCGGGATGGTCTGGCTGCTTTTCGGCTCGGCCAGCCGGGCGGGCAGGAGCAAGCTGGCCTTGGCGGGCGTGCTGTTGATGCTGATCGTGGCGGTCTTCTGGACCAACTTGGCCAGCGAGGAGCGCGCCACCGGCGGCGTGGCCCAGAAGGCCCCGATCATCGGCCGATGGGTGCTGGCCCGGCGCACGTGGGAAATCTTCAAAGACCATCCGATGTTCGGGGTGGGCTTTGGTCACTATCTGACGGCCGAGCAGGCCCTCCGCTCCGACCCGGCGGAACTGACCCGCCTGGGCACGGGCCTGGCCACGCCGCACAACCTGCTGCTGGTGATGGCCGCCGAGACCGGGGCGGTCGGCGTGGTGGTGACGGTGGCGGTGATCGTGCTGCTGTTCCGCGAGTCGGTGCTGCTGTACCGCAAGATTCCGCCCACGGCCACGGGGTTGTTGTCGCGGGAGTACGTCGCGGTGTTCTGGGCGGCCATGGCTGCCTACTTAACCGACGCGATGCTGGTGGACCCGTTGTGGGACGTGGCCAGCAGCGCGTTGTTCTGGTCCTTCGCCGGCCTGGTCGTCGGATACAACCGCCTGCTCGACCCTCATCCGCTGGACCTGCCTCTAACGGCTGCGGCGCTGGCGGCCTAGGAGGTGGCCCTTGCATGTTCCCGCTCGGTTGCTGAAGGTGGGTTCGATGGCCGAGTCGCTGGGGGTGTACGTCCCGGCCATGATCCTCCAGAAAGGCCTGGGCCTGGGGCGCGTCCTGCTGTTTGCGCACCTGATGACCCGGGCGGAGTACGGGATGTGGGGGGTGGGGCTGATGATTTTCCTGGTGGCCTCGCCGGTCGCCACGCTGGGCGCCAATCACGGGTTGATACGGTACGTCAGCCTGTATGAGGCCCGGGGGCACCTGGCGGCCTTTTATCGACGCGTGCAAGGCCGTTGCGTCATCGCCGCCCTGGCCGCCACGGCCGTGGGCGTGGCCACCAGCAAGTGGATCACGGACCTGGTCATTGTCTCGGGGGCCGTGTCGGCCGTTGGAACGTTCACCTACCGTTATCAGCTCCACGTGTGCCTGGCCGCCCTGGCCAACGTGCTGGCGGGGGCGCTTTACTATGACATGCTCAGCTTCATGTTCGGCATGCGCGCCTACCGCCTGGCCGCGGCGGCCGAGATAGCGTTCTCGGTGATCTTCACGATCTTCGGCGTGGCGGGGTTGGCCTTGTGGCCGACGGCGTTGACGCTGCTGGGGGGGCATCTGCTAGCGCAGGGGGTGGTCCTGGTGGTCGGTGTGCTCATGCTTCAGGCGGCGCTGGAGCGGGCCGAGGGGTTCCGAACCGCCGAGAAGGATTGGCAACCCGCCGAGGCCAGCGCCGCCGCCGGAGAGGCGGCCATTCCGCCGGCCGACGCGCTTGGCCACATCGAGGGGGAAGACCTCGACCGCGCGTTCAGTCGCCTGCTGCGCTTCGGCTTTGTCGCCATGATCGGCAACATCCTGTGGCTCGTGGCGCAGCACGTCAGCTTCTATCTGACCAACCGCCGCTGCGGCAAGGAGGAGGCCGCGGTGTTCAGCGCCTTCCTCCAGCTCAGCCAGGTGGTGCTGATGGTGAGCAACTCCGCCTTTGCGGTGGTCTTCGCCCATGCCGCTCGGCATTGGGAAGCTTCCTCGCGACGCGAGGCCATGGCGACGTTGGAAACGGCATACAAGACCATCACGGTCGCCATGATGACCTTGACGATCTTAATCTACGCCACGGGCGGCCTGTGGGTCAGAGTTCTGCGGCCGGAATACCGCGTGGGTCTGGAGCTGCTGGGGGGGCTGCTGATGTTCTTCCAGGTCGTCAGCAATCTCTCGTTGCTGACCATTGTCGCGAGGCTTCGCGAGTGGCCGATCGTGATTGCCCTAGCGGCCCTGGCGGGCGGGGCGGCCAACGTCGTCCTGGCCTTGAGGTGGGAGGGGCGATTCGCCTACGCTCCGGCCGGGGCGGCTTGGGCGGCGGGCGTCGGCATGATGGCGGGCGGCATGGCTGTCACGTTGGCCTACTTCCTGATCGCGGACGTGCGGCTCCATCTCGGCACGTACCTGCTGATGGCCTGCCCGCTGCTCCTGCTGCTGCCGGGCTGGGCGATGGGCGCTGTCTGGGCCTTGGCGGTCGTGGGAGCCCTGGCAACGCCGCTATTCTTTAACCCCCAGGAAAAACGAGAGCTCTTCCACGCGGCCCGTCGGGCCTGGACTCACCTGGCGCGGAGGCGGACATGAGCATGACGATAAGCATCTCCGTCATCGTGCCCACCCACGACAGGCCGGTTGAACTGGCGGCCACCGTGGACGCTCTCCTGCGCCAGACTCATCTGCCGAGTGAACTCATCATCGTCAACGACGGAACTTCCGAGCTCGATCCGTCGCTTGCCCGAAAGGTCCGCTCGGCCGGGGTGAAGTTCCTCGACCACCACCGCGACGTACCCTCCTCCGCCGGGTCGCGAAACTGCGGCCTGGAACTGGCCAGCGGCGACGTGGCCGTGCTGCTCGATGATGATGTGGAGGCCCCACCCGACTTCCTGTTTCATCTGAAGGCGCTCTACGAGGCGGACCGCCAAGGCCTCGTGGCGGGGATAGGGGGGCGGTACGTCGAGCCGCAGCCGCCGCGTTGGACGCAGCGGGTCTGGGAGATCCTGGCTGCCGCCTTGGCTGAGAACCGCTGGGCGCCGCGCGTGTCGCTCGCAAGGTATGTTCGCTTACCGGCGCCGTTGGCCAGCCGATTGCGGCCTGCCTGGCGACTGGTCGGCGGCGTCATGAGCTTGCGGCGACGGGTCTATGCTGCGCAGCGGTTCACCGAGGCGTTTGCCGGTTACGGTTTGGCGGAGGACACGGAGCTTTCCTTTCGCCTGGGCGCCACGGAGGCGATATTCCTGGCTCCGGAGCTGACCGTCCTGCACCGCAAGGCCGCCACCGGCCGACCCGACCCCTACCGCCGTGGCAGGACATACGTAGCCCATATGCTCTATATCGCCCGCCGCAGTGTCCAGAAAGGGGCGGGAACCTGGCTTTTGCTGGGCTATCACCTGGTTGGGATGATCCTGCTGGCGTCGGTGTGGTCGCTACTGAGCTGGCGTCGGCACAATCTGCGTTTGGCGGGGGGGATGGCTGCGGAGCTTTTTAATCTTAGCTGCCTGGGCCGGGCGGCAAGGAGGCTCCTATGCGGCTGCTGATCGTCTGCGGCAACTTCCACTTTGGCGGGGCCGAGACCGTCGCAGCCGACCTGGCGGCGGGGCTGGTTGCCAACGGCCACCACGTCGTCGTCGCCTCGGTGGCCAGCGATGGGCCGATGGCGGAGATTTTCGCCCGCCGCGGCGCGACGGTCCGCAAGGGCCTGGCCCGCTGCTCTGTGGACCCGCTGGCGCCTTGGCGATTCGCTCGGCTCATCCGCCGCGAGCGGATTGACAGCCTGATCGTCCTGGACCCGTTGCGCAACGGGCTGCTATTTGCGATCGCAGGGAGCCTGCTGAGCGGCAGGAAGCTTAGGCGGTTATGCTGGTGCCACTCCTGGCCCGGCGGGCAGGGGGGGCGATTCGGCGGGCGGCTTGGCGGCCTATTACCACCTGGGCCTGCTAGACGCCATCGTGTGCGTCTCCCGGCGCAGCGCCGCAAGCTTGCCGGTACCGGCCGGCTGCTGCCGCGCCGCACGCTGGCGATGATCCGCAACGGCTTGGACCTATCCAGGCTTATGTCCGCTCCAGGCGACCGGCGGGCGCTGGGATTTCCAGCGGGAAAGAAAATAATTCTCCAAGTAGCTAATTATATGCCAGACAAGGACTTCCAAACTCTCCTGAGTGCAGCACCTCTGCTTGCCGCCAGGCGCAGCGACTTTCAAGTGGTCCTTGTAGGCAGGGGAACCGACGGCCCGGAGCTGGCCTCGGCGATCCGCAGCGCGGGCGCAGAACAGGTGGTCACGGCCTTGGGAGAGCGGTGCGACGTTCCAGCCGTCCTGGCGACGGCAGACGTGTTCGTTCTAGCGAGCAAGGCGGAGACGTTCGGTGTGGCGCCGCTGGAGGCGATGGCGGCCGGTCTGCCGGTGGTGCTCAGCGATTTGCCCGCGTTTGACGATTTGTTTGAAGACAGGCGCGAAGGCTTGAAAGTTCGGCCCGGTGATCCGCAAGCGTTGGCTGAAGCATTGGCCGAGCTGCTGGACGATCCTGACCTGGCGCGGCGCATGGGCCAAGCCGGCCGTCTGCGCGCCACGCGATTCAGCAGCCGGGTCATGGTGAAGAGGTTTGAGAGATTGGTTGGAATTCTCTGTGGCGCCCGGCGGCAGGAAAGCCGAACCGTGCGATAGAAGGCTCATCCTCGGGTTTCGATGCAGCAAATGCACATACTCCACGTGGAAAAGATGCTGTTTTGGCCCAGCGGCGTGACGAGCACCGTCCGTGCGCTGAACGGCCTGGCAGCGGCGCCGCGGGCATGAGGTGTCGTTCTTCAGTTGCCGCAAGGGAACCGAACCCAGGGAGCTTCCGCCTTTCCGCAACTTCGCCCGGTCGCGTAACCCCCTGGCGCTGTGGCCCATGGTCCACAACGCCCAAGCGGCCGCGATGCTGGAAGCCTACCTTCACGGCCTCAGCCGTGTCGACGTCGCCCACGTGCACAATCTCTACCATCACCTGACGCCCTCGATCCTGCCGGTTCTGGCGCGGCGGCGGATCCCCATCGTGATGACCGTGCACGACTACCGCCTGGCCTGCCCGACCAAGCATTTTCTCAGGCCTGATGGCGTGTGCACGCGCTGCTGGCCGCACGCGCTGTACCACGCGATGAGTCCGCGCTGCGCGGGACTATTCGGGGCGGCGCTGGCGGTAGAAACGCTCGTGCAGCGATTCCTGCGGCGGTACGTCCGCTGGGTGGAGGTCTTTGTTTGCCCCAGCGGCTTCATAGCCGAGGTGATGGCCGGTGTGGGCGTGCCGGCGGGCAAGCTGGCGGTCGTGCCGAACCTCGTGGAGGGACTGGAGCTACCATCCGACGTACCGCGCCAATCGAATCGCCTGGTCTTTGCCGGGCGGCTGACGGCGGAGAAGGGTCCGGAACTTATGCTTGAATTGGCGGAGCGTCTGCCGGCGGTTGAAGTCGTCATCGCCGGCGGGGGGGCGATGCTGGAGACCCTGAAGCACGACGCAGGCCGGCGCAACCTGGTCAACGTCACCTTCACCGGCCCGCTGGATCGGCCGGAACTGGCCAAGTTCTTCGCCTCGGCCACGGCGGTCGTGCTGCCCAGCCGCTGCATGGAAAACAGCCCCCAGACGATGTTGGAAGCGATGGCCTGCGGCCGGGCGGTGATCGTCCCCGACCACCCGACGCTTCGGCCGTGGGTGACGGACGGCGAGACGGGCCGCGTCTTCCGCACCGGCAGCGGCGAATCACTGGCCGCCGTCACGGCGGAGGTGCTGGCCGATCGGGCCGGCCGAGAGGCGATGGAGAAGCGGGCCGCGGAGCTGGTGGCCCGCCGGCACGATGCAGCCGCCATCGCCGGACGGATTGAGGAACTGTATCGGGAGGCTCAGCGACGATGCGCATTGCGATGGTAGGCGTCCGCGGCATCCCCGCGCACGTGGGCGGGGCCGAGCACGTGGTGGAAGAGCTGACGCGCGAGCTGACGGCTCGCGGCCACGAGGTGCTCGTCTATTGCCGCCGCTTCTACGTCGCCGACCAGTCTCCGCCGGCCTTCGGGCAGCCGATTGTCACCGGGCACCTGTCCGGCAAGCATTTGGAAGCCATCACCCACACCGCCCGGTCACTGCTGAATGTGCTAGGCCAGCACGTGGACGTCGTGCACCTCCACTCCCCCGGTCCTGCCCTGATGAGCTGGCTGCCGGCTATGGCGGGAATCCCGCTGGTGCTGACCATCCACGCCCCCGACTGGCTGCGCGAGAAGTGGTCCGGCTGGGCCAAGTTTGCCCTCCGACGGGGCCTGGCCTGCGGGATGCGCCGGGCCAACGAAGTGACGGCCGTGGGCAAGTCCCTGGCCGCACACCTGAGCGCGGAATTCGGACGAGAGGTGCACTACGTTCCCAACGGTGTCCGGTCCGTCCCGAATTTGCCTCCACGGACCATCACCCGATGGAAGTTGGACAAGTGCCGCTACGTGCTGACCGTCGGCCGGATCGTCCCCGAGAAGCGACTGGACCTGCTGCTAGAAGCCTGGGCCGACGTGCCGGATAAGAGGAGAACTTGTCTGGTGGTCGTCGGCGACGTGGGCGACAGCCGCTACGGCCTGTCCTGCCGGGTCCACGCAGGGGCGGACGTGATGTTCCTGGGGGCACAATCCGGGGAGGTGCTTTCGGAACTCTATTCAAATGCGGAAGTTGTGATTCTTCCGAGCACCCTTGAGGGCATGAGCTTAGTCCTGCTGGAAGCCGCCGCTCACGGCCGGTGTATTTTGGCCTCGGATATTCAGGCAAATCTGGACACGATGGGGGATACTATCTTATACTTCCATAGAGAAGACAGGATGGACCTCGGCAGGCAGATCTGCCGACTCCTAAGAAGTGAGGAACTGCGTCGTGCGCTGGGCGACAGCGCCAAAGGACACGTGCTCAGGTCCTACGACTGGTCCGCCACGGCTGAGAGCCTGGATCGGATCTATCATCGCGCTATTTTAACGGTCAAAGGTTAGTTTCGTCATGACCAGCTTGACGACATCTCCTGGCTTGGCGCCGTCGACTCCCTGGGTGCTGCGCCCCGCGTGGCGGCCTGCCATCCGTGGGTGGTCGCGCTACGAGGTCGCCAAGCGGATCGTGGACGTCGTGGCGGCGTCGGTGCTGCTGGTGCTGTTGGCGCCGGTGATGGCCGTTGCCGCGGTGCTCATCAAGCTCACGTCGCGCGGGCCAGTGCTTTTCATGCAGACCCGGGCCGGTCTGCGCGGCGCGCCGTTCACGATGTACAAGTTCCGTACGATGCGCGTGGGCGCCGAGCAGGCCCGTGCGTCGCTGGGGCACCTGAACGAAAAGGATGGTCCGGTCTTCAAGATCACCAACGATCCGCGATTGACGGTTGTGGGGCGGTGGCTGCGGCAGAGCAGCATCGACGAGTTGCCGCAGTTGTTCAACGTGCTGCGCGGGGAGATGTCGTTGGTCGGTCCGCGCCCGTTGTGGATGCCGGAGGCCCAGCGCACCGAGGGCAGCGCCCGCCTGCGGACCGACGTCAAGCCCGGCCTGACCTGCCTGTGGCAGATCTCCGGCCGCAGCGAACTGAGCTATCAGGAGTGGGTGGAACTGGACCTCTTCTACGTCCACCATCGCAGCATGTGGCTGGATTTGATGATCATGGCCCAGACCATCCCCGCCGTCGTCTCCGCCCGCGGGGCGTATTGACCGCACCGTCGCTTGTTCCTGCCTTTCGTGCAAGGCACCGCATTCCAGACTCCTTCCAAAGGCCACACGCCCCCTAGGACATTTTTTTCGCGCTCCGCCAGCCAGGAAAGTGTTTAGGAACGATGGATTGTTCTTCCTTCACCCCACTTTTCCTCTTGCCGATACAAGCGATGCGAGGGAGTGGAATCACTCTTCATGGACCGCAACGACAGCAACATCGCGCCGTCCCCACCGGATCCCTACCGCGAGGGCATGAGGCTGTACCGTCAGGGCTTCTACAGCCGGGCGGTCGAAGCCTTGTCGAAGGTGTTCCACGCCCAGGGTCTGGTGGGCACCGTGGCCAGGTACTACCACGGCATGAGCTGCCGCGCCCTGGGAGCCTTGGCCTTGGCGCAGGGCAAGACGGGAGAGGCGGAGCGTCATCTGGCCGCCGCGGCTCAGTCGCTGGGCAAGGCAGGGCGACCTGCCGAACTTCCTGGCCTGCCTGTACGCTCGCACCGGCCGAGACGCCGACTGCGTCCGCCAGACCGAAAAGGCGATGGCCACCGGCGGCGATGACGTTCGCACCTGGCTGCGACACGCCCAGGCCCAGTGGCGCACCGGCCGGCGCGACGAGGCCCAGATGACCCTCCGCCAGGCGTTGCGGCGATTCGGCGACCAGGCGGAGCTGCACAACCAGATGGGGCTGTTCCTGGCGGCCCAGGGGCGGTTGGCCCAGGCTCGCGAGGCTTCGCCCAGGCCGTCCAGGCCGACTGCTCCAGCCCCGAGGCGCACGAGCACCTGGGCCTGGCCGCGGCGGCGACTGAACGACGTCCAGGCGGCCCTGCGGTCGTTCCAGCGGGCCTACGAGCTGCGGCCCAGCGACATGGTCCTGGCCCACCGGCTGGCGCTGGCGGCCAAGGCGGCCGATCAGAGAAGGGACCGGTCGTGATCCGCCTGCCCGAACCCGCGGCCGAGCCCACCGCCTCGCACATGGCGCAGCTTGGCCCGCTACGTCACGGCTGGAGGGAGACTTCGTGGACGCCTTCCTGGCCCTGCCGCCCAGCGAGGTGGACGCGGAGCTGTTCGGCGTGCTGGAGGCGGCCTTGCAGACCGCCCTGGCCGAGCACGGCGACTACGCCGACCTGCACCTGCGGGCCTCGGCCGTGCTGGACCAGGCTGGGGCGGCTGGCCGAGGCGATGCAGCACGCCCGAACGGCCGTGGCGATCAACGGCCGATACGTCCGCGCCCGGCTGCACCTGGCCAGGCTGTGCGCCGAGGCGGGCACTGGAGACGAGGCCCTGGAGCACCTGGAGCAGGCGATCGCCGGCGGGGCGGACTGGGCCGACGTGCACTGCGCCGCCGCCGAGCTGTTGGGTCCGCCGCGGCCGGACGCGCGAGGCCAGGCGGCACCTGGACGCGGGCGCTGCAATTGAACCCGCAGCTACAGCCGGGCGGCGGAGGCGATCGCCTCCCTGGCCGCCTGAGGGAGGACGGAGGGAACAGCAAGGTGAGTCACCTGCTGGAGGCACTGGGGCGCGGGCTGCCGTGCGACCTGGGCGACGTGCTGGACCGCTACTACTGGTCGCCGCAGCTCGCGGACGATCAAGGACCTGACCGCCGAGGCCGAGGCGCACCCGCAGTGGCCGGACATCCGCTGCCAGTTGGGCCTGGCGTACCTGCGGGGCATGCAGCTGGACCAGGCCATCGAGCACCTCCAGACCGCCTGCCGCATCAAGCCGGACTACCTGGCCGCCCGGGTGGCCCTGGCGGCGGCCTACCACGCCGCCGGTCAGGTCGCCAAGGCCCTGGAGCAACTGGAAATCGCCAACCAGACCCACACGGGCGAACCGGCGGTGCTGTTTGCGATCGGCTTCTGCCATGAGCTGCTCAACCAGCCGCAGCGGGCGGCGGAATATTACCGCGACGCCGATGCGGCGCGAGGAGACGTTCACCGCGGCCCGGCAGCGCCTGGCGGCCGTGGCGCTGCGGCTGGACAACCTCGACGAGGCCATCGAGCAGTACCAGGTGCTGCGGCAGCAGAACCCCCAGGACTCCTGGGTGCGCTCGGCGCTGGCCCACCTGTACTACCGCGCGGGGCAGTACGGCCTGGCGGTGGAGGAGTTCGAGTCGGCCATCGCCATGGAGCCGGAGAACTGGTCGCTGATGGACGACGAGGTGGAGGCGATGGTGGCCGACGGGCTGATCCGCGAGGCCATCGAGCGCCTGCACGGGCTGATCGAGCAGCAGGGGCCCTTCGCCGACCTGCACGTGCGCCTGGCGGACCTGTACGCCCAGATCGGCAACGACGACGCGGCCATGAAGCACTACCGCCTGGCGCTGGACATCCAGGACAACTACCTGGAGGCCCGGGTGAAGATGGGCACGCAGCACCTCAGTTGCGGGCGGTGGGAGGAGGCGGCCGAGGCGTTCGGCGAGGCCTGCGAGCTCAACGACCGGCTGCTGGTGAACTACGTGGGCATCGGGGTCTGCCAGGCGGCCATGGGGCGGCGGGAGGACGCGATCAGCAGCTTCGAGCTGGCGGCGGCCATCGAGCCCAACAGCACCCTGCTGCTGGCGGAGATGTCCAAGCTCCAGCTCAGGGCGGCCCTGGCGGCGGAGATCGACAAGGGCTTCGAGCTCGACCGCCCGACGCCGCCGCCGCCCGACATCGCCCTGGACCACGACGACCTGCTGCACAAGCAGGTCGAGCGCCACCAGGAATGCCTGCAGGCCCATCCCAACTACGCCGACCTGCGCTACCGCTACGGCGTGCTCCTGCGGGCCGAGGGACGCGGCGCCGAGGCCATGGAGCAGTTCGCCAAGGCCGTCGAGCTCAACCCCTCCTACGTCCAGGCCATCATCAAGCTGGGCATCACCCAGCAGGAACTGGGCATGGTGGACGAGGCCATCGAGACCTTCCAGCGGGCCCTGGAGATCCAGCCGCAGTACGTGGACCTGCACTACCGCCTGGGGCTGCTCTACACCGACCGCCGCGAGTTCGACGAGGCCGTGCGGCACATGGAGGCCGCCGCCGCGGCCGCCCCGGACCAGGGGGAGATCCGGGCGGGGCTGGCGCTGGCCCTTCAGAACATGGGCCTGGTGGACCGGGCCGCCACCGTGTGGCGGAGCCTGAAGCTGGTCAACTCCGGCAAGAGACCGTGCGGCATTCGGATCTCGGAATTCGGATTCCGGATTCAGGCTCTACGTCAGCATCTCTTGCAGGCGGTCCAGGCCCTTGTCGATCTGCTCCATGCTGGTGGCGAAGCTCAGCCGCACGCAGCGGTCGTCGCCGAAGGCGTCCCCGGGCACCAGGGCCACGCTGGCCGACTCCAGCGCCGCCTGGGCGAAGCTCAGTCGAGCCGGTCACCTTCACGCCGCCGATCCGTCCGGCCGTAGGTGCCGCTGACGTCCGGGAAGCAGTAGAACGCCCCGGTGGGCTCGACGCAGCGGACGCCGGGGATGGCGTTGAGCCGCTCGGCCATGTGCCGGCCGCGGTTCTCGAACTCCCGCCGCATGGCCTCGATGGTCTGCGGTGCCTTGCGGCGAGGTGTAGGCCTCCAGCGCCCCGGCCTGGGCGAAGCTGACCGTGTCGGAGGTCTCGTGGCTCATCAGGTTCTTCATGGCCGCGATGACGTCCTTTGGCCCGGCCGCCCAGCCCAGCCGCCAGCCCGTCATGGCGAAGGTCTTGCTCAGGCCGTTGAACGTGACGGTCCGCTCCGGCAGGCGCTCGGTCCAGCGTCGCGAAGGACACGAACCGCGTGCCGCCGTAGATGAGCTTCTCGTAGATCTCATCGGAGAAGACGATCAGGTCGGTCTTCAGCACGGCCTGGGCGATGGCGGCATAGTTCCTCGGGGGTGTAGGTCACGCCGGTGGGGTTGCTGGGGGAGTTGATCACCAGGACCTTGGCGCCCTTGGCGGCGGCCAGCACCTGCTGGGGGGTGATCTTGAAGCCCGATCGGCCCCGGCGGGCAGGAACACCGGCTCGCCGCCGGCCAGTTTGACCTGCTCGGGGTAGCTCACCCAGTAGGGGGCGGGGATGAGCACCTTGTCGCCGGGATCGAGCAGCACCTGGAAGGCCGCGTAGAGGGCGTGCTTGCCGCCGAAGGTGACGATGATCTGCGACGGCTCGACGGTGAGGCCGTTCTCGCGGGCGAGCTTGTCGACGATGGCCTGGCCGTCAGCTTCGCCCTTGGCCCGGGCCGGTGTACTTGGTGTCGCCGGCGTCCAGGGCGGCCTTGGCGGCGTCCTTGATGAACTCCGGGCGTGTCGAAGTCCGGCTCGCCGACGCCGAAGTCCACCACGTCGATGCCGCTGGCCTGCATCTCCTTGGCCCGGGCCGAGATCGCCAGCGTGGCGCTGGGGGGCACGGAGGCAATCCTGCTTGGACAGTTTCATGTCGCGGCTCTCCGGAGGGCCGTGTCCCGACCGGTCCTGGAAGGCGGGAGCCTATGGCGTTGAGGCCTTGCCGCTGTAGCCGATCAGGGCCAGGAAGCGGTTGAGTGTTCAGGATGGGCACGTGCATGTTCTGTGCGGCCTGGAGGGTTTCCTGGTAGCGGTTGAACTCGCGCAGTTGGGCCTGATAGACGGCCCAGACGGTCTCCGCGGCGTTTTCTGAGGGTACGCCGGACGCTGGGGCTCGGTGCCCAGGACCACGAAGTCGGTCTTGACGTCCACCTGGTCGGCCACTTCTCCGCCGCTCCGTTGGATTAGAAGCTTGATATCCTTGGTGTCCTCGGGATGAACTGACCCTGCTTCCGCAGGTCGAACTGCCCGTCCACCACGAAGGTGTACGTGCGCTGCGGGTCGAAGGCCACGTTGGCCACCAGGTCCCCGGCGACGATCGGCTCCTTGCCGGTCCGCTCGACAATACGGCATTCGCTGACGGTGTCGCGCACGCTGGTCACGACGATCTTGGCCTTGCCTTCCCCGCTCTCGGGGATGCCCGTGGAGGGATAGACGGTGAACGTCAGACCGGGGGCCACGCGATCGTTGGAACCCAGGTCGACGTAGCAGACGTTCTGGCGGTCCTTGACCTCGAGCACCTTGCCGTCGGCTTTGCGGGCGGCGACGTCGGACCCGCCGGTGCCTCGCTTCTTGTCCAGTTCGTCGCGCAGGCGTTCGATCGTCCGGTCCTTGGCTTCCACGGCCTGCTCCAGCTCCTGAAGCTGCTGGTTCTTGTTGGCGATCTCCATGCTCAGTTCGACCCGGCGGTCCTCCAGCTCCTTCCGCGACCGCTCCTGCTCGGCGACGAAATTCTCGTGCATCAGCTTGACCTTGTCGTCCAGCGCTTTGTTCTCCGCCTTGAGCTGATCGACATCGTCCTTGAACTTGGCGGTCAATTCCGTTGTGCTTTGGTCTTTTTGGCGGATCTTCTCTTCCAGTTCGGTGTTCTGCGCCGCAAGGTCTCCACCTCCGCCCGGTTTCTGGTCAGCTCCGCGTGGAGGTCCCTTGCCTCGGCCACCAGGCCGTGGTCCAGGGTGGTGCCGATGTCCTGGGCAAGCTGATTGGCATGGGCCCTTGCCGTTGCGTAGCTGCTCTCCCGGCCCGCGACGATCTCGCTGAGCTCGGCGATCCTGGCCGCCTGCTGGCTGAGGACCGTGACGCGCTTGGGATTTCGATCGTATTCAGCGAGCATCTCGCGGATGCTGGGGGTGGGGTTGCTGAGTTCCTGGACGGAAGTCGCGCGACGGAAGTTGTCTTCCAGTTGCCTGTGGCGATTAGCCAACTGGTCGAGTTGCACCCAGAGCAGCACCGCCGCCGCCGTGGCCAGGAGGAAGAGAATGACGAAACTCACCAACAGGTAGGGCGGGCTGATCCGCCGTTGCACGACGCGCGCCATACGTCAGCTCCTGTGTCTATTCCCCGCCACTGAACCGGCCTGGAAATGCCGGTCCGGGTTTGGAAAAAGAGAAATACCGTCCGTTGGGGGGAAAGTATCGTCAAAACCCTACGAGAACTCAACCGTTTTTTAGATTCCTTGCCCTTGGGGAATCCAAAGGAAAAGACCTACCGAAAGGCTCCATCGCCGCCTTGAGGGAGGGCTGTTCTCCCCGCCGCGGGGGGGGTGACTTATTCGGTGAACAGACCAGGCCGGTTCGAGCAGACGGCCCCGGAGTTAGACCAGGCCCTGGGCCATCATGGCTCTGGCGACCTTGAGGAAGCCGGCGATGTTGGCGCCGACGACCAGGTTGCCCTTTGGCCCCGTAGGCCTCGGCGGCCTGGACGCACTGGTCGTAGATGGCGTTCATGATCTGCTTGAGCCGGGCGTCCACTTCCTCGAAAGGCCAGTTCAGCCGCATGGAGTTCTGGCTCATCTCCAGGGCGCTGGTGGCCACGCCGCCGGCGTTGGCGGCCTTGGCCGGGCCGAAGGAGACGCCGGCGTCCAGGAAGACCTCGATGGCCTCGGGGGTCGAGGGCATGTTGGCGCCCTCGCCGACGGCCATGCAGCCGTTCTTGACCAGCGTCTTGGCGGCCGCCTCGTCGATCTCGTTCTGCGTCGCCGAGGGCAGGGCCACGTCGCACGGCACCGACCAGATGCCCTGCCAGCCTTCGGTGTACTTGGCCGAGGAGTGCTCCTGGCAGTATTCCTTGATCCGCCCGCGCTCGACTTCCTTGATGCGCTTGACGGTGTCCAGCTTGATGCCCTTGGGATCGACGATGTAGCCGTTGCTGTCGGACATGGCGACGACGTTGGCGCCGAGCTGCTGGGCCTTCTGGACGGCGTAGATGGCCACGTTGCCCGAGCCGGAGACGACGACCTTCAGCCCCTTCCAGCTCATGCCGCGGGCCTCCAGCATGCCGGGTGACGAAGTACACCAGCCCGTAGCCGGTGGCCTCGGTGCGGACCAGCGATCCGCCGTAGTCCAGGCCCTTGCCGGTCAGCACGCCGGTGAAGGTGTTGGTGAGCTTCTTGTACATGCCGAACATGTAGCCGATCTCGCGGCCGCCCACGCCGATGTCGCCGGCCGGGACGTCGGTGTCCGGGCCGATGTGGCGGAACAGCTCGGCTCATGAAGCTCTGGCAGAAGCGCATGACCTCGTTGTCGCTCTTGCCCTTGGGGTCGAAGTCGCTGCCGCCCTTGCCGCCGCCGATGGGCGTGGTGGTCAGGGCGTTCTTGAAGATCTGCTCGAAGCCCAGGAACTTGATGATGCCCAGGTACACCGAGGGGTGGAACCGCAGCCCGCCCTTGTAGGGGCCGATGGCGCTGCTGAACTGCACGCGGAAGCCGCGGTTGACCTGCACCTGCCCCTTGTCGTCCATCCAGGGCACGCGGAAGATGATCTGCCGCTCCGGCTCGACGATCCGCTCGAAGATCTTGCGCCTTGGCGAACTCGGGGTGCTTGTCGATGACCGGGGCGACCGACTCGGCCACTTCCCGCACGGCCTGGTGGAACTCCACCTCTCCGGGGTTCCGCGCCACGACCATTTCCATGACGCTGTCGACGAACTGCTTGGACATGCCTGATCTCTCCTTGCCTTTGGCCCTGGAGGGCTGCCTGAGGGAACGCTTCGCCGGGGGTGGTCTTTCTCATTCCATCGGCGATGCGACAAGTTTGTCGGGTTAAGCTAACATGAAACGGCATACCCTATCTATAAAAATTACTAATAGAGAACGGCATGGGGACTTATGAGGATTGAGCAGAAGGGGATTGAGAGAAGTTGACTTAAGGCATCTGGAAGACCTGGCGAGGTTTCCACGGAACACGGTTGGTTAAAGGACCCTTGAAACGAAGGGCAAATGACAAGAATGTATGTCTGGAGGAAGGCTACTTTGCCTGGGGGTCTGCCGGGACCGTCGTCGGCTGCGAGGCCGGTTGTGAAGAGGGCGCGGAGGTTGCCCCGCCCGTCAGCAGGAACCGGGCATAGTTGGCCAGGATCACGTCATCCCCGGCCGAGGCCTGGAGCTTGGTGGCATACGCCTTGGCCTGATCGGTCTGGTTCAGGTTGGCGTGCAGGAATGCAGCGATGAAGTAGAGCATCGGCTCCGGTCCCGCTTGCGAGTGGGCCAGGCGGGTCGCCAAAAAGTCGAGCCGCCGTTGAATCAGGTTCGCATCGGCCACGTTCACCACCTCCAGGTGAGAGGTCAGGAGGGGCGGGAACATCTCGACGGCACGGTGGAGCTGTTGGGCCGATCCCAGGGACTCCCCGGCCGAAAACAGCGCCAGGCTCAGCCCCATCCGGGGCAGGGGGTTGGAAGGATTCTGGGAGGCGGCCTCCCGATAAGCCTCAGCCGCTTCGTAGAACTTGCCCTCTTTGAGCTGTTTTTCCGCCGAGGCCATGAGGGTATTGAACTGATCGCGTCCAATGCCCGCCAGGCCGTGAAGTACTAGGCCTTTCTCCGGGGAATATTCCACCAGTTTACCCGTGATCGGAAAGGACGAATCGCTTCCTAGAATGCCGGTCGCCGCCGGGTGCTTGCGCAACTGCGGCCGTTGAGGTGGGGCCTGCTCCTCGCGGCCGGTTGCGGCCTCGTACCCTTGTTGGGGAAGTTGCCACGGGATGGGTTGCTCCAGGCCCCCTGCGGTGCCTCGCAAACGAGTCAGAACGTCGGAGAAGACGTCCTGGTCGGGAGTCAGTGTCTGCCCCGTGGGATTCACCAGCGGCATGGCGCTTTGAGGTGAGATGCTGCCGGCTGCGACGTTAGGCTCATTGGGCTCGACGCCTTCTTCCGGGTACCTCAGCGCCGAACGGGGTTCAGCCGCTGCCGAGGGGTTTACCCTTGTATTCACCTCACTGCGGACGGCCAGGTCGCTGGGCATGGGCACTTGGCTCAGCTCGCGGGCGAGACGCTCGCGCTGGGTGGTGTCGGAAACGGCAAAGAGGTTCGATCCGCCTGCGCCGCTGCTGTCGTACCGGGGGAACAGACCGCTGTCGGCAGGGCGCAGACTTCCGCCGGCACCCGTCAGCGGAGTCAGGGCAAGTGGCGTGTAGACCGTGCCGGACTGGCCCATCAACCCCGTCGGCGGCAGGGCAGGCATAGGCAGGCCTCCCGGACCTACCTGGCCCGAACTGATTGATCGCAGGTTCGGGATCGTCCGGGCTGGATCATAAAAAGGAGCCGGAGCGTAAACTTGGCCGCGAAGCACGTCGGGTATCCCCACGGACTGCTGTCGGTAGGTCTCCAGGGAGTCGGAGGGCAGATTAAGGTGGAGCTGGTCCGCGGGGAAGTACCCCACGGTGCCCCTGAAGCCCGCCAGGCCGCTCACTTGACGGTTCACGATGAGCTGACTGTCCAGGAACCCGCTCCGCCCGACGACGCTGTTATAGCCGCCGCTGCCGATGTAGGGATTGGCGTCCAGCGCCTGACCGTACTGGACGATGCGCACTTGCCCCCAGGCCCACGTCGGAGCCACCCACACCGTCAACGCCACAATGAAACGACCGCAAGCCTTGCTCATGTCCAGCTTCTGTACCCTACGGTTGCTCCGGGCCGCCGGAGAGATTTTTTTCGGTTTCGGCCTCTTCCTTGTCCCGCGAGTGAAGCCAACGGCTGCGCCCATAAAGCTTGGAATTCACCAGCATCTGGCGCCATGACAACCGCTTTGCCGGCCGCCTGTGGCGACCGGCGGCGGAAGGTTCTTTCAGGAAGGTCTCGATTCGTTCTCGGTGACGCATGGTTCTTTCCTCCTTTGTCGTCCTGATCGACCCTCGGTCCCGGCCACCCCAGCAGCCCAGACCACGGGCCGGAGTCCCTCCCCGCCCGTAGTACCTCATCGGCACTTTCATCCGATCAGTCATTACATTCTACGCCCCGGCGGGGGGGGTGGTTCTGCGGTCAATCAGGCCTAAACCCCGCCGAACCGGGACTCTCGCTCCCAGGCACTTGGCCCTTGGGGACTGTCCAAAGGGGCCTGCAGCCCATGCCGAAGGTTCCATCGCATCCAACTGGCGATTTGATGGGAGGATACCGTTCTTTAACCCAGGGCCCGCCGGAACCCTTATTGCTATAATCCTGCCGGCGGCAATAGCCGATGTGAATTTAAGAGCCTCGCCGGTCGAGACGGTGCTAGGGTATATTATTGCTTCTTTTTCAGGACGAAGCAAGGCCCGGTTAGTCTATGCGACCTCTCAGGACGTTCACCGTCGAGCCGTCGCTGCCCGACGTGCTGATGCCCCTGCTGGAGATCGCCCACAACCTCTGGTGGAGCTGGCAGGGCGACGCCCAGGACCTGTTCCGCCGCCTGGACTCCGCCGCCTGGGAGGACTGCTACCACAACCCCGTGGCCATGCTGGGCCGGATCGACCAGCAGCGGCTGATGGACATGGCCAAGGACGACGGGTTCCTCACCCACCTCCAGCGCGTCCACGAGGACCTGAAGGAGTACCTCAGCCAGCCCGGCTGGTGGACCAAGACCTTCGGCGGCGACCGCACGGTCGCAGGTGGCCTACTTCTGCGCCGAGTACGGCATCACCGAGTGCGTGCCGATCTACTCCGGCGGCCTGGGCGTGCTGGCCGGCGACCACCTCAAGAGCGCCTCGGACATGGACATCCCGCTGGTGGGCGTGGGGCTGCTGTACCAGCAGGGCTACTTCCGCCAGCGCCTCAACGCCGACGGCTGGCAGTTGGAGCTGTTCCCGCGGAACGACTTCCACAACATGCCCGTGCAGCTGGTCCGCGGCCGAGGACGGCCAGCCGATGACGATCGCCGTGGAGATGCTGGGCCGGGCGGTCAAGGCGCAGATCTGGCGGGTGCAGCGTGGGGCGGGTCGGCCTGTTCCTGCTGGACACCAACGTCTCGGAGAACTCCCCCGAGGACCGGCACATCACCAGCCAGCTCTACGGCGGCGACCAGGAGATGCGCATCCGCCAGGAGATCGTGCTGGGCATCGGCGGCGTGCGGGCGCTGAAGGCGCTGGGCATCAGTCCCCAAGGCCTTCCACATGAACGAGGGGCACTCGGCCTTCCTGGGCCTGGAGCGCATGCCGCATCCTGATGGCCGAGCACGGGCGTGGGCTTCGACGAGGCCCGCGAGGCCGTGGCCGCCTCGAACGTCTTCACCACGCACACGCCCGTGCCCGGCCGGCAACGACGCCTTCGAGCCCTGGCTCATCGACAAGTACTTCTCCAATTACTGGGACGCAGTTGGGCCTGACGCGGGAGCAGTTCCTGGCCTTAGGCCGCCAGGAGACCGGCAACAAGGACGAGCCGATGAACCTGACCGTGCTGGCCCTGCGGTTCAGCGGGGCCCGCAACGGCGTCAGCAAGCTGCACGGGCAGGTCAGCCGCAAACTGTGGTCGGGCGTCTGGCCGGGCGTGCCGGTCGGCGAGGTGCCCATCCAGGCCATGCGCAACGGCATCCACATCCGCAGTTGGATCAGCCACGACATGGCCACGCTGTACGACCGCTACCTGGGGCCGGGTTGGCACGAGCCCCCCATGGACGCCACGATCCACAAGGCCGTGGAGCAGATCCCC
>CAVXDC010000051.1:0-5405 GCA_963760365.1 uncultured Phycisphaerae bacterium
TGCTGCGTGCCTGAGCCTTTCTCGACCTTGAGTTCGCTGACGATCAAGGCGGACGCCGTGGGTGTTCCAACGGTTACTTCAAACTGTTTGGTGTCAGGGTCAACGATGACTTTGACTGGAACCTTCATTCCAGAATAGTCTTTTGTAAGCTCATTTATCCTGTTCACGATTACCATGACGTTTACGCCCAGCGGTCCGAGCGCTGGTCCCAGCGGGGGTCCTGCGTTTGCCTGTCCTCCGTTTACGAGCAGCTCTGTGACTTTCTTGTCGGCCATTATGTTTCACTACGAGTAGCGGTCTTTGCTTCTTCCACCAGTTTACCGACGTGGCCTGCCGCGTCGTGGCCGACCACGCCCGGTGCCTGACCTTCGCCATCGCCGACGGCGTGATCCCCAGCAACGAAGGCCGCGGGATACGTCCTGCGGCGCATCCTCCGCCGAGCCGCCCGCTACGGCCGACAGTATCTCGGGATCGAACGCCCGTTCATATGCAAGCTCACACCCACCATCGTTGATCTTATGGGCGATGCGTTTCCCGAGGTCCGCTCGCGACAGAAGGTAATAGCCGAAACCATCGCTGAAGAAGAAGCTTCCTTCGGCAAGACACTCCTCAGGGGCATTCAAAAGTTTTCCCTCAGAGTAGTGCAGACCATCCAAACCCAAATGGGGAGAGAACAAGGTCGGGAACTGGGTCTATTTGGGCTCGGCGCATATGGAACTCGTGAGGTGGAATTTCCGGGTTTCTTTGTGCTGAAAGGCATCCCCAAATACGAATTCACAATCCCCGCACAGGTTAAGGATTTCATCAAGAAGCACTGTAGGGAGGCGCCTGCAATCGACGGGAATGAAGCCTTCGATTTGTATGCCACCTACGGTTTTCCGGTAGACCTGACGCAGATCATGGCGGCCGAGTTGGGCATGACGGTGGACCTGCCTGGTTACGACAAGGCGATGGCGCGGCACCGCGAGCTCAGCAGCTCGGCGGCAAAGTTCAAGGTGACCGCGATCCCCAATCTCCCCGCCACGGACGACTCGGCCAAGTACGGCCGACAACCCCTCCGGGCAAAGGTGCTGGGCTGGGTGGTCGGGGATCAGTTCATCACGTCCGGTACACTGAGGCCCGGCGACGAGGCCGCCGTGGTGCTGGACAAGACCAACTTCTACGGCCTGCAGGGCGGGCAGGTGGGCGACGCGGGCGACCTGGTTTGGACCGGCGGGCGGTTCGCCGTCCGCGACTCCAGCCTCGCCGGCCAGTGCGTGCTGCACGCAGGCACGGTGGAGCAGGGCGAGCTCCGCGCGGGGCAGGAAGTTACCGCCGAGGTGGATCCCTCTCGCTTCGACACGATGCGCAACCACACGGCCACGCACCTGCTGAACTGGGCGCTGCGGCAGGTGCTGGGCGATCACGTCCATCAGGCCGGCAGCGAGGTGGGTCCGGACCGCCTGCGATTCGACTTCACGCACCACCAGGCCGTCCCCGCTCGAGCAGCTTGCCGAGGTGGAGCGGCTGGTGAACCGGCGCGTCCTGGCCGACGAGCCGGTCATCTGCCTGACCATCCCGCTGGCGCAGGCCCGCAAGATCCCCGGCGTGCGGGCGGTGTTCGGCGAGAAGTACCCCGACCCGGTCCGCGTGATGTATGTGGGCAGCGACGATCCGCTGATCGAGGCCGACGCCGAGACGGCGGTGGAGTTCTGCGGCGGGACGCACCTGGAGCGGACCAGCCAGGTGGGGTTGTTCAAGATTATTTCGGAAGAGTCCGTCGCCAAGGGCGTGCGGCGGATCACGGCCGTGACGGGCCCGGCGGCCGTCGGCGCACGTGCAGGAGCTGGATGCGACCATCCGGGCCCTCTCAGCCGCTCTGCGCGCCGGCTGGAGAGCTTCCGGCCCGGATCGAGTCGATGCAGAAGGAGCTGAAGGAGCTTCGCAAGAAACCCGCCAAGGGCAAGGGGGGCGGCACAGAGGATTTTCAGGCGGCGTACACACTGGAATCGTCTCACGGCAAGGTGCTCATCGGCCAAGTGCCTACGGCCCAGCCGCAGGCGATGCGCCAGGAGTGCGACCGTCAACGTCAAAAGGGGGCGGCCGCGGTGTTTGTCGGCGGGACCGAGGGGGACAAGGTGACGCTGATCGCGATGGTCGACGACGCCCTGGCGGCCGCAGGGGGAAAAGTGGGCCAACATGCTCCGCGGCGGAGTGGGTCAAGGCCGTCGCTCCGATCATCGGGGGATCGGGGGGTGGCAAGCCCACCCTCGCCCAGGCCGGGGGGAAGGACGGCGCCAAGCTGCCCCAGGCCCTGTCGGCGGCGGCGGAATGGATCAAGCCCCGCCTGTCCTGACGGCCCAGGCGGCGGAGGGCTTATTTTGCTTGACAAAAGAAGCGGGGACTTCTAGTTTCCGTCAGAATTATTCAAGCCGGTTGCGAGCGTCGCACCCCGTGGCCGCAGCCGGAAGCGGTATAAGGTCTTGAGGGTCTTTGAAGATGCTACCAGCACAGAAAATCAGTCGTGGCCGGACGCGCAGTCGTCGGGCCCACCAAGCCAAGAGGCCGGTCCACCTTGTCGATTGTCCCCACTGCAACTCCCCCAAACTGCCGCACGCGGCCTGCGACAACTGCGGGTACGTCCGGCCTGGATTGAGCCTGGAAGTGAAGAAAGAGGACTAATCGATGCGAATCGGCATCGATGCGATGGGAGGGGACAGGGCTCCGGTGGAAGAAGTCAAAGGTGCCCTGGCCGCCCGTCAGTTCCTCAAAAGGGGGGACAAGATCGTTCTGATCGGCCGGGAGGACCTTCTCCTCCGGCAGTTGGGCAGCGCCAATCCCTGGTCAGATTTCATCGAGCTCCGCCACGCCGAGCAGGTCGTCGGCATGGCTGAGGCGCCGGTGGAGGCGTTGCGGACCAAGCCCAATAGTTCCCTGGCCCTGATGATGCGGATGCACGCCGAGGGGCAGATCGACGCCTGCATCTCCGCGGGCAACACCGGCGCCTGCGTGGCCGCCGCCCAGATGCGCCTCAGGCGCCTTCGGGGCGTGCACCGACCGGGCATCACCATCGTAACCCCGACCTACCACGGGCCGGTGGCTATCTGCGACGTCGGGGCGAACGTCAACTGTCGCCCGGCGCACCTGCTCCAGTATGGCATCATGGCCTCGGTGTACGTCCAGGCCGTCTGCGGCGTCGCTAACCCCCGCGTGGCCCTGCTGAGCATCGGAGAGGAGGAGGCCAAGGGCAATGAGCTGGTCAAGCAGACCCGTCAGCTCATGAAGGAAGACCCCGGCGTCAACTTCGTCGGCAACGTGGAGGGCCGCGACCTGTTCCGCGGCGTCTGCGACGTGATGATCTGCGAGGGGTTCGTCGGCAACGTGGTGCTGAAGCTGATGGAAGGCATGGCCGAGGGATTGGTCCAGGCCTTGCAGCAGGAGCTCCTGGCTACCATGCCCGGCCAGGAGAAGCTCATCCACGAAGCCGCTGGCGTCATCGCCACCAAGTACGACTACAACGAGTATGGCGGTGCGCCGCTGCTAGGGGTGGGCGGCATCTGCATCATCTGCCACGGGGCCAGCAACTACCGCGGGCTGATGAACGCCGTGCGCGTGGCCAGGGATTTTGCCACCGGCCACGTCAACGAGCGAATCACGGAGCTGCTCGGCCGGCGCGAGGAAGGCGAGGATGCCGATGCCTAAAAGCCTCCGAGCGGTCATCACCGGATTGGGGGCGGCAGTCCCGGAAAAGGTGCTGACCAACGCGGACCTGGAGAAGCTCGTCGAGACCACCGACGCGTGGATCACCCAGCGAACGGGCATCAAGGAACGCCGGATCGTCGCACCAGGGGAATCCACAGCCAGCCTGGCCGTCGAGGCCTCCCGCCGCGCCCTGGCCGATGCGAAAATCTCCGCGAACGACCTGGACCTGATCCTCTGCGCGACGATCACGCCGGAGATGCTCTGCCCCGCCACCGCCTGCTTCGTCCAAAAGGATCTAGGCACCAGCGACATCCCCGCCTTTGACATCTCGGCCGCGTGCAGCGGGTTTATCTACGGCCTGGCCATCGCGGGCCAATTTCTGGAGTCCGGCACGTACCGCCGGGCGCTGGTCATCGGGGCCGAGGCGCTGAGCCGCTTCACGGACTACACCGACCGCACCAGTTGCATCCTGTTCGGCGACGCCGCCGGGGCAGCCGTGCTGGAGGCCACCGAAGACGGCCGAAAAGGCTTGCAGTATTCGACCCTTCACACCGATGGCGGGGGGTGGGACTTCATCTACATCCCCGGCGGCGGCTCCCGCTGCCCGGCCACGCACCAGACCGTCGACGCCCACGAGCACTTCATCAAGATGCGCGGGCGGGACGTCTATAAGTTCGCCGTCGAGAAGATGCAACGGCTGTTGGAGGAATGCATGACCGCCTGCCACCTGAAGGCCCAAGACATCGACATGGTAATCCCTCACCAGGTGAACCAGCGGATCATCGCCTCGGCCACGAAGAAGTTCGGCCTGCCGATGGAGAAGGTGTTTCTCAACATCGACCGTTACGGCAACACCTCGGCCGCGTCGATCCCGCTGGCGATGTACGAGGCCCGCGCGGCCGGCAAGATCGGACCCGGCTCGGTGGTGGTCCTGGTGGCCTTCGGCGCGGGACTGACCTGGGCCGGGGCGGTCGTGCGGATGTAAACATCCGGTGGACGGACCAAAACCCCTTTGGAACGGAGCATGAAGACCGCATTCCTGTTTCCAGGCCAGGGCGCCCAGCAGGTGGGGATGGGGCGCGACCTCTACAAGGCCTACCCGGCGGCCAAAGACACCTTCGACCGGGCCGAGACCATCTCCGGCCTGCCGCTCAAGGCACTGTGCTTCGAGGGGCCCGAGCAGGAGCTGGCCAGGACGGACATCTCCCAGCCGGCGATCTTCACCGTCTCGGCGGCACTGCTGAGGTGCATGGACGAGCGGCTCAGCCAGGACCGGCAAGCCGCCATCGCCCCGGCGTACCTGGCCGGACTGAGTCTGGGCGAATATACCGCGTTATACGCGGCCAAGGCCATGGACTTCGAAACAGCCCTGAAGCTGGTTGCCTACCGCGGCCAGGTAATGCAAGCGGCGGCGACGGCGACGCCTTCCGGCATGGTCAGCGTCCTGGGATTGGATGAGGGGCGGGCCGAGGATCTGGCTCGCGCCGCGGCGGGAGGAGGGGTGCTGGTCTGCGCGAACTTCAACGCCCCCGGGCAGATTGTGCTTTCCGGGGTGAGCGAGGCCTGCCAAAGGGCCCAGGCCATGGCCAAGGACTTCGGCGCCACCGGCGCCGTGCCGCTCAAGGTCGCGGGGGCATTCCACAGCCCGCTGATGCGGCCGGCGGCGGAGGCCTTGGCCCAGGCCCTGGAGCAGGCCGTCATCCGCGAGCCGCAGCGGGCCGTGG
>CAVXDC010000052.1:0-27914 GCA_963760365.1 uncultured Phycisphaerae bacterium
TGCGAATTTCTAGACTTCCCCGCGGCCCGATCGGCCCAACCGACGTCGAGGCTGTCTGACGGACCTGCGTCCGTTTCTCGAAGTAAAAAAAGAACGGGCGGGCCTAAAGGCCCGCCCGTCGTACATCCGTTCCGAAAACTTCTTTGTGCGGCCTAACGCCGCCTGCGCCGGATCATCGCCACGCCACCCAAAGCCAGCAACACCAAGGTTGCCGGTTCAGGCACCGGGGCCTCCGGAGGTGCGGCGCTGGGAGGCAGACCTGTCTTACCCCAGTTGGCGGCCAGGTCGCCCAGGTCGGCCGCGTTGACTTGACCGTCGCCGCCGAAGTCGGCCTGCTGCCAGGTCCTGTTGCTCAGGCCCCAGTTGGTGGCCAGGTCGCCCAGGTCGGCGGCGTTGACCTTGTTGTCCCCGCCGGCGTCACCGGGCATCGCGCCCTGGAAGGTCAAGACGTAATCCGAGTTGGCATCGACCGCGCCTCGGAAGACCGGCCAGTAACCCAAGGCCGGGGTGTTCGGGTCCTTCAGCAATTGGCCCGGGATGTTGCTGGTAATGGTGCCGAAGCTGCCGGTCATGCCGACGCCCGATGCGGTGGGGATGATGTTGAACTTACTGCCCTGGTTGGGCCGGTACGTCGTGACGGTCCGATTCATCACCAACGTACCCGTGCTGCCCAGGATCGCATTAGGCGCATTAGGATCAGTCCCGGTGATCTTTATCTTCGAGAACTGCGTAGCTGAGGACATCTGCATGTCGATCGTGGCCTGCCCCAGGTCGTAAATCTGGAACACACCGTTGGGGTCTCCGCCGGTGAGGGTCACGTTGGCATCAGGGGTGATCTTCAGGTAAGCCTTGCTGATCTTGCCAGGGGCATTGGGGTCGGGGTTGTTGGGATCGTTGGGATCGTTGGGATCACACCGTTGCAGCATGATGAGTCCGGGGGCTGTGAAATTGCCGGCCTCAACTTTCAGCGTTCCGTCCGCCCCATAGTAGTTAATCGTGCCCGCCGCCGGCTTTTGGCCGCGGAAGCCCAGGTACACTGCCCGGGTCCCGGTCGCCAAGAAGTAGCCACCGGTCATGTTGAACACGCCGGAGTTCGGCTTGAGCCAGGCGTTGGAGTCGGCGCTGCCGATGGCGATCCACTTGCCGGGGTTGTCGACCAGAAGCGTCCCGCTGCTGAGGTTGATGGTGCCTCGTTGTTTCAGGCCGACTTCCAGGTCACCCGTGACGGCCACGCGCGTGTTGCTGCCGCTGATGTTTATCGTGCCGTTGGCATTGGCGTCCTGGTCACCGCCAGCGCGAAGCCTGGACCTCGTGAAGGCGTTGGGGTCAGGCGCGTTGGGATCCTGGGGTCCTGCGACCACCAGGGTTCCACCGTTGCTGATGTTCATCTCACCCACGCCATGTTGGCCTACGATGACCGAGTCCCACGAATACACCGATCCACCGGTGATGTTGACGGTGGCCGTGGGGATGCCTCCGCGGATGGGAGGGGCGTTGGGGTCGTACGGGTCGTTGTACTGCCTGATACCCGTAGCCACCGTGATCCCGCGGGTTCTCACCGTCCCGGCGCTGACAGAGAACGTGCCATTGGCGCTGTTGTAGCCCACGACAATGCCGCTTGGGCTGGGCACGTCCATGGAACCGCCGGACATGTTGAAGATACCGATGCCGGAACCGGCAAGGGCGTTCCACTGGCTTCCCACGCGAAACGCACGAAATCCCGTGGTCAACGTGGCGCCGCTGTAAAGGTTGTACACGCCGTAGGCTGCCCCTCCGACGGTGGCCTGGTCGCTGACCAGGCCGATGTCGAACTCCCGGTCTCCGCCCTGATCACTGACGCCCGCCGCGACGGAACCGCCGTACTGATTGAACACGCCGGTGCCGCGATAGCCAATCTGGAACTTGTACTTGGCGTCGATGAGTCCCCCATACATGTTGAAGGTGCCGTGGGATTCGTTATTGCCCACGTTGAACTGCTGCGATGTTTCCGATGCGGCGTGGGGCATCGTGATGGTCCCGTTGGTCATCGTGAATTCGCCCACGGAGCCGATGCCGTTGCCGATGTTGATAGCCTGCCTGCTGCTGAAATACAGGTACCCGCCGGACTGCACGAACTTGGCCGTCCCGCCGCTGCCTCCACCAAACGTCATGGACACATCGGGGGGATTTATCGCTTCGTCCACCCACAGGGTGCCACCGCTGAGGGAGTAGTAGCTCTTGCCGACGGAGTCGGTGCTCATGCCGAGATACGCAGAGACCAGGCTGCCCCCGCTCTGGTGGACCGTGCCGGCAGAATGGTTGCCCACATAGAAGGTCTCGGACATCGTGAGCGAGCCGCCGGTAACCACATCCAGCGTATTGACGTTGGTGTTGCTGTCTTCCTTCTGGCCGACCCACAACTGGGTGACGTTGGGCACATTGGCATCCAGGGTAACGGTGGTGCCGTTATAGAGGTAGGCATAGTCAGCCGCACCCGGTACGCCCACAGGGTTCCAGTTGTTGCCGTCGTTGTACTTACCGGAGTCGAGGCCTTCGTAATACTTTTCACCGGCCAAGACTGCCCCGGTCGAGGCCAGGACAACCATGATGCACATCGAGAAAATTACCCTTCGCTTCATCTGTCTGCTCCTTTCGATCTGAGTCCAAGGGTTCATATATATGCTTAAATGCGCCTATGCCATTCGCCGATGCTCCCGATCGGCCACCGGCACTGCGCATAGGTTCCTGATCGTGTCACCCTCCACCTTATCCATCAGAGACATTCTCATTGACCGTCTCTCTCGACGGGCCTGCCGCGCGGCGACAGGAGACAAATATCTACTGTCGCCCAACGGGCAAAGCTTAACCCTACCCACCTTCCGGTAAGCAGTCTTGACACACCCTGCTCCCGCTGGGTGTCGGTAGAGAGTTGCCCGGTCGGTGCCGCGATTTCGCCACAGCCTCCGTCGCAGCGCTGGCCGAGACTCCAAATGCACTACGGGTGCTCCGATAACAAATTATAACCCCAAATTTCGATGGCGTCTAGCGGAAAGTTAGCACTGTTCCTATTTTTGAATTCCTTTTAGCCTGGGGGTTGTTTCCAGGAGACCGTGCAGAGTTTTTCATAAGCAATTATATTATATCCGCTTATGTCAGTTGTTGGCCCCATCTATCCCCCGCGCCACCGGTGAGGGAAAGCGGCCTTTGGGGGATTGGCTTGACGGTCTGGACGGGGGGAGGTACAAGAGCGAAATTCCTCAAGCCGTCCGGTACCCCATCACAGGAGCCAAGCCATGGCAGAACAACTGAAACTCGATCTAAAAATCCTCTACGACAAGGACGGATCCCTCCAGTCCCTGAAGGGCAAAACCGTCGCAATCATCGGTTACGGCAGCCAGGGGCACGCCCATGCCCAGAACCTCCGCGACAGCGGCATTAAGGTGGTCGTGGCCGAGCTGAGCGGGACCAACAACTACAACTTGGCCGTCCAGGCCGGCTTCAAACCCCTCTCCGCCGCCCAGGCCACCCAGCAGGGCGACCTGATCGTCATCACGTTGCCGGATGAGGTCCAAGCGGCCGTGTTCAAGAAGGAAATCGAGCCGAATCTCAAGCCCGGCAAGGCGCTGGGTTTTTGCCACGGCTTCAACATCCACTTCAAGCAGATTCTCCCCCCGGCCGGGGTGGACGTGGTGATGATCGCCCCCAAAGGCCCGGGCCACACGGTGCGGAGCTGTTTCCTGGAGGGCAGCGGCGTGCCTTGCCTGATCGCGATAGAGAAAAACGAGACCGGCAAGGCCCGCGACATCGCCCTGGCCTGGGGCATCGGCATCGGCGGTGGCCGGGCCGGCATCATCGAGACCACCTTCAAGGAAGAGACCGAGACCGACCTGTTCGGCGAGCAGGTGGTGCTGTGCGGCGGGCTGACGGCCTTGGTGAAGGCGGGCTTTGAGACGCTGACCGAGGCGGGCTACCAGCCGGGCATCGCGTATTTCGAGGTGCTGCACGAGCTGCTGCTGATTATCAAGCTCATGGCCGAGGGCGGCATCAGCTACATGCGCTACAGCATCTCCAACACGGCCGAGTACGGCGACCTCACCCGCGGGCCGCGGATCATCAACGACGCCACGCGCGCGGAAATGAAAAAGATCCTCAAGGCCATCCAGGATGGCTCTTTTGCCAAGGAGTGGCTGGAGGAGTGCCGCCAGGGCAAGCCCAACTTCAATCGCCTCTACGAAGCCGACAAGAACCACCCCGTCGAGGTCGTGGGCCGCCAGCTCCGCAAGATGTTCTCCTGGATGCAGGCCAAGGAAGTGCCGGAAGACTGATTCGCCCCTCATCCACCGGCCTTGAGGCGCGTCACAAGCTGGTGGGCCTGGCGGGTCGGTTCGGGCAGACGGACGGCCGCCGCGGCGCGGAGGGTCCAGGCAATAGCCTCAGGCAACGTGATCCGGTGGCCGACGGAGACGTACAGGGGTTTGACGTCGTCGCGCGTCCTGACTACCGCTCCGACGGTCTTTTCGTCCAGGCGGAGCGCGGTGCGGCAGCCGCGGCGGCGGCCCGGGGCGCGGTGGCGGCCACACAGGCGGCTCTTGGCCACGCCGATGGTCGGGATGCCCAGCCAAAGCCCTACGTGGCTCGCCAGGCCCAGTCCGCGTGGATGGGCCAGGCCTTGGCCGTCGCATAGGAGCAGGTCCGGCCGGCGGGGCAGGGCAGCCACAGCGGCGATGATCGAAGGGGCCTCGCGGAAGCTCAGCAGACCCGGCACGTAGGGGAACGCGCAGCTCCGGCGGTCGCTGGAGGTGGCCAGGACCTTCCAAGTCCGCGCATCGCACAGCACCGCGCTCGCTAAGACTGCCCGTCCGCCATCCACAAACGCGCAATCCGCCCCGGCCACCGTGTGGATGGGCCTTTTTTTACTAAGGCGGACCTGGCGAACCCGACCGGCCAGCTTCTTCTGGAGCGCCACGGCCTGTTTGGGTGTGATGTCCCAGCGATGGTCGAGCATGTCAGGAATCGAATTGCGAATCGCGAACTTGTGCTCCGAAGCAAGCGTGCTCGCGAAGGAGTATCACAACTCACGAATCTAGCAAGTTTCATGGTCGGGACGCCCGTGCCACACGCCCGTGCCACTTCTACAAACCCAGCACGTCGGCCATGGTGTACAGGCCGGGCTTTTGCCTGACCAGCCACGCCGCTGCCCGCAGCGCCCCGCGGGCGAACGTGTCGCGCGTGTGGGCCGAGTGGCCGATGGTGATCGTCTCACCTAAGTTACCGAAGTGTACGGTATGTTCGCCCACCGTGTCGCCCACGCGCAGGGCGTGCAGGCCGATTTCACCAGCCTTGCGGAGCTGCGATCCGCTTCGGTCGAACACAGCCGACTCGACGAAGTCCTTGCCCAGGGCCGCGCAGAGGCTCCTGCGCCAGCGCGATGGCCGTGCCGGAGGGGGCGTCTTTCTTGAAGCGGTGGTGTGCCTCGACGATCTCGACGTCGTAATCGGTCCCCAGCGCCTTGGCCATCTCGGCCGCGATCTTCAGCATGACGTTCACGCCCACGGACATGTTGGGCGATTGGACGATGGCAATCTCCTTGGCTGCGTCGGCCACCTCAGCCTGATGAGATTCCGTCAGCCCCGTCGTGCCGATGACCATGGCCGAGTGGGCCTTAAGGCAGGCGGTCAGCCAAGCAATCGTGGCGGCGGGGGTGGAAAAGTCGATCAGCACGTCGGGCTTTTGACTCAGCTCCGCGGTGACCTTCAAGCCGAAAGTCTCCCCCATGGCCAGTTCTCCGATGTCCCTGCCGACACTTTCGTGGCCGGGGGCCTCTAAGGCCGCGACGAGGTCAAACTGCTCGGACTCGATTGCCAGCGCCGCAATCCGCCGGCCCATCCTTCCGCCCGCGCCGCTGATGGCTATCTTGATCATGGTAGCTGCCTTCCTGCCGCCGTCTTGGGCGATGCGGCGTCGGAGAGATGTTTTTCCTCTTCGCCGTCGCCGCTCCAGGTTGTATGGAGCCCCGAAAGATGGATGCCCGCTTCCAGAAAGGCCGCGTGGGTGGCCTTGGGCGCTTGGCCGTCCCGGTCGGCGACGGTCAGGAACCGCTCGGTGCCCGCCGGGCAGGAGCAGTTCCGGATGGACGCCCCGGGGGTGTTGCGGAGCTGGATGGCCGACTCCTGCCCGTGGGCCCGCAGCGCCCGCAGGCCATCGATCTTCAGCTCGGTCACGTCCTCGCAGACGATTGTGGGTCCTACCCTGGCGAGGATCTGGACGTCGCGGAACAACAGTCCCTTCACCCTCGCGGCGAAGCAAGGCCTCTCGGCCGTGATCCTGGCGTCGGTCAACGACACGTCCTCGATGGGCCTCTCTGGCAGGCCCGCCAGGTACCCCACCTCGTGACAGTCCTCAGCCAGGATGTGGCTCAGGCGGATGTGGCGGACGGCGGGCGTGCCCGCGCTGACCGGCTCGTAGGCGACGCGGTGGGCGTCGTCGGCGGGGTCCAGGTGCGTGCCGGTGTAGAACATGGTGAAGTGGATTACGCTCTTCACCTGCCTCATCACCAGGTTGCTTGCCGTTACGTGCTCGACGGCGCTACCGCGTCCGCGGCAGGTCTTGATGCGGATGCCGCGGTCGGTGCCATCGAAGACGCAGTTGCTGATGGCCACGTGACGCACGCCCCCGGCCATCTCGCTGCCGATGACCACGCCCCCGTGGCCGTGGAGCATCGTGCAGTTGGTCACCGTGACATTCTCGCACGGCCGGCTGGAGCGGAAGGGTTCGTTCTCCTTGCCGCTCTTGAGGGTAATGCAGTCGTCCCCGACGTCGATGTGGCAGTTGGCGATGTGCACGTTGGCGCAGGCCTCGGGGTTGATGCCGTCGGTGTTGGGCGAGTCGGGGGGATTGTGGATTGTAATCCCGTCCACCGTCACGTTGTCGCAGACCAGGGGGTGCACGGTCCAACTGGCCGAGTTGCGGCAGGTAAAGCCCTCCAGGCGGACGTTGGAGCAGCGCAGCAGCTCGATCAACCTCGGCCGAAGCGTCTCGCGGAGCCGCTGGCCGTCTTCCTGCGCGTTGTCAGGGGCCCGGGGCTGCCACCAGTTCTGGCCTTGGCCGTCGATAGTCCCGCGGCCGACGATGGCGATGTCCTGGCCGTCCATTGCCCAAATCAGCGACTGGCGGATGTCCTGGTTCAGTCCCGCGATGGTCCCGGCAGTCAGCACGGGATAGTCTTCGGCCTCGCCGCTGCCGAGGATGACCGCCCCGGGCTCCAGGTGCAGCGTGATGTAATTGTGCAGGCTGATCGTGCCGGTCAGGTACCGCCCGGCCGGGAAATAAACCGTCCCTCCACCGGCCTTGGAGGCCGCTCGGACGGCGGCGGCGATGGCGGCGGTGTCCTTGGCTGCCCCGTCGCCGATGGCGCCGAAGTCCCGGACGTTGTAGACCAGGCGCGACGGGGTCCACGGGCTGGGGGCGGGCTCTACCGCGGCCTTGCTCGATGGGGCCTTGGCGCGTCGAGGCACCTTGGCCTTGACCTTCTTGGCAGATTTACGAACCTTTTTGCTCATGTGCTCACGCCGCGTCCCTTTTCGCGCGCCATGGAATTTTTTACCTAAGGCCTAGTGTCTGCTTGTCACGAGCGTTTCCCGCTCGATGGCGGCGCAGATGGCCTCGAGGTTGTCCGCCACGTGGATGGGCATGTTGGCGTACGGCCGCTCGCCGGCGACTTCCTTGCCCTTGGGGTAATGGCCTGTGTGGTAGCCCACGGCGGCTTCAGGATCCTTCAGTGCGTGGCCGGTCAGTATGCAGACGACCCGCTCGGCTGGGTCGATCACGCCTTGGGAGACCAGCAGCTTTGCCCCGGCCACCGACGCGGCCGAGGCCGGTTCGCATCCCAACCCGTACCGGCAGACCTGCGCCTTGGCGTTCAGGATGTCCTCGTCGCTGACCGACCGCACCACGCCGTTGCAGACCGCCAGGGCCCGCAGGCATTTGGCCGCGTTGACGGGCCGGGCAATCTCGATGGCCGAGGCGATCGTGTGCGGCTGGCGGCGGGTGGTGTCCTGCCACGTCCAGTCGTCGGCGATGGCCTGGCGGTCGTAGTGGCCGCCGTTCCAGGTGAGCTTTTTCTCATTCACCAGCCGGTCGAGCGTGTCGGCGCCGGTGGCGTTGATGACGGCCAGGCGCGGCACGCGGTCGATCAGGCCCAGTTCCTGCAGCTCCGAGAAAGCCTTGCCGAAGGCCGAGCTGTTGCCCAGGTTGCCGCCGGGGACGACCACCCAATCGGGCACCTGCCAGCCCAGGCCTTCCAGCACGCGGTACATGATGGTCTTCTGGCCTTCCAGGCGGAAGGGGTTGACCGAGTTCACCAGATACAGGCCCAGCCGACTGGCAGGCCTCCTTCACGCGGCGCATGCACGCGTCGAAGTCGCCGGCGATCTGGAGCGTCCGCGCGCCGTACTCCAGCGCCTGGGCGAGCTTGCCGAAGGCGATCGCGCCCGGAGCCGACGAACACGATCGCCTGCATGCCGGTGTGGGCGGCGTACATCGCCAGCGAGGCGGAGGTGTTGCCCGTCGAGGCGCAGGCGACCCGTTTAGCGCCGACCATCCGCGCGTGGCTGAAGGCCGCCGCCATGCCGTTGTCCTTGAACGAGCCGGAGGGGTTCAACCCTTCGTACTGAAGGTGCATCCCGCCCGGCCGAAGCCCGACGTAGCGGGCCAGGGCGTCGTTGCGCTGGAGGATCGTCTGGCCCTCTCCCAGCGTGACTTTCAGCTGGTCGTCGCAGAAGTCCAGGAGCTCCCGGAACCGCCAGACGCCCGAGAAGTCCAGGGGATTGTCGCGCGACGCCCAGCGCTTGGCGAACTCCGACAGCCTGGCCGGCACGGGGACCTTCGACCAGTCGTAGGCCACGTCCAGCAGCTCCCCGCACCGCGGGCAGGCCACCAGCACTTCCGCCACGCCGAAGGTCGCGCGGCAGGCGGCATTGATGCATTGTTGAAAGGCTTTTTGAAATTCGGAACTCATGACCACCTCGAGGCGATACGGGACAATCGGGTCGTTCGGATGATACCGGAAGGGGCGATGAAAGGAAATCGGCTTAGAGCCGCTCGATCCGCCGGTCCTCCTCGCGCTGGCGGCGGGAGGCCTGCTGGAGCGTGCGGCGCTCGCGGTGGGTCAGGCTGTCCAGGCCCTGGTCATGAACCTTCTGGAGGATCCGGTCGATTTCTTTCTGCTGGACCTGGCGCTGCCTCTGGGCCCGTTCCCAGGCGCCCTGGCGCAGGTAGCCAGCTATCCGCGCTCGGGTCGATCGCAACCGCGGCAGGCCCCACAGCCACACCCCGGCCGCCACCGCTCCCCCCAGGTGCGCCACGTCGCTCATGGCCGCAAGGGCCTGACCGCTGCTCAGCGAGGAGAGCACGCTCAGCACCATCGCGCCGAAGATCAGCACCGCCGCCAGGCGGATGGGCACCAGGAAAAACAGGAGGATCAGTCGAAAATGCGGCAGCAGCACCGCCGCGGCCAGGAGGATCCCGTACACCCCACCGCTGGCGCCGATGATCGGTATGCTGCGATCCAGACCGGCCAGCAGGCCAATCAGGACGTACGCAACCCCGGCGGTCGCACCGCAGGCCAGGTAGAACACCAAGAACCGCCGGCCGCCCCACATCTGTTCCAAAGGCCCACCCAGCATGTACAGGCCCAGCATGTTCAGTCCCAGGTGCCACAGGGTGCCCGTATCGTGCAGGAACTGGAACGTCAGGTACCGCCACACCTGCCACCACCCCTCCGCAGTAACCCCAAGGGTGCTGCTCAAAGGCTCCTGGCCGCCGCGGCGGGCGGTGAAGGCGTACAGCACCTGTACGACGAACACCGCCAGGTTGACCAGGAGCAGCATCCCCACCACCCGCGTCGGCCGGGGCAGTCCGAAAGAAACGCCGCCGCGGCGCCGGCGCCGTAGGGAGACGTGTCCTGCATGTAAGGCCTGTTATCCAGGGGCATGGGTCAGGTGTTGTCACTCCGAAACCAGTAGAGCGCCAGCGTGGAGATGGTCTTGGCGTCGCGGATCGTCCCATCGGCCACCATGCGGCGGACTTCGTCGTCGCGACGGATCTCCACGGTGATCTCCTCGTAGCGCTCCAAGGCTTGGGGTCCGTCGGTCAACCCGGTGGCCAGGTAGGCGTGAATGAACTCGTCGCTGATTCCCGGCCCGGTGTAGAAGCTGCCCAGCTTTTCCAGCCTTCCGGCAGTGTAGCCGGTCTCTTCGGTCAGCTCGCGGGTGGCGCAGACGGTGGGGTCTTCGCCCTCCTCCAGGCACCCGGCCGGGAGCTCGTAGAGGTGCTCCTCGACGGCGAACCGCCAGTTGCGGATCAGCACGATGCTCCGGTCGGCCAGCACAGGTAGGACGATCGCGGCCCCGGGGTAGTGGATGTAGTCCCGCTGGATGCACTGGCCGTCGCCCATGGCCAGGTGGACCTTGTGCACCTTGGCGATGATCCCGTCGAAGACCAGCTCGTCCCGCGCGAACCTTTTTTCCATTTTCATTTTGCCACGACCCGCAGCCATGGATGTGAGTATATGCCCGCGGAGTAACCGGCACAATCCCGCCCGCCAGCCACGGGGCACTTTGTTCTTGTCCCTCATGGGATATTGGCTAAGATGGGCCGCAGTTTATTGGACTTTGCATTGCCATTAGGAACGGGTATGGCGGTTTCGGCCCGCGAAGTGGCGGCGATGTAAAGTTCAATGAGCATCTGGAGGCGCCCCGTGGCGTCCAAGCGCGTCGCCATTTTGGGATCCACCGGCAGCATCGGCTGTCAGAGCCTGGAGGTAGTCTCCGCTTCACCCCATCTGTGCGCCTTGCGCTGGCGGCCGGGAGCAACTGGCGGTTGCTGGCGGAGCAGGCCCGGTGTTTCCGCCCGTCGATCGTAGCCCTCAGCGACGAACCAGCGGCCGAGAAACTCAAATCCCTGCTCCCGCCGGGCACGGAGCTCCTGTCGGGTCCGGCGGCGATGACCGAGCTGGTCCGCCGAAGTCAACCGGACGTGGTGCTGTCGGGCGTGGTGGGCTCGGCGGGGCTGGAGCCCACGTTGGCCGCCATCGAGGTCGGCGCGACGCTGGCCATCGCCAACAAGGAGACGCTGGTCATGGCCGGGGCGATCGTCATGCCCGCCGCACGCAAGGCCGGTGTGGCGGTCCTTCCCGTGGACAGCGAGCACTCGGCCATCTTTCAATGCCTGGCCGCCGGCAAGCGCCAGGAGGTCGCCCGCGTGGTCCTCACCGCCTCGGGGGGGCGCTGCGGGGCTGGGACGGTCCGCGCACCGAGCAGGCGACCGTCCAGGAGGCCCTGGACCATCCCACCTGGCAGATGGGTCCTAAGATCACCATCGACTCGGCCACGCTGATCAACAAGGCCCTGGAGGTGATCGAGGCGCACTGGCTGTTCGATCTATCGGCCGAACAGATCCAGGTGGTGATGCACCCCCAGTCCATCATCCATGCCTACGTGGAGTTCCGCGACGGCTCGATCGTCGCCCAAATGGGCCCACCCGACATGACGTTACCCATCGCCTACGCCCTGAACTATCCCGACCGCCCGGACCGCCGCCTGCCGCCGCTGGATCTGCCGGCCGCAGGGAAGCTGACCTTCTCGACCTTGACGGGGCGCTTCGCCCGCGCGGTGAAGCTGGGCTATCAAACCATCGCCAAAGGCGGCGTGAGCGGGGCGGTGCTGAACGCCGCCAACGAGGCGGCCGTCCAGGCGTTCCTGGACGGAAGGATCCGCTTCGGGGATATCCTGCCGTTGGTGGAAGACGTGATAAACCAGTCGAATCAAACCCCGTTAGATTCCGAAATCACCCTGGAGACGATCCTCGATGCCGATCGCTGGGCCAGGGCGCGCCTCCAAGAGCGCCTCGCAGCCTTGCGGGAGAGCGCCCGCCCGTCGGCCAGGGCAAGCCGACCGTGAGTGAGAAAGCCATGGAACAGTTGCTAGGAAACCTGCCGCTCCTGTGGTCGAACTGGCTGTGGCCGATCCTGCTGTTCGTCTTCGGGCTGGGGCTGGTGGTGTTCGTCCACGAGCTGGGCCATTTCCTGGTGGCCAAGGTGGCGGGGATCAGGGTGGAGCGGTTCGCCCTGGGCTTTGGGCCCCGGCTGGTCGGTTTCCACTGGGGTGGCACGGATTGTTGCGTGAACCTCCTGCCGCTGGGCGGCTATGTGAAGATGCTCGGCCAGGAGGACGTCAAGGAGGTCCAGGAGACCGCCGACCCGCAGGCGTTCCAGAACAAGTCTGTGGGCGTACGCCTGGCGGTGGTCTCAGCCGGGGTAGGGATGAACGTCGTCCTGGCCGCGGCGCTGTTCGTCCTGGTGGCCATGGTCGGTCGGAACTATCCGGCGCCGATCGTGGGGACGGTCATGACGGGCTTCCCCGCCGCGCGGGCCCAGATCGAGTGGCTGGAGGATTCCCCCGCACCGGGTCCTACGACGACCTCTACCGCCCCCGTCGAGGCGTCTGTGGCCGACCAGAATCTGGGATTTCGTCCGGGCGACCGCATCTTGAATATCGAGGATAGCCGCAGCCTGCTGTGCCTGCTGAGCCAGCCGGTGACGCGTTTCACGGACGTCATGCTGGTCGCGGCCCTGGCCAGGCCGGACAGCATGTACCAGTTCACCC
The DNA here is from genome assembly GCA_963760365.1 of uncultured Phycisphaerae bacterium. GTDB lineage: Bacteria > Planctomycetota > Phycisphaerae > SM23-33 > SM23-33 > JALHTV01. The sequence goes on from CAVXDC010000052.1 coordinate 12,642, forward strand.
TCCAGCGCCGCCAGGACGGCCGGGTCCGGCTGGGCAAAACCCGCATCGGCGTCAAGCGCCTCAAAGACGAAACCCAGTACGCCTTCGGTCTGGTGGCGGCCGCCGACACGACCTTCGGCACCTACGACGACTTGATCACTGACACGCCCTTCCGGGACGGCGACAGGTTGCTGGCAGTCAACGGCCGGCCCGTGGAGCACTCCTGGGAGATCGATTCCCTGGAACGCGGCCTTACCGGGGATCCGGTGACGGTTTCCCTGCTGCGGAAGGACCACCAAGTCGACGTCCAGCTTATCCCGCGTCTGGCCTTGCGGGACAACGTGCTGTGGTTGAAGGACGGTTCGCGCTTCCGCGGACTGCCCCTGAGGGAGGAGAAAGACGGCTCGGTGGATTGTCTGACCCCCGACGGCCGAACGGTGACCCTCTCGCAGGAGGAGATCGCCGGCGGGGTCTTGCGCGAGCAGGTGGACATCCTGGGGATGATCCCGCGCGTGCGGGTGATCGGCGTGTGGAAGGGTTCACCGGCCGATGCCGCTGGCATCCGGCCCGGGGACGTTATCGTCGGCTATGGTGATCGCTCCGCCCCGACGTACTGGCAGTTCCTGGAGATCAACCGCCGGTACGCCGGCCAAGGCACGAGCATCGTCGTGCTTCGCGGGGAGGAGACCCGCAAGCTGTGGGTCGTGCCCGAGGAGCATGGCGAGGCGATGCTGGTTGGCTTTGTCCAGACGGCCGACCTGGCCCAGCCGGTGGTGGCCGGTGTGCGCGAGGGTTCGCCCGCCGCCAAGGCCGGCCTCGAGCCCGAGGCCGTCATCAAGGCCATCAACGGCCAGCCGGTCCACAACTGGATCGACATGTACCGAATCCTCAAAAACCTCCTCGGCCAGGAGGTCACGATCACCTACCAGATTGGGGCGCGGCAGGAGGTGGCCGAGCTGGGGGTGGTGGACGAGCGCCTGTTCGACCCGGCCGATTACAACCTGGTCGTGTTTGGTTCCGACGTGGCCTTCCGACCGCTGGAGGTGACGATCGTCGAGCCCAACCCCCTGCGGGCCCTGGCCTGGGGCGCCAAGGAGACTTGCAAGCTGATCGTCTCGACGTACGTGACGTTGGGGAGGATGTCGGAAGGTGCCGTCTCGGCCAAGAGCCTGTCGGGGCCGCTAGGCATTGGGGCCATCGCCATCAAGGCCGGACGGAGGGGTCTGATCGACTTCATCTATTTCCTGGCCTTCATCTCCGCCTCGCTGGCGGTGTTCAACTTCCTGCCCATCCCCGTCACCGACGGGGGACACGCGCTGTTTTTAGCCATCGAGAAAGTCCGCGGCCGGCCGCTGCCGTCGCGCGTCATCCACGTGGCGCAGATGATGGGTCTAATTCTACTGGTGGTGGTCTTCCTGGCGCTGACCTGGCAGGATGTCGGACGGTTGGCCAGGAGCTGGTGGTAGCCGCGTTCGCCGGATGGCATGTCCTGGGACTCTTGGGGGGGTATAGCTGAGAACGGAAAGGATTGACGGTGCGAAGATACATCTGCGACGTCTGCGGCTGGATCTACGACCCCGTCAAGGGCGAACCCGCCCATGGAGTTCCGGCTGGCACCGCCTTTGAGGATATCCCCGACGGCTGGGTCTGTCCGGAATGCGGGGCCGACAAGTCCATGTTCTCCCCACTGAAGGACTGATCACCCTGAGCTCTTGACGGCCTCCTGGGCCGCGCAAGGCCGCGTCGTAATCCGGTTCGCTGGAAACCTCGCTGACCAGTTGCTTGTACCGCACCTTCCCGTCCTGGTCGATCACAAAGACCGCTCTGGCCAGCAACCGCAGGTCCTTCATCAGCACGCCGTAGGCCAAGCCGAAGGAGGCCGTCCGGTGGTCCGAGAGGGTCTTGACGGCCGAAATCCCCTCCGCCCCGCACCAGCGCTTCTGGGCGAAGGGAAGGTCCATGCTGAGGGTCAGGATGACCACGTCGGGCCCGAGCCTGGCGGCCTCCTCGTTGAACCGGTGCGTCTCCTTGGAGCAGACCGACGTGTCCAGCGACGGCACCGACAGCAGCAGCACGACCTTGCCGCGGTAATCGGACAGCTTCACGTCTTTGAGGTCGGTGTCCACGGCGACGAAGTCCGGCGCCGCGTCCCCGACGTTGACGCTTCGGCCCTCCATCGCCACGGGCTTGCCCCGCATCGTGACCGAGACGGTTGGCTGCGTCATGGGATTCTCCTTGGTAGGTTGCGACACGATCGGCCCCAGGACCTTGCGATACTCCTCGGCCGATTGGCGCCGACCCAGCGGTGGGCCTCGGCCCCGCCGACCAGCAGTAGGCAGGTAGGGACGCCCTCGATCTGATACTGTTTGGACAGGTCGGCGAGCTTCTTGAAGTTCACCTTCACGAAGCGGACCTTGTCGCCGTATTCGTTGGCCAGCGCCGCCAGGGTCGGCTCCAGTTTGTGGCACCAGCCGCACCAGTCGGCGTAGAATTCCACCACCACCGGCTGATCGGCCTGGAGGACTTTTTGGCGGAACTGCCCGGTGTCGGCGATGGTCGGGAGGCTGCCGCCCGAGCCCCGCCCGCCCCAGGCCATGGCGATGATGACCCCCACCAGGCCGCCCAAGAGCGCGGCGGTGTAGGGGTTGCCGGTCAGCGGGCAGGCGCCGCTACGGCACTTGCCGATGTACCCCAACACCGCGCCGGCCACCAGCCCCACCGCCCCGCCTAGGATGATCTTCCACATGGTCGCTTACCTCGCTTGCGATTTCAGCATGATCAGGAGCATCTTGAATTGCCCGTCGGCCTGGACGGCGTGCGGCACGTGGGCGGGCATGAGGACCATCTGGCCCGCCGACGCCGGCACGGCCTTGCCACCGATCACCAGTTCCGCCCGGCCGTCCAGCACCACGACGAGGGCGTCGAACGGGGTGGAGTGTTCGCTCAGGCCCTGGCCGGTGTCGAAGGCGAACACCGTGACCGTCCCCGCTGGGCCTTCAGCAATGGTCCGGCTGACGATCGCGCCCTGGGCGTAGGAGACTAACTCAGCCAATTCTATCGCCGTTGCCGATGGGATTTTGCCCTCCCGGCCGGCGGAGGCTTCGTCGCGGGTTGCCTGCTCATGCTTGCTCATGTATTTGCCTTGGGGTGGTCGCAGACATTCGGAGTTGCCTCGGTGGCTACTTTACAATCGTAGCCTAAGTCCTGCACCACCTTGGCCAATTCTGCGGCCTTGAGGTTTTGACCGCTCACCGCCGCCCGTCCACCGGCCAGGTCCACCTGCACCGAGCTGACGCCCTTGCAGGCCAGCAAGGCGTCGGTTACCCGCTGGGCGCAGTGCTCGCAGGTCATCCCGCCGACCCGCAGCTCCACCGCCGCTCCACTGGCACCCTGCCTGCTCCGCCGCAACAGCGGACGGAGCATGGCGAAAACCAGCAGCGCCAGCAGCGCCACCGCCGCCGCCGAGCCGACCTCGGGCGGGATCATCGTCATCGCCGCCGGGGCCGGATGCGGCAGGTGCTGGATTGAGAAGATCGCGTCCAGCGTCAGCCCCGCCCCCATCGCCGTGCCCATGATCGTGACCAGATAAACCACGCCCGTCCGCCAGCCCATGATCTTCCAGACCGTCACGATGGTGGCTGCGTTGGTGGCCGGTCCGGTCATCAGGAACGCCAGCGCCGCCCCCGGCGAGACGCCCTTGGCGATCGAGCGCGGCGGCAATCGGCACCGACGCCGTCGCGCAGACATACACCGGCACCCCCAGCAGCATCATGACCAACATGCCTACGACCCCGCCGCCCATCGCGCCGCCCAGCGCCGTGGCAAAGAAGTCCTGCGGCACCAAGGCCGAGATCAGCGCCGCCACTACCAAGCCCACCAGCAGCGAGCGACCGATGTCCTCCGGCAGCGTGACGAAGCCGTAGTGCAGCGCGCGGAGCAGCCGCCCGCGGCCCCGGGGGGAGTTGGCCTGTCCCTCGGCTTGTGAAGTTGGACCGCCGCATGCGACGCACTCTTTGTCGATCAGCTCCACCAGCATCCCCCCGATCAGGCCGCTGACTAGGGCCGCCAAGGGCCTGAAGATCGCAAAGACCCCGCCCAGCAGGCTAAAGGTCACCAGGATGCTGTCGGCCCCGGTTTGCGGTGCGGAGATGAGAAAGGCCGTCGTGGCGCCCTTGCCCGCCCCGTGGCGCCGCAGCGACGTGGCTACCGGGATTACGCTGCACGAGCAAAGCGGCAGCGGCACGCCGAAGGCCGAGGCCTTGAGCACCGACACCCACCCCCGTCCGCCCAGATGACGCTCGATGAAGGCGGGCGAGACCAGCACCGACAACGCCCCCGCCGCCAGGAAGCCGAACAGCAGGTACGGCGCCATCTCGCTCAGGACGCCCCAGAATGCCGCCGGAGTATCTATCAGACTGTGCACCACGTGGTGGAGCATGGATTGCCTGTTTAGTCTAACGACTTTGCTAGCAGTATGTTAGAGATTATCGGACTCACCGGTCCGCCCGGTGACTTTATGCCATTGTAGAAGCTTCCTAAGCGACTTTACTCCAGAGTTATAAGGAATAACCCGCTCGGGGACTTCACAAAAGGCGTTTTTCTGGTAAACTTTGGGGCGGAGAGGATTTCCTTTCGGAGAGAAGTCTCATGAGTGCCCCCCTCGCGGTGCTGTCGTCTTGGGGATGGGGGAAGTTTCGCATTCTTTTTTTGGTTCTAGGGTTCTGTACTTTGACTGCTCTGGCCGGTTCCGCGCTGGCGATCCCCGCCTTTTCTGGGGCGGAGGGATTCGGCGCGAACGCTACCGGCGGGCGCGGCGGGGACGTCTACCACGTCACCAGCCTGGACGACAGCAACACCCCCGGCACGTTGCGATACGGGATCAATTCAGCCGGCACCGCCGGCAGGACGATCGTCTTTGACGTCTCGGGCATGATCACGCTCACCTCGAACCTGATCGTCAAGAATCCGAACATCACCATTGCCGGCCAGACCGCCCCGGGGCAAGGCATCTGCTTCAAGAACTATTCCATCGACGCCCGGGTGAACAATCTGGTCATCCGCCACCTCCACAGCCGCCTGGGCATCGATGCCAGTCAGGAATCCGACTCGATTGACATCACCGGCGGCAGCGACGTCATCATCGACCACTGCTCGGCCTCTTGGAGCGTGGATGAAACGCTCTCGGTGAGCGACAATGCCACCTCCGCCACCGTGCAGTACTGCTACATCACCGAGAGTCTGAACAACTCCATTCACACCAAGGGATCCCACGGCTACGGCTCGCTGCTCCGCACTGACGTGGACTGCAACCTGAGTTTTCACCACAACCTTTATGCGGACCACAACAGCCGAAACCCCCGGCCTGGGACTTACTACGATTCGCTGATGACGCTCGACTTCCGCAACAACGTCATCTACAACTGGGGCAACCAGGCCGGATACAGCGGCAGCGACGGCAATGAGTATGTGAACATGAATTACGTCGGCAACTACCTGGTTGCCGGCCCTTCCACCAGCTCTTCCAAGCTGTCCAATGCGTTTGGCGGCGGCAGTGACCTGACGACGATCTTTCAATCCGACAACAAGATCGATCCCAACCGTGACGGCAACTTCAATGGCGCCAACACCGACTGGGGCATGTTCAATGGAGTGTTTGTCCAGGCAGGTTCTTCGTTCTCTGCCCCGGCCGTGTATACCCAGACGGCCGATGAGGCCTTGACCACGGTGCTGACCCAGGCCGGGGCTTTTAACTGGAACCGCGACGCCGTGGACGCCAACGTGACCAGCCAGGTTCTCAGCGCCGGTACGGAGGGAAGGATCTACAACACCGTCGCCGAGGCCGGCGACTATCCGACGTACCCAGTGGTCACACGGGACGCCAACTTCGACACCGACGGCGACGGGATGCCCGACGCCTGGGAGCAAGCCAACGGGCTGAACCCAGGTGTTCAGGACCACAATGGCGACTTTGACAATGACGGCTACACCAACCTGGAGGAATACCTGACCTCGCTGGCCCCCATCCCGCCGCCCAAGCCGATCGTCTGGCTCGGCGGGTCCAGCGGCACGGCCGGGCGCTACGAGCTGATCACTAACTGGGACATCCCCTGGCAGCCGACGCTGGCCGACCAGGCCGAGATCAACTCCGGCAAGGCGACCGTCGGCTACATCGGCCAGGAGGCTGGGACACTCTATGTGGCCAATACTCCCGGCGGCAGCGCCGAGCTTTCTATCACGGCCGGGAAGCTGACCGTCGGCGACTCCGTGCACCTGGGCAGCGCCGCCGGCGCCCAGGGACTTTTGACCCTCACCGGCGGGAGCCTGACGGCCACGGGGCCGATCATCCTGGCTTCTGGCGCTTCCAGCACCGGTGAGTTGAAGGTGGCCAAGGACGCCTACGTGGAGGTGGGCGGCTTGACCATCAACTCAGGCGGCGGGCGATCGACCAAGGTGTTGATGGAGCTGGACGCCAACGGCCCCAGCCTGATCCGCGCGACAGGCGGCGCGACACTGGAGGGCGAGCTGGAGATTCAGCAAGTGGGCAGCTTCCGGCCTAATCAGGGCGAGGCGTTTACGCTGATCCTGGCGGCCAGCATGTCGGGGGATTTCAACGGCATCCTCAGTAATATTCCAGGGTTGCTGCTGGTAGATTCCAACGACCCGAACTTAGGCTACTGGCCGGCCTTTCGGGGCGAGGTCGATGCCGACGCGGATTATGTGGTCACGTTCCAGGGCGCGATGCTGGGGGACGCCGGAGGGGACAACGAAGTCGGTGGCACCGACCTGATCGACCTGGCCGCCCACTGGGGAAGCACAAGCGGCATGCTGGGACCAGGGCGACTTTGCCTGCGATGGTCACATCAATGCCGCCGACCTGGGCGACCTGGCTGCCAACTGGGGGATGACCGGTGTATCTCCAGGCCTCGTGGTTGTGCCTCCGGAGGTCTTTGTGCCTGAACCAACGGTGCTGGCGTTGCTGAGCGCAGTCAGCCTGGCGGTGCTGCGGCGCAGGAGATAGCCGGCTGAGCGAAAGCTGCATCTTTGAATGAATAGGAAGCAGCGGGGCCTTTTTCCTTTTCCTTCGGTTTCGGCGTTTTCATTTGAAGCCGTGGGGAACACAAGGGGCGGGGGTGTCCGGAGTTGGGCGGCAGCGCCCATTCGCCTTGATTCACCTGCATTGAGGCCGCTAACATTGCGGATATGGCGTCACGCGACAATCTAGCTCGCCTGGACCTCTCGGCCTTGCGGATCCTTCGCTATCCCGACCCGCGGCTTCAGCAGGCGACCCAACCGCTGGAGGCCACGGACCCCTCGTTGGTTCCGCTGGTGGACCGCATGTTCGAGCTGATGTTCGCCGCGCGCGGGGTGGGCTTGGCCGCCCCGCAGGTGGGCCTGTCGCTGCGGCTGTTTGTCGCCTGTCCCGGTGGCCCGGAGGCTCCGCGGCGGGTGTACGTCAACCCGCGCCTGCTGTCGCTGGAAGGCCAGATGGAGGAAGAAGAAGGGTGCTTATCCGTACCGGGGATCACCTGCCGCCTCAAGCGATCCCGGCTCGTCGCGGTCGAGGCAATGGACCTTGCGGGTCGAAAGTTCCAGGAAACCGGGGAGGGGTTGCTGGCCCGCATCTTCCAACACGAGACCGACCATCTGGACGGGCGGTTGATCGTCGATCGGATGGGCAGCCTCGCCCGCCTGACCCACCGACAGGCCTTGAAGGAACTCCGCGACCGCTTCGCTGAGAATCGCTGACGCCTCCCCGCGGATTTTTTAACTAACAGACACCCCAGTTACCAGGTGGAGACCCATTCCATTTGATACCCACCGGTGCTTGTGGCAGGCAGGTTGACGGCGTCGGCGCCGCTGGTGATCTTGGTGTCTTCGTGGAAGGCGGTGCCGGTTCCCAGGGACAGGCTCTTGGCCAGGACGGCTCCGTAGAGTCGGAACCCTGTCGTGGCCTGGACGTCGGCGTTGGGGGAGATGAGCACGCCTTGCAGGCTGCCGCCGGTGCTGAGTTTGGCGGTACTGGTGCCTACGTTGTAGAACGTCAATCGCGTCAGGTTGGGCCCGATCACCTTGCTGTCAACCCCCGTACTCATCGTGAGGGTGCCTTTGCAGTAGACTTTGAGGGACGAATTGGACTGAACCTCAACGCAGGCGCCCGTGTTGATCGTGAAACCTCCCTCGGTGACGATGGTCACGTCGCCGTTGATCTTGAGCTTGCCGCCGACCCCGACGCTAAGGCTGGCGACGTGGAGATCATTGCTGAGAGTGACCTGCGCCGGTGGGGTAGGACACCCCTGGCTGGGTCGCCCCGAGGTCCGGGACAGGGATCGTGGGCATGGCCTGGGCGGAGGACAGGTTTTCCTTGGTGCCGGTGACTTTGGCGCCAGTGCCAAGCTTGACGACTTTGTTGGGGTCGGACCCCGGACCGACGTAGGCGTTGCCGGAGATTTTTGCTCCCGTGCCGAGGTTGACCGCGCCTGTTTGGGTGGAATTCGTGGCCACGCGGGCGGCGGAGCCGACGTTCGAACCGCCATAGGCGCCCAAACTGGAGTCATAGGAATCCACCGTGGTGCCCGTGGCCAGGACGACGGTACTGACGACGCTGATGCCCTTGTTCACCTGGAACGTCATTGGCGTGACAATGGCCTGCACCTTGTAGGTGGCGCCCTTGAACAATCCGGTCGCGATGAGTCTCACCGGCCCCGCCGGATCGGCAAAACTCCCGCCGTTGCCATAACCCTGAATGCTGAACGTGCCCCCCGCAAAGGTTTGGTTCAGGACCCAGGCGCCCTGGGGCTGAGCATTGCGCCAATTCGGGTCGCTCATGACGTAGGCCGCAGCCAGTTGCAGGGCCGTCTCGGCGATGGTCTTGGCCTCCGCCCTGTAGGTCATGTTACGGCTGAGCGGCAGGGTCATGCCCTGGGAGCTGAGCAACCCGCAGGCCAGGATGAATCCCGCCGCGACGGCGATCAGGACCAGCAGGTAGGCGATGCCGCGATGAGGGGGTGAGTTGGGTCGTCGTGAAGGCATAGGGGCCACTCTTGTTGTCAGTTCCTCAAGGCCGCTCCACTGATGGCGGTCTCCGTATCGCCGTTGGAGGTCAACGTGATCTGCCACCCCACGAAGTTCGCCTGCCGGACATCCGCGTTGTCCAGGACGATGGTCCAGGCCGACGCCGTGCCCCAGACTTGACCCGGGAAGCTGGCGGCGCCTTTCAGGCTGTTGGTCACGGCGTTGAAGTCGGTCGTGGTCAGACTGTACGTGGGGTCGGGACTCACACCCACCGGCGCCTTGTACGAGGTCAAGGTGTTGCTGGCGGTAACCAGCTCGATGCGGCGCAGCTCCGAAAGGTCAGGCGAACCGTTCTTATTCGTGTCAGCCATCCACAAGACCAGGTAATTGCTTCCCTTGGCCAGCACCATTTTCGATCGCTGCACCGCTTCGCTCATCTTGGTGCCCACGGTCTCCGACGCCACCAACAAGTCCCGAGCGTTCGATTGCGCAGAGGTGGCGTAGGAAGTGAAGAAGAACATCCCGGCAATGCCGGCGCCGATCAACGCGATGATGGCGAGCGAAAGCAACAATTCCACCAGGGTCAGCCCCATGGTCTGACATCGAGGAGGGGGATGGTTTTCAGATTTCTTCATGGTCCTGAACGCTCAGCACGCTCTGGTTCGTTAACTGGACTACTGAGGAATGAACCGGCTGACCACCCATTTCGTGCCCTTGGTGTCCTCCACCGTCACGGTCACCGTGGTGCCGACAATCGGGGTGCCCAGCCCGCTGACGGACTGACTGAGGGACTGGGTCGCCACCTGGCGCTTGAAGACCTGGTAGTCGCTGGGATACAGGTTGCCCGCAATGTCTTTCACCGCTCCCGGCGCCTCCAGGAACCCATTGAAACTTACGATGTTGGCGTAGGGCACGGCCAAGATGCGTTCGATCATTTCCTCAGCCAATCGGATGGCCCGCTGGGAGTGCAAGGCCTGACTGGCGCTTGCCTGGCTGGCCATGATGGAAGACACGACGGCCAGGACGACAAGGACCAGCACTGCCGAGGCGATGAGGCTTTCGACGAGCGAGAAGGACCAACCGTGCCGTTCCCGCCCCACCGACAGTTTCCGGCAATGCCTGAACCCCTTTTTATGACTTGAGGCCAGCATGGTGATCTCCAGACCATTGTTTCGGCTGTCGGGGGGCTTGCCTTGAACAACAAGTAACGTGTTCCGTCAGCCTGGCTGGAACGTGTCCGGTCGGTGCTCAGGTCTCCCAAGGGCTGCGCCCGCGTCGAACCCACGTTGCGTCGCTGCGCGCCGCCGTGGGTTCTGGTTCCGCTACGTAAAGACTCATATCCCACGACATGGCTGAGGCGCGATGGAAACGGAGAGGGTGGGATTCGAACCCACGGTACCCGTAAGGGCACACGGCATTTCCAATGCCGCCCGATCGGCCGCTCCGGCACCTCTCCGGAATCAACGACTTACTATACGTGCCCACCGTCCCGCCGGACAAGCGCGGTGCTGCCTGTCCCGAGAAGCGCCGTTTCAGGCCGGCTCGTGAGGCATTAGACTAAAAGGATGAGCGACGTGGCCCTTGCGCAGATCGTCAAAGACCTGGCCCGGCGGATGGGTTTCCTGGCGGCGGGGATCGCCGCTGCCGGCCCCGTGCCCCATACGGAGGCGTTTCGCGCCTGGCTGGATCGGGGCTACTGTGCCGGCATGGACTACATGCGGCGGAACCTGCCCAGGCGTTTTTGCCCCTCCGCGCTGCTGCCCGGCGCCCGCAGCGTCATTTGCCTGGCGGCAAGCTATGTCCCGCCGGCGGCCGACGAAACCCAGAACGGTTACGAAAGCGCCCTGGTCGCCCGTTATGCCCGTGGCGAGGATTATCACCGCGTCCTGCGCCGCCGTTGTCTGGCGCTGATCGAGGCCATCCGCCAGATCGAACCGACGTTTGTCGGTAAGGCGTTTGTGGACTCTGCTCCCGTGATGGAGCGCAGTCTGGCTGCGGCAGCGGGGTTAGGATGGATCGGGTGCAACGGCTGTCTGTTTGTGCCCGGGGCGGGCAGCTTTTGCGTGCTGGCCGAGATCTTCTGCAACCTGCCCCTGGAGGCTGAGGAGCCGATGTCCTGCCGTTGCGGCGACTGCCGCGCGTGCGTGGCCGCCTGCCCGACGGGGGCGTTAAAGGAAGACGGTTTGGTGGACGCCCGGCTTTGCATTAGTTATCTCACGATCGAGCACCGCGGCCGGATCGACCCGGCCTTGTGGGCGCGGATGGGCGTGCGCCTGTTCGGCTGCGACGCCTGCCAGGAGGTCTGTCCGCACAATTGCGGGAACTCCGACCTGCCACCCGGCGATACCGAGCTGACGGGCACGGCGCCACTGGGTGGGGTAGGCCTGGGGGAGGTGCTCACGTGGAGCGAGGCGGACTGGCGCAAGGCCACGGCCGGGGGGGGCACGCAACGGGCGACGTACGACATGTTCTTGCGCAACGCCGTCCTCGCGGCCGGCAACAGCGGCGACGGCAAACTTGTCAGTGCCCTGCGAGCCCTGCAAGCCGGCAACTTTCAGCAGGATGAACTCATCCGCTGGGCCTTGGAAAGGCTGGAATCGCCTGGCCAGAGGCGATAAGTTTTTTGACGCCCAGGTCGGCCCAAGCGTATAAGAGGCAGCCAAGAGGTGAGCCCATGAAGACCCGACAAAAGAAGGTGGATCTCCCCGCCATTGAGCAGGCCGTCGAGCAGATTCTGCGAGCCATCGGGGAAGACCCTCGTCGCGAAGGCCTGCGCGGCACGCCCCAACGCGTGGCTCACATGTATGCCGAGCTGTTCAGCGGCATGTTCGACGACCCGGGCAAGCATCTGAACATCGGCTTTACCGAGCGGTACGACGAGATGGTGATCCTGCGGGACGTCCAGTTCCATTCCATGTGTGAACACCACCTGCTGCCCTTCATGGGGCGGGCGCACGTCGCCTACCTGCCCAAAGGCAAGGTGGTGGGGGTGAGCAAGCTCGCTCGCGTGGTGGAAATCTCGCCCGAAGGCCCCAGCTTCAAGAGCGGTTGACCACCCAGATCGCCGATCTGATCATGGACAAGCTCGATGCCAAAGGTGTCGGCGTGATCCTCGAGGCCGCTCACACCTGTATGACCGTTCGCGGCGTGCGAAAGCCCGGCTCGGTCGTGGTGACCTCCGCCATGCGCGGGCTCTTTAAGAGCAACCTGGCCACCCGCACCGAGGCCATCAACCTGCTCACCGGCGGCCGGTCGCTGATCGTGTAAGACCAGAAACCGATTCAGGCCGTCGGCCCCAAAAGCTCCTCGACGGCCGCGGGGATGTCCTGACATCGCATAAACGTCTCTCCCACCAGGATGGCCTTGACGCCAACGGCGGCCAGGAGGTCCACGTCGTTCCGCGTCTTGATCCCCGACTCGCTCACGAGGGGCAGCGTGCGGTCGCCCAGGTCGGCCAGTTCGGCCATGCGGGTGGTGGTGCGGATGTCGGTCTGGAAGGTGTTCAGGTCGCGGTTGTTGATGCCCAGCAGGGCGTATCGCGGCAGAGGGATGCCCACCAGGGATCGCACCTGGAGGATCTCCTCGACGGTGTGCACCTCTACCAGCACCGTCATCCGCAGTTCGGTGGCCAGGATGGCCAGGTCCAGTATCCTGGCCGGCGACAGGATGGCGGCAATCAGCAGGATCGCATCGGCCCCGGCGCCGCGGCTCTGATAGACCTGGCAGGGATCGATGATGAAATCTTTGCGGAGGATGGGCAGCTCCACGGCCTGCCGCACGGCGGACAGGTGCTCCAGGCTGCCCTGGAAGTACGTCTCGTCGGTCAGCACGCTGAGGGCGTTGGCGCCGGCGGCGGCGTACTGGCGGGCGAGGGCGACCGGGTCGAAGTCCTGGCGGAGGACTCCGGCCGAGGGGCTGGCCCGCTTGATCTCGGCGATCAGGTTCACCGGCCGACGAGGTGGGGTCCGCGTGACGGCGGTGTAGAAGTTCCTCGCCGGTGGAGCGGCCTGCGCGGCGGCCTGGAGATCGTCCAACGAAAACCGGCGCAAAGCTGCCGCACCTCTTTCCGCTTGGTTTCCAGGATGGTCTGCAATATATTCGGCGGCATAATCCCAGGCACTCAGCGCCTGCCCTCAAGTCTGATCCCACACTAATCGTATGGATTCGGCGAAGTCAAACGCTTTGTCGCTGCCGGCGCTGCTGGTGATGCTGGCGATGCTGGCGTCGTTGGCGACCCTGGCGATGCTGGCTAAGACGTTCGACGACCCGGGGCCAACGACGACGGGGGAGACCGCTGCGGGACTTTCCGTGGGCAAACCCACCGGTGCCGAGGCCATGATGCTGGGTTTGGTGTCGCTGGGGTTGTGTGCGCTGGTGGTGTGGATCGTCCGTCGGGCGGTCCAGCCCGTCAAACTCAGCCTGGCCAGGACGCCCGGCCGGCCCAACGCCGTCAACCCGGCCCACATCCTGATCCTGCTGCTGGTCTGGCAGGGTTCGGGCGGGGTGGCCGGCTACCTGCTCGTTCGGTGGCTTCCGAACTCGCCCCAAAATCTTGACGTCCTGATCACCGTGATCCGGCAGCTTGTCTGGTTAGGCGCGTCGCTGGCCGTGGCGGCCGTCACCTTCCGCCACGGTCTTGCCCGAGGGATGGGACTGAGCCTAAGGCACTGGCTGTATGACAGCGGTAGGGGGGTTTTTGGCTATTTGGCGGTGTTGCCGATCTGCTACGGCCTGTTCCTAGCGAGCAAGGCCCTCTACGTCGCGGTGTACCATCAACCGGTTCCTGAACATCAGATGCTCGTCACCCTTCGGCAGGTTTCTCTCCCGTGGCAGGGGATCGTGGTGGTCTCGGCGGTGGTCCTGGCACCCTTGAGCGAGGAGGTGTTCTGCCGCGGTCTGCTTCAGTCGATGTTCCGCCGCTACACAGCCCGGCCTTGGGCGGCTGTGCTGCTGTCCTCGGCCGTGTTTGCGATGTTGCACTGGGACAGCCTCACCCCCGGCACCGCCGGGGCCGGGTGGGTTCAGTGGCCTGCGCTGTTCGCCTTGGCCGTCGTCCTGGGATACAACTACGAGCGCTCGGGCCGGTTGTATGCCCCCATCCTCATCCACGCGCTGTTCAATGCCGTCAGCGTGGCGGTCTTCTTGGCGGGGGGGATGAAGACGGTCTGAGCGTCAACCGTGCAGCTTGACCGCCAGCTCGGCCAGCATCTTTCCGTGCTCGCGGGCCTCGGTGCGGGCGCGGTCGTCCACCTTGCCGATGGCCACCGGGCCGTAGTGGTCGCCCTTGGGGCTGCCCTGGACGACCATGCCGTGGATCAGCAGGCCTTGCAGGATGGCCAGGATCGTCGTCTCGCCGCCACCGGCGATGTTGCCGCTGCTGGTGAACGCGCCGCCCACCTTGCCCTTCAGCTTGCCGTGAAAGGCTACGGACTCATCCAGCCACTGCTTGATCGGGGCGGCCATCGTGCCGTAATAGGTCGGCGAGCCGATCACGATCGCGTCGTAGTCCAGCATCTCCTCCACGGGCACCTCATGGACGGGTTTGGTCTCCACGATGACCCCGCTCACGTGCCGCGCGCCCTCGGCGACCGCCTCGGCCAGGTGGGCGGTGTGCTGCGTCTTGGAGTAATAGCAGATGAGCATCTTGGCCATCGAAAATCTCCTTGGGTTGAGTGCTTTAGACCGCTATGCCAAGGCAGTCTTCGTTCCCGTACGGGGCGAACGAAGACTGGAGCCGATGGGATTTGAACCCATGACCTTCTGCATGCCATGCAGACGCGCTCCCAGCTGCGCCACGGCCCCAAGCCCCCAGACTTCCGTCGAAGCATCGGTCGGAGGTCCTGGGCTGGTTCGATGCGTTTGTATCCCAAGGTCGTCGGGGCGTCAAGGATTTCAGCATGGGGGGCTTGGCGGCCCGCTGGACACTTGCCTGAGGCTGACCGATTTTGTACCCTGCGAGTCAAATTTCTGCCGGCTTCGTCGGCAGCTCTTGTGAGGAAAGGGTAAACACGTGCCAGGAGTCTTGCCTCGTTCTGAACTCCGCTGCGACCGCCAAGGCGACGCATCGAACGGGATGCCGCAGAACAGGAACGCTGTCGCAGGCCTCCGTGGAAGGAGCGTCCCATGAGCGACTGGTATTGCGTGATCAACGGACAGAAGCACGGCCCCAAGCCGCTGGGCGAGCTCCAGGACTGGGCCCGCCAGGGTGTGTTGAAGCCCACCGACATGGTCTGGACCGAGGGCATGGCCACTTGGGTCCCGGCCGCGACAGTCCAGGGGCAG
>CAVXDC010000053.1:0-10018 GCA_963760365.1 uncultured Phycisphaerae bacterium
GGGAATACGTCTGGCTTCAGTGCAGCGACTGCGGCGCGCTGAATTACCGCACCCAGGTGCGGGTAGCCGGCGGCGTGCCGAAGCTGGAACGGAAGAAGTACTGCCCCAAGACGCGGACGCATACGGAGCACAAGCTCAAGAGGAAGTGAGAAAAGATAAAAAACCTCGTCGTCCCCCAGCGGACCGACGGGGTCCCAATACGGCAGTAGCTCAACTGGCAGAGCGGCGGTCTCCAAAACCGCAGGTTGGGGGTTCAAGTCCTCCCTGCCGTGTTGGCGTCCTGCCGGGTGGGTGACCGAGCAGGACGCTGTTTCTTGGTTGACAAGGAGGACGCCGACCAGAGGCGGCGAGATTAAGGACGAAACCGAACGTGCCGTTCTTCGAAATCTACAAGCGCGGTCAAGGCAAGCATACCCGAATCATGACCTTCGTCGGCGCGATGGTCTTGGTGGTGATCGGAGCCGTGCTGCTCAGCGAGCGCCTGACCGTCTTTCAGCTCAACCCGCTGGTGCGTTATGGCATCGCGACCGTCCTGGTGCTGGGTGTGGCGGTGCTGATGTTCTGGATCGTCAACCGGCCTCAGTCGGCGGATTTCATGATCGCCACCGAAGGGGAGATGAAGAAGGTGTCTTGGTCCAGCCGCAAAGAGGTCGTCGGTTCCACCAAGGTGGTGATCATCACCACGCTGATCCTGGCAGCGGTCCTCTTTGCCGTGGACATGCTGTTCACCCAGTTTTTCATGAGCATCAAAGTCCTGACCCTTGACTAGCGGGCCGGCCGGACGCGCAACGGACAATCCGCCAATGGCAAAGCAATGGTACGTTTTACGGGTGGCCTCCAATAAGGAGGGACAGGTCCGCGAAGCCTTGGAGCGCAAGGTGAAGATCGAGGGCCTGGAGGACCGCATCGGCCGGATCCTCGTGCCCACCGAGCGGCGGCCCAACCCCCGCAGCCGGACCGGCAGCAAGAAATACGTCGAGCGCAAGATGTACCCGGGCTATGTCTTCATCGAGATGGAGCTGGGTGAAGACGGGCGGATCGGCGAGGAGGCCTGGTTCCTCATCCGCGAGACCACCGGTGTGGGCGACTTCATCGGTGCCGCGGGCAAGCCTACCCCCATGCGGCAGGGAGACGTGGACAAGATGCTCATGCAGGTGGAAAAGGCCCAGGAAGGCGCGCCGCTGGCGGTGGAGTTCAAGAAGGGCGACGCGATGAAGATTAAAGAAGGCGCCTTTGAGAACTTCGAGGGAACGGTGGATGAGGTGCTGGCGGACAAAGGCCTGGTGCGGGTGATCGTCACCATCTTCGGCCGGGCCACGCCGGTGGAGCTGGAATACTGGCAGGTGGAGAAGACGTAGTCGTTGTAGACTCCGAGAGTTCACGATGGCCAAGGCAATTGTCGCCAAGATCAAGGTTCAAGCCCCGGGCGGCCAGGCCACCCCGGCCCCGCCGGTGGGTCCGGCCCTGGGGCAGTATAACGTCAGTCCAGGCCAATTCGTCTCGCAGTTCAACGAGCGGACGAAGGAATACAACGGCATGCCCATCCCGGTGGAGATCACGATCTATGCGGACCGGACCTTCACCTTCATCATCAAAAGCCCCCCGGCGGCGGCGCTGCTGAAGGAGGCAGCCCAGATTGCCAAAGGCTCAGGCGTGCCCAACAAGGACAAGGTCGGGCAGGTGACCACCGAGCAGGTGAAGGCCATTGCCCAGCGCAAGCTGGCTGACCTTAACGCCCACGACCTGGACCACGCCTGCCGGATCGTCGAGGGTACAGCCCGTAGCATGGGCATCACCGTTGTGAAGTAGCCGTGGATGAAACGCTGAAAAAAACCGCCCGACCACGGGCGATGAACGTGGCAGTCCCCCACGGGGACGTTAAGGAGCCGTTCATGCTGACAAGCCATAGCAAGCGGTACCGGGAGTCCCTCAGCAAGGTTCCCAAGGGTAAGCTCCCTATCCCCGAGGCGGTCAAAGCCCTCAAGGCCCTGCCTGCGACCAAGTTTGACGCGACCGTGGACATCGTCTTGCATTTGGGCATCGACACCAAGCAGACCGACCAGACCCTGCGCGGGGCGGTCAGCCTGCCCCACGGCATCGGTGTCAGCAAGAAGGTCATCGCCTTCTGCGAGGGAGAAGATGTCGCCCAAGCCAAGGCCGCCGGCGCCCTGGAGGCGGGTGGGGAGGAACTCATCAAGAAAATTTCCGACGGCTGGACGGACTTTGACGTGGCCGTGGCCACGCCGGCCATGATGCGCAGCGTCTCCAAGCTGGGGCGAATCCTCGGCCCCCAGGGCAAGATGCCCTCACCCAAGGCCGGAACGGTCTCTACCGACATCGCCACGACCGTGAAGGAATACGCCGCCGGCAAGGTGGAATTCCGCACCGACGACGGCGGGAACATCCACGCGCCGATGGGGAAGGTAAGCTTCGAGGAAACCAAGCTCGCCCAGAACGTCGAGGCGTTCATCGGCCATATCAAGCGACTCAGGCCACCGACTGCCAAGGGCACGTACATCAAAAAGGCCTGCCTATCGGCAACGATGTCCCCGTCGATCCTGTTGGATGTGGAGTAAAGAGTATTAGGCGATAAGCATTAGGCAAAAAACTCATGAGTAAACCGGTCAAGGAACTGCTTCGCAAGGAGCTCACCAAGCGCCTGGAGGGCATCGGCTCGCTGGCGGTGGTCGGCTTTACGGGCGTGGATGCCATCGCCACCAACGCGATCCGCAAGCGCCTGCGTCGCAAGAACATCACGCTGCGGGTGGTGAAGAACTCCGTCGCCCGTCAGGCGTTCCAGTCCATGGGGCTGGAGCGGGCCGCCGACCTGCTGGATGGCCCCTGCGCCATCGCCTTTGCCTCCGAGGGGGTGATCGGCGTGGTCCGCGAGCTGCTGGAGATCGGCAAGGGCACCCCGAACCTGACCGTCAAGGCCGCGTACATGGAGGGAGACATCTTCGGCACCGAGCGGATCGTAGAGCTAAGCAAGTATCCCACCCGCGAAGAAGCCATCGCCCTGCTGGTGGCCGCGGCGACCTCGCCGGGCCGGAAGCTGGCTGGCTGCCTGCTGGGTCCAGTCCGGCGGCTGGCGGGGATCGTTAAGGCCGTCGAGGACAGGGCCGGCGCAACCGCCCCCGCGCCCTCGCCAGAAGCGGCCTAGAGGATGGATGGAAAAAGGAAATTGTCCGGCTGCGGATTGGTCCGCCGAAGCTATAGGACCCCCCGCCGCAATCAATCGCGGCGGGGACCCCTGAGCGAAGGTGGATTAAACGGGCGCCACTGGGGCGTTCGCCTATCAGGCCGGTAAGTGATGCAAGAAAGTGGAGTAAGGAAAATGTCGCAAGCACCAGCCGAAGCTGCCAAGGAATTTTCAGCCGAGATCAAGCAGTTGGGAGACAAGATCGTCAAACTCTCGTTGAAGGAGGCGGTCGACCTAGCCGCCTATCTGAAGGAAGCATACGACATCGAGCCGGCCGCCGCCGCGGCCGTCGTGATGGCCGCCGGTCCCGCCGGCGGGGCGGCGGCGCCGGTGGAGGAAAAGACCTCCTTCGACGTCATCCTCGCCAGCGCCGGCGACAAGAAGCTCCAGGTGATCAAGGCCGTCCGCGCCATGACGAACCTGGGACTGACCGAGGCCAAGACGCTGGTGGAAAGCGCCCCCAAGCCGGTCAAGACCGGCGTGTCCAAAGACGACGCCGCGGCCGCCAAGAAGGCGCTGGAAGAAGCCGGCGCGACCGTCGAGATCAAGTGATCCGGAACGCACGCTGTAGAAAAAGGTCCTGTCCCCCCGGGTGGGACGGAAGCGACACGAATGGAAGGTTCGAGCGAAAGGCTCTAGGCCTAAGGCCTAATCTATTGTCGAGGGCACCTTCATGCTTCAGGTAAGCCGGGTACGAAACTTTTCCAAGGTGGGCGATGGGGCCCCCATCCCCAACCTCATCGACATCCAAACCGCAGGCTACGCCCGCTTCCTCCAAGCCGAGGCCGATCCCGCTCGGCGCAAAAACGAGGGGCTGGAGGCGCTGCTGCGGGAAGTTTTCCCCATCGTCAGCTACGACGGGAAGACCCAGTTGGAATACATTTCCTACGAGCTGGGCGAGCCGCGCTACAACCCGCAGGAATGCCGCGACCTGCGGCTAACCTACGGCGCGCCCTTCCGCGTCCGCTGCCGGTTGGTCCGCAAGGACACCAAGGACGTCGTGGAGGAGTCTATCTACATCGGAGAAGTCCCCATCATGATCGGCGGGGGGGAATTCATCATCAACGGCGCCGAGCGGGTCATCGTCTCCCAGCTTCACCGCTCACCCGGCGTGGACTTCAGCGTCGCGATGGAGGAGTCCGACCGTCCGCTGCACTCAGCCCGCATCATCCCCGAGCGCGGGAGCTGGATCGAGATGGACGTCAACAAGAAAGAGTTCCTGACGATCCGGATCGACCAGTCCGGTAAGATCCCGGCCACCGCGTTCCTCCGCGCGATGGATGCCAAGTACGGCACGACCGCTGGCATCATCCGCGAGTTCTACAAGACGAAGACCACCCCCGTCGATCAGCTCCAGCCGCAGACGTATGTGGTGGAGGCGGTGGTGGATCCCGACAGCGGCGAGGAGATCGTTCCGGCCGGTGGGCAAATCGGCGACGCGCTGACCCGCATCGCCAGCTCCTCCATCAAGCGGGTCGAGGTCGTGCTGGCCGTGAGCGATCTGCTGGTCCTCAACACCCTGGCTGAGGACCCCTCCGACAGCCACGAGAACGCCCTGCTGCGGCTCTACGCCCGCCTCCGCCCGGGCAACCCGCCGCAGCTGGACAAGGCCAAGACGCTGTTTGAGGAAAAGTTCTACGACGAGAACCGCTACCGCCTGGGCAAGGTAGGCCGCTTCCGCATCAACCGCAAGTTCCACCAGGACGTCCCCGAAAGTGTCATGACGTTGCGGGTCGAGGACATGGTCAACACGCTGAAGTACCTGATCCTGATGCGCAGCGGCGAGGGCATACCGGACGACATCGACCACCTGGGCAACCGCCGGTTGAGGACCATCGACGAACTGGCGACCGATGAGCTGCGGAAAGGCTTTTTGAAACTCCGCCGCACCGTGCAGGAGCGGTTGAGTCTCAAAGACCCCGCCGAGCTGACCAAGATCGCGGAACTCGTGAACTCCAAGAGCGTCTCCGCCAGCATCGACTACTTCTTCGGCGCGGGGAGCTCAGCCAGGTCGTGGACCAGCAGAACCCCCTCAGCCAGCTCACGCACGAGCGGCGTCTGTCGGCCTTAGGGCCGGGTGGCCTGAACCGAAAGCGAGCGGGTTTTGAAGTCCGCGACGTGCACATCAGCCACTACGGCCGCATCTGCCCCATCGAGACGCCCGAAGGGAACAACATCGGGCTGATCAGCTCCCTGGCCATCTACGCCGGCGTGGATGAGTATGGCTTCCTCATCACGCCTTATCGGCGGGTCAAAGGCGGACGCGTGACCGACGAGGTGGTGTACCTGCGGGCCGATGAGGAGATGGAAACCATCCTCGCGCCGCCGGACAGCCTCAAGAAAGACGGTAAGGTCACCAATCGCCTGGCGGATGAGCATGTGCTGGCCCGGGTGCGGGGCGAGGTGGGCGTGGCGCCCGGAGAACAGGTGGACTACCTGGACATCTCACCCAAGCAGACGGTGGGCATCTCGGCCGCTCTGATTCCGTTCCTGGAGCACGACGATGCCAACCGCGCTGATGGGTTCGAATATGCAGCGCCAGGCCGTGCCGCTGATCCGCACCGAACCGCCCATCGTGGCCACGGGGCTGGAAAAGCCGGTGGCCGAGAATAGCTCCATGGTCGTCCACGCCCGCAAGGCCGGCACGGTCACCTTCGTGGACGCCAAGCGGGTTATCCTGGACAACTCGGATGAATACGAGCTGCGGAAGTTCAACAAGCTCAACGAACGGGCCTGCCTGAACCAAAAGCCCATTGTCCGTGAAGGCCAACGGGTCAAGCGCGGCGAGATCATCGCCGACGGCTCGGGCACCTCCCGGGGCGAGCTGGCGCTGGGCAACAACGTGCTGGTGGCCTTTATGCCTTACGACGGTTACAACTTCGAGGACGCCATCGTCATCTCCACCCGCCTGGTCAAGGACGACGCCTTCACCTCCGTGCACCTGGAGGAGTACGAGGTGGAGATCCGTGAGACCAAGCTCGGAAGAGAGGAGTTCACCCGCGACATCCCCAACGTCTCAGAGCGCGCCCTGCGCTATCTGGACGAGCACGGCGTGGTCCGCGTGGGCACGCGCGCGGGGCCGGGCGACATCCTGGTGGGCAAGGTGTCCCCCAAGTCCAAGAGCGAGTTGTCGCCCGAGGAGAAGCTGCTGCACGCGATCTTCGGCCGGGCGGGCGAGGACGTCAAGAACGACAGCCTGGAGCTGCCGGCCGGGGAAGAGGGCGTCGTCGTCGAGACCCGCCGCTTCAGTCGCCGGATGCACATGAGCGATGAGCAAAAGCTCGAGCTGAACCGCTCGGTCCGGGAGTACCAGTCCGAGATGAACCGCCGGATGATCAAGGTCTTCCGGCAGATGGTCGGGGAGATGAACGAGGTGCTGGACGCCCCGATGATGGACCCCTCGACGCGCCAGAAGGTCGCCCAGAGCGAGAGTGACGCGGTGGTCTTGGAGCAGATCGAGGGCTTGACGCTCCGGTGGGTCAAGACCACCAAGCCGGCCGCCCGCCAACAGTGCGAGGCCATCTATGCCCGCTACTGGCCGCGGCTGGAGGAGGTTCGCACCGAGCGCGACCGCAAGGTCGAACACATGAAGCGCGGCGACGAGCTGCCCTCCGGCGTGCTGGAGATGGTCAAGGTCCGCGTCGCCACCAAGCGCAAGCTGAGCACGGGCGACAAGATGGCCGGCCGGCACGGCAATAAGGGTGTCATCGCCCGCATCGTGCCCGAGGAGGACATGCCTTTCCTGCCCGACGGCACGCCCGTACAGATCATCCTGAACCCCCTGGGTGTGCCGGGGCGCATGAACCTGGGGCAGATCCTCGAAACCCACCTGGGCTGGGCGGCTGCGGTGCTGGGCTTCCAGGCCATCACGCCCGTCTTCGACGGCGCGACCGAGGAAGAAATCCTCGCCTGCCTTGAGGAGGCCAACGAGCACATCCGCACCCGCCTCCAGGACGTGTAGGTCATCCAAAAGGCCGGCGACACCGGCGAGCTGTTGGTGGAGATGCCGTCCGACGGCAAGGTCACGCTCTACGACGGCCGGACCGGTGAGCCGTTCGAGCAGAAGGTGACGGTGGGCTACATCTACATGAACAAGCTGCACCACCTGGTGGACGAGAAGATCCACGCCCGCGCCACGGGCCCGTACTCGCTGATCACCCAGCAGCCGCTGGGCGGCAAGGCCCGCACCGGCGGGCAGCGGTTCGGCGAGATGGAGGTCTGGGCCCTGGAGGCCTACGGAGCGAGCTACACGCTCCAGGAACTGCTGACGGTCAAGAGCGACGACGTGGAAGGCCGCACGAAGATCTACGAGAGCATGGTTAAGGGCACCAACACGCTGGACGCCGGCACGCCGGTCAGCTTCGACGTGCTGTGCAACGAGCTGCGCGGGCTGGGGCTGAACATCCAGCTCGAAAAAAAGCGCCTGGTGTGACGGGCACTGCGAGAGCAAGGAGCCGAAAGATCGAAAAACCCCGTCGCTGACGGGCTTGAGATCGGAGCGACAGAAGCATGATCGAGAGCATTTACGACCGGATCAATGACTACGGGTCGGTGAAGATCCAGCTCGCCAGTCCCAACGACATCCGGAGCTGGTCGTTCGGGGAGGTCAAGAAGCCCGAGACGATCAACTACCGCACCTACCGGCCGGAGAAGGACGGGCTGTTCTGCGAGCGGATCTTCGGACCGGAGCGCGACTGGGAGTGCGCCTGCGGCAAGTACAAGGGCACGAAGCACAAGGGCATCATCTGCGACCGTTGCGGGGTGAAGGTGACTCACTCGCGCGTCCGCCGCAAGCGCATGGGGCACATCAACCTGGCTGCCCCCATCGTGCACATCTGGTTCTTCAAGGCCCTGCCCAGCCGGCTGGGCACGCTGCTGGACATGAGGGCCAGCGACCTGGAGAAGATCATCCTGTTCCAGGACTACGTGGTGACCGATCCGGGCCAGACGCCGCTGAAGCGTGCGGCAGGTGCTGACGGAGGAAGAGTACCGGGCGGCCTACGAGAAGTACCGCGACGACTTCCAGCGCCCAGATGGGCGCCGAGGCCATCAAGGTGCTGCTGGAGAAACTGGACCTTCCCGAGGAGTCCAAGAAGCTGCGCGAAGACCTGCGGAAGACCAACTCCAAGCAGAAGATTAAGGACCTGACCAAGCGGCTCAAACTGGTGGAGTCCATCCGCACCTCCGGGAATCGTCCGGAGTGGATGGTGATGGAGGTGATCCCGGTCATCCCGCCGGATCTCCGCCCCCTGGTGTTGCTGGACAGCGGCAACTTCGCCACCAGCGACCTCAACGACCTGTACCGGCGGATCATCAACCGCAACAATCGCCTCAAGAAGTTGATGGACCTCAACGCCCCCGAGGTCATCATCCGCAACGAGAAGCGCATGCTCCAGCAGGCGGTGGACGCGTTGTTCGACAACAGCCGATGCCGCCGGCCCGTCCAGGGCACGGCCAACCGACCCCTCAAGAGCCTGACCGACATGATCAAGGGCAAGCAGGGCCGCTTCCGCGAGAACCTGCTGGGCAAGCGGGTGGACTACTCCGGCCGGTCGGTGATCGTGGTGGGCCCGGAGCTTCGGCTGCACCAGTGCGGCCTGCCCAAGAAGATCGCCCTGGAGCTCTACCAGCCTTTCATCATCCGCAAGCTCAAGGAGCGGGGCCTGGCCGACACGATCAAGTCGGCCAAGAAGATGCTTGAGCGCCGCGAAAAGGACATCTGGGACGTGCTGGAGGAGTGCATCTACCAGCACCCGGTGCTGCTCAACCGAGCGCCCACGCTGCACCGGATGGGCCTCCAGGCCTTGGAGCCGGTGCTGGTCGAGGGCAACGCCATCAAGGTGCACCCGCTGGTGTGCAAAGGCTTCAACGCGGACTTCGACGGCGACACGATGGCCGTGCACCTGCCGCTGTCGGTGGAGGCCCAGGCCGAGGCCCACGTGCTGATGATGTCCACCAACAACATCTTCTCCCCGGCCAACGGCTCGCCCATCGCCATGCCCATGCAGGACATCGTGCTGGGCGTGTACTACCTCACGGCCGAGTCCGGTGTGGAGTTCGTCGACGACGGAATCCCCGTCTACCCGGATCCTCTTCCTGGAGAGAGTTTGCGAGAAGCGATATCCAGGGCAGAAACGAGCGAAAGCAACATAACCAAGTACATAGAGGAAAACTATGAATACAAGGGGATTCCAGCCCCAGAAGCTTTTGCTGGTGAAGATGCGAAGTCTATCCAAGAGGAGCTGAGGGGTGAGATTGGAAATCTATCGCATCTACGCACAAAGAACGATTTCAAGGCTTTGCTTGAGTGTGTCGAGGACTGCTTGATGCTGATGCTGATAGAGGGTCCGACCGACAACCCTAAACACAAGCACCTACCAAGGTTCAATCGAGAAGGTCCATCCGTCTCGGACCGGAAACGTATACTCGCTTTCTGGAATGGGATCCTACCGAAGGGACTTATCTCCGTCAAGGAGTACATCGAGCATTGCCGTAAGGAGTTCAGGAGTAGTGACGAGTGGAACATGGTACCCAAGAAACCCGGGATCTACTTCTGGCGTGAGAAGAAGAGTGGGAAACTTGTGGATGTGGGTATTGCCACTGATACCTTGCATAAACGGATTGTCGGAGATCATCTGGGAGGGAACTGCCAGGGGAGCAGTTTCCGGCGGCATGTTCGGAATTGGATGGCGACGCAGGAGAAACTTGGGCAGCCCGTCGAGTACTTCCCAGTGTTCCCCCACCCGCACGACGCGATCACGGCCTATCAGCTCGGACGGATCGGCGTCCACGCCAAGGTCGTCGTCCGCCTGCCCGCCG
>CAVXDC010000054.1:0-148091 GCA_963760365.1 uncultured Phycisphaerae bacterium
CTGGACTTGGACTTAGGCATGTCCGCCTACTCCAGAATCTTGGTGACCACGCCTGCCCCGACGGTCCTGCCACCCTCGCGGATGGCGAAGCGCAGGCCCTCTTCCATGGCGATCTTGGTGTTGAGCAGTTCCACTTCCATCCGCACGTTGTCGCCGGGCATGCACATCTCCGCGCCTTCCAGCAGTTTGATCGTGCCGGTCACATCGGTGGTGCGGAAGTAGAACTGCGGACGATAGCCGGTGAAGAACGGGCTGTGCCGGCCACCCTCTTCTTTGGTCAGCACATACACCTCGCCCTCGAACTTGTGGTGCGGGGTGATGCTCTTGGGCTTGGCCAGGACCATGCCGCGCTCGAGCTGATCTTTTTCGATGCCGCGGAGGAGCAATCCCACGTTGTCACCGGCCCGGCCCTCATCCAGGGTCTTGTTGAACATCTCCACGCCGGTGACGGTGGTGGCGCGGGTGTCGGCCAGGCCGACAATCTCCACCTGGTCCCCCACCTTCACCAGGCCGCGCTCGATACGTCCCGTGCCGACGGTGCCGCGCCCCTTGATGGAGAAGACGTCCTCCACGGGCATCAGGAAGGGCTTGTCAATCTCGCGGACCGGTTCGGGAATGTAGTCGTCCAGCGCCTTGATCAGCTCGACGATGGGTTTGCCGTCTTCTCCCAGGGGGTCAGCCAGGGCCTTGCTGGCTGAACCGCGGATGACCGGCGTTTTGTTGCCGTCGAACTCGTACTTGTTCAGCAGCTCGCGGACCTCCATCTCGACCAGCTCCAGCAGCTCCGGATCGTCCACCAGGTCCACCTTGTTGAGGAACACCACCAGCGCCGGCACGTTGACTTGGCGGGCCAGCAGCACGTGCTCGCGCGTCTGGGGCATCGGGCCGTCGGCCGCCGAGACCACCAAAATCGCCCCGTCCATCTGGGCGGCGCCGGTGATCATGTTCTTGACGTAGTCGGCGTGCCCGGGGCAGTCCACGTGCGCGTAATGGCGCTTCTCCGACTGGTACTCCACGTGGGCGGTGGCGATGGTCAGAATCTTGGTCGGGTCGCGGCGACCCTGAGACTCCGACGCCTTGGCGATGTCATCGTAGCTCTTGTACTTCGCCAGGCCCTTGGCCTCCAGCACCTTCGTGATGGCTGCCGTCAGCGTCGTCTTGCCGTGGTCCACGTGGCCAATCGTTCCGACGTTGACGTGCGGCTTGGTCCTTTCAAAGACTTCCTTTGCCATGAGTCGCTCCTCTTGCCTAGGCCCAGTCCAATGCAAGTCCTGGGTTTCGTTCGCACCTTTTCCCGACCTGTTCCATCGGCCGGGATCTCCCTACGTCTTCCCTGCAGACGGAAAGGGCAACCAGTTGCCCGGCTCGCGCCGCCACCGGCCCACCAACAGCACTTTTTCTTAAAAAGCTGCTGATGGGATTCGGACCCATGACCTCGTCCTTACCAAGGACGCGCTCTACCGGCTGAGCTACAGCAGCGTATGGGCCCATCAGCGGCCCCTCGGCTGCCTGAAACTGCCAAAAAGCTCGCCTCATGGGTAGACCGCCACCGGGGCCATAAGACGAAAGATTTACTATACCTAACGCAAAAGACGTGTCAAAACATTTTTTAGGCCTTGCAGGCGAGTTTTTCCACCACCCCCTGCCTCCTCGTTCCCCCAGTCCCAGATGGCTGCCACCTAAGGCGCACCAAGGTTCACTCCACCGTGACGCTTTTGGCCAGGTTGCGAGGCTTGTCCACGTTGCAGCCGCGGGCGACGGCGGCGTAGTAGGCCAGCAGTTGCAGCGGGATTACCGTCAGCATCGGCTGGAGCGGCACGGGGCAGTCCGGCACGTAGACCACCTGGTCGCAGTACGGGCGGATGCCCTCGTTGCCCTCGGTGGCCACGGCGATAATCCTGCCGTGGCGGGCGCGGACTTCCTCGATGTTGCCGATGATCTTGTCGTAGGTGGCGCAGCGGGGCGCAGGAACACCACGGGCATGTCCTTGTGGATCAACGCGATGGGACCGTGCTTCATCTCCGCCGCCGGCAGGCCCTCGGCGTGGATGTAGCTGATCTCCTTGAGCTTCAGCGCCCCTTCCAGGGCGACGGGGTAGTTGTAGCCCCTGCCCAGGAACAGCCAGTTGTCGCGCTCCACGTACTCTTCCGCGAGCTTCTGGATCTCCTCGGCCTTGTCCAGGACGCGCTCGAACCTTGTCCGGGATAGCCTCCAGTTCGCGGAGGTAGTGTTCCATCATGGTCTGGGACATGAACCGCCGCCGCCCCAGCATCAGGGCGATCATCGTCTCCACCACGAGTTGGCAGGTGAAGGCCTTGGTGGAGGCCACGCCGATCTCAGGCCCGGCGTGCAGGTACACGCCCGCGTCGGTCTCCCGCGCAACGTCGAGCCGACCACGTTGACGATGCCCAGGGCCATCGCGCCCTTTTCCTTGGCCTCGCGCAAGGCCGCCAGCGTGTCGGCCGTCTCGCCCGACTGACTGATGGCGATCACCACCGTCCCGTCCTCGACGATGGGGTTGCGGTAACGGAACTCGCTGGCGTACTGCACCTCGGTGGGAATCCGCGCCAGGTCTTCGAACAGGTAATCCCCCACCAGCCCCGCGTGCCAGGCGGTGCCGCAGGCCGTCAGGATCAGCCGCTGCGTCTTGACCAGTTGCCGAATGACCGACGCCAGCCCGCCGAGCTGGATGCGACCGTCCCGCAGGTCCACCCGCCCTCGCATGCACGTCCGAATCGCCTCCGGCTGCTCGAAAATCTCCTTGAGCATGAAGTGTTCGTGGCCGCCCTTGGCGATCTGCTCCAACGACCACTCGATCTGCTGAACTTCCTTGGGAACCGGCACGTTGTCCAGCGTGATCGTCCGCATGCTGTCGCGGGTGATCACGGCCATCTCGTTGTCGTTGAGATAGACCACGTTGGTGGTGTGCTCGATGATAGCGGAGGCGTCGGAGGCGACGATGTACTCCCCGCTGCCCACGCCCACGATCAGCGGACTGCCCTTGCGGGCCACCACCAGCTTGTCCGGCTCGCTGACGCTCATCACCGCGATGCCGTAGGTGCCGCTGACCTCCATCAGCGCCGCCCGCACGGCCGCCTCCAGCGTGGCGGCCCCATCCTGGTAGAAGCGTCCGATGAGCTGGGCGAGCACCTCGGTGTCCGTCTCGCTGCGGAAGGTGACCCCCTGGCTCATCAGAATCTGCTTGAGCGGGGCGTAGTTCTCGATGATGCCATTATGCACCAGGGCGATGCGCTGGGAGCCGTCGCAGTGCGGGTGGGCGTTGGCCTCGTTGGGTTCCCCATGCGTCGCCCAGCGGGTGTGGGCCACGCCGATCGTGCCGGCGTGCATCGCCTGGTCGTCGGCTATTTTCTTCTCCACCTCGATGATCCGCCCGGGGCTTTTGGCCACGTGCAGCTTGCCCTCGTAATACACACAGATCCCCGCCGAGTCGTAGCCGCGGTACTCCAGGCGCTTCAATCCTTCAATCAGGACGTCGCAGGCCCGCTTGGGTCCGATGTACCCCACGATGCCGCACATGCGTTCCTCTCCAGTCACCCAGGCGCCGAGGCGGCAGGCGGCTGGCACGCCGTCCCAGGCATCAGGCCGGGATTCTACCACTTCGGCAACAGGAGGTGTTATCCTTTATAATGGCGCAGCCACAGACGGGTTCGCTGCTATGGACCTTTTTCGCAAAACCGAGGACCAGGCCATCGCCGCCAACGCCCCCCTGGCGGTGCGGATGAGACCGCAGACGCTGGATGAGATCGTCGGTCAGGAGGAGTTCCTGGGCCCCGGACGGATGCTGCGGCGGATGCTGGAGGCCGGGCGGCTTTCGTCGCTGGTGTTCTACGGGCCTCCCGGCTCGGGCAAGACCACGCTGGCCCACGTCATCGCCCAGCAAGGAAACTTCCGTTTCTTCATGCTCCATGGGGCCTCCGCCACCGTCAAGGACGTGCGGGCGGTCATCGACGAGGCCCGGGCCGCTCTAGCCACTGCGGGCAAGCACACGGTCCTGTTCATGGACGAGCTGCACCGCTTCAACCGCGCCCAGCAGGACGTGCTGCTGGACGACGTGGAAAGCGGTGTCGTCATCCTCATCGGGGCGACGACGGAAAATCCCTTCTTCACCATCAACTCCCCCCTGCTGTCGCGCTCGACGATTTTTCAGTTCGCCCCGCTGAGCGAAGACCAGATCGTCGTGCTGCTCCGCCGGGCGATGGCGGACAAGGAGCGCGGCCTGGGCCGGGTCAACGTGCAGATCGCCGACGAAGCCCTGCTTCACCTGGCCAGGCTCAGCGACGGCGACGCCCGAAGAGCCCTGACGGCCCTGGAGGTGGGCGTGCTCAGCCAGCTCCGCAAGAAGAAAGGCCGCGGGAAGATTGTCTTTGATCTGGCCGTCGCACAGGAGTCCATCCAGGCCAAGGCCATCCAGTACGACCGGGTCGGGGACCTGCATTACGACGCGATCAGCGCGTTCATCAAATCCATGCGCGGCAGCGACCCCGATGCCACTGTGTACTGGCTGGCACGGATGCTGGTGGCCGGGGAGGACCCCCGCTTCATCGCCCGGCGGATCGCCATCCTGGCCAGCGAGGACGTCGGCAACGCCGACCCGCGGGCCATCTCCGTCGCGGCCGCCGCCTTCGACATCACCGAAAAGATCGGCCTGCCGGAGTGCCAGATCACCCTGGCCCAGGCCGCCATCTACATGGCCTGCGCGCCCAAGTCCAACGCCTCGTACATGGCCATCGCCTCGGCCGTGGACGACGTCAAGAACAACCGCACGCTGCCGGTCCCCAAGCATCTCCGCAACGCCCCCCACCCCGGCATGGCCGAGCAGTTCGGCCACGGCAAGGGATACCAGTACAGCCACCTCTTCCCCGGCGGGGTCAGCCCCGACCAGGATTACCTCGGCGTGGACAAGAGCTACTACCATCCCAGCGACCGCGGGTATGAGAAGCACATCGCCGCCTACCTGGAATATGTCCGCCAGTTGCGGAGCAAGCCTCCCGGCCGTCCCGAACGTTCGACCGATTGACCCACGGACCACGCTATCCCCAACCGTGCGGGGAACTTTGCACGGGGTGTCACGGAATTGATTTCTCTTGCCGTCGCTCCCCGCGCGATTTCACAATAGTCCAGCGGGTACCGATGAAGAAGGCGCTTCGTACAGAGATGTTGGCCATTTTGGAGGCGATTCCTCCCCAGGTCGCGGCTGCCAAGAGCCGCCGGGCCTGCCAGGCCCTGATCGGCCTGGAGGAATTCCGCTCGGCCAAGACGGTGATGATCTACCTGTCGATACCCCACGAAGTGGACACAAGTACCCTGGCCCTGACGGCCTGGCAGAACGGAAAGACAATCGTGGTGCCGAAAGTGCTGTGGGGCAAGCGGCGGATGATCCCGGTCGTCTGCCGCTCCCTGAGCGACCGGGACCTTTCCCCCGGCCGATTCGGCATCCGCGAACCGCTGAAGGTCGAGCCCTGGCCGCTGGAAGAAATCCAACTGGTGGTCACGCCGGCGCTGGCCTTCGACCGCCGCGGGCACCGGCTGGGACGGGGTGGCGGATTCTACGACCGTTTCCTGGCCTCACCGAACCTGCGGGCCGTCGCCTGCGGGCTGGGCTTTGCCGAACAGGTGATTGACGCCGTGCCCGTCGGCAGCGAAGATCACTCCCTCGACATCCTCGTAACCGACGAGGAAGTCCTGCGTTTCAAGCGTGACCGTGAGTGAGAGTGATTAGATTATTAGATTATCAGATTATTAATTAAAAGCCGTCGAAGGTCCTCCTCTGAAGGCCTCCGGCGGCCTCTAGGAGTCGATGCGTGAAAGCAAAACACCGACGTTCCTTGACTGTCGTGGGGATCCTGGTCCTGGCGATGGCGGCCTTGAGCCTGTGGCTGGCTGTCGGACCGTGGAAGATAGCGGCCAAGCCCCAGGCGCCGGCAAAATCGCCCGGCGCCCTTCAAATCCCCGGCGCCCTGGCTGCAATCGAGAAAAAAGTCGAGGCTCAACCGCCGGCTGCCCCAGCCACATCCACGGACCCGCCGGTTGCGACGAGCAACCCCTCCCCTCCTGCCCCACCCGACGCGACGCTTCAGCGCGGGTTGGAGCTCATGAAGGCTGGCAAGCCTTTGGAAGCCCGGCGCGTGCTGTCCGCCGTCCTCTTCTCCGGCACGCTGAGTGAAAATGAGGCCGAGCAGGCTCGCACTGCTGCCTCTCACCTGGCTGAGGAAACCCTCCTGTCCACGCGGTTCTTCGACGGCGACCCCTACACCTTCCAGTACACTTTTGCCTCTGGGGAGACCGTCAACAGCGTGGAGCGCAAGCTCAAACTCCACGTCCCGGCCCAGATCATCCTCAAGGTCAACGGCCTGGCCCGCGGCAGCGCCATCCGCGCGGGCCAATCGGTCAAGATGATCCAAGGCCCATTCCACGCGGTCGTCAGCAAGGGACAGTTCACCCTGGACCTCTTTCTCCAGCGCCAGGGTATGGAAAAAGTCTTCATCAAACGGGTGAAAGTCGGCCTGGGCGCCGACGGCTCGACACCGGTGGGCGCCTGGAAAGTCGGGGGAGGCAAGAAGATGACCAACGCCACCTGGTTCCCCCCGGCCAGCAGCCGCATCCACAAATCGCTCCGACCGGGCGATCCGGATTACCCCCTGGGCAAGGCCGGGTACTGGATCGGCCTGGTGGGCACCGATCCCAACACCTCCACCTTCGAGGGCTATGGCCTGCACGGCACGAACGACCCCTCCAGCATCGGCCGGGCCGCCTCGCTGGGCTGCATCCGACTGGCCGACGAGGACATCGAACTGGTCTTCTCGCTGCTGTACGAGGAATGGAGTTCAGTCCAGGTCGTGCCGTAGAAGCAATCGCGAATTGCGAATCACGGATCGCGAATTAAAGCACGGGAACGCCCTTTTGATGGATACCTGCTCAGCTCACCATTCGCGATTCACGACTCGCGATTCGAAACTCGTGATTAGTTCCGCGAGCTGCTGCCCAACAAGGAGATGGACGGGCCGCCCATGCGAACCTCTGGGACGCCCTCGGGCCACAGCGTCAGCATGAAGGCGATGTCGTTGCCCTGGGCCCGGCCGCCGATGTAGGTGACGGTGACCCCGGCGTACCAGCGTGGGAGCTGGCGGATGATGGATAAGCTGGTGGCGACGTTGCGGCCGCCGTCGTATTCCATGTCGTACTGCTCGAAGAAACTGACGGAGTACTTCCGGCTGAGCTTGTAGTTGACCCCGAAGGTCGCCAGGGAGCTGTCCAGGTCCTTCAGGTATCGCCAGCCGATGTAGTAGCGCATGCGCGGCTCGCGGGAGACCGCCAGGCCCAGGCTGGCCTGGCCCAGCACGCTGCGGTCCGTGTCGACATTGAAGTCCGACAGCAGCGTGGTGGTGTCGGAGATCTGCCAGTCGTACTCCCCGTTGACAAAGTTGCGCGGCAGGCTGTACTCGGGACGGTACCAGAAGAAGTCCCCTCCGCTGGTGCGCGTGTCCTGGCCGTCGCTGCTGAAGAATCCCGCCACCAGGTTAAACCGCATCCAGTCCACGATCTGCTCGTTGCCGTCGGCCCAGCGCTTGGTCTGGAGGCGCTGCAAGACGCCGACGCTGCCGCCGCCCAGGCGGAGCAGGTGTTCCTCCACGGGTCCGTCCAGCAGATACACGTCATCGCGGCGGATGCCGCCGGTGTCCGAGGCGAACAACGTCGTCTCGGGGGTGATGATGTGCTTGAGGCCCTTCAGGTCCCACAGGCGGCTGGAGACGTCCTCGAAGACGCGCCAGAAGTGCAGGTTCGCGCGCTGGCCGATCTGGCCGTACGGGCGGCACTGGTCGCCACCGTCGGGTGAGTCGCTCCAGTAGGTCGCCCGGCCGGTCGCATACGACACCAGGTTCAGGGGTCCTAAGTGCAGTGGCAGGTCCACCTCGTCGCGCGTGTCAAAGCGGGCAAAGACGTCGCTATCTTCCTGGTGAGTCTCGTTGTCCGGCCGCCAGCGCTTGGCGCCCGCGCGGGCCTCGCCGAAGTACGTCAGCTTGTCCTTCAGCAGCGGCTGGCCGATGAGATACCCCGCGACCTCCGGCCAGGATTCCGTCTGCGTCTCGAAGCGGTTCAGGCGGTACTGGAGCAGCGCCGTCAAGGCCCAATTGTCCTGCTGCTTCTTGGCGTACAGGAGCGTCTCCTGCTCCTTGCCGGCGAACTTCTCGGTGGGGAAGTACGTCTCCAGAAAGTTGCGGTCGCAGATGTAGCTCAGCTCGGCCTGGAGTTCCCAGTTTCCCGGCAGCAGTTGTTTGTGGCGGATCAGCAGCCGGCCTCGCTCTGGAGGGGCGGGAATGTTTTCTCGCTCTTCCCCGAAGTTGTCTTTCTGATTGCGGTCCAGCACCCCGTAGGCCAGCCAGTAGCCGCTGTAGGTGGGTCGGGTATAGTCCACGGTCACCCCCGCCACCTCGCCGCGTTCGTAGACGTCCAGCTCCAACCGCCCGCGAAAACCGTCCGGGCGGACCAGACCCAGCAAGCGGAACAGGTCCCACTCCGTCTCGACGCCCAGACCGAAATCTCCGTGCCGTCCCATCGAAATCCTTCGCAGGGCGGTGTGACCCTGGGTGAAGTCGGTCTTCTCGTAGGGCCAGTAGAGAATCGGCACCGAAGCCACGTTGAACGTGACGTTCCGCAGTTCCGCCTGCCAGCTCTGCGGACCCAGACGCTGGCCCTTCTCATCGTAGGGGGCCGTGTCCATCAGCGTGGCGCGGGTAGCCCCGATGTGGTAGGAGGGGTTGTAAAACTCGCTGGAGGAGACCCTGGCGTGGCGGAAGTATATCTCGCGAATGGACAGCAGCCGGGCCTCTTTGGCCCGCACGTAGATGGGGATGTTCCGCTGCTCCTGGACGCTGTGGAAGATGGCGTGGGGAATGATCGCCCGATCGGTGGCAAAGTCGTAGTAGGCCGACGGCCCGCGGAAGGTGCGCTCGCCGCGCGAGATCACCACGTCGCCCTCCAGGTACACACCTTCGATAGCGACGCCGCCTTCGCGCGCAGCGGGCAGGCCCAGCCCACCGATCATACGGCGCCTGCTGCCGGTCGGCTCCTCGGCCTTGCCCCTTTTCGTGAAGACCACGGCCGAATCGCTGCGAAGCTCCAAAAAGAGCAGGCTGTCAGGATCGCCCGTCGTGATGCGGACGTGACCGCGGAGGACCGTGGCCCGCATCACCTGCCGCTCCGGGCCGATCTCCTGCTCCTTGGAGCTGAGCTGGTCGTAGTGGAAGTCGATGGTCTGGGCTGGCGGCGGCGGGGGTGGTTGCTCTTGCGGTTGGCTCGTGGGCGCTCTGGCCTTGCCGGCAACGGGCGAAGTTGCTGCGGCGGCCATCGAGCCGGCTGGACCCTCAGCCGCCCGCGGGGCGGCTTCGCGCGCCGCTGCCTTGCCGGCAGGCGGCGGGGGGCTCGGGGGCGCTTCAGCGACCTTGCGGGCCTGCACCGCCCTGCGGTAGAGGGGAAAATCCTTCAGATCCCGCTGCACCACGCTGTGGTCGGTGCGAATCCTGCCATCGGTCCGCAGCGTCACCAGCAGAGTCTGGTCTGTCGTGGTTCCTCCCGGCTCGACGACTTTTCCCTCCCCCTCCACGTACACCGTGAGATCGTACTGCGGGGCGTTCCCTACCGTGTGGGTGTCGATCCAGACGACCGCGTCGCGCCCGCTGAGGACGCGATCGTCCATCGTCAACTGGAAGTTCCCCACGACGACCGTGACGGCCGTGCCGGCGTCGGTGAAGGTGAGGAGTTCTCGGCCGGAAATGCGGACGTCCTGGTGAGCGTATTCCGCCGCCAGGACTTGAGCCGTGACAACCAATAACACCGCTGCGGCGCTTGCCAGCATCCTCCTACGACCTATGCCGCCGCCGGGATGA
Source organism: uncultured Phycisphaerae bacterium (assembly GCA_963760365.1). GTDB lineage: Bacteria > Planctomycetota > Phycisphaerae > SM23-33 > SM23-33 > JALHTV01. Next base: position 9,906 of record CAVXDC010000054.1, read on the forward strand.
TCCTTCATCGCCTTCTCGCAGAGGTGGTCATGGTGTCGGCGTGATTATAAGTGCGGCCAGCGGCAAGTCAAAGATTCTTCGGCCGTCTTTGGGAGTCAGGCTGAGTCGATCTGGTCCCGCAAGGCAGCCACGGCGGCGGGTAGCTGCGAGGGAAAATCATCCCACTTCATCGCTTCGATGGTGACCCCGCCGTTATAGCTGACGTCCTTCAGCGCGCGGAAATAGGGCCTATGGTTCGCGGGCCCCAAGCCCAGCGGTACGCGGCCGGCTGGATCGGCGCAGTGAACGTGGACCAGCAACTCACCAACCTGTCGGATGTGCTCGGGGTCCTCATCGTCGCTGGCCATGTGATACGTATCGGCCAGGAGCCGCACGGACGGATGGTTAACGCGCCGCACCAGCTCGGCCCCTTCGATCAGGGTGTTAAGGATATTGCATTCCCTCTTCTGGAGCGCCTCGACGGCGATGGCCACACCCGCCTGACTGGCGAGCGGTCCCCATCGCCTCAGGTGCTCTGCAAGCTGCTCAAAGGCCCTAGCCTTGTCGAAGCCCTGCGGCACCATCCTGCTGACGGCTGAGCCGAAGACGAGTACCTTGACCCCCACGTAGGCGGCGCGACGGCAGGCGGTGGCTACGAAGCGGTCCACTGCCTGCACGTCCACGTCTGGTCCGGTGGTTCGCAACTCCTTGGGGACGAAAAAATTACACGCCTTTATCGGCACCGGCAGCGCCCGGGCCACCTTGAGGCGATCGGTGAAGGCGGTCTTGTCCTTCAGCGGGCATAGCACGTCGGCCACGGAAATCTCTGCATAATCCAATCCTGCGACCGTCATCCCCGCCAGCACATCCAACTCCGCCCACAACCCGATTCGCATAGGTTCTCCTCAGTGGCCAACCCTATCAGGCGCTGGACAGGTGCTTATCAGTTTTGTCCCCCATTGGCAACGACCTTGTGCCTTAGGAGGGCTTGTGATATCCTGCCGCTTCACGAAGAAAGCCCAGGGACGATGAAGGCACGATCCCAGGAGACGCCGCTGTGAGCGACCAACTGGCCTATGCCCTGATCACCCCCTACAGCCTCTTCAAAAGCCGCACCGGCGGCATCATCGGAAGACTTCTGGCGCACACCCGGTTGGACTTCGTGGCCGCGAGGATGTACGTGTTCTCCGACGCCTTCGTGGACGCCTACAAGCAGGTCGTCTGCCCCGGCAATACCGATTCAGCCCTGAAGGCGGCCTGGCTCAAGTATCTGGACGAGAACCTCCGCCCCAAGAATCCCTGGGGCTACCTGCCCCGCTGCATGTTGTTGGTCTTCCGCGGGCCTAACGCCGTGCGGCACCTGAAGGACGATGTCATCGGCGGCTTCACCGAGCAGCCGGTGGGTGACACGATCCGCGGCACCTACGGGGACTTCCTGCGCGACGAAACGGGCAAGATCCGCTACTTCGAGCCCGCCGTCATCACCTGCCCCGACCCCAAGCTGAACGACGAACACCTGAAGCTCTTTGCCGACTATGCTCTGCCGGACGGCGGCGTGCTGGCCGGACGAATCCAGTACGACCAGCCTAACGTGGAAGTCTCGCTGGTCATGCTCAAGCCCGACAACTTCTACCGCCCCAGCCGCCGGCCGGGCAACATCATCGACACCTTCAGCCTCACCGGCCTGCGGATCGTCGGCGTGAAACTGTTCAACATGACCGTCGCCCAAGGCGAGGAATTCTACGGGCCCCTGAAGTCCCTGTTCGTCTCCAGGCTCAAAGGCAACGTGACGCGGGAAGTCTTCCAGCGTCTGCACGACGCGTTCAGCTTTCCCTTCACCATGGCCGACGCGGAGCACCTGGCCGACCGTCTGACCGAGCGAAACGCCGAAGCGGAATTCAACAAGATCGTCGAATACATGACGGGAATAAATCCCGAAGACGTGACCGATCCCGCCGACAAGGCCGCCCCCGGCAAGACCAAGTGCCTGGCCATGCTCTACGAAGGCCCCGATGCCATTAACCGCATCCGCACGGTGCTGGGCTCCACCGACCCGCTCAAGGCCGAACCGGGCACGGTTCGCAGCGACTTCGGCCGCGACCTCATGCGCAACGGTGCCCACGCCAGCGATACCGTCGAAAACGCCCAGCGCGAGCGCCGCATCATCGACCTGGTCACCACCGAGACCGGCACCTGCGACGTGGCCCAACTCATCCAAGGCTACCTCCGCCAGCAACGATGACCCCCGCCCCGCTGAGAATCGACACCTTCCTTACCGCCCCTCTGGAGACGAACACCTATCTCCTCCGCTGCGGGCGGGAGTGCTGGGTGGTCGATCCGGCCTGGGGACTGGACGACCTGATCGATGTCCTCCGCCGCCAGGGTCCTGCCCCCACGCGCATCCTCCTGACTCACGGCCACGGGGACCACATCGCTGGCGTGGACGAACTGAGGGCCGCCTTCCCGGCCGTGCGAGTGTGTTGCCCGACAGGTGATGCGGTTATGCTGACCGATCCTGATAAAAACCTTTCAAGGCTCTTCGGCTTCGACGTCACCATAGGCCCTCCTGATGATCTTCTCCAGCCGGGGCAGACACTGACGATGGAAAAACTGAAATGGGCGCTGCTGGACACCTCCGGCCACTCCCCTGGCAGTCTCAGTTACTATTGCGCCCAGGCCGAGGTGGTTTTGTGCGGTGACGCCCTATTTGCCGGAAGTATCGGTCGAACCGACATCCCCGGCGCTTCGGAGGTAACTCTCCTGGCCCACATTAAGGCTAATTTGCTTTCTCTACCGGATTCCACGCGCGTCCTTCCCGGCCACGGACCGGCTACCACCATCAACTGGGAAAAACGGTCCAATCCCTTTCTGCTCAGTCTAAGAGAGAACTGAGGAATCAATTTCCTCCGTGTTTTCCTGTCCTTAATCTGACTTTAAGACTGGGAAGATCAGGCGAGCCGCTCCAGCACCATGCTGCCATAACCGCCCAGTTTGACCTGACCGTTGATCTGTTGGTCGGTCAGCATGTCGCGGTATCGCCGGTTGCCGAGAGAGACCATGTTCTCGGTCGCCTTGAAGTTTAGCAGGAACAAAAACTCCCGCCGGCCATCGGTTCGCACGCAGGCGGAAACGCCCTCGGGCAAGGCCTCGTCCATCGTCTTGCGAAGCCCAAGGACCCCGGTGAGCTTGCCGTAGAAGTCAGCCAGGAAGGCTGCCTCGCCTCGGGCGGCGATGTACCAGGCCTGGCCTTGGCCGAGGCGATGGACCGTCAGGGCGGGCCGGCCAGCGTAGAAGTCTCCACCATAGGTGGCCGCCACCGCCGCCGTATCGGCGTGGATCAGGTCGCAGATCTCGCGGAGGCGGTAGCTTTTGGTCAGGCCCAGCGGATTGCCGGCGGCTGGGACGAGGGTGTTGGCGTCGCCCTCATATAGGCCATCGGTCTCCTCCACCCAGATGCCCAGGACCTTTCGCAGCGGCCCGGGAAATCCGCCCAAAAAGCACAGGGCGCTCTGGTCCACCAGGCCGGTCATGTACGTGGCCACAAACGTCCCGCCTTCGGCGACAAATTTCTCGATCCGCTCCCCCATCGCCGGGCGGACCATGTACAGCATCGGAGCGACCAGCAGCCGGTACTTGGAAAAGTCGCAATCCTCATTGACGATGTCGGTGGCGATGCCCATCGACCAGAACGGCCGATGGTGGTCGAAACAGGTGCCCATGTAGTCTTTTTGTTTCTTGACGCCTTCGCTACCCTCCAGCGCCCAGCGGTTCTCCCAGTCCATCAGGATGGCTACCTCCACCGGCGTGGTCGTGCCGACCAGGTCGTCCAGTTTCTTGAGGATTCCGCCTACTTCGGCCACGTCGGCAAAGACTCTCGTGCGTTCGTGGCCGGCGTGGTCAACCACGGCCCCGTGGAATTGCTCGCTGGCGCCCCGGCCCTTGCGCCACTGGAAGTACTGGACGGTGTCGGCCCCGTGGGCGACGGCCTGGAGCGAGGCCAGCCGGTGCATCCCCGGCCTCTTGAGCTTGCCGACGTCCTGCCAGTTGACCACGCTGGGGGTGCTCTCCATGAGCATGAAGGGCCGGCCGCCCTTGAGGCTGCGCATCAGGTCGTGCACAAAGGCGGTCTGGGCTGCCACGGCCACGTCGTCCGGTCCGTGCCAGGGCGGGTAGCTGTCGTTGGAGACCACGTCCAGGGCCGGGGCGAACTTCCAGTAGTCCATGTGCGGGTGAGTGCCCATCATGTTGGTGGTCACCGGGACGTGGGGGGTGATCTGCTTCAGCGGGGCAATCTCCGCCCGAAGGAAGTCCACCGTCTGGTCCACGACGAAGCGGCGCCAGTCGAGGTTCAGACCCGTCAAGGCCTTTTCCCCGAGGCTGGAGGGCGACTCGATTTGCTCCCAGGCGGTGAATGTCCGGCTCCAGAACGCCGTCCACCAGGCCCTGTTGAGCGCCTCCAGGCTGTTGCTGTATCGCTGCCGCAGCCACGCGCGAAAGGCCTGCTGACACAACGGGCAGTGGCACTCCCCGGCCAGCTCGTTCGACACGTGCCAGACCAGCAAGGCCGGATGGTCCTTGTAGCGCTGGGCCAACTTGGTGTTGATGAGGCGACACTTTTCGCGATAGATCGGCGAGGTGAAGCAGTGGTTATGCCGCCCTCCGTGCAGGTTCCTCAGGCGGTCGCCTCGCACGCGGAGAACTTCGGGGTACTTCTGGCTCATCCAGGCCGGCCGGGCGCCGCTGGGCGTGGCCAGGACCGCGAACATTTCCGCCTTGGCAAGTCGATCCATGACATCGTCCAGCCAACCAAAGGTGAACCTACCCTCGGCCGGCTCAAGCGTTACCCACGAGAACACCCCCACCGTCACGCAGTTGACGCCGGCCAGCTTCATCAGCCGAAAGTCCTCGTCGATCACACAGGGAGAGTCCAACCACTGCTCAGGATTGTAGTCCCCCCCGTGCAGGAAGTGCGGACATCGCGGGTTAATCGGCGGATGGCGGTGGACAGTCGCAGCCATGGACGGTTCCTTCCAGGAACGATGGGTTTGTGAATTCACAACGTGTCCGCGAATGGTTGCAGATTCACCCGACGATGTCAACGCACCGAGAAGCCCATGCGTCAGCGAGGGAGGATCTTGCAGGGGCAGCTTGTAGAGCGGGAAACAAGTTTCCAGCCCTATTTGTTACTCCACGATCTCGTACAAGACCCAGTAGCGCCGTCCCGGTCCGCGGTTGAAATAGATGCGGCAATGCAGACCTTGATCCGTCTCCACGAGGTAGTGGTCCCTGTGGTGCCTCCGATACCAGGGTCTGCTGAAATCAAGGGCCCGCCTCCTGGCCTCGATGCGCGTGATCTTGTGGACCACGCCCCTCCATGTGAACGAGCTGGGAGGCGCCGGCTTGCGGTCGAACCCCACCTCAATCTCTTCTCCGACGAACTCGCCCATCAGTCCCATTCTACCCTATCCACCGGGTATCACGTGTTCGCAGTGCATTCCGCGGATAACAAGGTACCCATCCTACGTCTTCTATAGAATTCACGCACGTCCAGCTACATCTGATCGTCTCGCCATGTCCAATAGTCGGTCATAAGTGGTAATCTCGGGGCTGCCCCAATACATCGAGTCCGCAACTCGTCTACGTTGCTCATCGATCGAAAGCATATGCCTTCGCCCAATGACAATGTTATACACATAGTGCACGCATGTGTAAGGGTCGCGAATCTCAGTTTCTCCCCAGCTGTGAAGGTCGGCTCTTGAGCATTTTGCCGGAGCTTTCCTCTTATGTAAGACTTTGGCAAATTGCTCACGCAAATAGGGTTCGTTACGACGAATCCATTCCTTCCAGTCATTGATCTGCCGTTGGGCAGTACGGAGTGTCTTCGACGGAGTACCGTCCTTTAGATAAAGGCGTGTAGCAGCGGATTTCAATTCTATGAACGACGCATGCCAGCGACCGGAATCCGCGTCAAGGAGTAGGAAGTCACAACGGAACTCAGTACCGAGTTCGAATTGGGGAACGCAGTAGTTTGCATTCCACGCATGACTGAAAGCTCTATGGAGGAGTAATGGGTGTCTCGCAAGGAATTCTTGCACCGCTTGTTCGCCCTGCCAAGGCTCTAGAAGTGCTCTAAGACGTTCTTCCAGGTTCACTGTGGTTGCCGTCCGGAATTCCGTTCTCGGATTAGCTAGGTAGGTGGGCAACTTGTCGCCGGAGCGCCATAGCCGCTTCGGCGACGTTGCGTTGCCCACAGAATCGCGTTGAATATGTCACGTACTTGCTGACAGCTTCTATGTCCATCCATTTCTGTGTGCAGCAGAAGCTGCATACCCTACTTTTATCGTCGCCGTCTCTTTTTCTTCAGGCGCTCGCGTTCTTTTTTGGTCAGGCGGTGGGAGCGTTGCTTGACCTTGAAGCGCGGCATGCCGCCGGCCAGGCCGATCTGGCCCACCTGCTTGGCGAACTGGACGCGGTCCTTGGCGCCCATGCCGGCCATCTGCTTCATCATCCCGGCGACCATCGCGAAGCTCTTGACCATGCCGGAGACGTCCTGCGGTTCGGTGCCGGAGCCGCGGGCGATGCGCCGCCGGCGGCTGGCCTCGATGATCGAGGGGTCCTGGCGCTCCGCCGGCGTCATGGACTGGATGATGGCCTCCATGGTCGCTAGCTCCTCGCCGTCCATCTGCATCGCGGCAATCTGGTCGCCCATGCCGGGCATGAGCTTCAGGACGTCCTTGAGGGGTCCCAGCTTCTGCATCTGCTTGATCTGGGCCAGGAAGTCGATCGAGCGTGAACTTGCCCTTGGCCATCTTTTCCTGGAGCTTGGCGGCCTGGGCGACGTCGAACTGCTGCTGGGCCTTTTCCACCAGGCGTGACCACGTCGCCCATGCCCAGGATGCGCCCGGCCATGCGGTCGGGGTGGAACTCCTCGAGCTTGTCGAGCTTCTCGCCGACGCCGATGAACTTGATGGGCTTGCCCGTGACGGCCTTGACCGACAGGGCCGCCCCGCCGCGGGCGTCGGAGTCGAACTTGGTCAGGATCACGCCGTCCAGCTCCAGACGCTGGTTGAACTCGCGGGCGGAGTTGACGGCGTCCTGGCCGGTCATCGCGTCGCAGACGAGGTAAATCTGGTGGGGCTTGATGGCCGCGGCGATATCCTGGGCCTGCTGCATCATCTCCTCGTCGATGTGCAGCCGGCCGGCGGTGTCCACGATAACCACGTCGCAGGCATTCGGCGCCGCCCAGCCCACCGCCTGCCGCGCGACGCGGACGGGATTCGTCTCGCCTTCCAGGCAGAAGACAGGCACGTTCGCCTGCTCGGCGATGATGGCCAACTGCTCCACGGCCGCGGGGCGTTGGAGGTCGCAGGCCACCAGCCCCGGATGCTTGCCCTGCGAGAGCACCAAAGTCGCAAGCTTGCCGCAGGTGGTGGTCTTGCCGCTGCCCTGGAGCCCGGCCAGCATGAGGATGGTGGGCGGCGGGGTCACGTAGTAGATGCGGCTGTCCACCGGACCCATCAGCGCCGCCAGCTCGTCGTGCACGATCTTGACCATGAGCTGGGCGGGATGCAGCGACTTGATGACCTCCTGGCCGATGGCCTTTGCCGTGATATCGTCGCAGAACTTGCGGACGACTTGGTAGTTGACGTCGGCTTCCAGCAGGGCCGTGCGAACCTCGCGCATGGCCTCGGCGATGTTCTGCTCGGTGAGCCGCCCCCGACCGGACAGGCGGCGGAAGACGTCAGAAAACTTCTCCGTCAGCGACTCAAACATGGTGGACAAACCATAGCAAGTCGGGAGAGCTTTTGGAAGCCGCCCCTGCCACCACGACAAAACCCCGCCGGCCTTGGTAACGCGGCCGATCCTCCAAAGCAAAAGGCCTTAGCCCCAAGGTTTGGGCCAAGGCCTTCCTTTTCATGTTCGTGAAAACCCTTGTCTTAGGGCTCCCGTGCGGACCGCGGAATTACTTCTTGCTCGCCGCGTATTCGCTCAACCCCTGCATCCAGTTCTTACCGCAGTACGGGCACACATCATTCACGGCGGACTTGGTGGGGTCTTTGGCGCTCTCACCGACGAAGTACTTGCCGCAGGCGGGATTAAAGCACTTGTGCATCGGGTAGCCGCTTTTCTTGGCCCCGCATTTGGGACAATCGGCCACGGGCTTGCTCATCTCTTCCAGCCTATGTTCGGTGGCCCTATCGACCGAGAATTCATTGCCGCACTTGGAACACTGCCACCGGATCGACGCGCCCGCGCCTGCCGAGGAACCCCCCTTGAAAAAGGTAAAGTAGATCGTCAGGACCAGGGCGCCAATGATGATGACCGCAAGAGAGGCGGCAAACAAAAACTCCATCTTGTCACCGCCGGCGCCGACCTGGAGGTTCTTCAACGACCCGCGGGGCCGAGTGATCTGTACCATAGCAAAACTCCTGTCAGAGTTAGATGACCCAAAAGGGTTTTTATATCTTCCTGCCCATTTCTACGTAAAACGGTAACACAAGCGCCCCACCCGTTCAAATTCTTTTTGACCTTGCCGCCGCTTCTACTTGGCCGGCGCCTTCCGGCGTTTGCCACCGGTCTTCCGCCCGGCTGCATTCACCGCAGCGCCCCGTTGGTAGCCGTCTCCAAGGGCGATCCGCAGCGCCTCATCGACGTTGGAGACAAACCGGAACTTCAGCCCCTTTGCGCGTCGGGCGGAACGTCCACCAGGTCCTTGCGATTGCGAAGGGGCAGGATGACGGTCCGGATCCCCGCCCGCTTGGCGGCCAGGACCTTCTCCTTCACCCCGCCGATCGGCAGCACCAGGCCGCGGAGGGTGATCTCGCCCGTCATGGCCAAGTCCGGTCGAACGGCTTGGCCGGTGAGCAGGCTGGTCAGCGCGGTGAACATGGCCACCCCCGCCGAGGGACCGTCCTTCGGCACGGCTCCGGCGGGGACGTGCACGTGAATATCCGTCCTGGCCAGGCGATCGGAATCCAGGTGGAGGCGCGAGGCCCGGCTCTTGAGCAGGCTAAAGGCCGCCTGAACCGACTCCTTCATCACGTCGCCGATCTGGCCGGTGAGCGTCATGCCGCCCTTTGCCGGGGTAGGCCGCGGCCTCGATGAAGATGATCTCCCCCCCGGCGGGGGTATAGGCCAGTCCCGTGGCCACCCCGGGGACGCTGGTCCGCTGAGCCAGTTCGCTTTCGTACCTGCGGGGGCCGAGGACCTTGACCACGACCGGCGGCGTAACGGTGCGGCTCTTGACCCTGCCGCCGGCGACGGCCGCCGCTACCGCGCGGCAGACCGAGCCGATCTGCCTTTCCAGCTCGCGGACGCCGGCCTCGCGGGTGTAGTCCTCGATAATCTTCTGCACGGCGGACTCCGTCCACCGGGCCCGCCCGGCCGTCAGGCCGTTCTCTGCGAGCTGGCGGTGCACCAGGTACTTCATGGCAATGTGCAGTTTCTCGCGCTGCGTGTAGCCGGGCAGCTCGATGACCTCCATGCGGTCGCGCAGCGCCGGGGAGACGGTGGCCATGATGTTGGCCGTTCCGATGAACAGGACCTTGGACAGATCGAAAGGCACGTTGAGGTAGTGGTCCTGGAAGGTGTAGTTCTGGGCCGGGTCCAGCACCTCCAGCAGCGCCGAGGTGGGGTCGCCACGAAAGTCCGCCCCGACCTTGTCCAGCTCATCCAGCATGAACACGGGGTTGCAGGTGCCGGCCTTGCGGATTTCCTGGAGGATGCGTCCCGGCATGGCCCCGATATAGGTGCGTCGGTGGCCGCGAAGTTCCGCCTCGTCGTGCATGCCGCCCAGCGACATGCGGATGAACTTGCGTCCCAGGGCGCGGGCGATGGACTGGCCCAGGGAGGTCTTTCCGACGCCCGGCGGCCCCACGAAGCACAGGATCGGCCCGCGGGACTGGGGGGCCAGCTTGCGGACGGCCAGGTACTCCAGGACGCGGCGCTTGACCTTCTCCAGATCGTAGTGGTCCTCCTCCAGGATCCGCCGTGCCCGGTGGACGTCCAGGTTGTCCTTCGTGGTCTTGCTCCAGGGCAGTTCCGTCATCCAGTCCAGGTAGGTGCGGAGGACGTTGTACTCCGGGCTCATCACCGGGATGCTTTCCAATCGCGACAGCTCCCGCATCGCCTCGGCCTTGACGGGCGGGGGCATCCCGGCGGACTCGATCTTCTCCTTCACCCGACCGGTCTCGGCGGCCCGCTCGTCGATCTGCCCCAGTTCCTTCTGAATGGCCTTGAGCTGCTCCTGGAGGAAATATTCGCGCTGGGTCTTGTCGATGTTGGCCCGCACCTGATCCTGGATCTTGTTGGACAGCTCCAGCACCTCTAACTGGTGCTGGAGCTCCACGATGACCTTGCGTAGGCGCTGCTCGACCCGCATCTCCTCGAGCAAGCCCTGCTTGACGGAAAACTCCAGCGGCAGGTTGGAGGCCAGGAAATCCGCCAACATCCCCGGGGACCCGATGCTGTTGAGCACAGCCAAGGCCTCTTCGGGGATATTGGGCGAGAGCTTAAGGATCCGCCGGGCAAGGTTGCGGGCGTTCAACATCAGCGCCTCGGTCTCGGTGGTCTTGTGGACTTCCTCTTCCAGGACGCGGATACGGGCTCGCAGAAAGGGTTCCTGGGCCGTGTACTCCTCGATGACGATCCGCGCCAGGCCGGTGATGATGATCCGATGGTCTTCCTCCATCCGCAGGAGCTTGAGGATCATTGTCGCGGTGCCGACGGTGTACAGGTCCTGGGGCTTGGGATCGGTGACCTCCGGGTCCTTCTGGCAGACGACGGCGATGATTTTCTGATTGGGTAGGACCGCGTCGATGAGCCGCCGCGACTTCTCCCGGCCGATGGGCAGCGGGATGACGGTGCTGGGGAACAACACGATATTCCGCACGGGCAGGACGGCCATTTCATCGGGGATGGTCACCTGCTCCATGCGGTCGCGGTCCTGGTCCTGCGGTCCGCTGGGCGTCACGACCGTTTCGCTTTGGTTCCCAAGGACGATCTTGGGCCTGGAGAACAGTTCGCTCATGGCCTACCTGCGCTTCTTGGGAAGTTGGATCCACAGAAAGCCGTTGGTGTAGTTGGCCGAAAGGTTGACCGCCGCATCCACGTCCACGTCGTCGGGTAGGTCCAGGGCACGGCAGAACCGGCCGTGATCAATCTCCATCATGCGGACGCGCACCGAGCCGGTGCAGTGGGGGGCTTCCGGCACCTCGCGCTGTCCGGAAACCATCATCCGCTTTTCCTCGATCCGCAGGTCGATCGTCCCGGCCTGCACGCCGGCCAACTCCACCACCACACAGTAGCCGTCGGGGGCTTCGTAAAAGTTCACCGACGGCGCCCAGGCGTCGCTGGGGCAGAACCGGTGGTATTGCTGACCTAGCACGTGGTTCACCCACCGACCCATCTGCCGAGCCATCGAGGAAAACGACTCCTGATCCATCGCTTTGACCGTAAAGACCATGGCCTGACCCCTTTTCTCTCAACCTACGTACCACGCGCAACCGCCTTCGGTCGCCACCGATTCGGCGGATGCAATGAAACAGACAAGCCGGCGCGGCGGACGTTCGGCATGCCGCACCGACTTGATATTCTAGCATCGCGCCGGTCAAGGGGAAATTACTTTGCCTTTTCCCCTTCCATCGGCTGGATGAAGACGAACCGCCGGCCTCCGCCCGGATCGGTCACGCGAAGACGGATGCCTTTGGCGGCGGCTTCATCCGAAATGGCCTTCTCGAATTCCTCGGCCATCTCGACCTTCCTGCCCTGCACGTCGAGGATCACCATGCCCGGTCGCAGTCCTTGTTCCTGCGCATCGCTGCCCGGGGCGACGTCGGTGACAAGCACACCCTTCAGGGGCTCCTTATAGCCGGATTGCCGGGCCAGGTCTTCCGTCAGCGTGGCCACCTCTAGGCCGAAGCGGCTTGCCGTGGGTTGGGTGGTCGCCTCGCTCTCTTCCTCCTCACCGGCCAATTGGGTCATTTCCTTGGGCTGAGGGGCAATGGCCACCTCCGCCGTCTGCTTTTCTCCGTCGCGGTAGTAGTCCACCTTCACGGTCGTTCCGGGCTGAATTCTGGCCACCGCGTTGCGGAGCTCCTGGCTGTCGGCGACGGCTTGGCCGTCGATACCCACGATGAAGTCGCCTTCTTTCAGGCCGGCTTTAATGGCGGGCGAATCTGCCTTGGCCTCGCTCACCAGCGCGCCGCGGGTATCCGGCAGGTGGAGGTTTTGGGCCAAACCCTGGCTGTCCACGTCTTGGATCATGACGCCCAGGTAGCCGCGGGTCACCTTGCCCTTCTCGACGAGCTGCTGCATGACACTGCGGGCCATGTTGGAGGGGATGGCAAAGCCGATGCCCTCGTTGCCGCCGCTGACGGTGACGATGGAGTTGTTGATGCCGATGACCTCGCCTTGCATGTTCACCAGCGGCCCGCCGCTGTTGCCGCGGTTGATGGCGGCGTCGGTCTGGATGAAGTTCTGATACATGGGGCCGATACCGGTGGTCCTGCCCTTGGCGGAGACGATCCCGGCCGTGACGGTCTCGGGCAATTGTTGCGGGGCGCCGATGGCCAGCACCCAGTCGCCCACTTCCACCTTGTCACTGTCGCCCAACGGGGCCTGGGTAAGGTTCTCAGCCTTGATCTTGATGATGGCCAGGTCCGTCTGGGGATCGCTGCGGACCCATTCCGTCTCGAACTCGCGATTGTCCGCCAGGACGACCTTCACCTGGTCAGCCCCGGCCACCACGTGGTAGTTGGTCAGGACGTAACCGTTCTCGGCGTCCACCACCACCCCGCTGCCCAGCCCGCGCATCTGGAACTGCCTCAGCCGAGGCTGCGGCCGAGAACGGGGAGAAGGGGTAGGAGAACGGAAGTGAAACTCAAAAGGAACGTCGTCGCCGAAGAACCTTTTGAGGAACTCCTCCGGGTCCGTCATCTCCGGTTGCCTGATCCACTTGGTCACCCGGACTTCCACGACTGCCGGCTTGACGAGCTTGGCCACGGTGCGGAACAGCTCCGAGAGATAATCCTGCTTGTTCAATTCAGCCAAGCGGGCCCGGGCCGCGGCGGTCTGTTCCTGGCTCATCGGCTGGGTCGTCCCCGCCGCCCAGGCGGCTACACTGACGGCGACCGACAGCACAAGGACGAAAAATAGCGTTTTCCAAACAGTCGTTGGATTCCTCATGAGCTTATCCTTTCCAGCTAGCAGACCCCATGGCCGCAGGCCTTCCTCTTAGGCCGCCACCTGGGGAAACTGCCTTACTGTAAACAAAAAATATCGTCTTATGTAAATACGAACCTGGGTCCCACGGGGTTCACGTGTGGTCATGGCCGGTCGATCGCCGGCCAAGAACGATCGCGACGGTTCCCAAAAGACCCAGCAGCGCCGCTGCCGGAACGGTCGACCGCCACAGCAGACTCGATGGATCCCCCCGGGCAGCCAGGCTGACGTCGGGAACCGTTAGAACCCCAGCTTCCGCAGGCACGTCGCCGTCCGTCAACCATCGCAAATGCTCCACATCCTGATCATCAGCCCCAATCCGCTGCGGCGCAGACACCCCAGTCCGACAGAACCGGTTCTCGTAGATGGCCACCGGTTCCTCGCCCGCGGTCAGGGGCGCAAGCTCAGCCACCTTGCGGTACACCGCCTGGTCTTGGTCTAGGCGGCTAGATCCGAAAAGGTCAATTGGCGTTTCCCAGTCACTGGGCCTCAGCGCCACGTTGCGAACCTCGATGGGTCTCTCGCTCATGGTATAGATGCGAAAGACGTTTCGGCCGATCCGGCCCCCTGGCCACTGCATCGTCCACTCAAAGTGCCGCCAGGCCGCACCGATCCGCTCCTCGATGACCGTCAGACCCCACGCGTCCGCCTGGACGCATCGGCCATCGGGCAATTCCTGAAAAACTTCCGCCCGCAGGAAGTTTCCCCCGCCCTCCTCCGCGCCACGGGCGTCCAGGGCGATGCGGTAGATCATCGCCGTCTCCAAGGCCACCTCCTGCTGCGCCTGCGACAGCCGCCACAAAAAAGGCGTCTGCAACCGCAGCGCGCCTTCGGGAAGCTGGACTGCGTGGCTCAGCTCCCACGGGGCAGTCAGCAGGTTTTTCCCCTGCGGCGGGGGCTGGGCGAGCCGCACCGACTCGATCACGTCGCGGAACTCCCGTCCCGCGGCGACCAGGTAGCGGACGTTATACAGGCTCAGCAAGTGGTTCCGCCGGACCAACCAGGCCCACTCGCGGCATCGGCCGTAGGTGTCGAAACCGAACAGGTGGGCATGGGCCGAACTGTGCCAAGCACCGTAACTGCTCAGCGTGGCCACACCCAGGGCCTGAGCAATCTTGGGCTCAAGGAACTCACCAGGCCGATCGCGGTAATTGCGGTTCAGCCCGAACACAAGATAAGGGTCGCGCGGGCCATGCTCCATCAGCCAGGCCGCCGCGGGCGACGTTGTGGGGTCCGGCCTGCTGCGATAGTCGGCTGGAACGTCCACGAAGCGAGTGAGGAAAAACAAGTCCGCCACCAGCAACGCCAGGACAATCGGCCAGCGACGTGCGGGATCAGCCAACCAGAAGCGAACGGAAAACACGGTGAGAACCGCCACAACCAGCGGCACCCAGACGGCCGGGTTGCCCACCCAGACCGCCCCGATCGCATCATCCGCCCCGCCGGCAAACGGCAGCGGGATCGGCCGAGGCCAACGCGTCACCCACCAGGTGACGGCTACAAACACCGCCAGCGTCGCCACCATCGTCAGCGGCAGGACGCGCGTGGCTACGATCCGCACGCACCGCCTTAGCCGCTGCGCTCGCAACGATGCCACTTGCATCACCGCGTGCACTGCTGCCGCCGCTAAAACCGCCAAGGCCATGTCCACCACCAGCAGCATCCGCGCCGGGCAGCGGACCACGCCCAGAATCGGAATCTGGTGCACCAGCCAGTACGTCGGCAGATAGTAGCCCAGCATCCAGACGCCCGCACCGACGGCGATCCAGGTCCACGTCCGCACGATAGGCGTCAGATCGTCAGGACCGTTCCCATCGCCGCCGACCGTTTCCGCCTGGGGACTCTCCGCTGCGGGGGGCCTAAGGCGGGTGCGATTGCGATAAAGCACCCCAATGGCCGACCCGGCCAGCACCAGCGTGACCAGTCCCACATAGCCCAGCATCTCCCACAGGTGCCAGACGCCCCACCATCGCTGGGGGAAGAAGTTGGGGGTGGTATTGCCCATCAGCATGGGGAAAAGCGCCAGCACGGCCGCGGCGGGGAAAAAGCTGTTCTCCCCCACCGTCGCGTAGCCGATGTGCCTTCGCGTCGTCTGGGCTAGCAGCGACAGCGAAAGACGGATCTGCGGCGCCGCCATCGCCCCCGCCAGGATCACCGCCCCAGCCGTCAAGACGACGGCCTTGGCCAGCGGGCGCCCGCGAAGCAACAGGTAGGCCCCCCACGCCAAACCCATGAAGCTCAGGATCGCCCAGTGCCCGGCCGCAAGGGTAAGGAAGAACACCGGCGCCAGCACGAAGAACCCCCCACGCCGCGCCGTCGCAACCGTTCGATGCCCCACAGACCCCAAGGGAAAAAGCCAGCCGTCTGGATCATCGGCAGGTGGACACGGTGGCCCACCATAAACCCACAGAACATGAAGGCTATTCCGCCGAACGCCGCCGCCGGCCTGGCCAGATCAAGCGATCGCAGGTACAGGTACGCCCCACCGCCCGCCACCGAAAAGGCTAGAAAGACGCTGAGACTGTAAGCCAACTTCCCATCCAGGATGGCAAACAGCCAGGTGGGTGGAAACATCACCGCCGATTGCGGGTCGGCCATCAGGACCGATCCGGTGGCCTCCAGCGGATTGGCCAGCGGCCAGCGACCCTGCTGCAACGCCTGGCCCACCATCACGCGGAGGGGGTAGATGTACACCAGGTCGTCCTCCCCCGCCGACAGGGGATTGACCCAAAGCGTGTAAAGCATCAGCGGCGGGCCGGCCAGGACCAGCAGCAGCGGGAGGATGCACCGCCACCTTCTCATGTGCGTTCCGTGCCTCCCTATTGACCTTCGCATGGCCAAACCGTTACTCGGTTGATATCCCGCCCTGTGAAGGTCGGATGCGATTCGCCGGAGGCAAATCGCTTTGGCAGTGCAAAGTCCAATAAGCTTTCGTCGCGGGGCGGCGCATTACGCCTTGCTCAACACGGCCAGTTCCCAGCGGTGAAGAATGCCTTTCAGCTCCTGGCCGTTGCGAGCGGCGAGCATTTCCTGGATGGCGGACGGCCCGCGCAGCATCTGGGCCAACCGGGCCAGCACGTGCAGGTGTGTCTGGTCGTCCTTGCAGCAGATCAGGAAGAACAAGCGCGTCAGCGAGCCGTCCGGCGCCCGAACGGGATGCCGCCGCGCGTCACCCCGGCCACGACGAAGCTGGCCTCGATGTCGTACGGCATGGGATGGCGCGGGTGCGGCAAGGCCACGCCGGGCGCGACGACCGTCGAGCAAAGCTTCTCGCGGGCGCGAACCTCCTCAATCAGATGCCCGCGGTCGATCACCAACTGGGCGGCACAGGCCAGGTCCACCAGGCCGCGGAGGACGGCGTCGCGCGTCCGCGCCGCCAACGGCACAGCCAGGCCGTCGGGGGGAATCATGGGTCCAACCAACGGGGCGTGCAGGTCGAAACCGTGATGCTCGCTGACGCCCTTGGCGATGTCCGCCAGGCGCTCCTGGCCGAGGGTGTGCATCTGCCGCTCGATCCAGTGGTCCACCTCCGACTTAATAAAGACGTACTTGCCCCGCTGCTGGCGGCAGGGAATCCCCCCGCGTGAGGCGAGCTTGACCACCTCGCGAACGTCCAGGTGCAAGTACGAGGCCACTTGGTGCTCGGTCATCTGCTCATGGGGCATGGTCGGCTCCCGTCGCCTGATGTGCCTGCGGACCTGCGATGCTAACGTACCAATCTGTTCAGAACAAGGGCAGGATGCAACGCGGTGATTTCCCTTGAAGCCCCCCTAGAGGAGGGCTATGGTCCCACAGACACCCGGCCGGATGCTCCATGCAGACGATTCACCGAGGATTCGACCTAGTTATTCCTTGGGACGACTGTGAGAAAAGAAAGGACCCGACCATGAAGGTCGCATCGATATCCGTATCCGGACTGTTGTTCATCGTCGCCTTGGCGAGCGCGGGGTGCGGGGGGGCGAGCCGGGCCGTAAGCTTTCACTACACCGAGGCCCCCGGCTGCGAGATTCCTGACTCTGTCACTAGCCTGGCCGTAGTGGAGTTCCAGGGCCCGCCCGATAGCGAAGGCTGGGGCAACATCGTGGCCCAGCGGTTAGCGGAGGCCTTAGAGAAGGCCGAGCTGCCCCATCGGCTGAAAATTCTCGCTCCCCAGGCCGCCGGCCCTGCCACACAGCCAGCCGCAAGGCGCCTTATCGTTACCGACACCACCTCGGCTGCGGCGCTGGGGGAATCCATCGGAGCAGACGCGGTCGCCTACGGAACGGTCGCCGTGACCTGGGCCGAGTGGCCCAAGGATGCCGATGCCGCGGACCGTCCAGGCCCTCCCGACGCCCAGGTAGGCCAATGTGCGGTGACAGTCCGTTTCGTGATCGACGACGTCAAGGCCGGACGAACGCTGGCGGCGGCGGCGTTCACCCACCGATACCCCTCCGACGGTTCACGTCCCTCGGCAGCAGCGAGCCGGGAAATGGTGGAGGAGCTCCTGGCCCAGTGCGTCGACCGGTTCGTCGCCTGGCTGTGCCCGCAGACAATCTCAGTCAACGAGCGCCTCCAAGTCGGCAGGACGCGATTGGTCTTAGACGGCAACCGATTGGCGCGGGCGGGCGAGTTCCCCAAGGCCTTGGAATGCTACCTGGCGGCCGTGGAGGAAAGCCCCGGCGACGATGGTCCGGTGTTCAACGCCGGATTGATGTACGAGGCAATGGGGCAACTCGAAAAGGCCCGGGAATTTTACGACCAAGCCGCCTTGATGCGCCCCAGCGAACAGGTGGACCAGGCCCGGCGGCGCCTCCAGGAGCGGCAGCACCCGCAACCTTAGAGACGGTCGAGGGGACTTCTGCGCTCCGGTCGTGCACAACCCTACCTTGGCGACTACAATCTCCACCATGACCCCGCCGAGCGGCCCGATGTTCAGCGTCATCATGCCCGTGTACAACCACGGCGCCTACGTGGACCAGGCCATCGAATCGGTTCACCGCCAAAGCTTCACGGATTGGGAGCTGGTGATCGTCAACGACGGCAGCACGGATGAGTCCGGTCGGATCGCCGATTCCTGGGCGGCACGGGACGGCCGAATCCGCGTGATCCACCAGGCCAATGCCGGACCGGCCGCCGCCAGGAACCGCGGCATCGCCGAATCCGCCGGACCGTGGCTGGCGTTCCTGGACAGCGACGACGTCTACCTGCCGGGCGCCCTGACCGATTTCCACCAATTCATCGCCGCCCATCTCCAAACCCGCTTTGTCTACGGCTGGCGGCATCGTCTGGGAGAAGACGGCAAGGTCACCGAGGTGGCCGGAGAGTACCAGGACCGACCCACCGGCCCGGCGGAGCTGTTCCAGCGGATGTACCTGTCGCACCCGAGCCTGTGCTATCGTCGGGACCTGCTGGAGCAGGTCGGCGGTTACGATCGGCGGCTGCGGACGCTGGAGGACTACGACCTGTACCTGCGCATGAGCCTGATTGCACGGTTTGATCCCTTGGGCAAGGCCACTGCCCTCCGCCGGCGGCACAAGGCCAACATCTCGCGCCAAAGCGGCTTCAGCCGCCTGTTGGAAGGGGCCGTGCTGCGTCGGTTCCTCGACCCATTGGAAGGCAGGCGTCTGCTGGACCCCAGCCTGATTGATCGAAGACTGGCCAAGGTGTACTACGCCGCCGGGAGGGAATACTTCAAGAGCGGCTGTTTTGCCAATGCCGCTGCGGCCTTGGGAATCAGCGTTGGATACCGCAGGACGGCCAAGGCCGCAGTCCTCAAGGCTCTCTGCACGCTGCTGGCCCCGCTGGGACGAAGGGACGACCGGCAAGTCCCCCCTCTGGATTAACCCCTCAATAAAAGCCAAGACCCCAGGCGGTGAGTGCGCTTCATTCTCGTTTTTTGCCGTCGGCGCGGTTGCGGAGGTGCCACAGCATCTCCTCAAGATAGATCCGATGGCGATTGAGCATGTCCCCCAGGATGCCCATGATCAACGACATCAGACCCAGCCCCAGCAGCGCCCCGCCGGTAAAGCCGGCCCACTTGTGCGGGGAGAAATTGCCGGTCCGCAGGTAGTGCACCATCAGAAATCCCTCCAGCACCACCGCCAAGCCGATCAGGCCCACCGCCAGATTGCCGAACAGCCGCATCGGGCGATAATCGCGGTAGCTGCGGAAGATAATCCACAGAGTTCGCAAGGCGTAGTGCCACACATTGTCGGCCACGCGGCTCCGGCCGACGCGACGACGCCCCTCGACGCGGATGGGAACCTCCACCAGCCGCAATCGCTTGAACGCCAGGTTCAAAAACACCTCCTGCGTGTAGGTGAACCAGCCGATGGCGTTGAGATTGAGGGCAGCCCGGCGGTTGTAGCACCGCATGCCGCAGGAAACGTCGTGGAACTCCTGACCCACCAGGTGGGAGATCAGGGCGGACATCATGCGGTTGCCCCATCGTTTGATCCTCGGCATGTCCGGGGTCATGGCCGGGTCTGCAAAGCGCGACGCGGTGGCAAAGTCCGCCAGGCCCCCGGCGACGGGGGCGATCAGTTGCGGGATCGTGGCCGGGTCGAATTGCCCGTCGGCGTCGAGGCTGACGATCAGCTCGGCGCCCATCTCCAACGCGCGGGTGATGCCCGTCTGAAAAGCCGCCCCAACCCCATAGGACCGGCCGTGGCGGATAACCTCGGCGCCGCAGGCCGCCGCCTTGGCGCCGGTGCCGTCGGTGCTGCCGTCGTCCACCACCACCACGCGGATCGAGGAAACCCCGGGCATGGTCCTGGGAATGCCTTCGATGACCTCGGCAATAGTTGCCTGCTCATCCAGGGCCGGGATGATGACGACAAGGTCCAGACCCTCTTGATTCGTCTGCGTCGGTGGGGACATGGCCGCAGGCTTCCTCTTCTTTAAGCCTTCTCCAACGAACTTTAGCATCGCCATACCGACGATGCAAGAACCGCCGGTGACAGGTAGGATGCCCCCCCATCCCGGGGGGGACGATTGCACGCCGCCCGGGCTCTTCCTACAATCGACGCTCTGCTAGACAAGAAAGAGAGCTCCGCATGGGTGCCCGACGAAACCGCCTCCGCAGAAAACGCCTCCATCAGAAGCAGACGCGAGAACGCAATAGCCGCCGCAAGGTCAAGGAACGCGCCCGTCGCCAGGCGAGGCTGGCCCGCAAGCAGGCCACCGCGAAGGCTTAGCGCGTCGGAATCAGATTCACGCAGGTCAGCTTCAGGCCGGCGTCTTGCCCCTCAGGAACTTTCAGCAGGTGGAGCGAGAGCCTGTGCGTCCCCGGGTGGTCGATGCGGAGCTTGCCCAGCGTCGTCGCCATCTCGGGGTGATATCGAGTGGTTGGGTCCTTGACGACCTTCTCCGCCGTGGTTGTTCCCTCCAGGGTCGCACCACCCAGCGCGATTTTGACGGTGTGGCCGACGGCGGGGGTCTTATCCTTGGGGCAGGCCTGGACAATCTCGACACGGAAGACGCCCGGATCGAAGACCTCAAAATCCCAGCTCAGCCAGTTCTTCGTCGAGACCCAGTGATCCACCAACCCGCCCCGGCTGAGATGGAATGGCCTGTCCTGATCGGGACAATGCAGTTCCGCCAGGTGCGATTGAAGGCGGATCGCCCCCCCGCCCTGCTGGATGAGCCTTTGGTCCACATCCGCCTTGCCGGAAAGGACCAGCACCACCCCGGAGACGTGCTGGTCGGGCGCCCTGGGCGGCAGGGAGAGTTTCAGCACGTGGTGGTCGAGCTTGCGGTCGTGGGTCTGGCTGATTTCAATCTTCTTGCGCGGGCGGGCCAGGAGGTAAGCGCCCCGAAGATTGTTCCTCAGGCCGTGGAGGATGAACTCACCCCGCGGCCAGCGGAGGAACATCAGGTAGAGCTTGTTGCCTTTCTGGGTGATCCTGCCCCAGTCGTGGAGGTAAGGATAGGGGCCAGCCGTCGTGCCGTAGATGGCTTCACCGTTGACCTTCATCCATCGGCCCATGTCCCGCAGCCGCGTCACGCTGGGGGCCGGGATACGCGCCCTGGGCGGTGGGACCGACGTTCAGGAGATAGTTCACGCCCTTGCTGACCAGGTCCACCAGCAGATACAGCAACGTGGCGGTGGTTTTCCAGTGGTGGTCCTGGCGCTTGAAGCCCCAGGTGTCGTTGATGGTGGCCGGGGTTTCCCAGTCACCGCCGACGGCCCGGCGGGGGATCTGGTTATCGCCCAGGCTGCCGTAGTCACCCACCTCATGCCCCACGCGCCCGCTGACCAGGCAGCGCGGCTGGAGACTGTGGACGAACTGCTTCAACTCCAGCGACTGGTCCATCGTCATCTCACCGGGTGTGTCGAACCACATCAACCCGATCGGACCGTATTGCGTGAGCAGCTCGCGGACCTGGGGCAGGCACTTGGCGCGGAAGTATTTTTCAAAGTCTTTTTTGGATTTGGACTCATCGAAGTCCCAGGTATTGCCGCCCCCGTTGGGGTCGGCCCAGTCCTGGTACTGGCTGTAATAGAAGCACAGCCTGATGCCGGCCTTGCGGCAGGCGCGGGCCAGCTCCTTCATCGGATCGCGGCCGAAGGGCGTGGCGTCCACGATGTCGTAGGGGCTGCACGGTGAATCGTACATCGCAAAGCCGTCATGGTGCTTGGCCGTGATGACCAGATATTTCATCCCGGCCTGGCGGGCCAAGGCAACCCATTTTGGGGCGTTGAATTTGACGGGGTTGAACTGCTTGGCCAGTCCAGAATATTCGGCCAGGGGGATCCGGGCATGGGTCATGATCCACTCCCCCAGCCGCGGGATGGGCTGGCCCTTCCAGTACCCAGCCGGCACCGCGTAAAGCCCCCAATGAATGAACATGCCGAACCGCGCCTGACGCCACCAGGCCAACGGATCGACCTTCCTGCCGCCTGTGCCGCCGCCTCTTTGACGCTTGGCCATCGGAGTCTTCCTGGCTCTCCTGCCTCCAACACTCACCTGCACTATCCGCAGCCGATACGAAGTCCCCTATCATGCCAGCGACCGTCCCGCCCCGCAAGACCGTACCAGCCTGCCGCTTAACTGTCGCGGCCCTTGCCGTTAGTATGGTGGGCCGACAAGGACCGGCTCGACCCGGCCTGTGTCTGGCAGACGAAAGACCACCATGCTTCGTCTCTACAACACGATGACTCGCCGCGTCGATGAGTTCCGCCCCATCCAGCAGGGCAAGGTGGGCATGTACGCCTGCGGTCTGACGGTCTACAACTACGCCCACATCGGCAACCTGCGGACGTACGTCTTCGAGGACATCCTCAAGCGGGTGCTGAGGGTTTGCGGCTACGACGTGCATCATGTCATGAACATCACCGACGTAGGCCATCTGACCAGCGACGCCGATACCGGTGAAGACAAGATGGAAAAAGGCGCCGCCCGCGAGGGCAAGACCGCCTGGGAGATCGCCGAGTTCTACCAGCGGGCCTTCGTGCGGGACCTTCGGCGGCTGAACATCCTGGAGCCGGACGTCTGGTGCAAGGCCACCGACCACATCGCCGAGCAGATCGAGCTGATCCGGAAACTGGAACAAAAAGGCTACACCTACGTCATCGACGGCGACGGGGTGTATTTCGATACCTCCAAGCTCGCTGATTACGGCAAGCTCATCCGCCTCGATGCCCAAGGCCTCAAGGCCGGGGCGCGGGTGGAGATGGTGGCCGGCAAGAGGAACCCCACCGACTTTGCCCTCTGGAAGTTCTCACCGAAAGACAAAAAGCGCCAGATGGAGTGGCCCAGCCCCTGGGGCGTGGGTTTCCCAGGCTGGCACACCGAGTGCTCTGCGATGGCCGTCAAGTACCTGGGCGAGCGACTGGACATTCACTGCGGCGGCGTGGATCACCAAGCCGTCCACCACACCAACGAGATCGCCCAGACCGAGGCGGCTTTTGGCCAAAAGGGCCATCCGTGGGCGAACTGGTGGATGCATGGGGAGTGGCTCGTCCTGCCCAAAGAGGGCGGTGAGGCGGCCAAGATGTCCAAAAGCTCCGGCGATTTCCTGACGCTGGACTTTCTCATCCAGAAGGGCTACGACCCGCTGGCCTTTCGGTACTTCTGCCTCAACGCCCACTACCGCCAACAACTGGCCTTCGCGTGGGTGGCCTTAGACGCCGCCGCCAACGCCTACGCGAGGCTCAAGCGGACAGTCTTAGACCTTCGGACGAAATACCAGGCCGGCGACCGCCCTATCGAGAAGCACGCCGCGGAGTTCCGCGCCGCGGCGGAAGACGACCTAAACATGCCGCAGGCCCTGGCCGCGATGTGGACGGCGATGAAGGACGAGCAGGCCAGTCCCGGACAGGTCTACGCGACGTTGCTGGAGATGGATCGCGTGCTGGGCCTAGGTGTGGCGGAGATGTCTGAAGAACAACTGACTATCTCACCCTCGGAGATCCAAAAGCTCATCGACGATCGGGCGGCGGCACGGCGGGCCAAGAACTTCGCCCGGGCCGATGAGATCCGCAAGCAACTAACCGAGCAGGGCATCGTGCTGGAAGACTCCCCCACCGGTACGACCTGGCGACGAAGCTAAGAAGTCTAAGTCCCCATGGCGCAAAACCGCGGAACATTTCGCGTGCTGGGCATCGACCCGGGACTGAACGTCACCGGTTACGCGGTGGTGGACTTTTCCCGCTCCGGCAACCAACGGACCATCGTGGAGGCAGGGACGTTGCGGACCGCCGCCCGAGCCGACATGGCGGAGAGAATTCGCCAAATCTACGAGGACCTCCAAGCCATCCTGGCTGAGACTCAACCCCACCTGGTAGCCATCGAGCAGCTCTATTCCCATTACCAGCACCCCCGCACGGCCATCCTGATGGCCCATGCGCGGGGAGCAGTGATGCTGGCCTGTCGCCAGGCCTCAGTAAAGATACAACACCTTGCCGCCACGCATGTTAAGAAAAGCTTGACCGGCAATGGCCACGCCTCCAAGCTCCAGGTTCAGCGGGCGATCCAGAGCCTGTGCAGGCTCCGCAGCCTGCCTCGGCCCCCCGACGTGGCCGACGCCCTAGCCATCGCCTTGTGCGCGGGCGGGGCGATAAAGGAGCGTTAGTCAGAATCGTAAACTTTTTTAGGTTTTCCTCCAGGCGGTGACATACGGTTGTCACTGCCTTCCCCCTATAAGAAGAGAGGCTAAAAAGCTGATGGCAGGCGTCAGCAGGATTTACAGATTGCTGCGGCTGATCACGATGCTCCAGAGCGGACGAGGTTATACCGTCGCGGAACTGGCCGGGGAACTGGAGGTAAGCCGGCGGACGGTTTTCAGGGACCTGAACATGCTGGAGATAGCCCGCATCCCCTACTATTTCGACACCGAGCACAAACGGTACAAGATTGCCCAGCATTTCTTTCTTCCGCCGATCAATCTCACGCTGACAGAGGCCTTGGCCTTGCTGACGCTGACCGGCAGGCTGCGGTGCTCCTCGGAAGTCTCGCTTCTATCTCACGGCGCCCGCGCGGCCATGAAGTTGGAGGGCGCCCTGCCCTCGGCCATGCGGCAGGAGGTCGGCGACGTGATCCATCGCCTGAGCGTCTGCCTGCCCCCCTCGGCCGGTCACCGCGGCCTGGACGCGACGTTTGACGACCTGACCCGGGCCATCGCCTCGCGGCGGGTGTGCCGGATGGTGTATCTCAGCTTCCAGGAGCGCAAGCAGCTCGACCTGACGGTGCACCCCCTGCGATTGGTGTTCGTGTACCGCGCGTGGTACCTAATCGCTTATTCGGTCAGGCACCGTGGGGTGCGCACGTTCAAGCTGCGCGCATCCGCAAGCTGACGGCGACCCAGGCGACCTTCCAGATGCCGCCCAACGCAGACGTCGACAAGCACTTCGGCCAGGCCTGGTGCATGATCCCCGAAGGCAAACTGTACGACATCCACCTGCACTTTGATCCCCTGGTGGCCGGCAACGTGGCCGAGGTCCATTGGCACCCCAGTCAGCAGGTGGAGTGGAACGAAGACGGATCGATGGAGTTCCATGTCCGCGTGGACGGCCTGGGTGAGATCACCTGGTGGGTGCTGGGCTACGGCGACCAGGTGGAGGTGATCGCCCCGGCGACCTTGCGGCAAAAAGTCGCCGCCACAGCCGCCGCCATGGCCAAGCGGCACTCGTCTCGGCGGAGCGCCGAGCCGTAGCCGGATCGACAGGAGCGATAGGCATGCGCGTGCTGGTGCAGCGGGTGCGCCTCACCGAGGTGCAGGTAGATGGCCAGACGGTCGGGCGGATCGATCACGGACTGTTGGTGTACCTGGGCGTCAGCGAAGGCGACGGGCCGGAGCAGGCGCGGTGGCTGGCGGAGAAGGTCAGCCAGTTGCGCATCTTCGAGGACGAAGCCGGCAAGATGAACCTTTCCGTCCGGGACGCTCGGGGGGGCGTCCTGGTGGTGCCAAGCTTTACCCTGCTGGCCGATGCCCAAAAGGGCAGGCGGCCGGCTTTCATCGCCGCAGCCAGGCCGGAAGCAGCCCAGGGGCTGTTTGAGCAGTTCGTGGCGGCACTGGAAGCGACAGGCCTGGTGGTGGCTCGAGGTATCTTCGGGGCTTCCATGAGCATCCGCAGCGACGCGGACGGTCCCGTGAACATCCTCCTGGATACACCGTAACGAAAGGCCAAAACTCCGCATCCGGCAGGGGGACACCCAGCCGGACACAGGTGGAAGCGCAAACGAATGGCCCATCCACGGGTCGATCCGGTTTACCGGATAGCACCGGCCCCCCGACGCGACCGACCCAAAGGATGGGCCACCTTTTTGCGCCGTGGCGCCGAACGGCCGCGAGGCGACGCTAGCGCTGGCGCTTCAGCTCGAAGATCGACTGGGTGCGGACCATGGTCAGGTCGTCAGGAAACGCGTGAAACGCGAACACGTGAAGCTGATTCGGCTTGACCTCGTAATCCATGAACGAAAACGGCGTCAAGGACCGCGATCGCCAGGTGGGGAACGGCACGAACAGTCCGCGGCGGGCGCCCTGGCGGGCCAGCTCGTGATGCGTCCGCGAGTAGGCCATCGGGCTCATCGACTCCACCTGAAAGTTCATCATGTAGTGGATGGGCCACTGCCGCAGCGTCTCATGGGTCTTCTCGCCCCGGAAGGGCAGTTCCAGTTGGATGCCGTTGCGGGGCAACTCGCAGTCCGCATCGGCCGTCACTTCCACCAGCGACTGCCGACCGCTGTGGAAAGCGATTACGTGCGTGCACCCGGTGACCCAGATCTGCGCCTCGTACTGCTCCATGGTCACCTGATAGTCGTGATAGATGTCGAACAACTCCGGGTGCAGGGGACGGTCGTAGAGGTAAAACCGCAGGGAGGCAACCTTCTGTTTCTGGCCGGTATTCATGGCACGCCACATCTTCCTGTGGCCTATTATACCATATCCCCAACCAAGGGCAGTCCAGGCACAAGCGGGGGGGATAACCGTGGGGTGGGTTTCCATGCCTTTCTTAGCTCAGGGCATTAGCGGCGGCTAGGTACTGAGGCGGTGTGATGGCCTGGGGTCGCAGCGACGGGTCAATCCCGGCTGCGGCGAGGGCCAAGATCAAGTCCTGGGCGGCAAAGGTGGCGGGTTTGCGGCGGAGGATGGAGCCGATCTGCTTGCGTCGCTGTCCAAAGGCCAAGACGAGCAACCGTCGCAGCGTATCGACATCCTGCAAGGCCGCGGCGGCCTGGAGGTCAAAGTCGATCCTCACCATCCGGCTTTCAACTTTCGGGGCCGGCCAAAAGGCCAAGGCCGGCAGGACGCTTCCGAGCCTCAGCCGTCCCAGCAAGGCCACCAGGACGCTGACGGGGCCGTAGTCGCTACCGCCGGGATCGGCGGCCAGGCGGTCGGCCACCTCCCGCTGGACGGTGAACGTCAGACGATCGAAGCGGCAGAGGTTTTTGTCCTCTCCCTGCCCCGCCTGGGCCCGCCAGGAATGAACGAGGCACTCGGCCACCAACGGCGTGGCGATGTTATACGGGAGATTGGCCACAAGATGAACCACCGGTGCCAAGGCGGAGAGGACCGTCGGCGACAATTCCCCTTTGCCGGAAAGCACGTCGCCTTCGATGAGCGTCAGGCCGCCGCGATTCTTGAAATAATCCCGCAGGAGCCGGCAAAGCCCCTTGTCGATTTCCACGGCCACCACGGTCGCGCCGCGGGTCAGAAGCTCCTGGGTCAAAGAGCCCGTGCCCGCCCCCACCTCCAGCACCGTCTGACCGGCCGAGACTCCGGAAAGCTCCAGCAACTTGCCCATCAGGTTGCCGTCGATCAGGTAGCTCTGGCCGAAGCGCTTCCGCGGCGCAAGGCCCGCCTGGTCGAGCAACTGACGGATTTCCGTGAGCGTTTGCATGACGTTGGCGAAGGCCGGCGACTCAGTCCAGTCCGGCGATGCGGCAGAATTCGTCCTTCAGCGCCGGGTAGAGCCGGCGGTACTGCGCGTACAGTTCGGCGTAGCGTTTCGTAAGCTTGCGTTGCGGGCGGATGGTCCGCGTAATGGCGATGCCGGCCTGGCAGGCCTCGGCGACGTTGCGGAACGCCCCCGCTCCCACGGCCGCCAGCAGGGCCGCCCCGTAGGCTGGGCCTTCCTCGGCGTTGATCGTGACGCAGGGAACACCGTACACGTCAGCCTGGAGCTGCCGCCAGAACGCGCTCCGCGCCCCCCGCCCGACAGACGAATCTGGCGGATCTTGATCCCGCGTCCGCGGAGGATCGTGACCGCGTCGTTCATGGCGAACGTCGCGCCCTCCATCACCGAGCGGACCAGCTCGTTGCGGGTCGTCCGGCTGTGCAGGCCGATCCAGCAGGCCCGGGCGAACGGATCGGCGTGCGGCGTCCGCTCGCCGGTCAGGTATGGCAGGAAGAACAAACCCTCGCAGCCGACCGGTGCCGCCTCGGCCTGGGCCGTCAGCAGGTCGTAGGGATCGACGCCCTCCCGCCTGGCCTGCTCCATCTCGGCGGTTCCCAGCACGTTGCGGTACCACTGAAGGCTGCCGCCCGCCGCCAGGACGCAGCCGAACATGCAGTACTGCCCAGCCACGGCCGAACAGAAGGTCTGCACCCGCCCGGCCGGGTCGGTCTTGTAGCGGCGGCTGTGGACGTAAACGACACCGCTAGTGCCCATCGTGGCGCTGGTCAGTCCGTCGCGGACGACGCCGTTGCCCACCGCCCCCGCCGGTTGATCGCCCG
Source organism: uncultured Phycisphaerae bacterium (assembly GCA_963760365.1). GTDB lineage: Bacteria > Planctomycetota > Phycisphaerae > SM23-33 > SM23-33 > JALHTV01. The sequence goes on from CAVXDC010000054.1 coordinate 38,265, forward strand.
CCCCACCGACCACCGGCGTGCCCTCGACCAGCCCCAGTTCCGCCGCGGCAGAGGCCCGCAACCGCCCGCTGATCTCATGCGACTCCACCACCGGCGGAAGGATGTCGCGGTCCAGATGAAAGATCGAGACGATCCGGGATGACCAATCCCTTTTGCGCTGGTTCAGCATCAGCGTGCCGGACATATCCGAGACGTCACCGATGTACTCGCCTGTCAGTCGAAGGCGGATATAGTCCTTGGGCAGCAACAGGTGTTTGATGCGGTCGTAAGTCCGCTTTTCGTGTCGGCGAACCCACAGCAGCTTGGTCAGCGTGAAGCTGGTCATGGCCACGTTGCCCACCAGCGAGATCAGCTTGCCCTTGCCGCCGACCGTCTTCTCAATCTCCTGGGCCTGGAGGGCGGAGGCGCTGGTCGTTCCAGATGATGGCTGGGCGCAGCGGCCTGCCGGCACCATCGGTGATGACCAGACCGTGCATCTGCCCGCTGAGGCCGATGGCGGAGACATCCAGGCCGCTAACACCCGCCTTGGCGACTATCGCACGGACGGCTTGGACGGTGGCAGTCCACCAGTTGTCGCCATCCTGCTCGCTCCAACCCGGTCGAGGCGAGGAGATTTCGTGAGCGGCCGTGGCCGTGGCCAGCACCTTGGCCGAGGAGTCCATGAGCAGCGCCTTAGTGCCGGACGTACCTATATCGATACCCAGATAGCAGGCCATGGGCGGTCCTTTCTCGGATGAGACGCCGCGCAACGTCTTTACTTATAGACAAGCTTTCGCATTGAAACATTCCTTCCACCCAGACGCAAGCCCGCTGGTACCTGGCTAGGTCTGCGGACATGAGGGCTAAAAAATCCTAACCATTTGCAACCCGGGCCTTTGGACCTGTCATTTTGGCCGTTTGCTTGACAACGGCCCCGGCAATGTGTTATACTCTCCGCCGCTATGGGCACTGCCATGCACTCCAAGGGCACCGGGCGGTTTTCTAGTTCCAAGAGTCGAAAGAAGGCAGCCAGAACCTACGATTCGGCTCTTAAGTACCTCTATGCGCAGACCGACTACGAGCAGATGCTCCGCGTACGGTACAACCGGGACACGTTCAGCCTCGACCGTATGCGTCTACTGCTAAAGAAGTTAGGAAACCCGCACGTGAAGCTCCGCACCGTTCACATCGCCGGGACCAAAGGCAAGGGTTCCACGGCTACGATGTTGGCGGAAATGCTTCGCTCTTGCGGATATAAGGTAGGTCTATACACCTCACCGCACGTCTGCGACATCCGCGAGCGGATTGTCGTGAATGGTGAGAAGATTACCCAGGCCGCTCTGGCGCGTCTTATCTGCCGTGCCGAGCCGCATATAGAGAAGATGGCAGCCAACAAGCCCACCTTCTTCGAGATTTTTACTGCGCTGGCCTTTTGTCACTTTGCCAACGAGGCCGTGGACATGGCGGTCATCGAGGCCGGTCTGGGCGGCCGGCTGGACAGCACCAACGTGCTCAAGCCAGCCGTGTGCGGGCTGACCAGCATCTCCCTGGATCACATGCACCAGCTAGGGCACACCATCGCACAAATCGCCGCGGAAAAAGCCGGCATCTTCAAGGTCAAGACCCCGGCCATCAGCGTGCCCCAAAGCCCCGAGGCAAAGAGAGTCCTGCGGAAGATCGCCCGCGACGTGGGGGCGGAGTTGCTATTCACCGGCGAGGACATCGAGTTCAGCTACCGCGTGGAGTCCAGCCGCCAGGACGGCTGCCACACCCGCATCTGCCTGACCACGCCGCGCAGCCGCTTCGAGCACCTGCCCGTGCCGCTGATGGGCGAGCACCAGGCCCTCAACTGCGGTTTGGCGCTGGCGCTGCTGGATGAACTGAAGAACCAGGGTCTGGCCATCGACGACACCCGGGCCATCCAAGGTCTGGCCGGCGTGTACCTGCCCGGCCGCACGGAGATCATCAGCCAGGATCCGCGGATCCTGGTCGACGGCGCTCACAACGCCGCCTCGATCCAGGCCCTCATCCGGGCCATGGGTCAACACCTCCACTACGACTCGATGGTGATGATCTTCGGCTGCGCAGCCGACAAGGACATCGACGGCATGATGGCCCAGATTTCCACCGGCGCCGACAAGGTCATCTTCACCCGCGCCGCCACCAGCCCCCGGGCCGCCAGGCCCGAGAACCTGGCCGATGCTTACTTGCAGCGCAGCGGACGCGAGGCCCAGGTAACCGACTCCCTACGCGAGGCCCTCCGCATCGCCCGCAGCGCCGTCAGCCGAGAGGACATCATCTGCGTCACCGGTTCGTTCTACCTGGTCGGTGAGGCCAAGATACTCATCCAGAAGCAGTAACCTGATTCGAAGTGCCAACAAAAACGGCGGGCCGGATGACTCCGGCCCGCCGACATTTTTAATCTAATTCAACAGACTGGCGATCAGGTGGACTGCTCCCCTTCCGCTTCGATGGACGGTGGGGCAACCACAGGCTCTCCGGCCGGCTCGGCCAGGCCTTCCTCAACGTACACGTCGTCTAAGTCCGTGGCGTCCACCTTCCGCCGCAGCAGGTAGTAGATCACCGTCGTGCTGTTGGCCAGGTACGACAGCAGGAAGGCGGCCACGCCGCCGATAATCAGGTAGACCCACAGGCCGACCAGCACCGCGCCGATCTTTTCCGCCCCGCTCATGGCCGCCCAGGTCCACTCGTGCAGGTCCTGGAACGTCGGAGCCAACCACAAAACGTCCAGCCGCGTGGCCCCGTCGGCCAGCTTCTTCCCGCCCGTCCAGATGCCCCAGTTGACGAAGGTGTGCGTCGCGGCCAAGGCCAGGAAAGCAAACAGCCGCACGAACAGATAGCACAAGGCCCCGTGCACCAGCGCCACGCCTCCGTACAGGATCGATCGCCACGGACGGGCGAAGACGTAGGAGAAGCTGCGGCTGATCGCGTCAAAGCTGTCGGACCCCTCCACGGCGATGGTGGGATACATCAAGGTCCCACCGGCCACCAGGCCGATCAGCAGGAAGGCCACGAGCAACCCCACCAGGACGGCCAGGAAGAACAACACCCCCATCAGGATCGCGCCAAGGCCTCCCAGGTTCCCCAGCAATCCGCCCACCGCCAGCAGCAGTCCCAACCCCAGGATGATGACCAGCGGGATCAGCGGTGCGGTCAGGAAGCTGAAGAACTTCCCCAGCGAGAATTGCAATGCCTGGACGGCGGAGATTTTTTCTTCCCGGGCGGCGTGCAGGGCGGCGATGCGGTAAATCGCCCCGCCGAACAGCGCCCAAGCCGCCAAGCACAGCACCAGGAACAGGATCGCATAGAGCCAGTGCTCCTCCAGCAGCCAAACCAAACCCTGCATGGCCATCAGGGCCCAGTAAAGGAAACCGGCCGAGGAAAGCTCCGCCCCGCCGGCGCCCTTGCCGTAGCTGGCCAAGCCGCCAGCGAGGTCCGCACGCCACACGGCGGACAGGGCGCTGCTCACGCAATGGTTCTCATAGTCCAGCAGGCTGGCGAAGACACCCCGTCCCCGGATGGCCAGCATCTGGTCGGCAAACTCCTTCTTGCGGGCGGTCAAGGCCTGCTCGGCCTTGGCGCAGTCCCTGTCCAGTTGCTCGCTTTCCTTCTGACGCTCCTGGCCGGTCAGCACCTTGACCTGGCCGGACGCGGTGTGCTCGGCGTCGGCTAGAAGCTTACCGATGCGTTCGGTCTGGAGAGCAAAGCGGTCTCTCGCCTGGCTGAGGACTTTGCGCCAATTCTTATCCGCCTCCGCGCGGAAATTGTCGGTGGACTTGATCTCAAAAGGTTTGCTGCGGGTGATCTCGGCATTGGAGGCGGAGAGTTTTTCGGCGAAGGCGGCGGCCAGGCGACCCTGGGGCAGCTTGGCCGTGTAGGCCGTAAGGAAGTGGGCCTCGTTGGTAGCCTCGGCCAGCAGCTCCGCCGCCATCGCGGGTCTGGTTTTCTTCCAGGCGTTTTTGGCGGCCTCAAAATCGGCCGGACGGTTGGTGGCGTAGGTGGAAATTTCGTTCCGCATCACCTGCTGCCCCCCAATCCGCCAGACGCGATCCAGCACCCAGCCCCCGAGATACACGGCCACGATCGCTGCCAGCGCCAGGAGCATCTTGCTGGGGTGAATGGCCATGCGAAAACTCTTGAAGATGTGGGTGAAGGCAAAGACTTCGTTCCAGAGGATGGTCCGCAACTCTTGTTGCTCATCAGTCATGGCCTAGGTCCTTTCCTTCCAGGGGCGCCGGCTCCGCGACGGTCAGCCTGCGCTTTCCCGAAACTCGGTATCCCGGGGGCCATCATCGCCCCTGCATTCGCGTGCAAACCGGCCTGGTACGGCGCACGAACAGCACCACAGATCCTCAGGCCGACTGAGCGGAATTATACTTTTCCGCCTCCCATTTGCCAGTCAAATCCTTCCCCAGGCCCCTGATGGACTTCTGCATTGCCCATGCAACCTGCCGACGGCGGGTTGCCGTGAATTTGCTGACCGATACCGCCACGGGTAGTTTCATTGACAATGCAATGTCTAACAGGACTGCGTCTTGCCTTTGCCCCCAGACGCCGAGTCGCCTTTTTTTATCTCCCCATCGGTTCGGCCCGATGGCGTGTCCTTGGACGAGTCAGAGGCAGAAGAAGTGCTGGGCATTTCCTTCTGGGCCGCCTTGCGGTAGGCGTCGCTGCGATAGTCGGTCTGGTAGAAGCCGCTGCCCTTGAAGAGGACACCCGCTCCCGGCCCGATCAACCTCCGCACCTTATTTCTCCCGCAGGAGGGGCACTTGCGCACGGGAGCCGCCGTGATCGGCTGAAACAGATCAAATCGCTTTCCGCAAGCCTGACACTGGTATTCATACGTCGGCATAGGGGTGTCTCCTGCCTTCTTCCATCCCCCTGCGCCTGGGGGGTCGGTTCGGTCAGCCTTCCTATTCCTCTGGTTCGCCGGCGGGCGGCGGACTGGAAAAAGCCTCGGGGCCACTCGACACCACCACCGCGGCCGGGCGGATCGTCCTGCCTTTCAGTTCGTAACCTTTCTGCAACTCCGCCAGCACGACGCCGGCGGGGCGATCGTCGCTGGGGTCATGGCGGAGGGCGTGGTGCTTGTGAGGATCGAAAGGCTCACCGATGGTCTTGATGACCGACAGGCCAAACCGCTCCAGCGTGGATAAGGCCTTGTCATAGACCAGTTGCGTGCCGACCAGCAGGGGATCGTCGGCAGCGTGGTTCGCCTTGGCCGCCTGAATCGCTCGCTCTAGGTCGTCCAGCACGCCCAGCAGGCCCTTGAGAAGTTCGGCGTTGGCAAACTCGCGGGCCTCGGTGACGTCTCGCTGGACGCGCTTCTGGTAGTTGAGGAATTCCGCCGAGACGCGCTGGAGCCGGGCCAGCAGGTCGTCGCGCTCGGCCCGCAGTTTCTCCAGATCGGTCAGTCTCCCCTCGGCAGGACCGGCTGCGATCCCTTCCGCCGACTGGTCACCTTGACCCTGCTGGGGCCTTTCCTCATCGGCCTGATCGGGAGGATGTTTCTGGTCGCGCTTCTTGATCATGGGTCGGCCTGTTCGGCAGGTGCCGCCTGCCGGCGAAGTACTCCTTGAACTTCTCCAGGAAGCTCTTGCGCTGCGGCGTGACGTGGACTTCCTCAGTCTTGGCGAACGCCTCCAGCAGTTCGCGTTGTTTGCTGGTCAGCTTCTTGGGCACTTCGATGACCACTTGCACGTGCTGGTCGCCCACCCGACTGCCGCGCTGCGACGGCAGTCCGCGCTTCTTGAGGGTAAAGACATCGCCGTTCTGCGTGCCGTGCGGGACTTCGACCGTCCCGGCGCCGTTCAGTGTGGGCACGTCGATCGTCCCGCCCAAGGCTGCCTGGGTGAAGGCGATGGGCACGCGGCAGATCAGATCGTCTCCCTGGCGGACCAGGAACGGGTGCGGCCGGACTCGTACGTAGCAGTGCAGATCGCCCCGCTCCGTGCCGCTGGCGGCCGGCTCACCCTCGCCGCGCACGCGGATGACCTGGCCGTCGTGAACGCCCGGCGGCACGCGGACGCTCAGGACGCGCCTCTTTTTCCGTCTTCCGCTCCCATGACAAGCCTCGCACGGGTCGGTGATCAGCGTCCCCTTGCCGCGGCACCGCGGGCACTCCGTGACGCGGACCGAAAAGCCGAAAAAGCCCTGCACCTGCTGCTGCACCTGCCCGTAGCCGCCACACGTGGAGCACTTGGTCAGCGGACTCCCGGGTTTGGAACCGTTGCCGCCGCAGGTCGGGCAAAAGTCCATGCGATCAAACTCCAGCGTCTGGTCCGCGCCCGTGGCCACCTGTTCCAGCGTCAGCTCCACTTCCGTCTCCAAGTCGTAGCCGCGGTCGCGGCTGCGCTCGGTCGAAAAGGCGGTCCCCAGCCCGCCGAAGATGTCCTGGAACATCGAGAAGATGTCCCCGAAGCCCATCGAGGAGAAGTCGTGCACGCCCGCCCCGCGCAGGCCCGCGTGCCCGTAACGGTCGTAGGCTTGCCGCTTGGCCGGGTCGCTGAGCACTTCGTAGGCCTCGGCCAGCTCCTTGAAGCGCCGCTCGGCCTCGGCCTTGTCGCCTTTGAAGTTGTCGGGATGAAACTTCAGCGCCCCCCGGCGGTAGGCGCGCTTCACGTCCTCAGGGGAGGCGTCGCGCCCCACGCCCAGGACTTCGTAGTAGTCTCGCTTCTCCACCATGGGTCTGCCTACTCTACCGCGCCCCACCGATGGTCGCACAGACCTTCCATTCACCCCGCCACCCCAGGCTTTTCTAGTCCTGCCGGAATAACTGGACGAAGAGAAAAACAAACTCACAGGGGCGCCACCACCGCTAGCGCCCCTGGATTGTGCTTCTAGGCTCCATCTCACCTCTCCGGCCGGTGGAGGAGACTAATGGATGGCGCCGGCCACCTGGGTTTCTTCCTTCTTCTCGTCGAACTCGGTCACCATCAGGTCGGTGGTCAGCAGCACCGAGGCCACCGAGGCGGCGTTCTGGAGGGCGATGCGGGAGACTTTGGCCGGGTCGATGATGCCCGCAGCCAGCATGTCCACGAACTTGCCCGTCGCGGCGTCGTATCCGGTATTGCCGCCTTTTTCGAAGATCTCGGCCACCACGACGTCGCCGTCATGGCCGGTGTTTTCGACGATTTGCCGCGTGGGGAAGGTCAGAGCCCGCAGCACGATGTCCACGCCGATCTTTTCATCGCCCTTGGCCTTGTCCCGGACTTTTTTGACGGCCTCGAGGGCATGCAGAAAGACCACGCCGCCCCCGGGCACGATGCCCTCTTCGCTCGCGGCGCGAGTGGCGTGCACGGCGTCGTCGATTAAGTCCTTGCGTTCCTTCATCTCCGATTCGGTCGCCGCCCCGGCGTGGATGACGGCCACGCCGCCGGTGAGCTTGGCCAGCCGCTCCTGGAGCTTTTCGCGGTCGTAGTCGCTGGTGGTCTTTTCGATCTGGGTGCGGAGGGTCTCGACGCGGGCGTCGATCTCTTTGCGGGTGCCGGCGCCTTCGATGATCGTGGTGTTGTCCTTGTCCACGACGATGCGCTTGGCCCGGCCGAGAGAGTCCAGCTCGACGTTCTCCAGCTTGACGCCCAGGTCCTCGCTGAGGAACGTTCCACCCGTCAGCACGGCGATGTCGCCCAGGATGGCCTTGCGACGGTCGCCGAAGGCCGGGGCCTTCACCGCGCAGACCGCCAAGATGCCGCGGAGCTTGTTCACCACCAGCGCCGCCAACGCCTCGCCCTCCATGTCCTCGGCGATGACCAGCAGGGGCTTGCCGGCGGCCATGGTCTTCTCCAGCACCGGCACCAGGTCGCGGAGGATTGGAGATCTTCTTTTCGTGGATGAGGATGTAGGCGTCCTCGAGCACCGCCTCCAGCGTGTTGGGGTTGGTGAGGAAGTAGGCCGAGATGTAGCCCTTGTCGAACTGCATGCCCTCGACGACTTTCAGCTCGTTGGCCGTGCCTTTGCCCTCCTCGACGGTGATGACGCCGTCGCTGCCGACCTTCTCGAACGCCTCGGCGATGAGGTTGCCGATGTCGGTGTCCCAGTTGGCCGAGACGGTCGCGACCTTGCGGAGGTCGTCGGTGCCTTTGACCTTGCGGGCCTGCTGGGCGATGGAGGCCACGGCCGCCTCGACGGCCTGGTCGATGCCGCGCTTGAGCGCCATGGGGTTGGCGCCGGCGGTGACGTTCCTGAGGCCTTCGCGGACGATTGCCTCGGCCAGGACCACCGCGGTGGTCGTGCCGTCGCCGGCCACGTCGGAGGTCTTGCTGGCGACCTGGTTGGCCATCTTGGCGCCCATGTTCTCGAAGGGGTTGGGCAGATCGATCTCCTTGGAGACGGTCACGCCGTCCTTGGTGACCTTGGGGCCGCCGTAGGACTTCTGGAGCAGGACGTTGCGTCCCGTCGGGCCCAGCGTCACCTTGACGGCTGCCGCCAACTTGGCCACGCCGGCCAGCATGGCCTCGCGGGCGTCGGCGTCGTACAGCATCTGCTTTGCAGCCATGGATTCAGCTCCTTCGCCTTCTAGTGTAGGGCATGCAACGCGTTGCATGCGCACGCAACGTTTCCGCGTGCAGAACCCCGCCATGGCGGGACCCTGCACGCCCTACCGTTTCTTAATTGTCGATGACGGCCAGCACGTCGGATTCCCGCACGATGACGTACTGGTCGCCGTCGATCTTGATCTCGGTGCCGGAGTACTTGGCGTAGAAGACCTCGTCGCCCTTCTTGAGGCTCATCGCGCTGCGCTTGCCGTTGTCCAGCAGCTTGCCCGGGCCGACGGCTACGACCTTGCCGCGTTGGGGCTTTTCCTTGGCCGTGTCGGGCAGCACGATGCCGCCGGTGGTCTTCTCCTCCGCCTGGCTCTGCTTGATCAGCACCCGATCGTCCAACGGTTTCACTGCCATCGATGTATCTCCTTTGGGCAATCCTCGCTTCGTCCGCTCTGCGGCCACGGAGTCCGACAAGTCCGCAATTACATCATTCCCATCCCCCATGCCGCCTGGCCGTGGCCGGGGGGACCTTCTTCGTCCTCTTCCTTGGGCTTCTCCGAGACCGCCGCACCGCAGGTCAGCAGGAGCGTGGCGACGGAGGAGGCGTTTTGGAGCGCGGTGCGGGTCACCTTGGCCGGGTCGATCACGCCCGCGGCGGTGAGGTCCTCGTACTGCATCTTCTCGACGTTGAAGCCGAAGCCCAGCTTGCTGCTTTCCAGCACTTTCTTGAGCACCACGGCCGGGGGTTCGCCGGCGTTGGCGACGATCTGCCGCAGCGGTTCGGCGACTGCTCGGCGGACGATTGCCACGCCCGTGGCCTCGTCACCGGACAGCTTGAGCTTGTCCAGCGCCTTGGCCGCCCGGACCAGCGCCACGCCGCCGCCGGGCAGCATGCCTTCCTCGATGGCGGCCCGGGTGGCGTGCAGGGCGTCCTCGATGCGGGCCTTCTTCTCCTTCATCTCGGTCTCGGTCGCGGCCCCGACGTTGATCTGGGCCACCCCGCCGGCCAGCTTCGCCAGCCGCTCCTGGAGCTTCTCGCGGTCGTAGTCGCTGGTGGTTTTTTCGATCTCGTCGCGGATCTGCTCGATGCGGGCCTGGATGGCCTTGCTCTCCCCGGCCCCTTCGAGGAGGGTCGTGTTGTCGTTGTCCACCACGATTCTTCTTGGCCGTGCCGAGGTCGGTAAGCGAGATGCTCTCCAGGTCGATGCCCAGGTCCTTGGTGAACACCTTGCCGCCGGTGAGGATGCCGATGTCTTCGAGCATGGCCTTGCGGCGGTCGCCGTAGCCCGGGGCCTTGACCGCGCAGACCTGGAGGATGCCGCGGAGCTTGTTCACCACCAACGTCGCCAGCGCCTCGCCCTCGATGTCCTCGGCGATGATCAGGAGCGGGCGCTTGGCGGCGGAGACTTTTTCCAGCAGCGGGACCATCTTGGTCACGGAGGAGATTTTGTCCTCGTGGATGAGGATCAGCGGCTTTTCCAGCTCGCACTCCATCGCTTCCGGATCGGTCACGAAGTGCGGGGAGAGATACCCGCGGTCGAACTGCATACCCTCGACCACGTCCACGGTCGTCTCGATGCCCTTGCCCTCCTCGACGGTGATGACGCCGTCGCGCCCACCTTGCTCATGGCTTCGGCCAGCATTTGTCCGACCGCTTGGTCGTTGTTGGCGCTGACGGCGGCGACGTTGCGGATGTCCTGGTCGCCTTTGATGGGGATGGCGATCCTCTTGAGCTCGGTCACGATCGCCTCGACACCCTTGCGGATGCCGCGGGCCAGGGCCATCGCGTCGGCCCCGGCGGCCAGGTTGCGATAGCCTTCCTTGAAGACAGCCTCGGCCAAGATCGTCGCGGTAGTCGTGCCGTCGCCGGCCTCATCGGAGGTCTTGCTGGCGGCCTCCTTGACCAGCTTGGCGCCCATGTTCTCGGTCTTGTCGGTAAGCTCGATCTCCTCGGCCACCGTCACCCCATCCTTGGTCACGGTGGGCGAGCCCCAGCCCTTGTCCAGGATTGCGTTTCGCCCGCGCGGGCCCAGGGTGCTCTTGACCGCCCGGGCCAGTTTCGCCACACCTGCCAGCAAGGCCTCGTGGGCCTGCTGCTGCATCGCTAGCTGCTTGGCCGCCATAGCGAACTTCTCCTTCCAGGTTGCCTAAGACACGCCTTTAGAACAAGTTAGATAGCAACTAAGCACGGCCCGCCGCCTTGCCCCCACTAAAAAAGCCCCCCTGGGGTGCAGGCCTGGCAAGCCTTAGAGAGAGCAAGGATTATGCCTTGGGATGCAAAATTCGCCATTGAAATAAGTTACAGACTTTTCTGGCCGTGCCTATAAATCAAAAAGCCTGCCAATCGCTACAGTCGGCAGGGCCTGCTCGGCGCATTTTGACAGCAGCGGACAAGCAAGTCCATAAGTCTCTGCCTGCTAGAATTCGCTGAGAGCATCAGAGCCGATCCTCGCAGACGTACCCCAGCCGCACACATCGCCGCCGTGGCCCCCAGCAGCCAAGCTGCACTCCCCACGCCACTCAATGGGTTCGCATCCAAATGACCTCGACCGCCTCGTACAGGGCCGAGACCGCCAGCACGATCAAGACCCATAGATTCCCTTTGAGGTTTAGCAAAATCGCTTTGGCGTACCGGTCACCGACCGTAGGACCTTCGCTGGCTCGAAGGAGGTAGACCGGTACCAGAATCGCAAAGAAGCTGGCCAGGATGTACCCCTCCCCCTCCAGCCACACCGTGAACGAATGGGGCAGCATGACACCGGACAAGGCCACGTGCGTGGGCGACAGCAGCAGTCCCCATACGATAGACCGGACGGCAGCGACCAAGACCCCCGCCCCCGGCACGATAATCGAGGGGATTGTGATGCACAGGACCGACCCGCCAAGGAAGTTGAGCGTCACCGTCATCACCGCCGCGAGCAGGATATTATGGTTCCGATAAGCCGACCCGACCACGCCCAGCGGGCCTTTGCCTCCCTCGACCTCCTGTTTGATAGCTGTCAGGATCTCGCGCTGAACGTCGGGGGCTGCATACACAATCTCCATAAACAGGATCATCGCCCCAAAGTACGCCACGTGCAGAAGAACCAGCCATCGCCAGTATCGACGCGCCTCAAGCAGCGGTGACCGCAGCATACCGATGGGCGTTCGTGCGGATAGAAAGCCCCACAGGCGGAGGAGGAGCGCCGAACCTCCCGTCAGCAGGAGCGCCATTCCACCCATGTACACCTGGAACGCGCCAGCGGGCACGCGCGTTGCCGGGTCCCGCCACTCCTTGTCGATCTTTGCTTTTTTCTTCTGCGGCGCGGTGGCAGTTTCCGTGGCCGCTTGGGAGGCCCCCTTGGACAGTGCGAGCTTAGCCTTCAGCGCTGCCCTCTGCGGCGATTGAAGGACGTAATACGACAGCAGCATCAACCCCAGGCCGGCAACCAGCACCGTCACCCACAACGCGGACTTCTTCATGTCCTCTCCTTGCGGAAAGCCCACGTTCTCTGGAGCCCATCCGCTACCGGGTAGGCCCTTTCACCTTTCGCCCACGTTGTCCGAACTTGCCAGCGGTCTTGACGATTCTACCCTTTTCTAGACTTCAAAAACCAGTTTAGAAGGGTGTGTCGATGGATAGCACTGCGAACGGTTGCTTAGTCCGTTGGGACAGCCACGCCGAGGAAGCTGCCCAGGCGTTGGAGCACGTCACCGACGACCACCTCGGGACTGGAGGCCCCAGCCAGGACGCCGATCCGCAGCGGGCGTTTCGACGGCAGCCAGCCGGCGGCGACGATCGGCGCCGGTGGCGGGATCGAACGTCCGCAACTGATCGGCCGAGAGGATGGCGTCGGCATCCTCGATGAAGTAGGCCGGACAATACTCCCGCGCCAGCTCGAACAGGTGTCGCGTGTTGGACGAGCCGAACCCCCCCACCACGACGACGAGGTCGCAGCGGCTGCGGCACAGGTCCACCGCGGCGGTCTGGCGGGCCTGGGTGGCGCGGCAGACCGTCGGTTGAAAGATCAGCCGATCCGCCAGGCCTTGCTTGCCAAAACGCGCGGTGAAGCTTTTTCGGATCAACTCGCGGAGCTGGATCGTCAGGTCGTAAAGCATGGTCGTCTGGCTGACCTGGGCCAGGCGGAGGAAAGGCGTTAGCGAGGAGGCGTTGGTGGCCTGGTCACCGAAGACGCTGCGAAAATGCTCCGCGGTCTCATCCCCGGTGATCATGTCGCAGAACCGCCGCCCCTGGGCCAGATCGCCCACCACCAGGTACTTGCCGTCCGAGGCCTGGAGGCGCGACTTGGTCACGACCGTCTCGTCGTGCACGGCCCGGCCGAAAATCAGCACCCCATAGCCGCCTGCCACGGCCCGGCCCGCCCAGGACCACAGACGGCGGACGTCGCCGCAGGTCGTGTCGATGATCCGGCAGCCGATGGTGCGGAGGCGCTGTTCGATCGGCAGCGGCACGCCGAAGGCGGGGATGATCGCCCAGTCGGCTGGGGAGATGATCTTCTCCAGCTCCGTCAGATCCTCCGGGCCGAGGATGCGCACCCCCCGGCGGCTGAAGTAATCGTTGACCCAGGGATTGTGGATGATCTGGCCCAACAGGAACAGCCGCCGACGCTCGTCGCTGCCGGCTGCGACGGCCCGCTCTAACATGACCAGTGCCCGCTCGACTCCGCGGCAGAAACCAAACACCTCAGGCAACGCCAATTGCCCATCGGACAGGTTCCAGACGTTCCCGCTGCGACGGATCTGGTCCACCAGCGGGCTGCCGAAGATCCCAAGGTCCCCGACACCGCCCGCGGGGCTTGGACCTAAGACGTCTGCTTGGCGTTCCCGTTTGGAAGGGCTCATCAAGGCATCATAGCACAAGGGGGGCAGAGGCAGTGACGGCGAAGGGTCGAGAGACAAAGACTTCGGCGGGTTGCAACGGATCCACAGGGGGGTGGAGCTTACGGACCGTCGCTCGGTTCGCTGTGGTTTTGATCCTTTTTATCCACAGGCTGGCTGGCGGCTCGCAGCAGATGGTCCACGCGATTCTTGATGAGTGAAGATCGATCCCGACTATGCTCCTTGAGTTGCTCCTTCAGGCGGAGCAATTCCTTTTCCAGCATTTCCAGCCTGTATTCAATGAGTTTGTGTTCGGCCTCGATCTGCTTGGCGACGGCTTCGCTCAAGGCTTTGCGGAGCTTGGCCTGGGCCTTCTCGGAGGGGGTGTCCCGCAGCCTCTCCACGATCTGCCAGATCCGCACGTTCATGGTCTGCTGGCGGATGTCGGCGTCCTGAATGGCTGGAGGGAGGCGCTTCCATTCCCTGTACCACTGCATCATCCTGGCCAGGTGGAAGGCGTATTTAGCGGCGTTGGTTTGTTTAAGCTCCATCAGCCGCTCGTACCGCAAAGGCAGGCGTTTTTGGAGGACGTCGAGCATCTCGACCTCGCTATCGCACCCTTGAGCGGAAGTCGGTTGCGACGCAGGACACGTTCGATCCCCTTCGACAAGCGCGGTAGCCGGCTGTTCCCGCGCCATCGCCACCGCCAGGCCGACCACGAAAATCCCTGCAACGCACAGCAGCCTTGACCGTCGTTTGGACATTCCCTTATTCCTCTCTCCGAACCTACTCACCCAGAAAATTCGTCGAACTCGTCCATCCAAAGATCGTCAAAGCCCTCTTCGTCCGATCTGTCTGATTTGTCTAACAAGTCCTTGACCACGCCCTCTTCCGGCCTGGGGGGCAAGGAGGCAAGTATCCTGGCCTCGACCTGGTTCATCTGCTCGGCCAAGGCTTCCAGCGCGACGTGGCTGGGACTTCGATCCGATTCGCCGAACAGCACGGCCGTGGGCACGTGGCTCGGCAACGTCGGGGTTTGCTCGGGCAGCAGCATGGCCACGACCAGGACCGCCGCCGCAGCCACGGCTGAGATTCCCACGACAATCCGCAGGACGCGCCATCGACTCCAACCCATCTCGCGACGCAGCGCCTTCCGTGCGGCCGCTAGGGCCGCAGGGGAGACAGAGACATTCAGAAGGCCGCCCAACGTCACCTCCTGGCGACGGATGTGCTGCGCGAGGGAAAGTTCCTGGGAGTCCAGCGAAACCTCCTGGCCATCCAGCCAGCGGGCGATCCGCTCGTAGGACTGTTCATTCGGATCCATCGGTGTTACTCCAGCAGCCGTCTCAAGGACTTGAGCCCGCGGTGCACCCGGGCCAGCACGGTGCCCAGGGGACAGTCGTAGATTTCGGCGATTTCCTTGAACTTCAGTTCCGCAAAGTGCCTTAGCAGGAGCATGTCGCGCGTCTGCTCGTCCAGTTTGCCTAGCGCCTCGTTCAGTTCCGCTGAGACTTCCTGATCCAACAGGCCTGCTTCCGCCAGCGGCCCACCCGCCATCAGCCGATCCGACAGCGGGATGGACGCCTCATCGTTGGCCGACAGACTCACCGGGTTAACCTTCGTCCTCGACCGGCGGATCCGGTCGCGGACCATGTTGGCCGCGATCCGAAACAACCACGGTTCGAACCGCCCGCGGTCATCGTAGCTTCGCAGCCGCCGGACCAGACGGAGCATCAACTCGCCCATCAAGTCCTCGGCATCGTGGTGACTGCCGGTGGCCCGAAAGAAATAGCCGTACAGCCTCGACCCATAGGCCTCCAGCAGCGCCTGATAGGCCTCGGCGGAACCGGCCTGGGCGGAGGCTATCGTGGCGCGAAGCTGCGCAGGCTCCATGTTCCGCTCCGGTTAACGTGTCGGGGGGACAGCGTATTGCCCCCATCGTAACCCCTTGCCTTCTGCCGACCAAGGCTGTTTGACCCTGTCCCCCCGGCCTCGGGACAGGCTAGGAGCGGTCGAACTCATCGCCGCGGAAGGTGTGTCCCAGATAGGTCCGCCGCACCAGCTCATCGTTCACAAGGGTCTTGGGCGGGCCTTCGCGGAGCACCCGGCCGTCGTCGATGATGTAGGAGCGGTCCGTCACCGAGAGGGTCTCACGGACGTTGTGGTCGGTCAGCAGGATGCTGATGCCCCGGTCCCGCAGGCCCCGGATCTCGCGTTGGAGCTCTTCCACCGCGATCGGATCGACCCCCGAGAACGGCTCATCCAGCAGGATCATCGTGGGATTGGTCACCAGGCGCGGGCGATCTCCAGCTTGCGGCGCTCCCCGCCCGACAGCGTCCGGGCCAACTGCTCCCCCTGGCGCGTCAGGCCGAACTGCTCCAGGAGCTGGGCGCATTTGTTCTCGCGATCGGATTTGGCAAGGTTCATCGTCTCCAGGATGGCCAGGAGGTTCTGGCAAACGGTGAGGCGCTGGAAGATACTCGGCTCCTGCGACAGGTACCCCATGCCCCGCCGCGCCCGTTTGTACATGGGCACGCTCGTCACGTCGACGCCCTCGAAGATGACCGTGCCGGCGTTGGGCGTGATCATCCCGATGGTCATGCGGAAGGTGGTGGTCTTGCCCGCTCCATTGCGGCCCAGGAGTCCCACGATCTCGCCCTGGTTGACGGTGAAGGACACACGGTCCACCACGGCCCTGCCGCTGTACCTTTTGACCAGTTCCCTGACTTCCAGCAGTATCATCGTGGCCCTTGACTTTTTTGCTTTTAGCCTTCTCGCACCCGCCGACGGAAGAGGCTGATCCTAGCGGACGAACCTCATCTTGCCGAAATTCGGCACGATCGGCAATCCCGGCAGGCCGGGCAGTCGGAAGCCCCCCGGCCAGTAAACGAACAGCGCCTTGCCGATCAGGTTGTACCGCGGCACCGTGCCGAGTTGATACAGGGGTTTGTCGCCCGCCTGGCCGCCTTCATAGAGCCGCAGCGTCGGGGCCGCCCAGGTCCAGCCTCGACTGTCGAGGCTCTGGGGGCTGTTGTCCCCCAGCATGAAGAACTCATCCAGGTCGGGGTTGTCCTCGTGCCGGGCAAGTTCGATCGGATAGCCCGCCGTGCCCCAGCCGGCCGATCGGTCTTGCAGGGAAAGCAAATGGCGTTTGTTGAGGTCTCGGGCAAAGTCGCCCAGAGGCCCGCGGGGCAGTAAGGCCAGCGGTTGGCTGGTGTAGTAGACGTCTTGCATCAGCCGCAGGTGGCGCAGCTCGCACGGCCCCCCCGCGGCGGTGATGGCGACCTGGGGCAGCGGGATCGGCGAATCCCCGGCCTGACGGAGGCGGTCCTTCAGCGACGGGTAGTTTTGCGGATACTTGTCGGTCACCTCCAGCACCACCTTGCCGTCCACCGCCAGCTTCACCGAGAAGTCCACGTTCATCAGCGCCACGTCGTATCCCCGGCCGATCTGGAGGGGCGACAGCTTGGCCTGGCCCCAGGGCTCCCACCGGTCTTGCGGATCGGTGAGCTTGCGGTACAGGAGCTTGGCGGTCCCGTCGGCGGCGACTTCTCCTCGGAATTGGTCTTCGAAACTGGACAGCGCCAGCGCCACCGTCGCGTGCGCATCGGCCGGGAGGAACTCCACCGAAAGCTTCAGGTCCGTGCAGATGTCGAGCTTGGGATTGACGATCGACTCCCCGTCCGGTGAGTTGTACCCGTAGTGAGGCAGAAAGTCGGCGGTGTCGGCCTCGAACACCAGTTCCCCCGCCGAGGCCCCGCCCGCGTAGGCGAAGCGCCTCCCGAACGCATCGGTCCGCCAGCAGTCCCCGCCGGAAGCGACCCATCGCGGGCTGAGGACGCTGCGGCTGTAGTCGGGGTCGGGACGGTAGTCGTTGTCGAACACCACTTGCCACATCGCCTCCTGGGCTATAGGGGGCTTGCGGCGGATCTGCCGCGGGGCGTCTCGGGTGGGGCTGACGAAGATGTCCCCGTGGACGATCTCGATGGTCTCTCCCGGCAAACCAATCAACCGCTTGATGTAGTTCTCTCGGTTGTTCTGCGGGTTGCGGAAGACCACCACGTCGAACGGCTGGGGCGGACGGAAGCGGTAAAGGTATTTCAGCACCAGCACGCGGTCACCGGCGGAGAGGAACTCCTTGCTGTCGTTGAAGGATTTTCGGCAATTGGGGCACCGCGCGCGTGGGGGATGTACCGTTGGGCCCGGCTGAGCTGCGAGACTTGGTCGGGCGCCATCCGGGGCCCCCCGAAGGCGTATTCATATCCGCAGGCGGGGCAGACCAGGTCCCAGTGCTCGCCCATCAGCCGCGGGGCCATCGACCCGGTAGGAATGACGAACGCCTCCACCACGAACGCCCGCAGCACCAGCGCCAGCACGATGGCCATTGAAATGCTCTCCACCGTGTCGCGGATGGAGGCCAGTTCGTGGCGCGTCTTGTCGCCGATCCCTGCCATGGGTCGCTCAACGATAGCGTCTACACCCCCCAACGCCAAGGGGATTTCACCGCTGAGGTGTTCACGTTGGACCGGCAATCGGCCTAGGCGGAATGCGATGTATAATGACCTCCATGAAGGCGCCCGCGAGAAAACCGGGAAAACCGAGAAAAAACCCTCCAGCTACTTCGGGAAAAGGCCACCAGCCTGTCCGCCGGTCCGGGGGTGTACCTTTTAAGGATGCCGCCGGCGTGGTGCTATATGTCGGCAAGGCCAAGAGCCTTCGTTCACGCGTCGCCAGCTACCTTCAGCCCTCCGCCGACTTGCTCGTCAGTCGCGGGCCGGAAATCGAACGGATGGTGAGCAACCTGGCCGCCGACCTGGACGTGCTGGAGTGCGACAGCGAGGTCGATGCCCTGCTCTGTGAGAACCGGCTCATCAAGGATATCCAACCCCGGTTCAACGAGCGGCTGAAGGATGACAAGACCTTCCCCTATCTCCAGATCACCACCGGCGATGATTTTCCGGCGGTGTCGATCACCCGTCAGCCCCTGGCGTCAGGGGCCAAGCTCTATGGTCCGTTCGTCTCCGTGGCCGAGTTGCGGGCGGCCCTGCCGCTGATGCAGCGGGTCTTCAAGTTCCGCACCTGCAAGCTGGAGATTCGCCAAGACGACCAGACCCGCCGACACTTCCGCCCGTGCATCCTGCACAGCATCAAGCAATGCACCGCCCCGTGCGCGGCGTTGGTGAACCGGGACGACTACGCGCAGCAGATCGAGCGTTTCCGGCAATTCATGGAGTCCAAGGGCTCGCGCGTCAAGGCCGACCTGGCTGCCCAGATGAAGACCGCCGCCGAGCGGTTGGACTTCGAGCGGGCGGCCGAGCTGCGCGACCAGCTCCGCGCCCTGGAAGGCCTTCAGAAGCGGGGGCTGGTCCACGAGGACGTCCAGCCGGAGGTTTTTTTCATCGACCCGGTTGAGGGATTGGCACGTTTGGCCGAGGTGCTGGGCCTACCGGCCGTGCCGCGGGTAATCGAGGGCATCGACATCGCCCACCTGGCCGGGCAGGAGCTGTGCGGGTCGATGGTGTGCTTCATCGACGGCCGACCGCTCAAGAGCGCCTACCGCCGCTACCGCATCCGCACCGTAGCGGGAAGCGATGACCTGGCCTGCATCCGCGAGGTGGTCAGCCGCCGCTACCGGCTGGCGGGTAGGAACGAGGAGTTGTTTCCCGACCTCATCCTGATCGACGGCGGCCGGGGGCAGCTCGCGGCCGCCAGCAGCGCGTTCGACGGACTGAGCTTTCGTCCACCAGCCCTGCTGGCCTTGGCCAAGAAGCAGGAGGAGCTGTTCGTCCAGGGACGCTCCTCACCGATCCGCCTACCGCGCCGCGACCCGGGTCTGCGGCTGCTCCAATCGGTGCGCGACGAGGCCCACCGCTTCGCCCAGCACTATCACCACATCCTGCGCCGCAAGGCAACGTTCGACCACACAGGTCGAAAGGCAAGGCCGGGCCGGAACCAGGGGGAATAGCGACCGGCAGGTCGCCAAGATGCCCGCCTACTTCCCGAAACGCGCGTAGTAATAGACGACCCCGACTGCACCACAGACGCTGGAGGCCAAGAGCATGGCCACGGGACCAGGGCCGGTCGGGTCATCAATCCGGCACCCGCCCAACATGTTGCTGGCGATCCAGACCAACCCGCCGACGATCGGTGCGAGCATGACCGCCACGGACCGCGCCGACCAGTAGATGCCGATGGCCTGCGTCTTGTACTCCGGGGAAATCAGGTCCACGATCATGGCCTTGCGCGCCGGTTCGCCGATCTCGCGCATCCCCATGAACACGAAGGCCACACCCATCAAAAGCACCGCCACCGACAACGGCACCACGCCGGACCGCGACAGCAGACCCATCGCCGCCAGCATGACCGGGAAGGAGGCGAAGAAAAAGAACGTTAGCCCGATGTAGGGCCGCTTGCCGAAACCCGACTTGGAGGCCACGGCACCCATCGGCAGGTAGGTGATGGCGCTGGTGATCTGTGAGACGATCAGCATCGTGCCGTACATGGCCACGGCAGCCGCGGGGCCCATGAACTTACCGAAGACCCCCGCGGTGAATAGGATGATGAGCTCTCTAGGCATTCCTTCAGCGAGGCGAGCGAAGATGTCGGCGGCCAAAAGGCGCTTTAACTGAGGGTGGAATCCCCGCAACACCTGCCAGGGCCTGTGGATCACCGTGCCGCGGTCGCTGCTGGCGGTCTTCATGAACCGATACTGTACGACCATACTGGCCAGGACCACCCCAAAGCTCAGCGCAAAGGCCGTTCTCATGCCCAGCCGCTGCCCGGTGATCAGGATTAGCAGCGAGGTGGTTCCGTAGGCGACGATGCGCGACAGGCGGCGGAAAAGCGACTGGAGCGAGAACGCCATCGCCCGCCGCTCCGGTGGCAGCGAGTCACCCACCACCGTCAGCAACGCCGGACCAGCCAGCGAATCCCACACAAACACAAACGGAATAGCCACAAACACCCCCAAGGTGCTTTGCCACAACACCAGGATCAGCAGTCCCGCCAACGGCGTGGCGTTGAACAGCAGCAGGCTACGGCGGGTGTTGAACCGCCCGGCGATCCATCCGCCCATCAGGTAGTTAATCGCTTCCAGAAGGTCACGGTAACTGCCATAGATCGCAATCATGATCAGCGAGGAAGACAGGACCTTCTTCATGTAACTGGGCACAAAGGGGCCCCACAGCTCGCTGCCCATGCACACCAGCAGGATCGCTCCCAGCAGGCGCCGGTGGAGGCGTTGATGGCAAAGTAGGCCTTCCAGGATTTGCCAGCGGCCCCTTGCGGAGCAGTTTGGTCACTCATGCCCGCGTGACCTCCAGTCGGCACCAGGCGTACAAGGCATCGTAGACCTCGAACTGCCGTCGAATATTTTCATCGTCGTCGGGGAAGCGCAGGCTGTATCCCTCGGCAATGGCCTTGAGACCCGGGGCAAGGAGGTGGGCCTGGAGCTTGTTCGTGTCAGCCGCTCGTACAATCTCCGCCAGCAATAGCAGCGCCTTATCCTTGAGCTGGAACTTCTGGATGATCGCGTCGAACGAACATTGGTCCTCGCGATGGCCCAGTTCGGCGCCGGGGGCGTCAAAGAGGACGGCCTGCTGTTCGGCCGCCACCGCTTCGATGCCGTTCGCCGGAGCAAAGATAAACTCCGCCTGGTTGTCCACGAACCGCTTAATCAGCCATGGACAGGCCACGCGGTCAACCTGCACGTGGGATCGGGTAATCCACTTCATGATCACTCTCCTTGGGCGAACACGGAAACCATTGTAGGCGACGGTCCACACCGGGCCAAGGGAATGGTCGGCCGGGCCGTAGAACTGCCGGTGCGGGACTGGCCACTAGGCCTTACGCTGAGGGCGCGACAGACCTATAATGTCGCCGCGTAAGCAAGGAGACCTTCGATGCGACCATGGATTGTCGCCACGTTGTTGCTTACCTGCGGGTCCAGCGGCCTGGCTGCGGAAACGACCTCTCAGCCCGCTGTTCCACTCGGCCAGCGGTACTTCAACCTTAAAGAAGGTTACTCTCTATGCCCTCCCGCCGACTCCGACCGGGTTCAAGAACGGGCGGCCTCCCGCTCGGTGACCTGGTCCGCCCATGACCGCAACACCGGGGCCATCGTCTGGACACTGAAGGCCATGCGACAGCCCACCAGCCTGAAGGAAGACCAGCTCGAAGCCCTCGCCAAGGAGATGGCCGAGGAGATGAGCAAGAAGGACGATCTTAGACCGGAATCCTGCCAAGTCATCACTGCCTTCGGCCGAAAGGCTATCGATCGGCGGGCGATTCAGAAAGGCAAGGGACAGACCTGGTTTCGGATTGTGTCCGGATACACCGCACCAGATGAGTTCCTTATCCTCAGCATCACCGGTCCGGCGGCAGAACGCAACCGGCTCCTGGCCATCCACCAGGCCGTGCTGGACAGCGTGGAACTGCTGGACCCCAAGGCCTTGGCCGCTCAACGCGAGGCAAACCTGGCCGCCGGACGGGAGATTCTGGCCGGCCTGACAGCAGAGAAACTCACTGCCGTTATCGAACCGAAAGACGTTTGGTACCTTTTAATGCAAGGGGGCCAGACCGTCGGCTTCATGGTCGTTCGCGAGCGAGCCATGGCGGTGGAGGGGCGCGAGGGCGTGGAGATCAAGGCCTGGTCGAAATCCACCCTCCCCCCAAGCCCCAGCCGCCAGGTGACCGAGGTGATGCTCGCCTCGGTCGACCGGACAAGAGAGACCAACACCTGGGCGTTCCTGTCCAGCGGTGAGGGTAACCGTTCCAAGGCACTGACGATGACCAAGAAGGACAAAAAGCTCACCTTCGCCGACTCCTCGACCGACCCGTCCGCCAAGTCCACCGAGAAGATCCTCGATGAGTCCATGGACCGCCGCTACCTGCCGGTAGCGATCAGCAGGATGATCACAAGGTTGGTGGACCTCAGCAAGGCTGGATCGTATGCCTTTGCCTACTATGCCGGCAACGCCCACGAGCTGGACGTTCTAACCTTTACCGTCCTGGGTAATGAGGAAGTTCAGTTCGGTGGACAAGCCGTCCCGGCCGTCCGCGCCACGGTCCGCAAGGCCGAGGATGCCGAGCAGGACCACCTCCTGCTTGACCGCACCGGACGACTTCTCCGATACGAAAGTCCTACGGGCTTGGATATTGAACAGTCCACGCGGGAGGAGGTGCTTCGGCGGTTCCCTGCGGCTCAAGAGATGCTGAAGGCCATCGACGCCGACGCCTTCAGCCGGCCGGCTGCAGCACGTGAGGCGAAATAATGAGCAAGGACGAAGTACTCGACGTGGTGATCGTTGGCGGCGGCCCGGCCGGACTGGCCGCGGCGCTCTACACCGCACGCGACCGCTACCGCACGGTGATCCTGGAGAAAAACGGCCTGCCCGGCGGACAGATCATGCTCACCGAGCGGATCGAGAACTACCCCGGCTACCGAATCGTGACCGGCCCGGACTTGATCCAGGCGATGCGCCAGCAGGCGGAGGACTTCGGGACAAAGATCGTTTCGAACCGGGCCGCCGAGACGCTGAAGCGCCGTGACGACGGCGTGCTGGAAATCGGGACCGACGAGGAAGACGTGTACCGCGCCCGGGCCGTGATCCTCGCCCCCGGCAGCGACTACCGCCGCTTGGACGTGCCGGGCGAGGACGTCATGCGCCAGGCCACGCGCGTCAGCTACTGCGCCACCTGCGACGGGCCCTTCTACCGCGACAAGCACGTCCTGACCGTCGGCGGCGGCAACACGGCCGTCGAGGACACGATCTACCTGGCTAAACGCTTCGTCCGCAAGACCACGATGATCCACCGCCGCAAGGAGTTTCGCGCGCAGAAGGTGCTGGTGGAGGAACTGGTCGAGACCGCCAAGGCCAAGGACATCGACATCAAGCTGCCTTACGTGCTGGAGGAAATCGTCCCCAATGCCCAGAGGACGGAGATCGACCACGTGTCGATTCGCAATGTCGAGACCGGCGCCCTCGAGCAACTGGAGGTGGACGGGGTGTTCGTGTTCGTCGGCATGGTCCCCAACACCGGTTGGCTGCGCGGCGTGGTGGCGATGAACGAGGCCGGGTACATCGCGGCCGACGCAGTCACGCTACGGACTTCCCTGCCGGGGGTATTCGTGGCCGGGGACTGCCGCCAGCAGGCGGCCATGCAATTGGCCACCGCCTGCGCCGACGGTGTCGTCGCAGCCATGATGCTCAAGCACTATTTCCGCGACCCCGCTTGGTGGGGCAAGGCCGCACCGAAAGACAACCCATCCGGCGGATGGTAGCCAGCTAGAATGGAAACGAAAGGAGCCACCATGACTATTAACCTCACAGCGGTTCTTGCGGGGACGGTCCTGTGTTTAGCCGCCTGGGCGGGTGCGGCCGAGCAGACGATCACCGTCGCGGCCGACGGCAGCGGGCAGTTCACCAGCGTGCAGGCGGCCGTGGACTCCGTACCGGCCAAAAACAGCGAGCGCGTCGTCATCCTCATCAAACCGGGAACGTACAAGGAACGCATTACGGTGCCCAAGAACAAGCCCTTCATCACGTTCCGCGGCCAGGACCCCAACACGACGATCCTGACTTACGATTGGAGCGCCAACACCAAGGACCCCAACGCCGAGGACCCCAACAAGACCGTGGGCACCACCGGTTCCAGCAGCACGTTTATCTTCGGGCACGACTTTGTGGCCGAGAACGTCACCTTCGAGAACTCCGCCGGGCAAGTCGGCCAGGCCGTGGCGCTCAAGAGTCAGGCCGATCGGCTTGTCTTCCGCAACTGCCGCTTCCTGGGCTGGCAGGACACGCTCTACCCCAACGGCGGCCGGCAATACTTCGATAAATGTTCCATTGAAGGGAAAGTGGACTTCATCTTCGGGGCGGCCAAGGCCTACTTTGAGGAATGCACCCTCCTCAGCAAGCAGGGCGGGTACGTGACGGCCCAGTCGCGGCCTGAACTGAATGCCGACAGCGGGTACGTCTTCCACAAGTGCCGGCTGCTCGGCGACGCCCCGACTTACCTGGGCCGGCCCTGGAAGGCTTATGCGCTGGTCGTCTTTGACCGCTGCTGGATGGACAGCCACATCCGCCCGGAAGGTTGGGACAACTGGGGCAAGCCGGAGAACGAAAAGACGGCTTACTTCGCCGAGTACCAGTCCGCCGGCCCCGGCGCCAAACCCACCGCCCGGGTGAGCTGGTCGCATCAACTCACCGAGGAGGAGGCCAAGGCGTACAGCCGCGAGAACTTCCTCAAGGGCAAGGACAACTGGGACCCGGCCGCCGGGACAGCCATGCAACCGGCCGAGGCCGCAAGGCCAGCCGCGGCACCGCCCACACCGAAGGCCACGGCACTCAAACCGGGCTGGAAGGTCGTCAACGACGTCTGCCCGATCATGGGAACCAAGATCGATCCGACCAAGGTCCCCGATGCGCTGACTCGCGAATATAAGGGCCAAAAGGTCGGCTTCTGCTGCTCGGATTGTCCCCCGGCCTGGGACGCACTCTCCGACGCCCAGAAAGACGCCAAGCTCCGGGCCGTCCTGCCCAAGCCTTGACAAGCCACGGGCGCTCGCGACGGAGCTCGATAGCCCAGGGAGGCACCGCTCTCTTCCCCACAGAAGCGCCCTGCCTGGTACCTCATCGCCGGCCCGCGCCCGGCTATGTCACCAGCCTAGAGGAAATCACTGGAGGTCTGTTGACATCTGTTCCTGCTGCGCTTAACTTACCGCGCCATGGAGCTGGGTGGTTAGTTTTTTGTCTCCGGGCAGTCGGGTACGTAATCGGCGGTCAAGCAGGAAAGGGACTCTTATGGGTGCCAAAACTTGGGTTGTGCTTCTGTTCATGTTGTCACTGCTGCTTCCAATCACCGGGGGGTGCACGCGGAGACTGGGGGATTTCACCCTGCTGTCCACGAAGAACATCAACCTCACGAATTTCAGCACGGAGAAAGCGGAAAAGTGCCCACCGGTGCGCGGGGTTGACTCCAGGCCCATTGTGATACTCCCTGGACCGCCCCCAAATTTGAAGGAAGCGGTGGACCGAGCACTGGAGAGCGGCAACGCGCACATGCTCACCAATGCAGTGATCTACTACAGGTATTGGTACGTACCCTACATCTGTGGGGAAATGACCTTTGAGGTTAAGGGTAATGCGGTGCGCCGCTAAGCATCCACAGCGGATACACTTGTCAGCCCAGTGCAAAAAGGAAACAGCCAATGACTAGCAAAGCACATGTTTTGGCATTTGGATTATGCATCTTTGTGGCAATCTTGGGTGGGTGCACAACGCGAGTTGGCGATTTCACGGCCATTTCCACGAAGAACATCTATGCCAAGGGAGTCGATGTCACCAAGCTGCCGCAGATGCAGGGCGTCGAGGGTGAGGACATCCGGTTCCTTGGGATCGGCGCCAACATCAAGGACGCTGTTGACCGCGCTCTGGAGAAAGGCCGCGGCAACCTGATGATCGACGTAGCTCTCTATGTCTACTGGGCGCCCTTCGTCGAGGGGTTCAAAGTCCGCGGTACGGTGATCAATGTGCCCTACGAGAAGGTTTCCCTCCCAGAAGGTTCCTCGTCACCTGGTTCAGGAGAAAGAGCCGCTGCCAGGCTGAGCACGCAAAACCGTAGCGCCAAAAGCGAGATCAAGACGCCAGACCAGTGATATGATCTGTGGCATCCATGCGGATCGGGTAGGCAGCAGGGGGCAGCTGCCCACCCGCCTGGGACAAACTCTCCGACGCCGAAAAGGACGCCAAGCGCCAGGCCGCCATGCCCAAGTAGGGCGGGCATGCTCGCCCACGGAATTGGGAACACCGGATTACCAGAAGATCAGAATAATATGAACACGCCGGGGAGTTAGGGAGGCTGTGCCCGCAAGATGAGGAACAGCGCGGTGGGCAGGCATGCCCACCCTACCTACTAAGGTGAGGCGTCAAGCGTTGCCTCCAGTACCTTGCTGAAACTCTATTTCTTCGACCCCCAAGAGCCGACGAAACTCCTCTTCAATAGTTTTCCTAGCGGTCGCTATCTTCTCTTTGAAATCCTTGTCAGCTTGCACCCATCGTTCGGTTAAATCCCTAAGGTGATCACCTTCGATTTGAGCTGTGAGTGCTATCGAATAAGGCAAGATGACTTTGTATATAGAATCGGAGAATGTCTGAAGCTTATCGCACACTTCCTCCCTAAAATAAATTCTATTCCTTTTGTATTTTCTCAGGAATTTATAGAGGAGGCGCCCACCTTTCTTTCTCAAATCATCCTTTGATGGATCGTTCTTCCATTCAGCTAAGCTGACGAAACGTCCGAAGATTTCCTCGGTATCCACTATCAGGTGGTAGATCTCTTCGACTACTTCTGCTCGCTTCTGTAGAAGCCCCGATGCAACTAACTGAAATCAATAGCTCCTTTTTTGATATTCTGACTTAATTTCTTCGACTCGAACAGCAATATCTACGATGTCTTCTTTCGTCGCTAAATTCTTTCCCTTCTCTCGGAGATAAAAGACAACATAGGAAACAACGCATACTAGAATAAGCCACAGCAAATAGGAGAACCATTGAAACGGGTTGTTTCGAGAGATTGCATCCTCAATTGCTTTCTGGATTTGATCAGGGGTCATTTTGTTTCTGTTCCAACATAATAATATACAACACTTTTTGTCGGCAATCTAGTCTACCGGAAATAAGATGTCAGCATTCTTGTATAGTTGCCCCCACAGTCCTCGACCCAAAGTGTTCTGCGTGGGCGCCACGGGCGCACGTTAGGCAGGATACCTGCCGGTAGGCGGGCCGTGCTCAACACTTTCATGCTCACGGCGACCAACAACGTCTCCGTGGAACCAAACGTCAATCCGCCGGTGGGTCCTCCCCATCGGTGCGGCGGATGTTGGCGCCGAGGGCGGCGAGTTTCTTCTCGATGCCCTCGTAGCCGCGGTCGATGTGGTACACGCGGTTGACGGTGGTCGTGCCGCGGGCGACCAACCCGGCCAGCACCAGAGCGGCCGAGGCCCGCAGGTCGCTGGCCATCACGGGCGCCCCGATGAGATGTTTGACCCCCGTCACGATGGCGGTGTAGCCCTCCTTGCGGATATCGGCGCCCATCCGTCCCAGCTCGGCCACGTGCAAGAAGCGGTCGGGAAAAATCTTTTCGGTAATCGCGCTGTTGCCGTCGGCCAGGCACAGCAGCGCCATGAGCTGGGCCTGGAGGTCGGTGGGAAAGCCCGGGTACGGCTGGGTGGTCACGTCCACCGGTTCCAGTCGGCGGGCGGAGGAGACGACCGCGGTGGAGTCG
This sequence comes from uncultured Phycisphaerae bacterium, assembly GCA_963760365.1. Taxonomy (GTDB): domain Bacteria; phylum Planctomycetota; class Phycisphaerae; order SM23-33; family SM23-33; genus JALHTV01. The sequence continues at coordinate 65,855 of CAVXDC010000054.1, forward strand.
CCCTCCGGCTCGACGTGGGCACCGATCTCGCGGAGCTTGTCCACGATGGCCATCATGTGGTCCATGGTCACGTGGCGGACGGTTACCTCGCCGTTGGTGATGGCGGCAGCGATCATGAACGTCCCCGCCTCGATGCGGTCGGGGATAACGCGGTGCTCGACACCGCAAAGCTTTGAGACGCCGTCAACGACGATGCGCGGCGTGCCCGCCCCACTGATCCGCGCCCCGGCGGCGCACAGGAAGTCGGCCAAGTCCGCCACCTCAGGCTCGCACGCGGCCGACTCGATCACGGTGCGTCCCTCGGCCAGCGCCGCGGCCATCATCGTGTTGGCCGTGCCCAGCACGGTCGAACCGAACGGCCCGCCCAGGAACACCGAGGCGCCCTTGAGCTTCTTAGCCGTGGCGACGATGTCGCCCTCTTCCAGGCCGATCTCCGCCCCCAGCGCGCAGGCCGCGGAGGTGCAGGTTCACCGGCCGAAGGCCGATGGCGCAGCCGCCCGGCATGGACACCCGGGCCTTTCCGCGCTTGGCCAGCAGCGGCCCCAGCACGCAGATGCTCGCGCGCATCTTCCGCACGCGATCATAGACGGCGTGGCTGTTGCCCTCGTCGCGGACGGTCACCTCGATCCGCCCGGCCTGGTCCGCTTGGACTTCTTTGACCTCTTGGACTTCTTGGACCTCTTGGACTTCTTGGACAACAACTTCCGCCCCCAGGTCCCCTAGCAGCTCCCGCATGTTCGACACATCGACCAGGTCCGGCACGCCCAGGATCGTGCTCTTGCCTTCCATCAGCAACGTCGCAGCCAGAATGGGCAGCGCCGCGTTCTTGGAGCCGCTGATCTGGACCTCGCCCTTCAGCCGCAGGCCGCCGTTGATGACGAACTTGTCCATAAGTTCCGCTCCGTCCCCAAAAGAATCCGTTCTCCTCCCCACCATACCACCGCCGGGTCAGGGTGACAAGGCCAACTCCCGAGGATGTATCCCATCGCCATCTGGACGGAGCTTCCCCGACGGCCTAGACTTCGACAACTTGAGTTTCGCGCTATCCTGCCCGACGACACATTGCGGAAAACCTCCAGAGGTTCCTTGAAATGAACCGGGAAATTGCGTTTCGCCCACTGACGAGCCAAGAGGAAGCCCTCGGCTACCAAGTGCTCGTGAACAACGTGGCGTGGCAGGGAAAGAAAGGCATTTTCCTGTGGGATAAGCCTTTCCCAAGGCAGGTGTATTCAGAGCGTCAGCAGCAGGGCGAAAACTTCGGCCTGTTCGTGGATGGCAGTCTAGCAGCGATTGTCTCACTGGTTCATGGCGTACCGACTTACTGGTCAACCTTCGTGGAAAACCCCAAGGCCATCTGGCTCTGCACGCTGGCGGTGGCCGACGCGTTCCACGGCAAGGGCGTCGGCAAGGTCACGGTCGAAAAGGCCCTCGCTTTTCTCCGCGAGGGCGAGCAGACCGTGGTATGGTTGGATTGCACCCCAGGGTTCCTGGAACGGTTCTACGTTTCCCTTGGCTTTGTGCCCGTCATGCAGCAACAGATATTCATCCCGCACGCCGGCAAGTGCCTGGACTGCGTGTTACTCAAGAAACTTCTGGCTTGAGTTCACGCCGAATGGCCACCAACGATCGCTCGATGCCCTGGTAGTCGCGGATGACGCGGGGGGGCTGGAAGGCGCCGGTGGCGGCGAGGAGTTCCCCGATGGCGTCGGCCTGGGTGAAGCCGAACTCCAGGATCAAGGCCCCGCCGGGTGCGAGTACCGTCGGGCGCCTCGGCGACAAGACGGCGGAGGAAGTCCAGCCCGTCGGCCCCGCCGTGAATGGCGACCGGCGGTTCGTGTCGGACCGTCTCGCTGATCATCTGATGGTCGGCCACGTAGGGCGGATTGCCTGTGATGACGTCGAAGGGAATAAGCTTACGGCAATCTTCCGGCAGCGTCAGCAGGTCGGCCACGCGGAAGCGCATCCGGGCCTCCAGATGATGCGCGGCGGCGTTCTGCTCGGCCACGGCGACGGCCCGTGGTGAGATGTCCGTGCCCAGCACGGTCACGTCCGGCACTTGGCTCGCCGTCGCGATGCCCACGCATCCGCTGCCCGTGCAGACGTCCCACATCGTGGTGGCCCGGCCGAGCTTCCGCAGGTGCGCGACGGCCTCGGAGACCAAAATTTCCGTCTCGGCTCGCGGGACAAGCACATCGGGAGTCACCTTGAAGTGCAGCGAGTAAAACTCCTTTTGGCCCACCAGGTAGGCCACCGGTTCGAGGGCCTTGGCCCGGCGAACCAGCTCGCGGAAGGCCGCCAACTGCTGGGGATCGGGTTGGTAGTCGAACCGCGTATAGAGCTGCACCCTGGGACACTTCAGGACGTGGGCCAGCAGCACTTCCGCCGCCAGGCGAGGCTCGTCCAGATGGGCGGCGGTGAAATAATCCCTGGTCCAGTTCAATAACTTCAAGACGGTCCAGGGGCTTTCGTCGGTGCCTTTCACGCCAACGGCTTACCACAGCCCAGTCAGCAGGACAAGGTTTTGGCGCAGACGGACACCGCCAGCCCGGCCTCGCCGTCGGTCAGCCTTTGGTCGTCAGCATTGTCCTGAAGGATGCCGTGGGACGATACCGCGGAGGAGTAACGATCAGCCTGGTCGGGGCAAAGACCACGCCCTTGGCCTCCATGCAGAGGATGGCCATCTCGGCCTTTTCCTTTGGCAAGGCCAAGACGGCGTCGGAAGCCAGGATCACCCCCGAGCCTCGGCTACGGAGTCCCACCGCGGCCTGGAACACGCCGTGGGCCAATCCCGCCCCGCAGAGGACAAACGTGGTGGGTCCAAGCTCCGTAATCAGCCTTTCCAAGCGGCTGTGGGTGAAGATGTCCGTGACCCGCTGCTCGAAGATGAGCTGCCGGTACTGCCGAAAGACCTTCGGTGGCAAATCCGTGACGTTGCGAAGCCCGAAATTGATCCGTCGCGGCAGCAGCGTCCGGGGCAGCCTGCGCTCCCCGGTTGTCCCATCGATGCAGGCGGGGATTCCAAACGGGCTCAGTCGGTCCGGCCGGACGCGCAACACCGTGCTGATGACGGGGATGCCGTCGGCTTTAGCCCAAACGAACAGCCGCTGGATCTGCCTGGCGACCTTGTCGGCTTGAGGGGTGTAGAAAGACCCTCCGGGGGCAAAGAAGTCCCGTTGCACCTGGACGTCTAATAATATGCGTTCGTATCGCATCTGAACCTCACGATTACTACGGCGGCAAACGGCAGTCTACCGCTCTTCTTGAATTGTAGGCGGCCTAAATGACTGTATCTTTCGAGAAATGCGAAGGATGCGCTTCTCAAGCCATCGCAGATAGATAAGGCAGGCCACAAACTGAGAAAAACCCCCCTACCCCCTCCTGCCCGCGCTACAGGCAGTAGGCCTGAATGAACCAAAGCCCTACGCCAAGCCCAATCACACCAACTACTAAGTAGACCACAAGGACAAGAATCTCCAGGGGCAGATGGCGTATGTTGTTTGTACGCAAAGTCTTATAGACAATAGCTACCGAGATTGAAAGCGGCAGCATCAGCCAGAGCAATTTGTCGCAAGGCAGCGTTATCGGGTTGTAGAAAAGCGCCGCAACTGTCATGGCTTGGTTGCCTGTTGTGGGGGGACTATCTGCGGGGGAGGTATTTCCCCGCGGATGCCCATCAAGGCCAGCATCATCACGTCGAAGATGCACATCAGGTTCAGAAGTCCGGCGACACCCGAGTAGGCGCGGGCGATGGTGTCGGTCGGGGCCGTCAAGGCCAGACGTTCTTCCTGGAGCTTCTTGTCCATCACGGCGGGTGTCTCCCAGGGGTCGCGGGCGAGGGACACCTGGCGCTGGCGGATGGCCAAGTCAGTGGTCAGGCGGTCCCAGGTCTGCTGCTGGAGACGCCATCCGGTCAGGCCGTGCACGCCGGTGAACAGGTCGGCCACGAACCACCACCGCTCCCCGACCGGATCGACGGTCATCACTCCGCCCATGGCCACGCCGGCCCAGAAGGTCGCCGCCACGGTCAGGCCGATGATGATCCCCCGCACAGGCCGGCCCAGAAGGGCATGGCCGACACCGGGCACAATCCAGGCCAGGATCATCGCCAGGCCTGCCAAAGGCACGTTGGCTGCGCTCGTTCGACTCATACTCATCAAACACTTGATGTCGCTATGGAGTGGCCGTGAACTGTCCCCGACGCCCCCCTGCCCTGTCAAGACTTATCCCTCGCCCCAGGGACGACCTGGGCCGACCTTGCCAACCTAGATGGGTTTCGGTAGGCTCTCACCGAACCTAGCGAACCCGGCAGCCGCGGCAATGCGCGACCATTCTGCCAAGGCAAACCCTCGGCGGCCGAACGGATGGCCGGGGACAGAGAAGGGCGGCGATGAGCAAGACGTTCGACCAGGGCAGGGACGAGATTGCCAGGCTGTGCGACTACTTCGCCAAGAGTCGCGATAAGTTTCGAGCGACTGATTTCAAAGAGGCCCAGGTCAGACAAGCCCTGATCGACCCGCTGTTTGAGGCCCTGGGTTGGGATGTCCACAATCGGGAGCAGCACGCCCCGCAGTACATGGAAGTCATCTATAACCCAAGCCTGGCTGATGAGGGCGAAAGGAAGGAACCTGACTACGCATTTCTTGTGGGGCAAACGGTCAAGTTTTATGTCGAAGCCAAGAAGTGCGGCGTCAACATCAGCGCCGACCCCGGCCCGGCCTATCAGCTTCGCCGGTACGGATGGAGCGCCAAGGTGGCCTTGTCCATCCTGACCGACTTTGAGGAACTGGCCGTTTACGATTGCACCCTTCGCCCGCGTCCGGGCGACAAGGCCAGCCACGCCCGAATCCAGTACTTCCGCTATCGAGGAATACCCCGACCGCTGGCGGGAGTTGTGGGACATGTTCTCGCGCGAGGCGGTCTGGTCCGGGGCCTTCGACCAGTACGCCGCCGCCAAGCGGAAGCGCGGCACGTCCGAAGTGGACGTGGAGTTCCTGAAGGAGATCGAGGGCTGGCGCGACGAACTTGCCCGCAACATCGCCCTTCGCAACCGCGGGCCTGTCGTCGGACGACCTGAACCGCGCCGTGCAACTGACGATCGACCGCGTGGTCTTCCTTCGCATGGCCGAGGACCGGGGGCTGGAACCTTACGAGCAGCTTCTGAAGCTGTGCGAGCGGCCGGACATCTACGCCCGCTTCATGCGGCGACCTGTGCCGCCAGGCCGACGACAAGTACAACTCCGGCCTGTTCCATTTCCAGAAGGAAGCCGGCGTATCCGAAGACCCCGACCGCATCACGCCGAAGCTGGCCGTCGATGACAAGGTTCTTCAAGCCGATCCTGCAAAGCCTGTACTTCGCCCACGGCTCGCCCTACCACTTCGGCGTCCTGCCCGTCGAAATCCTGGGCACGGTCTACGAGCGGTTCCTGGGCAAGGTCATCCGGCTGACGGCCGGCCACCAGGCCAAGGTGGAGGAAAAGCCCGAGGTCCGCAAGGCCGGCGGCGTGTACTACACGCCCGCCTACATCGTCGATTACATCGTCAAGCAGACCGTCGGCCGGCAGATCGCAGGGCAAAAGCCCGATGCAACTGGCCGGCTGCGCAACGGCAAACAGCCCTTCCGCGTCCTGGACATGGCCTGCGGGAGCGGGTCGTTCCTGCTGGGCGCTTACCAGTGCCTGCTGGACCACTGCCTGAAGTGGTACATCGAGCACAAGCCCGGAAAGGCACAAGAAGGCCGTCTACAAGGACCCGCGCAACGGCCATTGGCGGCTGACCATCGCGGAGAAGAAGCGGATCCTGACCACGCACATCTTCGGCGTGGACATCGACCCCCAGGCCGTGGAAGTGACCAAGCTGTCGCTGCTGCTGAAGGTGCTGGAAGGCGAGACCGACCAGAGCCTTCACGTGGGCCTGCTGCCTTTCAACGACCGCGCCCTGCCGAACCTGGCCGACAACATCAAGTGCGGCAACTCGCCTGATCGGCCCGGACTACTTCACCGGCCGACTGATCCCCGACCCCGAGGAACTCAAGCGCGTCAACCCCTTCGACTGGAAAACTGGCTTCCCCGACGCCATGAAGGCCGGCGGCTTCGACTGCATCATCGGCAACCCGCCGTATATCCGTATCCAGGCGATGAAGGAATGGGCGCCGCTTGAGGTCGAAATCTACAAGGAACTGTTCCGCGCGAGCAAGTCAGGCAACTACGACATCTACGTCGTCTTTGTGGAGCAGGGTTTGCGGCTTCTGAACCGGCATGGCCGATTAGGCTTCATCTGCCCGCACAAGTTCTTCAACTCGCAATATGGCGCGCCGTTGCGGGAGATCATCGCCAAGGGCAAGCACCTTTCCCACGTCGTTCATTTCGGAGATCAGCAGGTTTTCGAGGATGGAACAACCTATACGTGCTTGCTTTTCCTGGACAAATCGCCCGCAAAGATATGCCACTTTGTGAAGGTAGATGACCTGGATGCCTGGCGAATCTCTGGAAAAGCATCCAAAGGCTTTGTGAGAACCAGACAAGTTACTTCTAGAGAATGGAACTTCGCTATCGGTCCAGGTGCTGCCCTATTCGAGAAATTGTCCCGTATGCCCGTGAAGTTAGGTGGAATTGCTGAAAGGATAGCGCAGGGAATTCGCACGAGTGCAAACGAAGTGTATGTCCTAGACATCATTTCGGATGGACACAAGGTACTGAGTGCCCATTCACAACACCTCGATAAAAAAGTGAAATTGGAGAGAAACGTTGCAACCGATTTCCTGCAGGGACGGGAGATAAGACGTTACTGCATATTGCCCTCTAGAAAGGTCGTAATCATCCCGTATCGGGTATCAGGCGAAGGCATGACCTTGCTTAAGAGGTCGAATTCTCTCGAAGCTACCCGAAGACTTTCCGGTATTTGAACGACTGTCGGGAGTTCCTAGAAGGACGGGAACGAGGACGGATGCAGGGCCGTGATTGGTACGCATACATCTACCCCAAGAATCTTGAAGTAATGCGGTCCCCGAAGATTCTAGTTCCTGACATTGCAAACAGGGCTTCCTTCGCCTTGGACGCCACAGGCAAATACGCATTTACGAGCGGATATGGAATTATCCTAGAGCCCACAGTAGGGGAATCCGCAAAATATGTCCTTGGACTACTCAATAGTAGTCTCCTTGATTTCTTCTTGAAGCGAGTCAGCACACCAATGCGCGGGGGATTCTTCCGATATTTCACCCAGTTCATGGAACAATTGCCAATAAGGATGATTAATTTCTCTGACAAAGTTGACAAGTCCGCCCATGATCGGATGGTGAAGCTGGTTGAGGCCATGTTGCCGTTGCACAGGCAGTTGGCGGCCGTCAAGTCGGAGGCGCAGAAGTCCGTGATTCAGCGGCAGATTGAGGCCACAGATAGGGAGATAGATCGTCTGGTCTATTCCCTGTACGGGTTGACGAAGGAGGAGATATCAATCGTGGAAGGCACCGCCAAGTGAGAAGGCCTAGGGTTTCGGACCCTGCCATCGCTGAACGGCGAGGATGAAGTTGGCGGGATGGATGATCCGCATCTGGCGGTCCTTCACGTAGGCGGACTTGAACAGGAGTTCCCGCATCGTCTCAGGCGGGATGTCCGGTCGGACCTGCCAGCCCAGGGCCAGGACCCCGGCACAGTAGGGAATCGCCCAACTGAGCCCCCCGTGGCCCCAGTAGATGTACTCACACTTGCCCTGGACTCGTTCCTCCGCCGTCGTCCGCAGCGAGGTAGGCGCCAACAGGAGGTCGGGCGGGGCTGAAGACGTTTGGCCTGGAGCACCGGGCGTGCACTTGGAGACGTTCTCGGGGTCCTTCGGATCGTACCAGCAGCGGCCGATAAACCCGTGATGCTCGGTGCAGTCCAGGACCAGCAGGCCCGCCTTCTCCGCTCGCTGGCAGGCGGCATCCCACATCTCGTTGTTTTCGGTGAAGGGCGAGCCGGCGCCGGAAGGCCTTGCCGACACCGAGACGACGCGAATCTTCTGGGACGGCGGCAATTTGGTCGTTCTGCTCGATAATCCAGTCCAGAGCCTGGGCATGGAAGGCGGCGATCCTTGGAACCATCGGGGGTGGCAACGTAATACAGTGTCGCGTCAGGAGCCGTGCCGCAGTTGCTGCCCACCAGCAGGCTGGCGACGGCGGGCCCGTGCATGCTGGTTTCGGTCGTCACGCTCGGATCGTGATAGGCGGCGATCTTCCCGGCGAACTCCGGGTGGTCCTGGTACAGCGGGTAGTCGATGATGGCCACGCCGACGCCTTTGCCGGTGATGCCTCGCTGATGCAATCGGCGGACGCCCAGGCCGGGGTTCTTCGCATCCTCGAGGATCTTCTTGGGGTCGCAACCGCCCGGCAAACGCGAGCTGTCGGGCCACACCGTCGCTTCGTTAAACGTCAGCGTCGCCGGCAGCGTGGAGCTGGAGCGGAGATCCAGTGGGCTGAGGTCCTTGGAACGAACGTCGTCATACTTCTTGACTGACAAAGGCGGCTGGTCGGTCGCGGCCCTGGTAGCACCGCTACCTCGGCCGGTGCTCCCTCTCCGGCCGGTATCACTGACTCGCCAGGCAGTCAGGTAGATCCCCGTCACCTTATCGTCGGCCATCCACAGGCGCACCCCGCGGTCGGATCGGGCATAGTAGCTTATGGTTCGTCCATTCGAGGAGCAGTCTTTGTAGAGCACCTTGTCCTCATAGGTCAGCTCCCCCCCGGTAACGGTCCTGATCGGCTGGCCCAGGACGGCAAGCACGTCCTCCAGGGAAGAACCTATGCTCAGCTTCCCTTCGAAGCGATACTCCTCCGGGCCCGGGTACAGCCGGATTTCGCTGATGCTGCCGGCCTCGATGACCACATCCAGACCGTTCTCATAGCGGGCGATATAGATCTTCTTCGGAAGATTCTCTTTCGTGAATGTCTCTTTACCCCAAAGGAACTTGACCGGTTCGCCCAGGACACGGATGACGTCATCCAGGGTGGCTTTGCCCTTGGTTAACTCAGCGATCTTTGCGTTGATGTCCGTGGTGTCGGAGGCGCCGGTCTGGGCCAAGGCCCACGCCGCGACCATGACAAGCAACACGCCCACCAGCCACAGGATGGACACCTTCGGATGCCTGAGATGCCTTTTAAAGTCGGGAGTCATGGTGGAGGGTCCTCTTTTCATTCCCGTTCCCATATTCATTCCCTGTCCTCGGACACGGTGCAACCCCTTTTGCCGGGGCCACCCCCTTTCGCAGCGCGGAGACGGCCGCCAGCCAGGCAGTACAGGAGCGCTTGTTCAGCCCCGCCGATATTGTTAGCATGGCCGGGCGGAGAGCAAGTGAGAATGTGAGAATGTGAGAATGTGAGAATGTGAGAAAAGGCATGATCGAGGCCGAACAACTCAAGGAACGGATCGACTCCCTTCGCCAGAGGCTCTTTTCCATCCGGGACTCTCTTTGACGTCCCCGCCCGAAGGCGGCGGATGTCGGAGCTGGAGGCGAAGATGTCCGCGCCGAACTTCTGGCTCGACGGCGAGGCCGCCCAACCGGTCATCGGAGAGCTGAAGGCCCTCCGCGCGGTCGTCGTGCCGACCGAGGAGCTGGCGCGACGGCTGGAGGATCTTTCGTCCCTGCACGAGCTGGCCGTCGAGGCTAACAGCCAAGAGACGCTCGCGGAGGCGGCCGAGGAAGCGTCGAAAGTCCAAGCGGACCTGGAAAAGCTGGAGCTGCGGACGTTGCTTTCCGGCCCGCACGATCTGAGGAACTGCTACTTTTCCATCCACGCCGGAGCGGGCGGCACCGAAAGCTGCGACTGGGCGGCGATGCTCCTGCGGATGTACCTGCGGCACTTCGAGCAGGCCGGCTACGAGGCCGCCGAGGTGGACCGCGTCGTCGGCGAGGAGGCCGGGCTGCGGAGCGTCTCGCTGCACGTCCTTGGACCTTACGCCTACGGGTACCTGTCGGCCGAACGCGGGGTGCATCGGCTGGTGCGAATCAGCCCCTTCGACGCCCAGAACCGCCGGCACACCAGCTTTGCGTCGGTGGACGTGCTGCCGGAACTAGAGGACGTGGAGATCGACATCGCCTGGGACAAGGACGTCCGCGAGGACACGTTCCGGGCCGGTGGGGCGGGCGGCCAGCACGTCAACAAGACGTCCAGCGCCATCCGCCTGACGCACCTGCCCACCGGGCTGGTCGTGCAGTGCCAGAACGAGCGCTCCCAGCACAAGAACCGCGCCGAGGCCCGCAAGATGCTCGCCGCCAAGCTCTACCAGCACGAGCAGGCCAAGCGCGACGCTGAAATCGCCAAGATGTACGGCACCAAGGGCGAGATCGCCTTCGGCTACCAGATCCGCTCCTACGTCCTGTACCCCTACCAGCTCGTGCGGGACGAGCGGACGGAGCTAAAGTCCCCCCAGACCCAAAAGGTTCTGGACGGTGACATCCAACCGTTCATCGACGCCTACCTCCGCCACCGCGCCGCCGAACGGGCCAAAAAGGGCTCTTAGGTAAAAGAGAAAAGGGAAAAGGGCAAGGACGCCGATCGAACAAGACAAGCTTGTTTCCCCTGAAGCGCTCTCAGGGGGTCAGACGATGCTGCGCCGGCCTAGTTCGGACACCCAGCGCGGGCGGAGCCGGCCGCGGGAAATCAACAACATCACCACCCCCACCAACCAGAGGCCCAGCGCTGTCAGCACGAACGTCCGCCGAGCGGCCACCTCCGCCATCCTACCGGTTGTTCCCAGCATCACCATGCCGCCCATGAGCAAGGCCAGCGCCATCACCGCCAGCTTCTTGCCCCCCTGCCGCCAGGACAGCACATTGTCGATCGCGATGTGGGCCACGACGATCATGCAGACCAGCATCAGGTTTTGGACCTGGACGCCGCGCCAGGAAACCAACACCACCTCCTGTCGCCAGATCGTGGCCGTCAACAGGGCTGCCGGCAAGGCCAGGCCGACCAGCATGGTCCGTCCCCGCCCGCCCAGCAGCGCCCCACCGGCCAGCACTGCCGCCCCTACCACGTGCAGGTCGCCGATCGGCCAAGACGGCGCCGGCGCCGAGGCATGATCGATCAACCAGCACGCCCCGCCCAGTCCGGCCAGGGCACCCGAGACCGTCATCGCTAAAAGCAGCTCGCGCCGCCGGTCCGGCCGGACAGATCGCCGCTGGACGGAATCCGCCAGCAGCAGGACGACCATCACCAGCGAGTAGATACCCACCACGATGAGCATCCTACCTACCAGAAGCGGGGGAAAGGGAAGCACCCCCCTCAAGGCATCAAAGCTGCCGCTCGACAGGACAACCGGACCAGACCCACTCCACAAATGGAAACACAGCACTACCCCGACACTCGTCGCGGCCGTCACCAGGAAACTGGGCAACTTCGCGCGGACCACCGCCCACCCCTGAATCGCCCCCACGACGGCGCCCGCGCCGCCTGCCACTGCGAAGGCCAGCGGTGTCGGTGTTCCCAGGTTCATCAACCTCGCTGCCACCACGCCACCCCCACCGGCCACCGCCCAGACGCTCAGGTCCACGGCCCCGCATCGCAATGCCAGGGCAAACCCCACCGCCAGCAGCAGGTACATGGTGGTCATCTGCCCCGGAACATTGCTGAGGTAATAGGCGACGTTGCCAGCCAGCTCCACCGGCTGCGTGTCCTGGATAGTAAAAATCGGACCGATATTCCGGACCCAACCCGGTAGCAACGTTGCGGCCAGGATCAGCAGTACCCCCATCGCCAGGACGTCCCGCCGCCAGGGCGTGGCGACGACTTTCGGCCGAAGTCTGTCTTCAAACCAGGCCAAGCCTCACTCCACTCACCCGTCACTCCGCCGCAGAAACCGGACCGGCTAGCACTTCGAACGCCTCCACCACCGACAAGTCGCCCGAGCAGATCTGCTCGACGTTCTTGCGAACTTCTGGATACTTGTCCGCCAGCCACCGGCGGGCGACGGCCTTTTTGCGTTCGGCGGCCATGGCGTGGTCGCACAGCAGCGCCGCGACCACCAGGACCACGCCGATGTCCACCAGCTTGCGGGCGTACAAGTCGCGATAGGCCGTGCCCTTGCTCTTGATGAATGCCACCGCCTGCTCCAGCAACTTCAGACCCTGGCGGACCTGCTCGACCATCGGCGCAAGCCCCTCCGGCCAGGGGCGGGAGATCAGCTCCTCCACCAACGTCTGGCAGGTGCCGCTGATCATGCCTGCCACGGCCGCGACGATCTGGAGTTGGCTGGTGCCCTCGTAGATGGTGGTGATGCGACTGTCGCGGAGGTGCCGCTCGACGGGATAGTCCTTCATGTAGCCGCTGCCGCCCAGCACGGCCATGGCCGAGTTGGTCACGCGCATGGACATCTCGCGAGGCGTAATACTTGGCCATGGGGGTGAGCAGCTTGTTGTACCGCCCATATTTTCGCGAGTCGGCCCGCAGCGCCTTGGTCACCGCCTCATCGGTCACCTGGCCGAACTCCAGCTTCCGCAAAGCCCCGTATTCCAGGTCCACGCAGAAGGAGGCGTGGTACGTCAGCGCCCGGGCGGCCTGAAGGTCGATGCTCATGTCCACCAGCAGCTCGCGGACGGCGGGGAAGTTCTCGATGGCCGTGTCGAACTGCTTGCGGTTGTGGGCGTAGTCGCGGGCGACGCGGTAGGCGGCCTCGGCTATCCCTAAGCTCTGGGCGGCAATGCCGATGCGGGCGCCGTTCATCAGGCTCATCACGTAGGTGATCAGTCCGCGCTGCCGCTCGCCGATGAGCTTGGCCGGGGCGTCGGCAAAGACGATCTCGCAGGTGGGGCTGCCGTGGATGCCCAGCTTGTTCTCCAGTCGGCGGATGCGGACCTTCGGCCCGCGCTCCACCAGCAGCAGGCTTAGGCCTCGGCCGTCGGTAATGTCCGGCTCGGTCCGCGCCAGCACCAGCAGCACGTGCCCGCAGCCGTTTGTGATGAATCGCTTCACGCCGCGGACGAACCAGTGGCCGTCCTTGTCCTGGTAGGCGATTGTCTTGACGGCCTGGAGGTCGCTGCCGGCGTCCGGCTCGGTCAGGACCATCGCCCCGGTCCATTTTCCCCCGGCCATGGAGGGCAGGTACTCCTGCTTGATGGTTTCGTCGGCGAAGGCGTTGATCGTCTCGGCGATACCCTGGAGGCCGTAGATGTTCATCAGCGAGGCATCCGCTCGGCTGATGATCTCGTTGCTCATTGTGTAGATAAGGTTAGGACAGTTCAGCCCGCCGAAGCGGTACGGTAGCGTGAAGCCCATTAGCTCCGCCTGGCCCAGCCGCCGCATGGCGTTGGCAATGCCGGGGGCGTAGGTGACCGAGCCGTCCTCGTTGAGCTTGTTGCCGAGCTGGTCGGTCTCCTCGGCCGTGGGGGCAATCACTTCGCCGGCCAGTTCACCCAGCGAGGTGAGGATCCGCTGGTAGTTGTCCACCGCGTCGGCCGCGTCGGTAGGGGCAAAGTCGAACTGCTTGGCGAAGGCGAAGTCGTCCTCCACGATGGCCGCGAGGCGCGGCACGTCCATATGATGGAACAGGAACTGGATGTCCTCGTTGTCCGTGTAGAAGTTTGCCATGATTGCCTTGTGGCCTCCGGGCGATTGCTACTACGACGAGGCCTTGGCCGTCTCGGCGGGGTGCTTGATGCGCTCGCCGCCACGGATGGCCTTGATGAGCATGGGGATGACCTCATTGAGATCGCCGACGATGCCGTAGTGCGCCACCGAGAGGATCGGGGCCTGGGGGTCGGTGTTGATGGCCAGGATTTTGGCGGATTCCTGCATACCCGCGCGGTGCTGGACGGCCCCGCTGATGCCGCAGGCGATGTACAAGGCCGGGCGGACCGTCGTGCCGGTCTGGCCGACCTGGTGGTCGTGGTCCACGAGACCTAAGTCCACCGCCGCCCGGCTGCCGCCCACGGCCGCCCCCAGGCAGTTGGCCAAGTCCCAGACAAGGCGGAAGTTTTCGCGGCTGCCGACACCCGCCCCGCCGGCCACGATGATGCGGGCGGCCTTGAGGTTGACCTTCTTGGCTTGGCGGTGCGCCTCTAAGATCTCCAGCGGCAGCTCCACGCCGTCCAGGTTCGCCGGGCAGCGGATGACCTGGCCGGTGCGAGCGGGATTGGCCTTGCTCATCACCATCACGCCCTCGCGGACGGTGGCCATCTGCGGCCAGCGGTCGTAGTTGACGATGGTGGCGATGATGTTGCCCCCAAAGGCCGGGCGGATCTGGAGCAGCAAATTACGGTGCACAACGCTGGTGCCCGGCGGCGTGTGGTCGCCGATCTGAAGGTCGGTGCAGTCGGCCGTCAGCCCACACTTGGTCGCGCTGGCGACCGTGGGCGCCAGGTCCCGCCCGATGGCCGTGGCGCCGTAAAGGCAGATCTGCGGTCGATGCTTCTGGAACAATTGGCACAGCGCGTGGCTGTAGCCGGCGGCCTGGTAGTGGGCCAACCGGGCGTCCTCGATGAGATAGACCTTGTCAGCCCCGTGGGCAATCAGCGTCGCCGCCAGCTCGGCCACTTGGCTGCCGATCAGCACGGCCCCCAGCGGCACGGCGAGCGTGTCAGCGAGCTCGCGGCCTTTGCTCATCAGCTCCAGCGGCACGTCGCTCAGCTTGCCGGCCTCCTGCTCGGCAAACACCCACACCTCGCCTTGGCGATTCACTCCGATCATCATCCTGTCCTCGATGATCAAAAGGTTAATTCGTCCCTCTGTCAGCCAAGCGTATGGTCCTCAATCAGTTCGCTGATCACCTCGGAGCAGCCTTGTTCGGTGGCGGGGAATTCACGGTACTCCCCGCCGGTCAGCACCACTGACTGAATGCGGTGGACCTTGGTCGGGCTGCCGTCGCGCCCGCACCAGGTCAGGTCCGCTTTCAGTTCATCCAAATCCCATTGCTCGATCAGCAGCCCCGCGGCCGACAAGGCCTGGCAACGCCTCTGAACCTCGGCGGCCTTGGCCTCGGCCGTGGCGTCACCCATCGCGTCCTCGACGGCCTTGGCCACCTCGGCCGGGGAAAGGGCCTTTTTATACTTCATGATCTTCCTGGCCGCCGGGGGACGCGGGACGTTGGCCGTCTCCCTCACCGTCAGCAGCGCCGGCAGACGGCAGGCGACGACTTCCTGTCCGTTGCCGATATTTCGGCGGACCTTGATCTTCTGGGCGCTGAGCTCCAGGACTTGCTCGAGGTAGGTAATCAAGGGGAAGGCAAGCTTCTGGGCCAACTGCGGGCCGACCTGAGCGGTGTCACCGTCGATGGCTTGTCGTCCGCACAGGACCAAGTCGGGCTGGAGCCGCCGGACCGCGCAGGACAGGATGTAGCTGGTGGCCAGGGTATCACTGGCCGCCGCGCGGCGGTCGGTGATCAGGATGACACGGTCGGCCCCGCAGAACAGCGCCTCCCGCAGCACGGCCGAGGCCATCGGCAGGCCCATCGTGACGACCGTGACCGTCCCGCCGTGCTCCTCGCGGATGGCCAGGGCTTCTTCCAGCGCGTTCCTGTCCTCGGGATTGAACACCATCGTCAGGGCGGAGCGGTTCACCGTGCCGTCGTCCTTCATCGCCTGGCCGGTGATCCGCTTGGTGTCCGGCACCTGCTTGACGCACACGACGCAGTGGTATCCCATCGTGGGAACTCCTCGTGGCCGACCGGTCGGCCGGGACGATTGTCCGGCCGGTAGGCGGGTTCGTAACATACCCGCTGGCTGGAGAGTGTGCAAACCCAACTGCCGCCCGGCCGAAAACAATAACGGTCCGCTTCATGCCTTTCAGCGGACCGCTTTCTATTAAAGCCCCGGCATGTTAATCCTGCCCGACTTCGGTGTCAAGTCCACCGGACTCGTCGGACGCGCGAAGGAAAATTGACACCCAAACCCAGGGGGCCTATCCTTGTCCTTGTCCTTCGATAAAAATACACGGTTCCGGAAACGGACCCATCTCTTTTTTAGGTGATCACGCGTTTGATGGAAATCGTCGGCGGCTTGGAATACCATCGCGCCGCACGGCGGAAGGTGCCGACGGTCGGGACGTCGCCGTCAAGGGGGACGGGGCGTTACAGGAAATGGGCGAGGCGATGGCCGAGCAGCGAGAACCACGGAGCCTGACGCGATACGCCTCGGTGGGCGTCGAGTTCACGATCACGTTCCTGATCCCCCTGGGGCTGGGCTTCTGGCTGGACAGCAAGGCGGGCACACGTCCGGGATTTACCCTGCTGGGGGGTGCGATTGGCTTTGCCATCGCCCTGCGACGTTTGATAGGCCAAGGCCGCCGGATCGACCGGGACCAGCATCGCCACAAGGACAGCGAAGCCGATTAGACCTAGCCCATGCCGCCGAAGGGCGGGAGATCCGCGATGACAGAAGTCCGGTTGCAGTTGAGCTTCTGGGCCATGCTGGGATGGGTGGGGGTCATTGGCATGCTCCTGGGGGCTGTCGGGGCCTGGCCGACATGGATGCTGGCGGGTCGGGAAGGACTGATGAGCGAACTGATAGCCGGGGCCGTCGTCCTGCCGATCATGCTCGCCAGCGCCTTGGTCGTCCTTCGCGGGTCCTTGCGCGGTCCTGCCGCGGCGGTAAAGATGTTCGTGGTGGGCTGGGCAGTTCGACTACCGGCCGTGGTGGCCTTGGCGCTGCTTCTAGGGTTCTTCTGCCGGGTGCACTTGGTGGCGTTTATGTGTTGGGTGGGACTGTTCTACCTCGCGACGATCGTGTGCGAAGGCCTTTGGTTGGCCAAGGGACTGAAGCGCGACGCGTTCCTCGTAGCCTTGGGGAGGATCCACAGATCCTCTTCATTCTAACAGGCCGCGCGGACAAGGTATCTTCGGCCCTGAGAGAACCTGGGCGGCGGGTCAATGTGGCCTAGCCCTTGTATTTAGGGCCTCTGACGTTACGCTATCTGGTTTGCCGCCGGAAAGACGGTAAGGGTGCTTCTAGCTTCGATCAACCTGATAGAGCGCATCGCCGACAAGCCCTGGCCGGGATGCCAGGTTCACCTGTTCGGACAGACGATCACGCTGATGTCCAGTTGCATCGCCGCGATGCTCCTGGCGGCCGGCATCTTGCTGGCGGTGGTGCTCCCCCTGGCCAGGCGCCGCCAGACCGTACCGCACGGGGCGGCCGGTGTGCTGGAAGTGATCGTGTACTTCGTGCGGGACATGATCGCCCGTCCGGCGTTGCGCGACAAGGCCGAGCCGTTCATGCCGCTGCTGCTGACCCTGTTCCTGTTCATCCTGACGGTCAACCTCGTCGGCATCCTGCCGCTGGAGGCCGTGTCGGAACTCATCCCGGGTTTGCCCCGGATCGGTGGGGTAGCCACGGCCATCCCCACGGTGGCGGGAGCCTTGGCGACCATCTCCCTGACAACGATCATTTTTTCAGGCCTGCGGCGCCAGGCACGATTGTTCCACCAGCACCATCGGCTGCCTATGGTGTTGTGCGTGGTGATCTCTCCAGTGCTGTGGATTTTTTCTCTGCGCCCCCACCCCCGGGGTGGCCGGAGCCATCCTGGCCTTGCCGCTGGGGTTGCTTGAGATGCTGGGGGTGCTGGCCAAGTGCATGGCGCTGATGATTCGGTTGTTTGCCAACATGCTTTCCGGCCACACGTTGCTGGCCGTGATGATGATGTTTATCCTCCAGGCGCTGGAGACGCAGGTGGTGCGGGTGTTCTACATCGGTCCGTTCTGCATCGCCGCCAGCGTGGCGGTGGAGGTGATGGAACTTCTGGTAGCCGGGTTGCAGGCCTACATTTTCGCGTTTCTGACGGCCACGTTTCTGGCCCTATACGTGGAGACCTCGCATTAGACTGCTGGCGCACGGCTAGGCCGACCGGCCCAGCCAGTTGCATCGCGATCGTCGTTTATTGTATGATGCAGGGTTTACTGTCAACCGACGGGATGAAACCCCTGGAGAATAGAGTATGACTACCATGCTGAAACTGGCTGCGATGCTTGTCGCAGTGGCGGCCATCGCCACCCCCGCGCTGGCGGTAACCAGCACCGCGCCCCAGCCTTCCGGCAATGCCCTCTACGACGGAATCGGTTTTCCGCTCGGCAAGGCCTTGGGCATTTTCGGGGCCTGTCTTGGGGCGGCTGGAGCGGCCTTTGGGGGTGGCTTGAGCATTGCCAGACTCGGCGGCAAGTGCATCGAGGCCATGGCCCGCCAACCCGAGGCCGCCAGTTCGATGTTCGCCCCATTGATTGTTACGGCCGCCATGATCGAGGGCGGGATGCTCTTTGCCATGGTGGTTTGCCTGCTGGGTGTGCTGTACATCTAGTCATAGCAACCGGTTCCCAAGGCTGGGAGGTGAGCGGTGGCGCGGCGGCGAACCCCTGGTAGCCGTTTTCTTCCAAGGCTGGTCCTGACAGCCCTGCTGGGATGGGTTGCTGCGCCGGTCCTGGCGGCCGAGGAGGGGGCTGTGGCTCCCAACTTCGGGGATCTGGGTCAGGCCATTGCGGCGCTGGTAATCTTCGGACTGCTGCTGGCCATTCTAGGCCGCTATGCCTGGAAGCCGCTGCTGGCACAGCTTCACCGACGGGAGGCATCCATCGCCGAGGCGCTGCGCCGCAGCCAGGAGCGGGAACAGGAGGCCCAGGAGCTTCTGAAGTTCTACCGAGCCCGCATGGCGGCCGCCGAGTCCGATGCCGGAGAAGTAATCGCCCGCGGGCGCAAGGAGGCTGCCGAGGCCCGGGAGCAAGTCCTGACTGCCGCGCGAGAGGAAACCGCGCGGATGACTGCCCAGGCCAAAGAGGAGATCAATCGAACCAAGGAAGCGGCGGTGCGCGAACTATACTCCACGGCGGCCGATGTGGCCGTCGACCTGGCCGAACGCGTGATCGGAAAATCCCTCAAGGATCAGGACCACGCCCGCCTGGTGGATGAATCATTGGAGCAGCTCCCCGGTCCCCGTCAGGAGAGCGCGTGATGCCCAGCCCGTCGGCCACGACGCAGACCGTCATGAACCCCCAGGCCGCCGCGGTGGCCAACGTGTACGCCGAGGCGCTCCTGGGACTGGCCGACGACGATGCCCACGCCGAGGCCTTGGCCAAAGAGCTCCAGGCCCTGGCGGCCCTGATTGAGACCGTCAAGAACTTTGAGGTCCTGCTGACCACGTTTGGGCCGCAGCGCCAGGAAGAGCTCGTTCACCGTATCTTTGGCGGTCGATGCAGCGGAATCATCGAAAGTCTTCTGGCGGTCATGGCCCGCAACGGCCGGCTGAGTCTGCTACCTCTGCTGGCCGATCAGTTCCGCCGACGCTTCAACATCAGGCGAGGCTGCGTGGAGGTAACGGTCGTTACGGCCAGGGAGCTGGACGAGCCGCACTGCCGCGCGCTGGCGGAAAAGCTCAAGCAGCTCACCGGGGCTGAGCCACTCCTGCGGATGAAGGTGGACCCGTTGCTCGTGGGCGGCGTGGTGGTGAGGATCGGCGACCACGAGTACGACGGTTCGGTCGCTGGGGCGATGAGGAGGATGCGCCGCCGGATGAACGAGGCCATCGCCGCTAAAATCGCCGACGAAGCCAAGCACAGAACCCTCTGACTATGAAGCTCAAACTCGACGAAATCGCCAGCGTCCTCCGCGAGGAGATTGCCCAGTATCGCCACGAGCTGAACGTGTCGCAGGTGGGCAGGGTCCTGGAGGTCGGCGACGGCATCGCGGAGATCTTCGGACTGTCTCAGGCCATGTCCGGTGAGATGCTCCAATTCGAGAACGGTGCGGTGGGCCAGGTGTTCAACCTGGCTGAGAATTCGGTGGGGGCGGCCATTTACGGGGCCTGCGAGCAAGTCAAGGCCGGCGACACCGTCCGGGCTACCGGCAAACTGCTCACCGTGCCGGTGGGAACGGGGATGCTGGGACGGGTGATCGACCCGCTAGGCAACGCCCTGGATGGTGGCGGGGAAGTCCGCACCGATCAGACCCGACCGGTAGAGGTGATCGCCCCGGGCATCGCCGCCCGCCAGCCGGTGGACGAACCGCTGGAGACGGGCATCAAGGCCATCGACGCCATGACGCCCATCGGCCGAGGACAGCGCGAACTCATCATCGGCGACCGCAAAACCGGCAAGACCGCTATCGCCGTGGACACCATCATCAACCAGAAGCACTCCGACGTCCTTTGCGTGTACGTGGCCATCGGGCAGAGGGAGTCCACCGTGGCTGCGGTCGTCGAGACGCTGCGGGCCCAGGGGGCGATGGGGCACACCATCGTCGTCTCAGCCTCCAGCAGCGAACCGGCGCCGTTGCAGTATATTGCCCCCTACAGTGGCTGTACGATCGCCGAGTACTTCATGGTGGAGCAGGGTAAGCCCACCTTGGTGGTCTATGACGACTTGACCAAGCATGCGGCGGCTTATCGGCAGATCTCGCTACTGCTCCGCCGACCGCCGGGGCGGGAGGCCTACCCCGGGGACGTGTTCTACCTACACAGCCGCCTGCTGGAGCGGTCCTGCAAACTGGCCAACAAGTACGTCGTCGTCCCCCGCGACATGCCCCCGGAAGCCACCGACGTCCGCGGGATAGACGGCCAGGTGTACGAAGGTCCCCGGGGCTTGAAGGCCGCCCAGGCCACGGTGGCCAAGCTCCCTGATGCCGGGGCGTACAAGATCCATCACCTGCCCCATTCGGGCGGAAGCCAGACCGCCCTGCCTATTTGCGAGACGCAAGAAGGGGAAGTCTCGGCCTACATCCCCACCAACCTGATCTCGATCACCGACGGGCAGATTTACCTGGAACCTTCCCTGTTCTTCGCGGGGGTGCGCCCGGCCATTAACGTGGGCATCTCCGTCAGCCGCGTGGGCTACAAGGCCGCCTACAAGGCGATGAAGGACGTGGCCCAGACCCTGCGGTTAGACTTGGCGGCCTATCGCGAGCTGGAGTCGTTCGCCCAACTCGGCATGGAGCTGGACCCGACGGCCCAGAAGCAGCTCGACCGCGGCGCGAGGATGGTCCGTCTGCTCACCCAGCCCCAGTACCAGCCCCGACCGGCCATCGACCAGGTGATTGCCCTGTACAGCGGCACGGGGGGGTTCCTCGACGACCTGGCGCTGGAGGAGATCAGCGACTTTGAGACTGGACTGCTGACGTACATCAAGGCCGAGCACCGGCCCTTCTACGACCGGTTCAACGCCGTCAAGGAGCTCACCGCAGAGATCGAGAAGGAACTCAAGACCCTCATTGGCCAGTACAAAGTGACGGCCTTCAAGGACGTCCGTCGCCGTCGGCGGCCGGAAGGCCAAGACGGGGCGGCAAAGCCCAGTTAGCCCATGGCCAAGGCGCGGAAAATCCTCAAGCGCATCAAAGCAGTACGCAACATCCACACCGTCACCAAGACGATGGAGATGGTGGCCTCCACGCGCTTCAAGCGTGCGCACGACCGGGCGCTGGCCGCACGTCCTTACACCGACCGCCTGGCCGACGTCGTGGGCGACCTGATGGCCCGAGGCGGCCAGGAGAAACTCTCTCATCCCCTCCTCAAAGAACAGGAGCATCTCCGTCGTGACGTGCTGCTGGTGATCACCAGCCACACCGGCATGTGCGGCGGGTACAACGCTTTTATCACGTCGATGGCCGTCGCGCGGTACGAGCAGCTCCGGGCCGGCGGATACGAGGCGCTCGTTCGGGTGGTGGGCAAACGCGGCCTTCAGGGTCTGCGTTTCCGCGGCTGCCCCATCGACCGCATCCTGCCAGGGTTTGAGCGCCATCCGACTTACGCAGAGGTCACCCCCTTGGCGGATGAGTTGATGGCGGAGTTTATCGCCGGCAAGATCAGCGGACTGGAGGTGGCCTACACGCAGCACCTGCCCTCCGGGCAACTGTCGCCCGTCATCGCGCAGCTCTTGCCGCTGACGTACATATCCCCGCCGCCGGCCCCACCGGGTTTCACGCCGCCGCCCTATGAGTTCCTGCCCTCCGCGCGGGAAACTCTGGACAAGCTCCTGCCGACGACCATGCGTCTGCGGCTCTATCAGTGTTTCCTGGACGCCGCCGTCACGGAGCAGGCCGCTCGCATTCGCGCGATGAAGGCCGCCACGGAAAACGCCGACGACATGCTGCATGACTTGACTATCCGCTACAACCGCCGCCGCCAGGCCCAGATCACGACCGAACTGGCCGAGATCATGGGCGGATCGGCCGGAGTGGAATAGACCATGCCCGCTACCGGTAAGATCGTCCAGGTCATCGGTTCGACCTTCGACGTGGAGTTCCCCGAAGACCAGCTCCCTTCCATCTACAACGCCCTGAAGGTGGACCACAGCGATTCCGTCGTGACCGTCCACCTGACGGGGGAAGTCCAGCAACACCTGGGCGGCGGGAGGGTCCGCTGCGTGGCCTTGGGCAGCACCGACGGCCTGCGGCGCGGCATGGCCGTCACGGACACGGGCGGCCCGGTGATGATGCCCGTCGGCCCGGGCGTGCTGGGACGGGTGTTCAACCTACTGGGCGAGCCCATCGATGGGCGCGGGCCGGTCCAGGTCGAAGGGTACCGGCCCATCCACGCCCCACCACCGAAGTTCGACATGCTGGTCCCCAAGACCGAGCTGTTCGAGACCGGCATCAAGGTCATCGACCTGATGGTCCCCTTCGTCCGCGGCGGAAAAATGGGCCTCTTCGGCGGGGCAGGGCTGGGCAAAACCGTCATCATCCAGGAGCTCATCGCCCGCGTGGCCGCCAAGCACGGCGGCTACTCGGTGTTCGCCGGCGTCGGCGAGCGCACGCGCGAGGGCAACGACATCTGGTTGGAGATGCAGGAGATGGACGTCGGCCCTTTGGCCAGCTCAGGGCGGCTTGAGCCAGTCGAAGGCCACACCACCGGTGGCAAGCTCATCGACCGCACCGCCATCGTCATGGGCCAGATGAACGAGCCGCCCGGGGCGCGCCTCCGCGTAGCCCTGTCGGCCATGACGCTGGCGGAATACTTCCGCGACCAGGGCCGCGAGACGCTGCTGTTCATCGACAACATCTTCCGCTTCTCCCAGGCCGGCAGCGAGGTCTCGGCCTTGCTGGGGCGCATGCCCTCGGCGGTGGGCTACCAGCCGACGCTCGCGACCGAAATGGGCGAGCTCCAGGAGCGCATCACCTCCACCAAGCAGGGTGCGATTACCTCGGTCCAGGCCGTGTACGTCCCGGCCGACGACATGACCGATCCGGCGCCCGCGACGGCGGTGACGCACCTGGACGCCTTCATCGTGCTGGACCGCTCCATCGTGGAGAAGGGCATTTACCCGGCCATCGACCCGCTGGCCAGTTCCTCGCGGATCTTGGACCCGCAGATTGTCGGGAAGGAGCATTACGAGGTGGCCCGGCAGGTGCAGCAGATCCTCCAGCGCTACCGCGACCTCCAGGACCTGATTGCGATCCTGGGGGTGGATGAGCTGAGCGAGGCCGACAAGCGGATCGTCGCCCGCGCCCGTCGCATCGAGCGGTTCCTCAGCCAACCGTTCTTCACCACCGAGGTCTTCATCGGCAAAAAGGGCAACTTCACCCCCCTGGTCGAGACGGTCCGCTCGTTCCGCGAAATCTGCGAGGGCAAGTGGGACCATCTGCCCGAGCAGGCGTTCCTCTACGTCGGGATGGTGGAAGAGGCTGCCGAGCAGGCCGCCAAGCTGTCGGCGGTGCCGGCGGAAGCTGTACCGCTGCCCCCGACGGTAGTCACGCCCGAACAGGCCGCCCGCGCCCAGGAAACGGCGAAAAAACTGTACGGTGAATAGGCCAGCCGGCTGATAAAGCGATCCAGACCGGCCCGGCCACAGGAGTCAACCCATGGACCTCTACGAAGCAATCCACAGGCGGTGCAGCGTGCGGTCCTACCAGGGCAAGTCCGTGGAACATGACAAGCTCCAGCGAGTCCTAGATGCCGGCAGACTGTCGCCCTCGGCCAGGAATGCCCAGAATCGCAAGTTCGTCGTCGTGCGGGACGTCGAGCCTCGCTTGGCCCTGGAACGGGCCAGCGGCCAGGCCTTCCTCGGCCAGGCACCGGTGGTCATCGCCGTGGTGTCCACCGACCCCCATCGGCTGATGCATTGCGGCGTCCCTGCCGGACCGGTAGACTGCGCCATCGCCATCGACCACATGACCTTGGCCGCCGTGGCCGAGGGGTTAGGCACCTGCTGGGTGGGGCACTTCGACCAGGACGCCTGTCGCAAAATCCTGCACGTGCCGGCCGAGGCCCAGATCATCGAACTGCTGGTCTTGGGCTATCCGGCAACCGAAGGTAAGCCTCCCAAGACCAAGGACCGCAAGCCCCTAGCCGAGGTGGTTCGCTGGGAGACTTACAGCCCCTGAGCACAACCAGACGATAAAGACCTATGGCTGATTTCCACTTCTTCAAAAGTTTTCACTACGAAATCCTGACCCCCCAAGGCCGAGTCGACACCGGTCAGACGACGGAGGTCGTGCTGCCCGCCGTGGATGGGGCGATCGGTTTTTTGGCCCGCCGCGCCCCGCTGGTGGCGGCGATGGGGGCCGGCCGTATGACCGTGCACCTGACCGAGGACAAGAGCGTGGAGTACTTCGTCGCCGGTGGCTTTGCTCACGTCCATCAAAAGGGCCTGACCATCCTGGCCGAACAGTGCATCCCGGCGACGTCTCTCAGCCAAGAGGCCGCCGCGGCGGAACTGGAGCAGGCGCGGCACCTGCCGGATGAGACCGACTTCCAGCACCAGCTCCGCTTGGAGGCGATGGCGGCAGCCGCGGTAAAACTCCGCATGGCAGGAGGACGGGTGGTGTGGAAGCGGCGGGAAGCCGACCCCATGCAAAACCACCGTCGCCCCGGCCCACCGATCGCATCCCCACCGGATTCCTCACCTCAACGCGTTTGATCGCTGTCAAGAAAGGGAGCTTGGAAGATGGAGTGCAACAAAACTCAAAACCTCGACCGCTGCGGCTGCACCTACCAGGGCTGTAGCCGCAAGGGTCTCTGCTGCGATTGCCTGGTCTATCACCTGGCCAGCAAGCAGTTGCCCGGCTGTTGTTTCCCACCCGCGGTGGAGGCCACCTACGACCGCAGCTTCCAGGCCTTCGCCAAGGCCTGGAAACTCTGACCCCAGGACCCTGGGAAATACGTGATGGGCAGCACGCGCATCGGCCGCCCATCACGATCCCCCTGCTTAGCTACAGGTTGTCAGATACCCCCGTCCACGACGTACCTATGGGCGGGGTTGTCATTCCGAACCGCTAGGTTCATCTTCTTGGTGTAACCATCCTTCAGCTTGATCTCATAGGGTACGAAGTAACCGCCATAGCCTGGCGACTTGAACGCCTTGCCCAGATTGATCAGTTTCAGACCGCCCAGATACCGTTTGAGATCCTCCGGGATGGCCGTGGTGCACCAGAACTTTTGCACCTCGCCCCAGTCCTCTTTTTCGCAGGCCTCAAAGAAGGCGCGGGCCGTTTCCTCCGGTGTCATGGCCTCATACTTCTTGTTATCCGGGAGCACCTGAGGTTCCTGGAACCAGACGGTATCCTTCGGTAACTCCAACACAAACAAGTCCGGGGCAAGTTTGGGGTTGCACTCCACTTGCGAAATCTCCAGCACGAGCACGTCCGCATTCTTGGTTTTCACAAATATCTGAAGTCCCTTCAGCAGTTTGCTCTTGGCATCAAAGGTATAGATCCGTCGCGTGTCGGATTCTTCAATGTACTTGTTTCTCAGCCAGTCGTTTGGGTCGACTGTGGCTTTGGTATTGATGGTGACCATCAATTCCTCGGCCCCGTCTCTGCCTTGCTGGTGGGTGAGTTGAAGGTCTGAACCTTCCTTGACAGCTATTGCCAACTCACGATCCAGCACCTTGTCCACGTCCAGCAAGGACTTGAGGAACCCCACCAAGCCGCTCTTAGGACCTGCCTTGGCCGCTTCGGGTGGTTTGGATTTAATCAACATGACCAACTCATTCCCGTCCATCACCGCCACCCGGCCTGACTTATCCACGCGCCACTTGGACGTGGGAGTGAATTGCTTCCACATCTCAATGGGGACGAAGTCATACTCCAGGCCGATCATCTCGAAGTTGTCGTGTGCGATGGTGCGCATGCGGCCCTTGAGGTGGACGGAATCCAGTTTGGACGCGGCCATCGACGCGGCCGCCAGCACGTCGGAGGCCGAGGCCTCCTTCTGGTGCAACAGGCCCGACAGGCCGAAGGCTATCACAAGAACGGCCGCCGCAGCGATCCCCGCAGACGCAAATCGCATTCGCTTTTGCATGGTTAATCTCCTGAGTTGGAATGATTGCTCCCGCACGATGCGGTCCATCACGGCCTGGGGGTCCGTGTGGCGGCGGAAGAGGTCTCCCCGCCTCTGGAGCCGGCGATGCAGTTCCCCCTCGACCTCGCCGAACGCCCGGCACTCGGGGCAGGCGGAAAGGTGCTCGACCAGCTCCCCCCGCCGATGAGGCTCCAGAACCCCTTCCTCGCGGGCAACCAACAGTTCTCGACACTCTTGGCAGTTCATGACGGCACCTCTCTGGAGCAGCGGTCCGGCCGGTCGTATGGCAGTACCTCGCGCAGCAACGCGTAGGCCCGCGAAAGCCGCTTGGTGACCGTGCCCAAAGGCACACCCAGTTCCTCAGCCACCTGGGGGCAACTCCGCCCGCCGTAGAATCGCAGCAGAATTACCTCCCGGTAAGCCCGCGGAAGCTGGGCCACAGCCGATTCCAGGGCCTGGTCATCGACCGTGGTTTGGCTGTTGGATTGGCCGGGGGCATCCGGCGGATCCTCGTGACGCCTGGCGGCGGGGTTGCCGGCAAGGCCTCGCATCAGCTCTTTCCGCCGTCGGCTGTCGCGCAGGAATTCCTTACCGATCCTGGCGGCGATCCCCAGCAGCCAGGAGAAGAATGATCCTCGCTTGCGGAGCTTCGATAGGGCAAAGTACGCCCTGACGAACGTCTCTTGGCTGGCTTCCTCCGCCAGCTCCCCGTATCCCAGCTGGCCCGACAGATACGAAAGCACCGCCCCTTGGTAGCGGCTTACGAGTTGCCTGTAGGCCTCCGGATGGCCGTTCAGGCAAAGCTCGACGTAGTGTCCGTCCGACTGGTCCGTCATCGGCGTTGCTCCTGCCCGTGCTGCTCACTGTATAGTGTCACCAAGGGCCGTTTTGCGACAGGGAACAACGGAGAAAATGGAGGATATCCAAGTGGGATTGTCGGCCCGCTTCCCAAGCAGGTATCGGCCGGAAAAGGTCAGCCGTCATTCCTGGTCAAACAGTTGCGGTGGCTGAGGCGGGGCCAGGTGCGCGAGATTCAGGTGCTCGTAGGCCTTGAGGGTCGCCAGCCGTCCCCGGCGGGTGCGGGCGAGCAGGCCGATCTGGAGCAGGAAGGGTTCCACCATGTCCACCAGGGTGTCGGTCTCCTCCCCCAGCGTGGCGGCGACGGCCTCGATGCCTACCGGCCCGCCCTTGTACACGTCGATGATCGTCCGCAGGAAGCGGCGGTCCAGCTCGTCCAGCCCAGCCGCGTCGATGCCTTCTAGCTTCAGCGCCGCCTCGACGGTCTCGACGATCAACCGCCCGTCGGCCTTGACCTGCGCGTAGTCTCGGCAGCGGCGGAGCAGGCGGTTGGCGATCCGCGGCGTGCCGCGGGCCCGGCCGGACAGCAGCTCCAGCGCCGGGGCATCGGTGGGAATCTTCAGCATCCTGGCCGACATGCGGAGCCGGGCCAGCAAATCCTCCGGTGACCAAAAGTCCAAGTGGTGCGTGATGCCGAACCGCGTCCGCAGCGGCGGGGAGAGCATCCCGGCCCGCGTGGTCGCCCCGATCAGCGTGAAGGGCTTGAGCGGCAGGTTGATGGTACGGCTGTGCATGCCGCTATCGACCACGAAGTCTATCTTGTATTCTTCCATGGCCGGGTAGATGTATTCCTCGACCGCCGGGGCCAGGCGGTGAATCTCGTCGATGAACAGCACGTCGCAGTGCTCCAGGTTGGTCAGGATGCCGATCAAGTCTCCCGGGCGCGTCAGGGCCGGCCCGGAGGTGGTCTTGATGGCGCTGCCCATCTCGTGCGCGATGACGTAGGCCAGCGTAGTCTTGCCCAGCCCCGGCGGGCCGTGGAGCAGGACGTGCTCCATCGGCTCCGAGCGGCCCCGCGCGGCGGTGATGGAGATTCGAAGCTTTTCCAGCACCTCGCCCATCCCAAGGCACTCATCCAGCCGGGTCGGCCGAAGCGAGACGTTGAACTGCTCGTCTTCCAGACTCGCGGATTCCGCTGAAATGATCTTCTCTCTGGCCATGGGGCGCTACAGTCCTCCTGCCTTCAGGCGGTACACGTGCTGGATGATGGCCTCGGGCCCGGCCGGTTCGGGCGCGACGGCCAAGACGCGCTCGATGAGCGCCGCCGCGTCGGCCCGCCGCTCCCCAAGCTGCACCAGCACGGACAGGGCCTCCGCGGCCGCTGGCGGCAGGGCTGGAGCGGCGGCGAGGGAAACGGGACCGGCGAATTCCTCCACCTTGCCGTGCAGCTCGGCGATAATCTGCTCGGCCGTGCGGCGGCCGACCTCCGGCAGAGCGACCAGGAACTTGGCGTCCTTGGCCTGGATGGCGGCGGCAATCTCTCCCACCGGCTGGACCAGCGCCCGCAAGGCCTTGCGGACACCGATGCCCTTGACCGTGGTGAACAGGCGGAAAAAGTCCCGGTCGGTCTCGACCTGGAAGCCCACCAGACGCGGCGTCTGCACGCCGTGGGATGGATCGCCCTCCAGAAAGTGGATGGTGAAAAGCACGACGTCCTGGCCGACGCGGTGGCTGAGGCGCTCCACGTCAAAGGCCGGGACCAGCACCTCGTACCACAGGCCATTGCCGACATCAACCAGGGCCGCCCCGGCCGATACCTGCTCCAATCGACCTGTGATCCTGGCAATCATGACTGCGGTCTTGCCATCCTTGCCACCGCGCACCAACGAACTGACTTCAGCTTCCAAAGAGGGATTATAGCTATAAGTCTCCGCAGACGACAACAGCGCACTCGCGCAGAAGGATTTTACTCAATGCGGATGTCGATGCCGTAAATCAGATCGCTCGTCCGGCTGGCCAGCCAGCTCGTCCAGGCCCCGATGAGTTTCAACCCGCCGGATTCATCCTCCACGCACGCCCGGCAGATGCCCTCATCCTTGACCAGCTTGATGACCCCGGCGTGCTGCCTGTGGCGGATCTCGGCCCAGCCCTTCTGCCGCCCCTTCCTGGTGCGCTTGTCCCTCTTATCTTGTTTATGGATCCCAAAGACGTACCGGGGGTTTTCACCAATCCGCGCCACCAGCTCGTCATATCCGCTGCCGGATCGGAACAGCAGGTCAATGTGAAATTGCATGCTTCTTCTCCTCAACCTCTGCCGCCTAAGCGGCGGAGGAATTCAGCCTCGTTGATCGTCTGGACGCCGAGCTTGGCGGCCTTGTCGGCCTTGGAGCCGGCATCGGTGCCCACGACCACGAAGTCGGTGTTCTTGGAGACGGATGAGGTCACCCGGCCGCCGGCGGCCTTGATGGCGGCCTCGGCCTCGCTGCGAGAGAACTTTTCCAGCGTGCCGCTCACCACGACGGTCTTTCCCGCAAAAGGTCCAGCGGCGGCCTTAGCACGTCGGGGTGCGGAGAGCTTCACGCCCGCGGCCTTGAGGCGGCGAAGGGTTTCTCGGCCGGCGGCGCTGTGGAAAAACTGGCGCACACTGGCCGCAATGACCGGGCCGATCTCCTCAACTTGGATCAGGTCTTCGACGCTGGCGTCGGCCAGCTCATGGAGGTCGCCGAAATGCTCCGCTAGCACCTCCGCCACCCGCCCGCCCACGTGGCGGATGCCCAAGGCTGCGAGCACCCGCACCGGCCCGCGCGATTTGCTTTCCTCAATCGCCTTCAGGAGCTTATCCGCCAATTTCTTTTGCATCCGGGCGACGATGATCCGTCCATCCTCCTCACGCGTGTGGCGCCCGATCTCCATACCCACCAGGTCTTCCAGGCCTAGGCGATACAGGTCGGCGAAGTGGCGGATCTTGCCCTCGGTCACCAACTGGTCAATGATTTCAGGCCCAAGGTTCTCAATGTCCATCTGGTCCCGCCCGGCGAAAAACTCCAACCGATGACGGATCTGCGCGGGGCACTCGGCGTTGATGCACCGGACGGCCACCTCGCCCTCCTCGCGGCCAACGGGGCCACCGCAGGCGGGGCACTTGGTCGGTGGCTTGAGGACTCTCAGACCCGGCGGGCGCTTCTCGTACACCACTTGCACGACCTGGGGGATGATTTCCCCGGCCTTTTCCACCAGCACGGTGTCGCCCTCGCGGACGTCCAGCCGCTGGACTTGGTCGAAGTTGTGCAGGCTGGCGCTGGAGACGGTCGTGCCGCCAAGCTGGACCGGATCGAAGTGCGCCGTCGGGGTGATCGTGCCCAGCCGGCCCACCTGGAAGTCCACGTCGTGGATTCGCGTGGCGGCCTGCTGCGCCTCGTACTTATACGCGATGCACCAACGGGGATACTTGCTGGTAGCCCCGAGGCGCTCGCGCAGGTCCAGCTCGTTCACCTTGATGACTATGCCGTCGGTCTCGTAGTCCACCTCGTGCCGCCTGGCCATCCAATCCTCCAGGACGGCGAAGACTTCTTCCAAGTTCGCACAGAGCTTGGCGTGCGGGGAGATGGGGATACCCCAGGAGCCCAGGCGTTTCATCAGCTCGCTGGCCCGCTTGGCTGGTAGCGGCGAGATTTCACCGAAGCTGTGGGCCAGGAAGGCCAGTTTGCGCGAGGCGACCACCTTGGGGTCCAGTTGCTTCAGCGTCCCGGCCGCCCCGTTGCGGGGATTGGCAAACGTCTCCAATCCCTGCTCGGCGCGGGCGGCGTTGAAGGCGGCGAAGGCCTTTTTAGGCCAATAGACCTCTCCCCGCACATTCAGTTCCCTGGGGTAGTCCTGATCATGCAGGGCCAGGGGGATGGAGCGGATGGTGCGGACATTGGCGGTGATGTCGTCGCCGGTCCGCCCGTCGCCCCGCGTGGCCGCCTGGACGAGCTGGCCGTGGCGATACCGCAGGGCCACGGCCACGCCGTCGATCTTGGGATCGACCAGGTAGTGAAACTTTTTCGAACCTAGGGTTTTGACGACCCTTTCGTGAAATCCCCGTACCTGCTCGGCGCTGTAGGTGTTGTCGATGCTGAGCATCGGCGGGGAGTGAGTCACATTCTCGAAGCCTTCCAGGGGCTCTCCCCCCACGCGCTGGGTCGGAGAGTCAGGCGTGACCAGTTGCGGGTGGCGGGCCTCCAGGCGCGGAGCTCCTCCACCAGCGCGTCATACCGGCGGTCGGAGATCTCCGGTGCGGCCTGGACGTAGTACAGCCAGTCGTGGTGGCGTATCTGCCGGCGAAGCTCGATGATGCGCTGCTGGTCGCTCTTGGCGGTCATCGCAGCCTTTCCCAAAGGTCCCCCGGGGCCGGCGTCGGCATTGACAGGGCCGGCCGGCCAAGCATAGCATGACAAGGGTGACTTTTCAGCTATCAAGGTCGAGCTGAGGACCGGAATCATGGCTGCGGAACAAGCCCCACCCAAATCGGTGCTGCTGGTGGATGACGATCGCGACATCCTGGCGGCGCTGCAGACCTCCCTGGCGGAGCTGGGGCTGAATATCCTGACGGCCTCGGACGGCAACGAGGCACTTCGCCAGGCCGAGCAGCACCACCCGGACCTGGTCGTGCTGGACATGATGCTGCCCAAGCGGAGCGGCTTCCTGGTGATGGAGAAGCTCAAGAAGGGCAAGAAGCGCGGCGACCCGCCCTACATCATCATGATCACCGGCAACGAAGGCATCCGGCACAGGGCCTACGCCGAAAGCCTGGGGGTGGACCTCTACATCAACAAGCCCTTCCACATGGACAAGCTGATCGAATCCGTCAAGAAGCTTCTGGGCTAAGGCCGATAACTTTTGACGGACGAAAGAGGAATGGGCTTGCCAGGGTTCTTGCCGTCGGTTAGACTGTTTTTCATTAGAGAACCACTGACAGAGAAGGGACAAAGGCAGCTCGCCGTGGATAGGCGACGTAAGGATGCGGCGGGCAGGTACGTGCGGCGATGAGCATTGTGACGGAAGTCAAGAGGAAGATCGTCCAGGAAAACCGGCGGCATGAGGCCGACACCGGGTCGGCCGAAGTCCAGATCGCGCTGCTGACGGCGCGGATCAACCACCTGACCGAGCACCTCAAAACGCACTCCAAGGACCACGCCTCCCGCCGGGGGCTGCTCATGATGGTCGGCAAGCGAAACAACTTGCTGAAATACCTGTCCAGCACCGCCCCCGAACGATACCGGCATATTGTCAAGCATCTGGGGTTGCGCAAGTAGTTGCCGGGTTGAGTCCCCTTTTCCATTTGTCTCAACGTCCCCTTTGGCAGGAGCGTTTGCCGCAACGAGAGCGGCGGCGGATTTTCGATCCATCGTTCACGCCCAGACGTGAACGCGGAGGCCGCAGCCAGCTTGCAAGGTAGGGACGGCAGATGAAAGTCCTAGAGGAAAATGCTGCAAAGGCAATCAGTTAGGCAGGAGAAAAAATGGCGATTATTCGAGTGGAGCGAGAGATTGCCGGTAGGACGCTGATCCTGGAGACCGGCAAGGTGGGCAAGCAGGCCCACGGAGCGGTGGTGGTGCAGTATGGAGACACGGTGGTGCTGGCGACGGTGCTAAGCGCCCCTCGACGCGGGAGATCGACTTCTTCCCGCTGTACGTGGATTACCGCGAAAACCAGTATGCCGCAGGCAAGGTGCCTGGGGGCTTTTTCAAGCGCGAAGGCAGACCGTCCACCAAGGAAATCCTCACCATGCGGATGATCGACCGTCCCATCCGCCCCCTGTTCCCCGAGGATTTCCTCCAGGAAGTTCAGATCCAGTGCCTGGTGCTGTCCACCGACCAGCAGAACGATCCGGACATCCTGGCCGTCATCGGCGCCTCGGCGGCGCTGATGCTCAGTCCCGCGCCGTTCCAAGGTCCCATCGGCTGCGCGAGGGTGGGCTATATCGACGGGCGGTACCCGGTCAACCCCACCCACGACGAGCTGGAAAACAGCACGATGGACATGGTGGTCTGCGGCACGGCCGA
The DNA here is from genome assembly GCA_963760365.1 of uncultured Phycisphaerae bacterium. Classification (GTDB taxonomy): domain Bacteria; phylum Planctomycetota; class Phycisphaerae; order SM23-33; family SM23-33; genus JALHTV01. The sequence goes on from CAVXDC010000054.1 coordinate 98,873, forward strand.
GGCCGTGAACATGATCGAGATGGGCGCCAAGCAAATCCCCGAGGACGTCGCCGCCCAGGCCGCCGCCTGCGGCTTTGACGTCTGCAAGCAGGTCATCGAGGTGATCCACGAGTTGACTTCCAAGGTCGCCGTCAGCAAAGAATACGAACCCGCCGTGTTGCCTGAAGAGCTCCGGAAGCTCATCGAGGATAAATGCCGCCAGCGTCTCGGCACCGCCAAGACCCTCCGCACCAAGACCGAACGGAACCAGGCGACAGAGGCTCTTTGCGAGGAACTCCTGGCGGAACTTTGCCCCCAGGACGTAGAGAAGCCCACCTACACCCCCGCCCAGGTGAAGGAGGCATTCCATCGACTCGAGAGGATCGTCCAGCGCGAGTTGATCCTGACCGGCAACCGGCCCGACGGGCGAGGGATCGACGAGGTGCGCCCCCTGGGGATCGAGGTGGGTGTGCTGCCGCGTACACACGGGTCGGCCCTGTTTAATCGCGGCGAGACCCAGGCGCTGGTCACCACCACGCTGGGCACGCCCCGCGACGAGCAGGTCATTGACGGCCTCCAGGAGGAGTACACCAAGAAGTTCATGCTGCACTACAATTTCCCGCCCTTCAGCGTCGGGGAAATCCGTCCCATCCGCGGCCCGGGCCGGCGCGAGATCGGTCACGGCGCCCTGGCCGAAAAGAGCCTGGAAGCCATCCTGCCGACAGTGGATCAGTTCCCCTACACCGTCCGCGTTGTGGCCGATATTTTGGAGTCCAACGGCTCGACCTCCATGGCCACCGTCTGCGGCGGGAGCCTGTCGCTCATGGACGCCGGCGTGCCGATCAAGGCACCCGTGGCCGGGATCAGCATCGGCATGGTCTCCCAGGACGACCACTGCGTCCTGCTGACCGACATCCTCGGCGAGGAGGACTTCCACGGCGACATGGACTTCAAGGTGGCCGGCACGGCCGCGGGCATCACGGGCATCCAGATGGACCTCAAGGCCCGCGGCTTGTCGCAGGAGCGCATCGTGCAGGCGTTGGAGAAGGCCCGCCTCGCCCGGCTGCACGTCCTGGCGGAGATGACCAAGGTTCTGGCCGCCCCGCGCGGGGAGATCAATCGCTTTGCCCCGCGGATGTTCATCCTGAAGATCAACCCGGAGAAGATCGGCAAGCTGATCGGTCCGGGCGGCAAGACCATCAACAAGATTCAGGACGAGACGGGCGCGACCATCGATATCGAGGACGACGGAACGGTTTACGTCGCGTGCGTGGACGCTGCCGGGGCCGAATCGGCCAAAGCGCAGGTGGAAGCCTTGACAGAGGAAGTGGAAGTCGGCAAGATATATACCGGCAAGGTAGTCTCGATCCGCGATTTCGGCGCCTTTATCGAGATCCTGCCCGGTCAAGACGGGTTATGCCACGTCAGCGAACTCGACGAGAAATACGTCAAGAACGTCACGGACGTGGTCAAGGTGGGCGACACGGTTACGGCCAAAGTGATTTCCATCGACGACCAGGGCCGGGTGAAGCTGTCTCGCAAGGCGGCGTTGCGCGAGAAGCGGGGCACACCGTAGGAAGGGTAGTTTCCCGGAAACCGGAACAAAGAAGACCTGAACTGATCGCCTCGGACCGGGGTGTCGGGGCGGGGCAGTGTTCACATATCCATAGATTGGGTTTGCCGCCAGGCGGACTCGTGGGCCGGTGCGGCAGAATACCTCCGCAGCCCGTTTAGTGTGGGGCGCGGTCGCCGAAGGGTCATGCAGTTTGTGCGACTGTTTCTCCCGACGGATAACTGGGCACTTAGGAGGTCACCCAAAATGCCTACAGGCAAGGTCAAATGGTTTGACCCCAAGAAAGGGTATGGATTCATCATCGGCGACCAGGGCCAGGACGTGTTCGTGCATTACACCTCCATCGTCGGCGACGGGTTCCGGGCACTGAAGGACGGAGAGACGGTGAACTACGAACTGGTCAAAGGCGAGAAGGGTTATCAGGCCCGTAATGTCGCCAAACCGGAGGGATCGGAACAAGCCGAACCGCAGCAGACCTCCACCTGAGGCGCCTGTCGTAGCAAAACAGGGTACGGTCGGCCGCCGACGGCGCGGGAAAACCCGCTCGCAGGTTAAGGTGCGTGGATGAACGCATGGTGGTTGGCGATCGGCGGGCTGGTCGGCGGGCTGATCGGAATCGTGGTGACGCTTTGGTTCACCCGGCGCTTGTGGCGCGGCGCGCGTCGGTTGTCGGCCAGGACCAGGGGACTGGAGCATCTGGTGGAGTTGGGCCAACTGGTCGGCGGCCTGGCGCACGAGATCAAGAATCCCCTGTCCACCATCAACATCAACCTTCAACTGCTCGCGGAGGACCTGCAACGCCACGGGGACGAAACCCACGGCCGCTGGCTGCGAAGGTTGCTTAGCGTGCAGGATGAGGCCGACCGCCTGAAGGGCATCCTGGATGACTTTCTGCACTTTGCCGGCAAGGTTGAGCTGAATCCAACCCTCGTGGACCTGCGCGTCCTGGTGGGGGAACTGGCGGACTTCTTCATGCCCCAGGCCGAGGCGGCCCACGTCATCATGCGGATTCACCTGCCGGAGACGGCCGTGCCTTGCCGCGTGGACGCCAACCTCATCAAGCAGGCCCTCCTTAACCTGATGCTCAACGCCGTTCAGGCCACGGACCAGGGCGGTGAGCTGCTGATCCGCCTGGGCTCCTCCCGCAACCGGGCCCTCGTCGAGGTCATCGACACCGGGCCGGGCATCCCACCCCAGGACCTGCCCAAGGTCTTCCAAGTTTACTATTCCACCAAGGCGCACGGCAGCGGGCTGGGCCTGCCCACCACGCGGCGGATCATCCGCGAGCACAACGGCGACATCCGCGTCGAAAGCGCGGTGGGCAAAGGCACGCGCTTCACCATCTCCCTTCCCCTGGTGAAAGGATAGTTTTCCCATCGGGGTTTTTGGGATCTTCATGGGAGCCGTATTGCTTTTTGTCCTACTTCCGGCTCGACGTTTGACACCCCCAAATCAGGCTAGTAAGGTGATGGGGCTATGGAAGAGCTGCCCCCTGCGGTGGCCGATATCCTGATTGTCGAAGACGAACCCGCCCACGCCGAGGCCGTCAAGGAAGGGCTGTCGCGCCTGGGGCACCGCTGCACCGTGGTCCACGATGGTAATACCGCCGTCGCGATGCTGCGCGAGCGTCACTTTGACATCCTCGTCACCGACTTGGTCCTGGGCGATGGTCCCGACGGCCTAGGCGTGCTGGACGCGGCCGTCAAAAACTCCCCCGCGACCAAAGTGATCCTTATCACCGCACATTCCTCGGTGCAGACCTGCCGCACGGCGCTCCAGAAGGGAGCGTTTGACTACATCGAAAAGCCCCTGGACCTGGACGAGCTGCGGGCAGTCGTTTCGCAGGCGGCCCAGGACACTGCCCAGCGCCGCACCATCCGGGAGCTGCGGCAACGGCTGGACGAAAAGTTCGGCTTCCAGAACATCATCGGCCACTCACCCGCCATCGTGCGAATCCTCCAGACCCTGCGGCGGTTTTCCTCAAGCGATATTCCCGTGTTGATCCTGGGTGAGTCAGGGACCGGCAAGGAGCTGATCGCCAACGCCATCCACGAAAATTCCCGTCGGGCCGGACAGCGGTTCGTGCCGATCAACTGCGCGGGGTTCTCGGAGACATTGCTGGAAGACGAACTGTTCGGGCACGTTAAGGGCGCCTATACCGGCGCCATGGCCGACCGGCCGGGACGGTTTGAACACGCCGACGGCGGCACGATGTTCCTGGACGAGGTCGGCGACATGCCTCTGGCCATGCAGGCCAAACTGCTCCGTGTGCTGGAGAACGGTGAGATCATCCGCGTGGGGTCCAACGAGCCCATCCACGTCGACGTCCGCGTCCTGAGCGCCACCAACAGCGACCTGGCCGAGCGGGTGAGGGAAAAAAAGTTCCGCGAGGACCTCTACTTCCGCATCAAGGGCGCCACCATCGACATCCCCCCGCTCCGGCAGCGCCGCGAGGACATCCCCCTGCTGATCGACTACTTCGTCCAGCAGACGGCCAAGGCACAGGGCGTGAAGGTCAAAGGCATCGCGCCCGAGGCCCGCCGGGTCCTGATGGCCTACGCTTGGCCGGGCAACGTCCGCCAGCTCCGCAACGTGATCGAGAACGCCATGGTGCTGGCGGGCGGAGACAAGATTACTCTCGACGACCTGCCGGTGGAAGTGCTCGGCCGGCCTGGCGAGGCAGCGGCTGCGCCCCTCGGCCAGTTGGCCGGCATCAGCCTTCAGCAAGCCGAGAAGGAACTCATCTGCAATACGCTCAGGATGGTCGGCGGCAACCGCGAACAGGCCGCCGGTATCCTGGGCATCGGCGAGCGGACACTCTACCGCAAGATCAAAGAATATGGCCTAAACGAGTAGTTACCTGCTACAAGCATAAGCCATTGCCGATTGCCGATTTTCAATTGCCAATTAGCAATCGGCAATGGGCAATCTTTAGTTGGTCGTCGGCACGACGCGCAGAACCTCCTCGATTGACGTGACACCCGCAGCGGCTTTCTCCAGCCCATCGATGAGCATGGGCTTCATGCCTTCCTGTTGAGCGGCGGAGCGGAACACGGCCAGCTCGGCCCCATCGGTGATCTGTTGCCGCAGCCGGTCGTTCATCACCAGGATCTCATACAATCCCGTCCGGCCCTTGTAGCCGCGCCCGCTGCATTCCGAACAACCTTTGGGAACAAAGAACGTGGCCTCCTTGTGGCCGGCTACAAACTGCACCGCCTCGGGCGGCAGGCACGCGAGCTGCGGCTCGGAGGGTTGGCGGCACTTGGGGCACAGCATCCGCACCAGGCGCATCGAGATGACTGCGGCAACCGACGAATTGACAAGGAAGGGTTCCAGCCCCATATCCAGCACGCGCCTTATCGCCCCGGGAGAGGTATTGGCGTGCAGGGTCGTCAGCACCAGGTGGCCGGAGAGCGCCACCTGGTTGCACACGTGGAGCGTCTCCAGGTCGCGAATTTCCCCGACCAAAACCACGTCGGGGTCCTGGCGGAGGATGTTTCGGATCGCCCGCGGAAACGTCAACCCGATCTGCGGGTTGATCTGCATTTGCCCCACGCGTTCAAAGGCCAGCTCCACCGGGTCCTCGACGGTCATCACACAGATTTCCGGTGAGTTGATCTCCCGGAGCATGGAGTACAGCACCGTGGTCTTGCCGCTCCCGGCCGGTCCGTTGATGATCACGATGCCGGCAGGCAGACCGCATAGGCCACGCACGGTCTGGAGGTCTTTGTCGCCCAGGCCCACCTTGTCCAGGCTCAGGAGCAGCTCGACCTTGGCCCGCTTGATAAGGCGGATCACAGTCCGTTGGCCATAATGAACCGGTGTCACGTTGGCGAACAAACACCGTTCCTGCCCCCCACCTTTATCCGAGTAGCATCGGCCGTCCTGCGGCAGGCGGCGCTCGGCGACATTCATGGCGCAAATGGTTTTAACGTAGTCGATGACCTTGGGCAGCAACCCCTTGGCCGGTGGGTCTACTTCGTGCAGCACACCGTCGATGCGAAGACGGACGATCCCTCGCCCATCGGGAGTCGGGTCTATATGGATGTCGCTGGCGCCGCTCTTTTCGGCCTGATCCAGCAGGCTGGAAATGTACTCCACCGCCTGCGGGGCGATCGCAGCAGCGCCGTCTCCCAGCAGCGTCAGGTCCCCTGCCTTGAGGGATTCCAGGATTTGACCGGCCACGCGGTTTGGGACTTTTCCAACCTCGCCGCGTTCCATAGCGGAGACAATCTGTGGGTCGAATACCTCGCCTTGTTCGGCCAAGGCCGCCGACAGCGTCTTGCCACCCTGGACGGCGGCAATGATCTTGTCAACCACTTCCCGCCACGTCGTGTCGGTCGTGGCGCGACGGGCCTCTCTAAGGCAGTCGATCAAAGGTGTCCCCGTGCTCAGCCCATCGGCCATCATCTTCCAGAAAGTCACCTGCTCTTGGCTATGCGGTTTCATGAGGCCACTCCTATTCCAGGTGCCAGAACTCTCGCCCGGGCCACCCAGCTTTCACCGGTCTGTCGGCTGTAGTCGCGTTCTCGCTGCTGCACCCACTGCATCAGCCGCTCGCGGCGGACGCGGATCTGACCGGCCAGCTCGAAGGCTGGCAGTTCCTCGACAATCTCCCCCAGTTGCTGCGGGTTGAGGCGGAGGAACTCGGCCACTTCCTCGAGTGTCATCATCTCATTGGCGTGCCCGCGTCCGAGGGCCTGAGCGATCGCCCGCCGCGCTGCCAGCACCGCCTCGGCCGGCGGTTGGGCCTTGGCAGATTCGGCCAGCATCGTATCGACCTGCTTCAGCGCCTCCAGCCGCTGCTGGCATGAAGGGCACTGGGCAACGTGGTGGCGGATCTCCTCCAGCCGGCCGGCGTCCAGATCGTCGTCGGCGTAAGTGACAAGGTCTTCGTAGGGGATATTGCAACGCATGGTGTTACTCCTGTTTCTGCGGTCCCAACCGCTCAGCCAGAGTTGCCCGGGCTCGGCGGATTAGCGTCTTGACCGTGTTGATGGGCGTGTCCATCACCTCGGCGATCTGGCGGTAGGTCATCTGCTCCAAGGCAAACAGCGCGATGGCTTGGCGCTGGCGGTCGTTCAACTCGGCGATGGCGGCCAGCAACCGCTGAACCGTTTCGTTTGCCCCGGCCTTTTCATCCGGGCCGGGCGAGGGGTCCTGAGGTTCAGGATACGTCAGCCCCGCCGCCGCCAGGGCCACCCGCCTCCGCCGCTCGGCCGCCAAGCGGTTCAGGCAACTGTTTCGGACAATCCGCATCAGCCACGGGCGGAACTTGCCTTGCGGCTCGTACTGCCGCAGATGTTCCGCCACGGCCAGGAAGGTCTCCTGGAGCACTTCCTCGGCCCAACCGGCGTCGCCAAGCATCATCCGCGCGAAGTGGTACACGGCGGCGTGATGGCGGTCGAAGAGCACGTCGAAGGCTTCTGGGCAAGGAGCCTCCCCATCACAATACAACCGCACCAGATCATCGTCGCCGATCTCGGCCATCGCCCGCCTGCCGTCTCATCGGTTTGCCGCTTTGCCGGTCAGTTCGAAGACTATTCATATTCCACAACAACCGGCCCACAGGATTGTTTCATAGAAACTCCACCCTGCCAATCGGCATTTGACTGACGGATCCTGACGCCGCGGCTTGCCAAATCCTTTGCCGAGACCGGCGCGTTTCGGTGCGTGTCGCCGCGCCACAACGCACGGAATGACGAATCGGTCGGCTACAACAAGAACACCTGGAAAACATGGGGAAAATCGCGTATTCTCAAGGGAGAGAGTGAACACGCGCCCGTAGCTCAATTGGATAGAGCATCGGTCTTCGGAACCGAGGGTTGAGGGTTCGAGTCCCCCCGGGCGTATCCGCCTCCGCTAAAGCTACGGCGGATTCGGCCTTAGCGGAGGGCAACAGAAAAAACCCTCCGAAGCTTCGGCGAAGGAGGGTTCGAGTCCCCCGGGCGTATGCTCTCAGCCGGCTTTGGCCGGGAAGGTCGGGGTGTTATACTGGCAGCATGACTTCCGTGCTGCATTCCTTCTGCGTGGGCAACCTCACCATCGGTTTTCCGGTGGTGCTGGCGCCCTTGGCCGGCTACAGCGACCTCGCCTATCGGTTGCTATGCCGCCGGCACGGTGCGCCCTACGGCTCCACCGAGATGATGCTGGACAGGTTCCTGCTGGTGGACGGCAAGCTTCGCCGCAAGCTGGTGCAGCTTGACGCGCAGGACCATCCCGTGGCCGGCCAGCTCATCGGCAGCGACCCCGACACGATGGCGTCGGCCGCGAGGATCGTCTGCCAGATGGGCTTCGACGTGGTGGATCTCAACTTCGCCTGCCCAGTCCGCAAGGCCCTGTCGCGCAAGCGCGGGGGCTATCTGATGAGCCAGCCGGAGCAGGCCCTGGAGATCGTCCGGGCAGTCCTGGCCGCGGCGGACAGGCCCGTGACGGTCAAGCTCCGCCAGAAATTTCGCAACGCCGACGACGACAGTGCCTTCTGGCGGATCGCCGAGGGGTCTTTGAAGCTTGGCGTCGCGGCCTTGTGCGTTCACGCCCGCAGCGTGGAGATGAAGTACACCGGCCGGGCCGACTGGTGGTTTCTGGCCGACGTCAAGCGGCATTTCGGGCGCTGGACGATCCTCGGCTCGGGCGACGTGCTCCGCCCGGCCGACGCGCTGGACATGCTCCACCGGACCGGGGTGGACGCGGTGGCGGTGGCCCGCGGCGTGCTGGGCAACCCGTGGTTCTTCCGCCAAGTGGCCGACCTGGCCGCTGGACGCGACCCTTACCAGCCTGACCTCTCGGAGCAGCGCGAGCTGCTGGTCTGGCACTTCGACCACGCCCACCGCACGCACGGCGCGCGGGCGGTCAAGATTATGCGCAAGTTCGGCATTAAGTACGCCCGCATGCATCCGGTCCCGGCCAAAGTCCGCGCCGCCTTCGTCGCGATTAGCCGGCCGGACCACTGGCAGGCGGTGCTTGAGGAGTTTTACCAGCCCCGATAGCATGACCGATGCGACGCGTTGCTGCGGTCACACTGAAACGGATCGCAAAACAACAAAAAGAGCAAAAGGGAAAAATCCATGCTGAGGAAATTCTTATGGGCTACGCCTCTGGTGATCTTGATGGCTACCGGTTGGGCTGTGGCGGCCGACGAGGTGGACTATTTCGCCATCTTAACCGACGGGTCAAAGATCGGCCACTCCGTCCAAACGCGCAGCGTCCGGGACGGCAAGGTGGTTACGACGAACACGACGGTCATGAGCACCGAACGCCTGGGCATGCCGATTACCGTGTCCGTGACACAAGAAAATACCGAAACACCCGACGGCAAGCCGCTGGGCTTCAAGAACGTGCAGAATTTTGCCACCATGGTGCAGGAAGTCGTGGGCCAAGTGACCTCCGATGGAAAAATGATCGTCACCATCGGGACTGGCGGGCAGACCAAACCGCAGACGATGGCCTGGCCCCCCGGTGCGCTGCTCAGCGAGGGCGTCCGCCTGCTGCAAAAACAGAAGGGTCTGAAGGAAGGCACGGCGTACTCCTACGTGGAGTTTGATCCCATGGGTCTCCGCGGCATGGAAACCACCGTCCGCATCCTGGGGAAAAAGCTCGTGGACGTCCTCGGCCACCAGGAAACGCTTTGGGAAGTCCAGGCTCAGATGGGCGGCATCGGGGCGACGATCTATGTCAACAACGATCTCAAGACGCGGAAAAGCACCGCTTCCGAGGCCGGCATGAACATAGAGACCGTCGCCTGCACAAAGGAGTTTGCCCTCGGCCAGGACGCCTCGGTGGATTTGGTAAGCAAGGTCATGGTCTCCAGCCCCCAGGCCTTGCCCAACCTCGGTCACATGGGCGTCGCGATCTACCATTTGGCACCAAGGGGCAGGCCAAGCTGGCCGTGCCCGGCTTTGACAACCAGAAAGTTGTGGCCGATTCCAGGGGTTTGACCGTCACAATCACCGCGATCAAGGCTCCGGCGGGGGTAACGTTTCCCTATGCGGGCAACGACCCCTCGGCCTTGGCGGCGTTAAAGCCCTCGATGTATCTGGAGAGCGACAAGCCGGAGATCGTGGCCTTGGCCCGCCAGGCCGTCGGGACGACGAAAGACGCCGCCGAGGCGGCGCGGCGGATCGAGGCCTTCGTTCGCAGCTACATCACGTCCAAGGACCTTTCGGTGGTTTTTGCCACGGCCGGTGAGGTTGTCAAGACCCGCAAAGGTGATTGCACCGAACACGCGGTGCTGGCGGCGGCCATGTGCCGGGCGGTGGGGATCCCGGCACGGGTGGTCACCGGCATAGCCTACGTCGAGGAATTGGGTGGACAACAGGACGTGTTCGGTGGGCACGCCTGGGTGACGGCCTGGCTGGGTGGCAAATGGTACAACTTCGACCCGACATTTCCCGGCGGTTACGACGTGGGGCACCTTGCCCTGGCCGTCGGAGACGGCAATCCCGCCGACTATCTAGGGCTTGTGGCGATCATGGGAAGGTTCACTATTGACGCGATTACGGTGCGGCCGCTCTCCCCTGCGGCTGCGCACGCGGTCACGAGCCAAAGATCTTCTCCGGATTAAAGACACAGCACGATAAGGCAGGTGAGGCCGCCGACGTTCAAAATGGAAAAGAGAAACATCATGGTGAAAAAGTACCTGTGGGTGATGACGGGTGCGGTGCTGCTGATCGCAGGAGGGGCCGCGGTGGCCGACGAGGTGGAATACTTCGCCATCATCGCCAACGGCAAGAAGATCGGCCACGTTACTCACGTTCGCCGCGTCCAGGCCCGCAAGGTAATCACGACGCACACCATGACCAGGAATATCAGTCGTCTCGGGGAGATCGTAACCTCGGCGATGACGGAAGAGAATACCGAGACGCTCGACGGCAAGCCCCTGGCCTTCAAGATCGTGCAGAGCTCGTCCACCACGTCGCAGGTGACGGAGGGCAAAGTCAACGCCAACGGCAAGGTCACGGTCATCGGCGGGACCACGGCGCAAATCGAGCCGCGGAAAGCCGACTGGCCCCAGGACGCGCTGCTCAGCGAGGGCATTTCCCTGCTTCAAAAAAGCAAAGGCCTCAAGGAGAACCTTACCTACTCCTACGTCCAGTTCGATCCCGACAGTCTGCGGGGCTATACCATCAACGTCCGCATGATGGGCCGCAAGGAGGTGGACATCCTGGGCCGGCGGGAAACGCTGTGGGAAATCCAGAGTAACAGCGGCGGCGTGCTGGAGACCATTTACGTCAACGACAACTTCAAGATGCGCAAGGACATCATCCCCGAGGGCTCCATCAAGATGGAGATCGTCGCCTGCACAAAACGGTATGCCCTCAGCAAGGACGCCGCGTTGGACGTGATGAAAGAAGTTTTGCTAGCCAGCCCCAAACCACTGCCCAACCTATCAGCCGCCGGCAGTATCAAGTATCACCTTTCCCCTCAACCCCAGGCCAGGCTGATCGTGCCGAGCTACGACAACCAGAAGGTTGTAGCTGATCCCAGTGGGTTGACCGTCACGGTCACCGCCCAAAAGATGCCGGAAAAAGTGCCGTTTCCCTATAAAGGCAACGACAAGACAGCCCTGGAGGCCTTGAATCCTTCGACGTACCTGGAGTGCAAGGATCCCAACGTCATCGCTCTGGCCCGCCAGGCCATCGGATCGACCAAGGACGCTGCCGTGGCAGCGCAGCGCATCGAGGCCTCTGTCCGCAACTACATCACCACCAAGGATTATTCGGTAGGCTGGGCCTCCGCCAGCGAGGTGATCAAGACCCGCCGCGGTGACTGCACCGAGCACGCCGTACTGGCGGCAGCCCTATGCCGCGCGGTGGGGATTCCCGCGCAGGTCGTCGCCGGGATGTCCTACGCGGACAAATTCGGAGACCGCCGAAACGTGTTCGTCCCCCATGCCTGGATGAGGGCCTACCTGGGCAACCAGTGGATCAACTTCGACGCGGCCTTGGCCGGCTACGACCTGGGTCACATCGCCATGGGCAGCGGAGACGGGGACCCCGATGACTACGTCAACCTGGGCAGGGTGATGGGGGTCTTTCGCATCGACGCCGCAACGATTCAGACAACCAAGCCCGCCCCGGCCCCAACCCTGCAAGCCCCTATGCCTCGAAGATCTTACGGGTATTGAGAATATGGTTGGGGTCCATCGCCTGTTTGACGGCTCGCATCATCGCAATGTAGTGAGGTGAGACGAACATCGGCAGGTATTCCTTGCGCTTGTGCCCGATGCCGTGTTCACCGGAAATCTTACCACCCAACGCCGCCGTCAGCTCGTAAAGCTCGCCAAGCATCTTCGGCAGCGTCTGCTCCCACCGTTCCAGCGACCAGGCGGGGTTCATCACGATCCGCGTGTGGATGTTGCCGTCGGCGGCATGACCATAGCAGGGAATCTGCACATCGTACTTTTCGGCGATCCGACCCATGCCCTCCACGAGCTGGGGGATCTGTGCGATGGGCACGACCAGGTCCTCGTTGGTCTGGTGACGCGAGAGGACGGCGAACGCTTCGCCCATGTTCCGCCGCAGCCGCCACAGGCGATCGCTGGTAGTCAGGTTGTCGGCCACGTACACCTCGATCGCCCCGGCCGCCTGGCACTGTTGGCCGAGGGCCTGGTAGTCGGCCTCTACCTGCGCCGCATCGCCGCCATCCACGGTGACCAGCAGCATCGCCCCGGCCTGCTGATAGGGAAGGGTCTCGTTGAGGTATTCACAGGCGGTCTGGAAAGCCGCGGCGTCCATGAACTCCACCGCCGTGGGCACCACCCCGCTCGTGCCGATCATCTTCGGCACGGCGGCGATGGCGTCGGCGACGGTGCGGAACAGCGCCAACAGGTCGGCGCTGGCCCGCGGCAGGGGCAGCAGCTTCAGCGTGATCTTGGTGATCACCCCCAGCGTGCCTTCGCTGCCGACCATCAGTTGTACCAGGTCGTAGCCGGTGACGTTTTTCACCAGCTTGCCGCCCAGGTCGAGGATGTCCCCGGTGGGGGTCACGACTTCCAGGCCCGTGACGTATCGGCCGGTGACGCCGTACTTGACGGCCTTGGCACCTCCGGCGTTTTCGGCCACGTTGCCGCCGATGGTGCAGGTCTCTATGCTCATGGGGTATCCGGCGTAGAACAGGCCGAATTCTTTGAGCGCCTGGTTGATGTCGTTGGTGATCACGCCCGGCTCGACGACGGCCATCATGTTGGCTCGGTCGATCTCCAGGATGCGGTTCATCCGCTCCATGTGCATCACGACGCCGCCGCAGACGGGCACCGCCCCGCCGGACAGGCCGCTGCCGGCCCCGCGCGGCGTAACAGGGAAGCGGCGGCGATTGGCCAGCCTGATAATCTCGGCCACTTCCGCGGTGCAGCCGGGACGTACGACCGCCTCGGGCATGTGCGCGTAGGACGGTTCGGGAACCTCATCATGAGAGTAGGGTTCCAACCGCTCGGCGTCGCCGTAGATCACGTTCGCCGGACCGACGATCCGCCGCAGTTCCTCGGCAATCTCGGGCGTGATCTTGGTATAGCCTGTGGACGTTGTTCTCATGGAAGGGCGCAAACCATGATGGCAAAGCCGCAGGATGACTGCAATCTTTCTTCGCAGGCGGACTCGCTCCCAAAGGAAGCCCCCCTTCCTTGACGATCTTTAGTCGGTGAGATAAAATAGGGTAACATGGGTTGCCCGGCATCTCCGCATCGGCACCATCGGTGATGCTCTACGTTTGCAACTCCGCAAGGCAGAGCGGCGGTTTCCTCAATCGCAGATCACAGGTTCGAATCTCGTCGGGCGCCGTTGCAAAAGCCAGGGTGAGCGTGGGTTCTTTCCAACGCGTGTGCGAACCCCCGTGCTCTAGGCTGCCGGGTGAGTCAGGTCTGCAGAGGGTGTTGGTGGTTGTGGAGGCGATAGGAGTTGTCCTCAAGGCGTGTCATCCCGCATCCGGTTTGCCGCCTGGTTCTGGCGGTGGCTGCTTTGGCGCTTGCCGTTCCGCAAGCCTACGCGGAAAGAACCCTCCTCGCCGATACCTATCGCGACAAGCTGCAGGGCATGTGGCTGGGTCAGCTCATGGGCAACTATGCCGGCCGGCCGGAAGAGGGACGTGTTCTGCGCGGTGGGTTGAACTACACTGTGGATTGGTCTTCCGCCACCGGCGGGCAGACCTGGAACGGGGACGACGACACGTGCTTCGAGCTGCTCTACTCCGACGTCCTGAACTCCATCAGCGATCCCACCCGCGCCCAGATCGGCCAGGAGTGGATGGATCACATCGCCCCTGTTTCCTTCTACGTCGCCAACCGCCAGGCCCGCTGGTTGATGGATCAGGGCTTCACACCGCCTCAGACCGGCAGCTCGCAACACAACATGCACTGGTACGCCATCGACTCCCAGATCACCACCGAGAGCCTGGGGGCCATGACCCCGGGGATGCGCCAGCGGTCGGCGGAGCTGACAGGACGGTTTGCTTCGGTGACCAACAGCGGTTATCCGGTCCACGCGGCTCAGTTTTATGCGGCCATGTACTCGGCGGCTGCGTTTGAAACCAATGTGGAGCAGCTTGTCTCCCAGGGCCTGGAGGTCGTTCCCACCACCTCTCGCACCTACCAGGTGATCCAGGACGTGGTCGGCTGGTATCAGCAGGACAAGCTCGACGGCATGCTGGACTGGCGGGCCACGCAGATCAAGGTCTACGACAAGTATTACGGCACAGCCAGCATGGGCCGGTCCTACAACTGGTTCGATTCGACCGTCAATGCGGGCATGACGACCCTGGCGCTGCTCTACGGTCAGGGGGACTTTAAAAACACCGTGGAGATCGGCGTCTGCGCCGGCTTCGACTGCGATTGCAATCCCGCCACTGCTGGCGGGCTGATCGGGATGATTTGCGGCTACAGCGGCCTGCCGGTTGACCTGACCGCCACCTGCGCCCCCAATTACGAGGCCGAATTCTGGCTTCAGAACATGCAAAAAGCCCGAACTGTCAGCCAAATCGTCAACGGCCTTCAAACCGCCGCCGAGAGCCAGCTGCTTCTGTGCGGCGGAAGCATTTCGGGCAGCGGCGCCGCTCGCACGTACCATATGGGAAACGACCCCATCCAGCCGCCTTTGGAAAAGCCCGATCCCGCCGGCCCCAAGGGGCTCGTGGGCACCGTCAAGGCCATGGGTGGAACCGTCACCGTCTCGGCCAGCGTAGAGGCCCACGACCCCAACTGGGACGAGCACAACCCGGACTCGATCATCGACGGAATCACCGACGTCAGCTACAACGGTCACCGCGCGTATTCCACCTACGATGGGTCTAATGCCCAGCCCGTCGGAGGGGATTTCTACCAGATCAACCTCGGTAGGAAAGTGCGGCTGAGAAAGCTGGTGTTCTATGAGGGCGACTACGCCTGGGGAGGCCTCAACTCCTTCCCTCCCGCCGATAGCGCCATGGGCGGCTTCTTTACAGACCTGGCCGTGGAGGTCGGCAGTCAGGGCTCGTTCACACTGGTCGGCAACCTCCAGTTCAGCGAACCGCTGGACCGGTGCAAGTTCTACCAAGTTATCGAACTGACCTTCGACCCAGCCGATGGGGATGCCGTGCGGATCCGCGGGACGGCCGGCGGGTCAGCGGAGTTCACCACCCTCTTGGAGCTGGAGGCCTACGGGGCAGTCTTCCAACCCGGCGATTCCACCCTCGATGGGAATGTGAACGTGGCTGATCTGGGTGATTTGGCCACCCACTGGCAAAAGAGCGGCATGAGCTGGTCCCAAGGCGATTTCAACGGCGACGGTCTCGTCAATGGCGCTGACCTTGGGGACCTGGCTAGCTTCTGGGGTTGGTCTGCTCCGGGTCTTCCGTCTCCGTGTCCGGAACAACCGTTGCCTGAACCGGCGGGAATGCTATTCCTGTCAGCCGGGGGTCTGGTGTTCCTGTCCCGCCAAACAAACCGCTGCTGCAGATTGATTCTGTCGATCCCTCGCGAGAAGCCATGAAGGAGGTCGTCATCCTGGTCGGCATGCCCGGATCGGGCAAGACGCATTACTGCCTAACGATGCTGCCGGAGCATGTGCGACTCAGCCAGGACGAAGGCCCCCGCCTCTTTGCCGGCGTGTTCCGCCGGTACCTGCAACTGCTGGAGGCCGGGGTGGAGCGGATCGTCATCGACCGGACCAACCCGATAGCCACCCAGCGGGCGCAATTTATCGCGGCCGCCCGACAGAGCGGCTACCGTGCGAAGATCATCTATTTTGACGTGCCGCGCGACCTGTGCCAGCAGCGCATCAGCGACCGCACCAGCCACCCCACGTTAGACGCCCAGCGCATGGACCAGGCCATCCAACATTACCTGAACAGGCTGGACGTGCCCAGGAAAGAGGAAGTCGAGGAATTGACCGTCCTTCGTCCTAAAGAGGAAAACTCCGGTTAGCTAGTGCTTGTCTCGGCAGTCAGGTCGGGGGTATATTCCCATGCACCGGTCCGTACGGACGGCAGGTCGTAAAGGAAGAACGGCAGCGGAAACCGGTGAGGATGAACCCGTGAGACAGAACCATTTTCACCTTGGGTTGCCCGTGGTGTGGATAGTCGCAATTGCTTTGCCGGCCTGCCAAAACACCTCCGGCCCGAAAACCGCGCAGCCGGTGCCCGACCCCATCAGCCTGATGCTCCCCAAGAGCATCGCCATCCACCCCTTCACGGGCATGCGGGTCTTTGACGACACCGGCGGAGTCAAGGGCATCGACGTCCGCATCGAGGCCAAGGACGCCTACGGCGACTCCACGCGGGCGTTCGGCGATTACCGCTTCGAGCTATATACCTTCCGCCCCAACAGCCTCGACCCCAAGGACACCAAAATCGCCACCTGGGAAGTTCCCCTGACCGACCCCAAAGTCAATCGCCTTCACTGGGACAACATCACCCGCACGTACAAGTTCCGCCTTCAGTGGAGCCAACCCATTCCCGTCGGCCAGCAGTTCGTGATCGTGGTGGTGTTCTCCAGCCCGTTTACCGAGCGGCTGTTCGCCGAGCGGGTGTTCGTCTCAGGGCAGTAAGCCTCCTATCCGAACGTCCTAGACAAAACTTGTCATGAAGCGATGGTGGATGGTCATTCTGATTCTGTCCGTCCTGGTGGCCGGGTTGGGCGGCTGTTCCAAGTTCACCCGCCAGCGCTACGAGACCGTCTACGTCGGCCAGCCCACCTGGGACGTTCGAAGGGCCCTGGGCCGGCCGAGCCGACAAGACGGCAACGCCTGGGTGTACGTCCACTCCTCCGCCCCCTACTACCAGGCCGTCATTCACTTCCGTGACGAGAAGGTGACGGGCAAGGACTGGTCCTACGACAGACCCAGTTCGTCGCAGCCCGTCGGAAAGTAAACACCGCAGCGGGCAACATGTCCTTGACGGGGGAAACGAGGCAGAAGGGCGGAATCATCGTCTCAAGTAAGTGAGACTAGTTGGAAGCCCGATTGCCGTCGCCGGCGGCTTGAGTCCCCGCCGCTGGGGCGCCTTCCGTGTGGGTCTGCTCACTTTCCAGCGGGAAAACAGGCACGTCGCTGGGTTCCGTACTCGGCCGGGACGACGGGGCGCTGGCCGGCTGGCTCGATGGTTGGGAAGCAGGCGCGGAAGCCGCGGGAACCCCAACGGCTCGCATCGGCTTGCCGGACTGATCTATTTCTGCTTTCGCACGAGGCTGTTCCGAGGGTGCAGGTTGGCCAGTGGCGGCGTTTTGGTCACGCAGCCGAGGGTGATAGAGCGGCTCCCCCACCTGCGTGATGACCCCTGGAGGACGGTCAGGCCGTGGCCCCGGAGCAGCGGCGAGGGCCGGCACCATCGCCACCTGGTCTTCCGGACCCGGAGACGACGGAGCCCCAGCGACACTTTGACTTCCACCGATAGCGGCTACTTTTACGACACTCCGTTCCTCCTGTTTCTGATCAAAACTGAATTGGGGAACGTTCTTGGGACCGACCTGCTCGCCAGACTGAGCGCTCTCGGGTGCCGCCGGTGCGGATATTTCTCCCGTTACCCTGCCAGCTTGGACGGCAGCGAGGGTTCCTGTGCCTTCGGTTGGTTTGGCGGTTGCCTCTTTCTCCTCCCGGGCAACTTCGGTCGTGCCGCGAAGGGATTCGCTGTCTTTTGCCAATTCCAAGCGGGACTCTTTAGCCTCAGCCGATTTATTGGCGGATTCTTGGACGGCAGGAGCTGCCTTTCGGGCCTTGTCCTGGCGGGCGACCCTTTCCGGCCAACTGGGGGTCAACGTCAGGCTCACCGTCACCACGACACCGATCCCGACGGCAATCAGCACCAGCGCCGCGGTCGCCAACGACGCCCAGTTCATCGACCACCTGGCCTTAGCCCCGGGCAGCGGCGCCACCAGACGCAAGCGCTCGGCCTTGTCCATGACCGTGGCGGCAAAGTCCTCCGGGGCCTTATGGGGGGGAAGCGAGCGGACCAGTTCCCGCGCTGCCTTGAAGTCCGCCAGCTTCCTGGCCAAGGATGGATCATCCTTGATCGCCTGCTCCACGCGGCGGGCCTGCTCGTCGCTCAGCTCCCCATCCAGGTAGGCCGACAACTGTTCGCCGATGTCTTCTTGTTCGTTCATCCGTCTATACCAGGCCCGCCAGTTTCTCTCTCAGCAGGGTGCGGGCCCTGTGCAGCCTGCTCTTGACCGTCCCGATGGGCACGTCCAGGATGGCGGCGATGGCGGCGTAATCCATGTCCTCCATGTCGCGGAGGATCACAATCACCCGATGTTCCTCGTCCAGTCTTTCCAGGGCCTCGGCCACGAGGCGGGTCGTCTCGGCGGAGACCGCAGCCGCCTCGGGGCCGGCGTCTTGGCTTCCCGCCGCCGACCGCAGCGCGGTCATTCCACCAGGTTCGCAGTCCTCCCGGTTGCCCAAGGGCAGGATCTGCACCCGTCCGGCCTTTCGACGGTGCGAAAGCACCAGGTTCGCCGCAATGCGGAACAGCCAGGTGTAGAACTGACTATGCCCGCGGAACTGGTCCAATCGCTCCATCGCCCGCAGAAACACCTCTTGGGCCAGCTCTTCGGCGTCCGCCTGGCGGGAGCACATCCGTCGGACGAGGTTGAAGATCCGGTCCTGGTACTTGGCCACGAGCAACCCGAAGGCCTGGATTTCGCCTTGGCGGCAGCGGTCGATTAGGGCCTGGTCCTCGAAGGCAATCGTCTGCCCGGAGGGCATCGGTCCCGATCGCTCGTCCGTCATCCGCTTGGACGCCCATTCCACCACAACGTTCCCTCAATTTCCTTCCATCGCAACAACCGTAACTTCTGAGGCAAGAGTATATCGCGAAAACCTCCCCCTGACATCAACTATCCCCCTGGTGAAAGGGCGAACGATCTGTCCTGGCGGCAAGGCTCGGGCTATCCAAAAAGAGACGCCCCAGCCGACTCCGACCGGGGCGTCTTGATAGTGATGCGAATAGGTACGTTACGTGCCTTCGTGCACTTCCTGGAGCTTGTCGGTGGGCGTTTCCTTCTGTGCCGGTGGGCGTGAAGTACAGGTGCGTTCGGCCCCCTCGGCCGTCGGCGGCTGACGGACACGACGATCTTGGCGAAGTCCTTGTAGGCGCCGCGGAGGATCTCCTCGCTGATGGGGTCCTCGACGTGCTGCTCGATGGCCCGCCGCAGCGGCCGGGCGCCGAAGTCGGGGTTGTAGCCCTTGTCGATGAGGAACTCCCGGGCGTCCTCGGCCAGCTCCAGCTCCAGGTCGTGCTCGTCGCCCAGGCGCTGGCGGACCTTGCGCAGCTCGTAGTCCACGATCGTGACCAGGTCGTCGCGCGATCAGGGCCTTGAAGACGATCACGTCGTCCAGGCGGTTGAGGAACTCCGGCCGGAAGTGCCGCTCCACCTCCTTGTGCAGCATGTCCTTCATCTTCTCGTAGGTGGTCTCCTCGTCGCGCTTGCCGAAGCCGAAGCCGCCGCCTGCTCTTGATCAGCTCGGCGCCGATGTTGGTGGTCATGATCACGATCGTGTTGCGGAAGTCCACCCGCCGGCCGAAGGAGTCGGTCAGGTGGCCTTCCTCCATGATCTGGAGCAGCATGTTGAACACGTCGGGGTGGGCCTTCTCGATCTCGTCCAGCAGCACGACGGCGTAGGGCCGGCGGCGGATCCGCTCGGTGAGCTGGCCGCCCTCCTCGTAGCCGACGTAGCCGGGCGGGGCGCCGATCAGCCGGGAGACGTTGTGCTTCTCCATGTACTCCGACATGTCGATCTGGACCAGGGCGTCCTCGTCGCCGAACATGAACTCGGCCAGCGCCTTGGACAGCAGCGTCTTGCCCACGCCCGCTGGGCCCGGCGAAGATGAAGCAGCCCATCGGGCGGCGCGGGTCCTTCAGGCCCGCTGCGGGCGCGGCGGATGCTCTTGGCGACGGCCTTGATGGCCTCGTCCTGGCTGACCACGCGCTTGTGCAGCTCGTTCTCCAGCTCCAGCAGCCGCTGGGCCTCTTCCTTCTCCAGGCGGCGTCAGCGGCACGCCGGTCATCTTGCAGACGACCTCGGCGACCACTTCCTCGTCGACCACGCCGTCGATCTCGCTGGTCCGCTCCTTCCAGGCGCGCTGGAGCTGCGTCCTTCTTCGGCCCGCAGGCTGCTCGGCCTGGTCGCGCAGCTCGGCGGCCCGCTCGTAGTCGGCGTTCTTGACGGCCTCGTCCTTCTCGACCTGGAGCTGCTCGATCTCGCTCCTCCAGCCCGGCCAGGTCGGGCGGCTTGGTCATGGTCTTGAGCCGCACGCGGGCGCCCGGCCTCGTCGATGACGTCGATGGCCTTGTCGGGCTGGACGCGCCCGGTGATGTAGCGGCTGGACAGCTCGACCGCCTGCTCGAGGGCCTCGTCGGTGATCCGGACGCGGTGGTGGGCCTCGTAGCGGTCGCGCAGGCCCTTGAGGATGTCGAGCGTCTGCTCCTCGGTGGGCGGGTCGACGATGATGGTCTGGAACCGCCGCTCCAGGGCGCCGTCCTTCTCGATGTACTTGCGGTACTCGTCCATCGTGGTGGCGCCGATGCACTGGATCTCGCCGCGCGACAGCGACGGGCTTGAGCACGTTGGCGGCGTCGATGGCGCCCTCGGCCCCGCCGGCGCCGACCAGCGTGTGCAGCTCGTCGATGAACAGGATGACGTTCTTGGCCCGGCGGACCTCGTTCATGACGGCCTTGATGCGCTCCTCGAACTGCCCGCGGTACTTGGTGCCGGCGACCATCATCGCCAGGTCCAGCGCCACGATCCGCCGGTCGTGCAGCAGCTCCGGCACGTCGTTGCCGACGATCTTCTGGGCCAGGCCCTCGACGATGGCCGTCTTGCCCACGCCCGCCTCGCCCAGCAGCACGGGGTTGTTCTTGGTCCGGCGGCAGAGGACCTGGATGACGCGCTCGATCTCGTCCACCCGCCCGATGACCGGGTCGAGCTGGCCCTCGCGGGCCAGTTCGGTCAGGTCGCGGCCGAAGCTGTCCAGGGCCGGGGTCTTGCTCTTGGTGCGCTTGGCCGGCGCCTCGCCCGGGACGGCCGCGGCCTGGTCTTCCTGCGCCTGCTCGGGACCGGCGCCGAGCAGCTTCAGCACCTCCTCGCGGACGTCTTCCAGCTTCAGGCCCAGGTTCATCAGCACCTGGGCGGCCACGCCGTCCCGCTCGCGCAGCAGGCCCAGCAGGATGTGCTCGGTGCCGACGTAGTTGTGGTTGAGGTTGCGGGCCTCCTCGATGGCGTACTCGATGACCTTCTTGGCGCGGGGCGTCTTGGGCAGCTTGCCCATCGTGCACCATGTTCGGGCCCGGGCTTGACGAGCTTCTCGACCTCCATCCGGACCTTGTGCAGGTCCACGCCCAGGTTCTTCAGCACGTTGGCGCCGACGCCCGTGCCTTCCTTGACCAGTCCCAGCAGGAAGTGCTCGGTGCCGATGTACTCGTGGTTGAACCGCTGGGCCTCCTGGTTGGCCAGGGCCAGGACTTTCTTAGCCCGTTCCGTAAATCGTTCCAACATAGCCTAGTAGCTCCATCCCTTTGCAGGGCGTCTTCCAGGCGCGACTGGCGGGGTCATCCGCCAGGTCGCGTTCAACACATTTTACCGAAAGCGAGTAATTATATCAAGGTTACGCCCCGCCGCCCAGTCCTATCCGGGCGCACCGCGGCGCAAAAGCGTACCCTTACCCTTCGCCGCAAGGCGACGTTCCCATGTAGTTAGTATCGGCTGGGTGCTTGGGAAAGTTCACTCCCCCCTGCCGGCAGCGGCGTTTGACCATTCCCGGTTGGACCGGAGAGAATGGACAACCAAGTAACCGTCGGATACGATTCCTGCCCGTCTGAACACTGCAAGGAGCCAGCCATGCCCGCAAGCATCTATGCCGATGATATTGCGTTTTTGTCCCGCTACACGTCGATCGTCGAATTATCGGCCGGGACGGCCAAGGTAGCCGTGGCCCCGGCTTACCAGGGGCGTGTGATGACCTCCACACTGGACGGGCTAGCGGGGATGAGCTTCGGCTGGCTGAACGCTAGCTTCATCGCCTCCGGCGCCGACGACATCCACTTCAACAACTATGGCGGTGAGGACCGCTTCTGGCTGGGACCCGAGAGCGGGCAATTCGGGCTGTTCCACGCCGCGGGCGAACCATTCGACGTGGCCCATTGGAAGACCCCGCGGGGTTTCAACACCGGCGCCTTCCAGATCGTCCGGGCGACCAAAGATACCGTCACGATGACGCACCGGATGGAAGTCACCAACTACGCCGACACGACGTTCCGCTGCGCCGTCCGCCGCGCCATCTCGATGCTGTCCAAGACTCAGGCCAAAAAGCTGTTGGGGGCGCCCATCCCCTCCGCTGTCAAGATGGTGGGTTTTGAGTCCGGCAACACGCTGACCAACGCCGGCACGAAGACCTGGACCAAGGCCGGCGGGCTGGTCAGCATCTGGATCCTAGGCCAGTTCAAGCCCTTGCCCAACGGCACGGTGATCGTGCCTTTCAAGGCCGGGGACGAAAAGGTTTTCGGCCCCAAGGCCACGACCAACTACTTCGGCCAAATCCCCCCCGACCGCTGCCGGTTGGCCAAGGACCATCTGCTGCTGCGGTGCGACGGCCAGTACCGCAGCAAGATCGGCATCGCTCCCGCGCGGGCCAAGAACATGCTTGGCAGCTTCGATCCCGACAGCGGCGTGCTGACGATCGCGCAATTCAACCTGCCGCGCAGCGCCGCCAAGCTGCCCTACGTCAACAGCCTCTGGCAGATGCAGGAAAAGCCTTTCGCCGGTGACGTGGTGAACAGCTACAACGACGGCAAGGCCGCCCCCGGCACCGGCCAGCTCGGGCCCTTCTACGAACTGGAGACCTCCAGCCCCGCGGCTCAGCTCGCCAAGGGAAAGGCCCTCACCCACAGCCATCGCACGTTCCACTTCGCCGGCCCCTTCCAGGCCATCCACACCTTGGCGCGGAAACTGCTGGGCGTGGACTTGAGTCAGATCCGTTGACGAGCTCAAGAGGAATCACAACGTGAGTCATGTCTTCAACGTTGCAGACTACGGCGCCGTCAGCGACGGGGTGACCAAGAACACCGCGGCGTTCGCTAAGGCCATCGAGGCGGCGGAGCAGCGGCGGGCGGGTGCTGATCCCGTCAGGGATGTATCTGACCGGCCCCATCGGCTTGAAAAGCGGCGTCGAGCTGCACGTCGAGGCCGGGGCGACCGTCCTGTTCAGTCGAGACTACAACGATTATCCGCTGGTACAGACATACTTCGAAGGCGATCCGAGGGTCCGTTGCACGGCCCCCATCCATGGCCGGGAGCTGCGAGACGTGGCCATCACGGGCGAGGGCGTCTTCGACGGGCAAGGCCAGGCCTGGCGGCCGGTTAAAAAGTTCAAAATGACTCGCCCAGCAGTGGGCAGAGCTGCTGGCCAGCGGCGGGGCGACCGACGCCAAGGGGCAGATCTGGTGGCCGACGGAAAAGGCTAGGGACGCCAAAGAATACCTGGACAAGCTGCATGCCGACGGCCGGCCGGTGCGGCTGGAGGACTACGAACCCGTGCGGCGAGTACCTGCGCCCCTGCCTGCTGGAGCTGACCGAGTGCCACGACGTGTTGCTGGAGGGCCCGACGTTCCAGAACTCCCCCGCCTGGAACCTCCACCCGCTGCTGTGCGACGGGGTCACCATCCGCAACGTGAAGGTGCTGAACCCCTGGTGGAGCCAGAACGGCGACGGCCTGGACCTGGACAGTTGCCGCAACTGCCTGGTGGCCGACAGCCACTTCGATGTGGGCGACGACGCCATCTGCCTCAAGAGCGGCCGCGACGAGGCCGGCCGGCGCCTTGGCCGACCCAGCGAGAACATCACCATCCGTAACTGCACCGTCGCCCATGGCCATGGCGGACTGGTCATCGGCAGCGAGATGTCCGGCGGGGTGCGGAACGTCGAGGTGTCCCACTGCGTTTTTAACGGCACGGACGTGGGCCTGCGATTCAAGACTGCTCGCGGGCGAGGCGGGGTGGTCGAGAACATCCGCATCAGCAACATCACGATGGCCAACATCAAGAACGAGGCCATCCTGTTCGACATGTTCTACGCCGTTAAGCAGGCACGTCCCCGAACCGCTCAGCGAGCGGACGCCGCAGTTCCGCAACTTCCACATCGCCAACGTCATCTGCCGCTCGGCCGGCCGGGCGATCGCCATGCGCGGACTGCCCGAGATGCCCGATCGAGGCCATCACCATCGAGAACACCCCCATCGCCTCCCAGACCGGCGTATCCCTATCGGACGTCAAAGACGTCGCCCTGATCGGCGTCCAGGTGGAGGTCGCCGCAGCCGCCCATCCTCCAATGCCACAACGTCCGGAACCTCACCTTGCGGGGTTTTAGCGGCACCATAACGGGTTAGCCCCGGCCGGATGACGTTTGGTGTTTTTGCTTGCCCCGCTTGGCGAGGGCCTTTTATATTGTCGCGTTTCACCGGCCAGGGCCGGGCGGTCTCTCGCATCCCGCCTCAGCCTGCGCCCGCGCCTCACCGGCGCCGGCGGCACCGACCCGTCTTCGCTAAAGCTACGACGGGCAAGCTGGAGAACATTATGCCGGTCTCGAAACCGCAGGATATTCGTAACATCGCCTTCCTGGGCCACGGCGGGTCGGGCAAGACCACCCTGGCCGAGGCCATGCTCCACGCCGCCAAGGTCACCGGCCGGCTGGGCTCGGTGGCCGACGGCACCAGCCACCTGGACTACTCGGAGATCGAGAAGGAGCGCGGGCACTCGGTGGACCCCGCCATGGCCCACCTGGAGCTTTTGAAACAGGGCGTGGAGATCAACCTCATCGACGCCCCCGGGTATCCCGACTTCATCGGCGGGGCGATCAGCGCGATGAGCGGGGCGGACGTAGCCGTCGTGGTCCTCTCGGCCACGGCGGGGATCGAGGTCAACGCCCGCCGGCTGTTCAAGCTCGCCCAGGACAGCCAAGCTGCCGATCGCCGTCGTGGTCAACAAGATCGACGGTGAGAACGTCCACCTGGACAACCTGATGAAGGAGATTGCCGAGTCCTTCGGGCCGGCGTGCAAGCCGATGAACCTGCCCACCGGCGGCGGCAAGGGAGTGGTCGACTGCTTCGCCAACACCACCGGCGATAGCGACCTGGGCGACGTGGCCGCCTACCACACGCCGTTGCTGGAGAGCATCGTGGAGGCCGACGAGGCGCTGATGGAGGCCTACCTGGGCGGCGCAGACGATTGCCCCGGAAAAGCTGGCGGCGGCGTTCGCCTCGGCCATGGTCGCCGGGACGGTCATCCCGATGCTGTTCACCGCCGCCCGCGCGGAAGTCGGCGTGAAGGAATTCATGGACGCCGTGGTCCAGGTATTTCCCCTCCCCGGCCCAGGCCAAGGGTCGGCCCGTCCGCGAAAGTACCGCCGCCGACGCGGCGGAGGTGCCCGTCGCGGCCGACCCGTCCAAGCCGTTCGTCGGCCAGGCCTTCAAGATCACCACCGACCCGTTCGTCGGCAAGATGGCCTGGATCCGCATCCTCCAGGGCACCGTCCAGCCGGAGACGACGTACGTGCTGGGCGACCAGAAGCGCCCCGTCAAAGTGGGCCACCTGTTCAAGGTCCAGGGCAAGGAAACCGTCGAGATCAAGCAGGCCGTCGCCGGCGACATCATCGCCCTGGCCAAGGTCGAGGAGATTCAGACCGGCGACGTGCTGCACACCGAGATCCAGCCCATGGTCCGGGCCATGCTGCCTTTCCCGCACCCGATGTACTCCCTGGCCGTCAGCCCCAAAAGCCGCGGCGACGAGCAGAAAATCTCCGGGGCGCTCGTCGAAGCTGGCCGAGGAGGACCGGACCTTTTTAGCCACCCGCGACAGTCAGACCAACGAAACGGTGATTTCCGGCATCGGCGACCTGCACCTGCGGATCATGCTGACCAAGATGAAGCAGCGGTTCGAGCTGGAGGTGGAAACCAAGCCCCCCAAGATCCCCTACCGCGAGACCGTCACCATCAAGGCCGAGGGCCACCACCGTCACAAGAAGCAGACCGGCGGGGCGGGCCAGTTCGGCGAGGTTTATTTGCGCGTGGAGCCGCTGGAGCGCGGGGCGGGCTTTGAGTTCGTCGACGACCTGTTCGGGGAATCCATCCCCCGCCAGTTCCTCCCCGCCATCGAGAAAGGCGTCAACGATGTCCTGGCTAGCGGGGCGGTGGCGGGCTACCCCATGCAGGACATCCGCGCGTCCGTGTACGACGGCAAAAGCCACCCGGTGGATTCCAAGGAAGTCGCCTTCCGCACGGCTGGCAAGTACGCCTTCCTGGACGCGATCCAAAAGGCCAGGCCCGTCATCCTCGAGCCGATCGTGAACCTGGAGGTCACCGTCCCGGCCAGCTACATGGGCGACATTACGGGGGATCTGTCCGGCCGGAGAGGCCGAATCCTCGGCCAGGACATCCTGCCCGGCGGCCAGTGCGTCATCAAGGCCCAGGCACCGCTGGCCGAGGTCATGCAGTACAATAGCCAACTCCGCTCCGTCACCGGCGGCCAGGGCAGCTACACCATGGAACTGAGCCACTACGAGGCCGTTCCGGCCCTGGTGCAGCAGCAGATCATCGCCTCCGTGGCCAAGGCCAAGGAGGAAGACAAGGATAAATGAGCTGAGACCTTGCCGAGAAGGCCAACGAGACCGTAAATTGCCTTCTCGGCCACCACAGGAATATACCTAGGAGTCATCCGCCATGCCTCGCGTATGTCCGTTTACTGGAAAGAAGACCGCCACCGGCAGGCAATACACCCGCCGCGGCAAGGCCAAGTATCTCGGCGGCGTCGGCCGAAAGATCACCGGAAAGACCAAGCGAAAGTTCCGCGTCAACATGCAGCGCGTCCGGGCCGTCATCGGCGGCAAGACCGTGCGGATCAACGTCTCGGCCAAGGCCATTCGGGGCGGCAAGATTACCAAACCCCTCAAGCGGAATTACGCCCCCCCGGCCGAAACCCCGACGGAGGAGGCTACTGCTTAGCTGTCTGTAGCCTTACCCCCTCAAATCCGGTAGTCCCTTTCTTCCGTGCTGTATTTAAGCGGCGCCAAACAGTCGCTCCCACTGTCCTGACACAGTAAACTAAAAACCGCTATGGAACGGACGTCCATCTGCGATGCCTTGATGGACCTGACCGCCGGTACGGAGGTCACCGTCGGCGGCTGGGTACGGACCGTGCGGACCAGCAAGGGAGGCTTCAGCTTCATCGCGATCAACGACGGTTCGTGCCTGGCCAGCCTCCAGATTGTGGCCGACGGCAAGCTGCCTAACTACGACAGCCAGATCGTCCACCTGACGGCCGGGGCGTCGCTGGTCGTCCGCGGCGTGCTGGTCGAAAGCCCCGCCAAGGGCCAGCGTGTAGAGCTGCGGGCGGCGGAGGTGACCGTCCTGGGTCA
Organism: uncultured Phycisphaerae bacterium; assembly: GCA_963760365.1. Taxonomy (GTDB): domain Bacteria; phylum Planctomycetota; class Phycisphaerae; order SM23-33; family SM23-33; genus JALHTV01. The sequence continues at coordinate 126,287 of CAVXDC010000054.1, forward strand.
GGCCGATGCCGACAGCTACCCCATCCAGCCCAAGCACCACAGTTTCGAGTTCCTGCGGACCGTCGCGCACCTTCGCCCGCGGACGAACACCTTCGGCGCGGTCGCGCGCGTCCGTAGCGTGCTTTCGGCAGCCATCCATGAATTCTTCCAGTCCCGCGGGTTCCTCTACATTCACACACCCATCATCACCGCCAGCGACTGCGAGGGTGCTGGCCAGCTTTTTCGCGTCACCAGCCTGGACCTGGCCAAACCACCCCGCACGCCGGAAGGAGGAGTGGATTTCGACAAGGATTTCTTCGCCCGCTCGACCTACTTGACCGTCAGCGGCCAACTGGAGGCCGAGACCTACGCCTGCGCCTGGGAAAGGTCTACACCTTCGGGCCGACCTTCCGCGCGGAAAACTCCAACACGCCGCGGCACCTGGCGGAGTTCTGGATGGTCGAACCGGAGATGGCCTTCTGCGACCTGGAGGGCGACGCGAAGCTGGCGGAGGAGTTTCTAAAACACCTGGCCACCATTGCCCTCGAACGCTGTCGGGAAGACTTGGAATTTTTCCAGCAGCACGTGGATGAGACGGTGATTTCCGCGGTGAATGGCGTGGCCGGAAGCGACTTTGTCCGCCTTAGCTACAGCGAGGCGATCGAGCGGCTGGAAAAGTCCGGCCGGGCGTGGACCTTCCCGATCCGCTGGGGCGCCGATCTCCAGACCGAGCACGAGCGCTACCTCACCGAGGACGTCTTCCGCCGGCCGGTGATCCTCACCGACTACCCGGCCAGCATCAAGCCGTTCTACATGCGCCTCAGCTCCGACGGCCGCACCGTGGCGGCGATGGACGTGCTCGTTCCGCGGATCGGGGAAATCATCGGCGGCAGCCAGCGCGAGGAGCGCCTGGACGTGCTGCGCTCGCGGATGGAGGCGGCCGGCATGACGGTGGACGACTACGCATGGTACCTGGACCTCCGTCGCTACGGCACGGTGCCGCACGCGGGCTTCGGCCTTGGGTTGGAGCGGATGCTCCAGTTCGTCACCGGCATGGCCAACATCCGCGACGTCATCCCCTACCCCCGCACACCGCGCTCGGCGGAGTTTTAGGAGCATCTCCGTGCCATCAAGGCACAGGAAAGTCCATGAAGATCGAACTGCACCTCCACACGCTCCGCTACAGCCTCTGCGCGACGGCCACGCCGGAAGAAGCGATGGACCGGCTGATCCAGGCCGGCTACGGGGCCGTGTACCTCACCGAGCACGACGCCGCGTGGACCGACTGGGAATTGACGGAACTCGGGCAACAGTTCCCCGCCATCCGAATCTTCAGCGGGATCGAGATCACCACCTCACCGTCGCACAGCGAGAGAGTCCAGCACCTGCTGGTGCTGGGGACGAACGACCGCAGCTACCTTGACTTGGCCGAAAACCCCGCCGAGATTTTAGCCCGCGCCCGCCGCGAGGGCTGCCTGACGATCCTGGCCCACCCGTTCCGCTGGCCGGGGGCGGCGCAGATGCTCCAGGAAGGCCTGCTCCCCGATGCGCTGGAATCCTGCACCCCCAACCACGAGGCCTCCCAGGCTCGCCAGGCGCTGCTGGAGGCCCAGCGCCTGGGGCTACCCGCCGTCCACTCTGGAGACGTCCACGGCCTGGGCTTCATCGACCGGTTCTGGATCGAGACCGACTTGACGCTTGAAGATAGCAAGGGCATCCGGGGAATCGTCAAGAACGGATTGTATCGCAACTGCACGAAGGAAAGGTGACTCCGGATTGCGGACTTGTCCTCCGTAGCTGCGAAGCTGCGAAGGAGGATTGCGGAGTGCAGAGTGTGCCACTCAGCGCTGGCGGAAGACGATGCGTCCCTTGGTCAGGTCGTAGGGGCTGAGCTGGACGACGACCTTGTCGCCGGGGGTGATGCGGATGTAGTTGCGCCGCATCTTGCCGGAGATGTGCCCGATGATCTCATGGGTGATCTGGCCCATGGTAATCTCCAGGCGGAACATCGCGTTGGGTAGCGCCGCCTTCACCACGGCTTCAATCTCTATGGCATCGCCCTTAGGCATCCGGTTCCTTCGCACCTCGTCCGGGACGCTCCCCCGACGCATTGGCTTGGCACTATACCAACGAACCGGGGGCAGGTCAACGGACGAAATCCGCTCGATACGTTGACATAACTGGGCCTTCGCGCCAATGATACAGCCGCCGGTGGGGTGCGCAGCCCACCGGAAAGTGGAGCAAACCATGGGCAAGACCATCGACCTGGAGCTGGTTCGCCACATCGGTAAGCTCAGCCGGATCGATCTGAGCGACCAGCAAGTCCAGACCTTCAGCCGGCAGCTCGCGGCCATCCTGGAGTACTTCGACAAGCTCCAGGAGCTGGACACCTCCAACGTCCAGCCCATGGCCCACGCGGTGGAAATCTACAACGTCCTGGCCGAGGACTCTCCGGGTGAGTCGCTGACGCCTCAGCAGGCCTTGGCCAACGCCCCGCAGCGCGATGGAGATTTCTTCAAGGTGCCCAAGGTCATCGGAGACAGCCAGTAGGCGCCGCCTCTAGGCGGGCAAAAGGCAAACAAGAGCGTGAGTACCATCTCGGACCTATCGGTAAGGCAGCTCGCGGCGGCGATAGCGGCCGATGAGTGCAAGGCCATCGAGGCGACGGAGGTATACCTTCAGGCTATTGCCGTGCGCGAACCGAGCATCAAGGCCTATAACGAGGTGCTGGCGGACCGCGCGGTCGAGCGGGCCAAGGCGGTGGACGCCGCCCGCACCGCCGGCAAGCCCCTGGGGGCGCTGGCCGGCGTGCCGCTGGCTATCAAGGACAACCTCTGCACGCCCTATGGCCGGACGACCTGCGCGTCGAAGATTCTGGCCAACTTTCGCGCGCCCTACCTGGCCACGGCCGTGGAAAGGCTGGAGGCGGCCGGGGCGGTCATCCTTGGCAAGACGAACATGGATGAGTTCGCGATGGGTTCTTCCACCGAGAACAGCGGCTTTCGGCCCACGGCCAATCCCTGGGACACCGCCCGCGTGCCGGGGGGCTCCTCGGGCGGATCAGCCGCCGCCGTCGCGGCCCACATGGCCGCCGGGGCACTAGGCAGCGATACGGGCGGATCGATCCGCCAACCGGCGGCGTTTTGCGGCGTGGTGGGTATGAAGCCCACCTACGGGCGCGTCAGCCGATTCGGCCTGGTGGCCTACGGAAGCAGTCTGGACCAGATCGGCCCGATCACCCAGGACGTGGCTGACTGCGCCTTGCTTCTGGGCGTCATCGCCGGCAGCGACTCCAAAGATTCCACCTGCCTGGACCGCCCCGTGCCGGATTACCTAGCCAAATTGGACGAGCCCCTGAAAGGTCTGCGCGTCGGCCGGCCAAGCGAGTTCTTCTCCAAGGCCCTGGATAGCGAGATCGCCTCAGCCCTCGGCACGGCAGCCGAGGTGTTCCAGTCGCTGGGAGCCACCCTCGTCGAAGTCACCCTGCCGCATAGCCGCATCGATATCGACGACGCCGGGCAGATCAGCTCCTACGCGGTGGCCTGCTACTACATCGTGGCCATGGCCGAGGCGTCCAGCAACCTCGCTCGTTACGACGGCGTCCACTACGGCCACCGCACCGCCCGGGCCGACGACATCATCGAGCTGTACTCCAAGACGCGAGCCGAAGGGTTCGGCGAGGAGGTCAAGCGCCGCATCATGCTGGGGACGTACACCTTATCCGCCGGCTATTACGACGCCTACTACAACAAGGCCCTGAAGGTTCGCCGGCTCATCAAGAATGACTTCGACCAGGCCTTTACCCGCTGCGACGTGCTGCTGTGTCCCGTGGCCCCGACAACGGCCTTCAAGCTGGGCGAAAAGACGGCCGACCCGCTGACGATGTACCTGGAGGACATCTACACCATCAGCCTGAACTTGGCTGGATTGCCGGGTCTGTCGCTACCGGCAGGGTTATCCCGCGCGGGCATGCCGATCGGGATGCAGCTCATCGGCCCGGTCTTCAGCGAGGACACGCTCCTTCGGGCCGGCAGGATGTTCGAGAAGGCCGCGGGCCTGTCGCGCCTCAAACCGCCCATGGCGTCCTAACCTCCTGCGGTCTTTCAGGGGGATCCGTGCATAAGAACTTTTCGCTTTTACGAGCGTCTCAATAGTAGCGATGTTCCGGGATCCAACTTTCCGAAAGGAGAGACCCATGTCTTCAAGACGCCAGGCGTTCCTGACCATTATAACGATGCTTGTCCTGGGCCCGTCGGCCTGGGCTGAGCAGGCCGCACCGCTGTCGGCGCTGGCCCAGATGCCGATTCGGGAGGTGACCGTCTTCAAGGACGGCCACGCGCTGGTGCTCCACGAGGGCAAGATGCCCACCGACCAGGCCGGCAACGTCGTGCTGGACTACCTGCCGACGCCGCTGCTGGGGGCCTTTTGGCCTTATAGCGCCGACAAGAACGCCCAGCTCCAGGCCGTGACCGCCGGCCAGCGGCGCGTGCGCGTCGAACGCACCGCCCTCAACCTCCGCGAGATTCTGGAAGCCAACCTCGGCGCGGAGGTCACCATCACCGAGAACAATGGCCAGACTTACCCCGCCACCATCGTCGCCCTGCCATTCCGCAGCGGCGAGGAGCTGGAGGCCACCAACCCGCCCAATATCGGCCCCCAACTGCCAGCCAAGGGCGAGTTGGTGCTACTCAAGACGCAGCTTGGCACCAAGGTTATCCGAATGGACGCTATCCAGAACGTGACCCTACCTGGCGAAGTCCACCCCAAGGCCGCGGCGGAGGAGTTCCGCAACCTCCTGACGTTGAAGATGCACTGGAAGGACAAGCCCGCCGACGCAGCCGAGGTGGGCATGATGTACATTCAGAAGGGCCTGCGGTGGATCCCCAGCTACAAGGTGGACATCGACGGCGAGGGCAAGGCCACCGTCAAATTCCAGGCCACGCTGATCAATGAACTGGCCGACCTCCAGGACGTGACGGCCCATCTGGTGATCGGCGTGCCCAGCTTCGCCTTTCGGGACACCGTCGATCCGATGGCCCTCCAGCAGCAGGTAGCTCAACTCTCGCCATACTTCCGCAGTGGCGCCAGCACACTCTACGCGATGTCAAACGCCATAATGACCCAGACAAGTGCGGAGGATCGGAGGGGAGCGGCCGGCCGGCCCCCCGTGGACCTGGGTCCGCAGATTGGCGGCGGTGAGAGACAAGAGGATTTGTTCGTCTTTGAGGTCCAACACGTCACACTCAAAAAAGGCGAGCGGATGGTCCTGCCGGTAGCGGAGTATATGCTGCCCTATCGCGACGTCTTTACGCTGGATGTCCCCTTCACGCCCCCGATGGAGTCCTGGGGCGAGATGATGAACTACCTCCGCGGGCAGGTCGAGTCGGGCATCGAGGCCAACGTCCTGCGCGATGTTCGCACCGAAGGTGCAGCACCAGATCCGCCTGACCAATAGCTCCAAGGCCCCGCTAACCACCGCCCCCGCCTTGATCCTGCGGCAAGGGCGATTGCTCGCCCAAGGCATAGTGCTCTACACACCCATCGGAGGCGACAGTGACCTGCCCATCACCGAAGCGGTGGATATCAGCGTGTCCAAGAAGGACAAGGAGACCGGCCGCACCCCCAACGCCGCTACCTGGAACGGGAACCAGTACACTCGCGTGGACCTGGCGGGCAGTTTGAAGCTAACCAACCACCGTGACAAGAAGGTCCAGGTGGAAGTGACGCGTTACGTTATGGGCAATGTGACCGAAGCCAGCCAGGGCGGCCAGATCGAGATGGTCAACGTCCTGGAGGACCTTTCCTTCCTCCCGACCCACTCGGCCGGTGGACTGGGTGGGTGGTGGTGGCAGTGGCACGGTTGGTCGGACTGGTGGTACCATTTCAACGGCGTCGGGAAGATCTCCTGGAAGGTGGACCTGCCCCCCGGTGACAGCACTGAACTGACCTACACCTGGAACTACTTCTGGCGATAACCCCAAGGCAAATCCGAATTCCGAAATCCGAAATTTCTAAACCCACCGCACCTTCAGCAGGTGCACGGAGCAACTGATGCACGGGTCGTAGGCCCGCACGAGCATCTCCAGGTCGTGGGCGATCTGCTCCTGGCGTGCGCTTGGCGATGACCTCGGGCACGTACTTCTGCATGTCGCGGTCGATGTTGCCCAGGTTCATGCCCGTGGGGATGACGCAGTTGGCCTTGGTGCAGATGCCGTTCTCGTCGTAGGTGTAGTCGTGCACCAGCGTCCCGCGGGGCACTTCCGTCAGGCCGATGCCGCGCCCGGCCTTGGGGCGGACGTTGGGTGCTAGCGTCGCCTCCGACAGGTCCATCGTCAGCAGTCTGGTCGAGCAGCTTGACGCGCCTCGTCGTAGCAGTGGGCGATCTCGACGGTCTGGGCGAAGTTGTTGGCAAAGGGGTTGTAGCACGGGGCCTTCAGGCCCAGCGCCTTGGCGGCCGACCTGGCCGCGGGCGTTGAGCTTGTCGTGGTTGTTGTTGAACCGCGACAGGGCCCCCACCGCCAGCGATTCGCCCGTGTTGTAGACGTGCTTGCTGGTGGAGTGCTCCACGCACTTCTCGTGGATGAACTGCTCGTAGTCGTGGAGGTCGATCACGCCGGCCACGGAGCTCTTGAGCTTGCCGTCGTAGAAGGCGTACTCGTCGTCGCGCGTCAGCGAGAGGTCCTCGCGCTGCCGCTCGAACTTGGGGAACTTGTCGGCGATGGAGGCCACGGTCTCCACGGTGGCGTCGACGTCGGCGTTGCAGCGACTCGACGTACTCCTTGATCTTCAGCAGCGCGCTGCGCGGCGGGACGTAGGTGAAGCCGCCCGGGACCAGGGAGATGGGGTGCACGTGCCGCCCGCAGAGGTTGTCGCTGATGACGTTGCCCATCTTCTTGAGCCGCAGGGCCCGCTTGACGATCTCGGGGTGGCTGGCGGCCAGGGGGATGACGCTGGGGGCGGCGAAGGCGTCCGGGGCGGCCAGGAAGTACACGTGCAGGACGTGGCTTTGGATCTCCTCGGCCATGAGCATCAGCTTGCGCAGGGCCAGGACCTCGGGCGTGATCTTGACGCCGAAGGCGTCGTCGGTGGCCTGGATGCTGGCGGTGGTGTGCCCCACCGAGCAGATGCCGCAGATGCGGCAGGTCAGCAGCGACGTGTCGCGCCAGGAGCAGCCCCTCGATCATGCTCTCAAAGACGCGCGGCGTCTCGACGATCTGCAGGCACGCACTGGGTGACCTTGCCGTCGGAGGCCCGCACGACGATGTCGCCGTGGCCCTCGACTCGCGTCAGGTGATGCACGTGAATGTCCAACGACTTTCCCATGACCGACTCCCGCGTCTCGTGTCTATCTATCTCTATTCCTTGGCCACGTCGTAGACGCCGTTGAACAGGCGGAACTCGCCCAGCACCTGCTCCAGCGTCAGGCCGAACTCCTCCAGCACGTCCTTGGCGCCCTTGTTGTTGGGGTCGCTGATCAGGCCGCGGCAGGCGTAGCACCGCCCGCCGTAGCTGGGGCACCAGGCCGTGCAGCCGGCCCGGGCGACCACGCCCATGCAGTACTGGCCCTTGTGGTACAGGCAGACGTTCTCGCGCAGCTTGCACTCCACGCAGACGGGGTAGTCGGGGATCTGCGGCTTGCGGCCGGCCAGCAAGCTCTTGACCACCTCCAGGAACTCTCCCTTGGGGATCGGGCAGCCGTGGATCTTGTAGTCCACCTTGATCACCGCGTCGATGGGCTGGACGGGGCTGGTCTCGTACCAGTGGGCCTGCTCGCCGTAGACGGTCTTCATGGCCTTCTCGATGCCGCGGTAGTTCTTCAGCACGTTCAGCCCGCCGGTGGTCGCGCAGGCCCCCAGGGCGACGACGATCTTGGCGTTGCGGCGGATGGCCTCCAGGCGCGGGCGGTCGCTCTCGCGGCTGAAGGCCCCTTCGACGAAGGCGATGTCGTAGTCGTCCTGGCGGTCGTCGATCGCCTCGCGGAACTGGACGATGTCCACCGCCCCGAGGATGTCCAGCAGCTCGTCCTCGCAGTTGAGCACCTGGAGCTGGCAGCCCTCGCAACAGGTGAAGTCGTGGAACGAAATCCTGGGTTTCTTGGCCATCGTGTCAGTTCTCCGCATCCGGCCGCGCCGGTTCGGGCGGTCGAGGTCAGATGCCTTCTCGCAGCCTCATGACCTCGGCGTAGCTGAAGATCGGGCCTTCCTGGCAGACGTAGACGTTGCGGATCTGGCAGTGCCCGCACTTGCCCAGCCCGCACTTCATCCGCCGCTCCAGCGAGCAGTAGATGTGCGTCTTGCGCAGGCCCATCGCCAGCGCCTCCAGCACCGCGAACTTGAACATCACCGGCGGGCCGATGATGAACGCCACCGTCTGGACCGGATCGACCTTGGCGATCTTGCGGAACAGCGTGGTGATCACGCCGGTGTTGCCCTTCCAGGTTCGCGTCGCCGCGATCGACGGTGACCATGAACTCGCAGTCCTTGCGCGTCGGCCCAGGCCTCCAGGTCGTCGCGGAACAGCAGGTCCCCCGGCGTGCGGGCACCGTAGAGGATGGTCACGCGGCTGAACTTGTCGCGCTGGTCCAGCGCGGCCTGGATGAAGCTGCGGCAGGGCGCCAGCCCCAGCCCCCCGGCCACGAACAGCAGGTCCATGCCGGCCACCGTGGTCCATGTCGAAGCCGTTGCCGAACGGCCCGCGAAGCCGCCACCGCGTCGCCCTGAAGTCAGCCTGTGGATGGCCTTGGTCACGTCGCCGACGGCCCGGACGCACATCTCCAGGTCGTGCGCGCTTGCCCGGCCCGGAGCAGATGGAGATCGGCGCCTCGCCCGTGCCGAAGAGGCTGACCTCCATGAACTGACCGGCCTTGTACTCGATGCCCGCGCCGTCCTCGAACTCCAGGCGCAGCACAGCCTCCTTGTCGGTGAACTTCTTGGTCGTCGGCCACGCGGGCCACGCGGGGGAGGTAAGGCACCGACGCGGTTTTCAGCAGACGTGCAGACGTCTGGTCCCATGATCGTCCTCGTTATTTCTTGCCCTCGGTCGGCCATGACTTCGGCCGCCTCGCCGGCGATCTGCTGGAAGGCTTCCAGGATGGAGATGTTGGCCACGCAGTGGCGGATGCACCGCCCGCAGCCCACGCAGCCGATCCGGCCGGTCCGCTCCAGGATGTACTTGCCCTTGCGGAACATGCGGTGGCGGGTGCGGCTGGCGCGGTGCTCGCGGAAGTTCTCTCCGCCGGCGACCTCGGCGAAGACCTGGAGCTGGCAGGAGTCCCACCGCCGCTGGCGGATGCCGCTGGCTGCGTCCAGGTCGAGCTTGTCCTGCACGTCGAAGCAGAAGCACGTCGGGCAGACGTTGGTGCAAGTGCCGCAACTGAAGCACCGCCGCGAAATCGCCTCCCACAGCAGCGAGTCGTAGCTGGCGTCCAGCAGGTCCGGCAGGTAGCGGGTGTCGTAGGGCAGCTTCTTGGGGAAGTTGCCGGCCTTGACCTTGTCGTAGGCCTGCTTGGCCTTGTGGTCCTCGGGCCGGCCGGGGCGAACAGCCCCCCGGCCTGGAGCATCTTGGACGCCGGCGTCGCTGCCGACCTCGACGAAGTAGCGGTCGCCCAGGTCGGTCAGGAACAGGTCGAACCCACCCTCGGGGGGCTCCAGCGTGTTCATGTCGGCCTGGAACTGGAGCTCGTTGGCCGGGGCCTGGACGTTCAGCGCCGATCAGCCGCGTGGCCGCCCGCTTGGACAGGTAGTGCGCGTCGGCGGGGTCCAGGCCGAAGAACGCGTCGCGGTGGCGATGGCGTGCAGATCGTAGGGATGCACGCCCAGCAGGACGGTCGCGCGGGCCGTCAGGGCGGCCTTGGCGCTGTGGGGATCGGCGCCGGCGAACTCCAGCAGCGTCTCGTAGGCGGGCAACAGGTATTTCTTGGGCGGCAGGATGGTGATGTCGTAGTCCATCCGGATGCGGTCGATGTCCTGCTTGGAGTGGACTCTCCGTGAAGGCGAACTGCCCGCTGCCGCGGTCCACCGGCGCCATCACCCGGCTGTCGCGCAGCAGGAAGGCAACGAACTCGTGGAACTTGTCTTTCGCCAGCGTTTGCGGAAGCATCCAGGACCCTTTCCGGTACTGTCTAAGTCTCACACACTCCAGCGCGACGTGCGAGAGAGTATAATTTACCAGCTTTGCCCGTCCCCCTTCCAGTGGCTTTCCGCCGGAGTCGCGATCTCCGCGATCAGCAGATCCGCGGCAGCTCCTCGCCGTAGGGCATCTGCACCACCCGCCGGCCGCCGACGGCCGTGACCATCTCCACCAGCGGCGCTGTCGCTCGGCCGGCCCGACCGTGCCGATGACCGCCGCCCGGCGGGCGATGTCGTGCTTGGCCAGGATCGCGACGGCCTTGTCTGCGCCGCGCCGGCTCGACGACCGCGACCAGCTTGCCCTCGTTGGCCGCCGACAGCACGTCCAGGCCCAGCATCTCCGCCGCGGCCTGCACGGTGCGATTGACCGGGATGGCCGATTCGGCGATCTCGATATCCTTGCCCGCAGCCGGCGGCCATCTCCGCCAGCACCGCCGCCAGCCCGCCGCGCGTGGGGTCGCGCATGAAGTGCACCGCCGGGCCGAACTCCTCCAGCAGCGCCGCGGTCAGCTCGGCGATCGAGCTGCACAGTCGCTGGCCAGGTCCGCCGAGAAGCTCAGGCCCTTGCCGACAGCTCATCACCGCCAGGCCATGCTCGCCCAGCGGCCCCGACAGCAGCACCCTGTCGCCCGGCTCGATGCGCTCGAAGCCCAGCCGCGCCGCCGGGTGCACCCGGCCCAGGCCGGTGGTCGTGAGCGATCAGCCCGTCGCAGGCGGACCGCTCCACGACCTTGGTGTCGCCGGTGACGACCTCGACGCCCGCCGCCTTGGCCGCCCGGCCGGCGGAGTCCAGCACCCGCCGCAGCAGGGCGATCTCCAGGCCCTCCTGGATCACCAGCGCCAGGCTGATCGCCAACGGCTTGGCGCCCGCCACGGCCAGGTCGTTGACCGTCCCGCAGACGGCCAGCTTGCCGATGTCCCCACCGGGGAACTCCAGCGGCTGGACGACGTAGCTGTCGGTCGTGAAGGCCAGCCTTGCCGCCCTCAGCCTGGAGCACGGCCGCGTCGGTCAGGCGGCGCGGGTCCTGCCCACCGCCCAGGGCCGGCAGGATCACCTCGCGCAGCAGCTCAGCGGTCAACTGCCCGCCCCCGCCGTGGGCCAACTGGATGTGCTCGCGGTCCACCATCTGGCTATCCGCCCAGTCTGCCTCTCCCTTGCCGCCGAGCGGCCCGGCGGTCGTACTTGTACGCCGCGGCGCAGGCGCCCTCGGAGACTGACCATGCACGGGCCGACCGGGTCGCGCGGCGTGCACCGGCGGGCAAACAGCGGGCAGTCCGCCGGCAGCAGCCGCCCGCGGATCACGTCGCCGCACCGACAGCCGGGCAACTCGTAGCTTTCTACCTGCGGCAGGTCGAATCGCCGCGGCCGCGTCGAACTCCGCGAACGTCCTCCCGCAGCTCCAGGCCGCTGGCGGGGATGACGCCCAGCGCCCGCCAGCGGGCGTCGGCCACGGTGAACACCTCCTCCATCAGCCGCTGGGCCGCGGCGTTGCCGCCGGCGGAGACCGGCGGATACACGCTGGTCGCAGCCGGGCTGGCCCTCAGGCCAGCTGCTCCAGGATCGCCGCCAGGCCCGCCAGGATCTGGCCCGGCTCGAACCCCGCCACCACGCACGGCCGGGCGAACTCGCGGACGATCGGCTCGTAGGCCGCATAGCCCAGGATCACGCTGACGTGCCCGGGGCACAGGAAGCCGTCGATGGCCACGTCCCCCGCCGCCAGCAGCGCCCGCATGGCCGGGAGCACCAGCTTGTGGGCGGCCAGCACGCTGAAGTTGCCCACGCCCTCCCGCCGGGCCCGCTGGACGGCCAGCGCCGTGCCCGGGGCGGTCGTCTCGAACCCCACCGCCAGGAACACCACCTGCCGATCCGGCCGGCTGACGGCCAGCTCCACGGCCTGGTCGGCGGAGTAGACCACCTCCACCTCGGCCCCCTTGGCCCGCGCCTCGGCCAGGCTGCCCTGCCGGCCCGGCACGCGGACCATGTCGCCGTAGGTGGCCACGATGGGCTTGGCGCCGCAGGCCCCCAGGGCCAGGCCCACCGCCTGGTCGATGTAGGATTGGTCCGTCACGCACACCGGGCAGCCCGGCCCGCTCACCAGCCGCAGGGCCTCCGGCAGCAGGCTCCGCAGGCCGGCGCGGGCGATGGCCATCGTGTGCGTGCCGCAGATCTCCATGATCTGGACACCGCGACGATCCTTCATCAGCCGATCGGTCAAGCGCTGGATCTTCTGGCGAATTTCATTACCTGTCTGGACCATAGGAATTGGAGTCCGCACGGAGCGAGAGCCCCCATTCTAGCAGGTAGGGCGTGCAAGTCGCCACAGCGAGTCGCCGTGGCAACTTGTGGCACGCGGGCTGAGAATTTCCGCGTGCAGAACCCCCGCCGCGGCGGGAACCTGCACGCCCTACGGGACTGTTGCTCCGGTGGCTGGAGCGCGGTAGCATTTCTCGACTTTTGGATGTGCTTCGCCCCGGTGCCGCCGCCCCTCGGGCGCGAGGAACGGAACGTATCTCTATGCCCCGCAGGGACGACCTCAAGACGATCCTGATCATCGGCTCCGGCCCGATCGTCATCGGCCAGGGCTGCGAGTTCGACTATTCCGGCACGCAGGCGTGCAAGGCCCTGCGCGAGGAGGGCTACCGCATCGTGCTGATCAACTCCAACCCGGCCACCATCATGACCGACCCGGAGTTCGCCGACCGGACCTACATCGAGCCGATCACCCCCGCAGGCGGTGGCCAAGATCATCGAGGCCGAGCGCGCCCGACGCCCTGCTGCCGACGCTGGGCGGGCAGACCGGCGCTGAACACGGCCGCGGCCGTGGCCGACGCGGGCGTGCTGGAGCAGTACGGCGTGGAGATGATCGGCGCCACGCGGCGAGGCCATCCACCGGGCCGAGGACCGCACCGAGTTCAAGAACATCTGCCTGGCCATCGGGCTGGACGTGCCCCGAAGCGGCGTCGCCCACACGATGGCCGAGGCGATGGAGGTGGTCGAGCGAGGTCGGCCTGCCGGTCTGCATCCGCCCGGCCTACACGCTGGGCGGCACGGGCGGCGGGTTCGCCTTCAACATCGAGGAGTTCGAGCACCATCGCCGCCCGGGGCCTGGAGTACTCCCCCATCAGCGAGATCCTCATCGAGGAGTCGGTGCTGGGCTGGAAGGAGTACGAGCTGGAGGTGATGCGCGACAAGGCCGACAACGTGGTGATCGTCTGCTCCATCGAGAACTTCGACCCGATGGGCGTGCACACCGGCGACTCGATCACCGTCGCCCCGGCCCAGACGCTGACCGACAAGGAATACCAGCTCATGCGCGACGCGGCCATCGCCGTCATCCGCGCGATCGGCGTGGAGACCGGCGGCAGCAACATCCAGTTCGCCGTCGCACCCCGCAGACCGGGCGGATGATCATCGGTGGAGATGAACCCCCGCGTCAGCCGCAGCTCGGCCCTGGCCAGCAAGGCCACGGGCTTCCCCATCGCCAAGATCGCCGCCAAGCTGGCCGTGGGCTACACGCTGGACGAGATCCCCAACGACATCACCCAGGAGACGCCCGGCCTGCTTCGAGCCGACCATCGACTACTGCGTGGTGAAGATCCCCCGCTGGACCTTCGAGAAGTTCCCCGACGCCGACGAGACGCTCACCACGCAGATGAAGTAGCGTCGGCGAGGCGATGTCCATCGGGCGGACGTTCAAGGAGGCGCTCCAGAAGGGCATCCGCTCGATGGAGGTCAGGCGGTTCGGCCTGGGGCTGGACAAGCACGACAAGTGGTTCAACGCCGCAGGTCCGGCCGCAGCGCCGGGCGGCGAGCCGCCGCCTGAGGCGCCACGCCTGCCGACCCGAGGACATCCAGTACCCCATCGACGAGGCCAAGCTCCTCCGCAAGCTGTCCGTTCCCTCCCAGGGCCGGCTGTACTACATCCGCTACGCCTTCAAGATGGGCTGGACCGTCGAGCAGGTCTACGAGCTGACGCAAGATCGACCCGTGGTTCCTGACCAACATCAAGCAACTGGTGGACTTCGAGGACGAGATGCTGTCGCTGGCGCGAGCGGCCGAGCAGGCTCGTCGCCGAGGCGGCCAAGGCGCAGGACGAGCGACTGCCTCCACGTGCTCCGACAGGCCAAGCAGTGGGGCTACAGCGACGTGCAGCTCGCGACCGCCTGGAGACGCTCGACGGACGACAGGTCCGCCGCCTGCGGGAACGGCTCGGCGTCCAGCCGGTCTACAAGCTGGTGGACACCTGCGCCGCCGAGTTCGAGGCCTACACCCCCTACTACTACTCCACCTACGAGACGCCCATCCGCAGTCGCAGGTGGACGGCGCGAATCCGCAATCGGCGATCGCGCAATCCGCAATTCGTCGACGACGAGGTCCGCATCACCGACCGCAAGAAGATCGTCATCCTGGGCGGCGGGCCCAACCGCATCGGCCAGGGCATCGAGTTCGACTACTGCTGCGTCCACGCGGCCTTCGCGCGCAGGGAGATGGGCTACGAGGCCGTCATGGTCAACTCCAACCCCGAGACGGTCTCCACCGACTACGACACCACCGACATGCTGTTCTTCGAGCCGCTGACGCTGGAGGACGTGCTGAACATCTGCGCCAAGCTCAACGGCCGGCCGCTGGGCAAGCCCGGGCTGCTGCTGGGGGTGATCGTGCAGTTCGGCGGGCAGACGCCGCTGAACCTCGCCCGCGGCCTGGAGGAGGCCGGCGTGCCGATCATCGGCACGAGCCCGGAGTCCATCGACCTGGCCGAGGACCGCGAGCGCTTCGCCGCGGTGCTGGAGGAGCTGAAGCTCCGCAGCCCCGACAGCGGCACGGCCTTGACCATCGACCAGGCCCGGCAGATCGCCGAGCGGATCGGCTATCCGGTGCTGGTGCGGCCCAGCTACGTGCTGGGCGGGCGGGCGATGGAGATCGTCTCCGACGTCCAGCAGCTCGACGTCTACATGGCCAAGGCCGTGGACGCCTCGATGGTCGGGCGGGACCACCCGATCCTGATCGACAAGTTCCTGGACGACGCCACCGAGGTGGACGTGGACTGCATCGCCGACTTCGGCCCGCGCCGCGACGGCGCGGCGGAGAAGAACCCCCGCGCGGTCATCTGCGGCGTGATGGAGCACATCGAGGAGGCCGGCATCCACAGCGGCGACTCGGCCTGCGCGCTGCCGCCGTTCTCGCTGGAGGCCGGCGTGGTGGCCGAGATCGAGCGGCAGACGCGGCTGCTGGCCCAGCGGCTGGACGTCCGCGGCCTGATGAACGTGCAGTTCGCCGTCAAGGACGGGCAGGTGTACGTGCTGGAGGTCAACCCCCGCGCCTCGCGGACCGTGCCGTTCGTCTCCAAGGCCACGGGCGTGCCGTGGGCGAAGCTCGCGGCCAAGGTGATGGCCGGGATGAGCCTGGAGGAGCTGGGCGTGCGCGAGGCCCCGCGGCCGCGCAGACGTCGGTCAAGGAGAGCGTCTTCCCGTTCGCCAAGTTCCCGGGCGTGGACGTGATCCTGGGCCCGGAGATGCGGTGCACCGGCGAGGTGATGGGCATCGACATGAGCTTCGGCCTGGCCTTCGCCAAGAGCCAGATCGCCGCCGGGCTGCTCGCTGCCGGTCCGCGGGACGGTCTTCATCTCGGTCCACGACCGCGACAAGCCCAGGCCATCGTGCCCGTCGCCCAGCGCCTGGCCGCGATGGGCTTCGACCTGGTCGCCACCGAGCGGCACGGGCGAGGTGCTCCAGCCGGGCGGGCGTGCCGGTGCGGCAGATCGCCAAGCTCTCCGAGGGCCGGCCCAACATCGCCGACATGATCACCAACCGCCAGCTCGCGCTGATCATCAACACCCCCACGCGGCGCGGGCCGACCACCGACGAGGGCAGGATCCGCGCCCTGGCCACGCTGCACCACATCCCCCTCGATCACCACGATCACCGGCGCCGAGGCCGCCGTCGACGGCATCGCCGCCCTTCGCGCGGGAGGGGGCGGAGGGCGCCGACGGCGGTTCCTGGACCGTCCGCCCGCTCCAGGAATACTTCCCCGCCTCATCCAAACCGGCGCCAGCCGTCACTTGGCGGTCGCTAGGGCCGACTGGAGGTCCAGGATTCTCCGGGCGGCCCGAAGGCGGATCTTGAGGTCCAGCGGGTCAAAGGGCTTCAGCAGGTAGTCGTCCGCCCCGGCCACCAGCACCTTGATGATCTCTTCCTTCTGCCGGCTGCCGGTGAGCAGGATGATGTAGAAGTCGCCCTCCGGGTGCATCTGGCGGATCCGCCGGCAGACCTCAAAGCCATCCATCTGCGGCATCATCCAGTCCAGGATCACCAGCCGGGGAGGGTCGGTGCCATGAAGACCTCCAGCGCCTCCTGGCCGTCGCAGGCGATGACGACCTGGTAATCCCACTGCGTCAGCATGCGTTCCAGCAGGCTGCGATAGACGGCGTCATCGTCGGCCACTAGGATTTTCATGGTGCACTGCTCCTTCACCACCGAACCCAAGGAAGCTTCCAGTCGTCGAATCTCATGTTCCAGCACTTTGTAGGCGTCGTGCATCCGCTCGACCTGCCCGGAGACGGCTAGTTGATGCAGGGCTTCGGCGGCCTCGATCACCGAACTTCCACCCAGCAGGCCCACCGAGCCGGTGAGTTTATGAAGCGCCTGGCGAGCCTTCAGGCCGTCGGCCTGGACGACGCCTCGATAAATATCGGCCATCATGGCGGGGAGATTGGCCAAGAATATCGCGGCAAGACGCTCCAGCAGCGCCGAGTCGCCGTCGCAACGCTCCAGCGCCGTGGCCCGGTCGAAGGCCGGTGGGTGAGATGCAGCGGGAGCTGCCGATTCGTCTCGGCCCAAGTGGGGGGCCGCCGTCGGTTGACCTGGCCGGATTTCGGGGCCAGACCCTGTCGATCACCGCCAGCAGCGCCTGCATGTCGATGGGTTTGGAGACATAACCATCCATGCCGGCTTCCAGACACTTGCGCCGATCGGCCTCGGTGGCATAGGCCGTCATGGCGATGATGGGGATGTGCCCTCCCGAGGCAGCCTCGCTCTGGCGGATCCTGGCGGTGGCCTCCAAGCCGTCCATCTCGGGCATCTGCACATCCATCGAGAACTAAGTCGAAATCGGTGCATCGCCAGCGCCTCCAAGGCCTTCATGCCGTCCCCGGCTGCGAGCACCGTCATGGCCCCACTTCTGGAGCACCGCGGTGGCATGTTCCTGGTTGACGGGGTTGTCTTCCGCCAGCAGCACCCGCAGGGGCCGGCGCCTGCGGCGCAGGCGATGGCGCGTGATCGGCGGAGCCGTCCTTGCCTATCCCCGCCGTCAAGGCGGACAAGATGACTTCCAGCAGGACTTGCGGGGCGACTGGACCGGTCAGATAGCCTTCCAGTCCCAGTTCGCGGCAACGGGCCAGGTCTCCCCGCATGCCCGCGGCGGCGATCATGATGACCGCCGGGCCGCGCGATCTGCTTGATGTCCCGGGCCAGGGTGAACGCGTCTACGCCTTCCAGGGCTGCCTGGACCAGCACCAGCACATAGGGGTCGCCTGCCTCCTCCGCCTGGCGGACGGCGTCGACCGTCTTGGCGGACACGTCGAGGACGGTCGGCCTCATGCCCCAACCGCTCAGCGTCTTGGAGAGGTCCTGGGCGGAAGCAGGTTTGTCGTCCACCACCAGCACAGGCAGGCCGATCAGGAGGCTCGGATCGCCGCTGGCCGGTGGGGGCACGCTTTCCTTTCCCTCACCGAAGCAGGCTGTGAAGTGGAAGGTGCTCCCCTTGCCCGCCTGGCTGTCCACCCAGATTCTCCCGCCCATCAGCCCCACCAGTTGGGAGGAGATCGCCAGTCCCAGACCCGTCCCGCTCGCCTTGCGGTAGGGATTGTCTTCCACCTGCTCGAAGGGCTTGAAGAGGACCTGGATCTTATCGGCGGGAATGCCGATGCCCGTGTCGCTCACGGCAAAGTGCAGCACCACCGGTGCCTCCCGGGAATGGCTGCGGCTCGACGGATACCCGGACGGCTCACCGCTGCACGCTGCCCTGGGCGTGTACTTCACCGCGTTGCCGGCCAGGTTCATCAGCACTTGCCGCAGCCGGCCGGGGTCGCCCACCAGGCGGTCCGGCACGATCGGGGCGACCTCCCACGACAGTGTCCAGCCCCTTGTTGGCGGCCTGGACGGCGAGGATGCCCAGGCTGTCGTCCACGCAGTCGCGGAGGCTGAAGGTCTCGCAGGACAGCTCCAGCTTGCCCGCCTCGATCTTGGACAGGTCCAGGATGTCGTTGATGATCGTCAGCAGGTTGTCGGCGGACTGCTTGGCCAGCGTGAGGTAGCGCCGCTGCTTGCGTCCGTCAGCTCGGTGCCCAGGGCCAGTTCCGTCATGCCCAGGATGCCGTTCATCGGTGTGCGGATCTCGTGGCTCATGCGGGCGAGGAACTGGCTCTTCATCCCGTTGGCCGACTCGGCCGCCAGACGGCGCTCGATGCTCCATCTGCGCGTTGCCCTGGGCGCTGCGGTAGGCGAGGTAGCCCGCGGCGAAGAACAGCACCGCCAGCGCGGCGATCAGCGTGAAGGTCAGCCGCTCGTACGCGGTGATGGGCACGGAGATCTCGGACCCGCTGGTGCCCAGGACTAGGCTATAGCGGTTCTGCCCCAGACGGACGCTGGCAAAGGCCACCAGGATACCCAAGGCGTCGGTCCCGGAGGTGGCCAGTTCCGTCACACCCGTTTCGCGCGGAAAGATGGACCGCATGGCTTCGGTCACCGCATCGGCCTGGGTGATATGGGACTGGCCTTGGTAGCGATGCGAACCACGGAGTAGTGAGGCATTGCCTAAGTCCATCTTGTAAATGAAATCGCCACGACGGTCGATCAGACCTAGGAAGCTCTGCTGGAGGGCGACATTGCTGGACAGGCTCTTGGCGCAGAGCTTGCGGACGCTGACGGCGGCTTGCAGGACGTACTCGGCGCCATCAACCTTCCAGTGGGGCAGGAGGATATACACGACGGCCTGGCCGCGGCCTACACCGACACCGTCAGAATCGCTGGCCGTGTCCTCGGTGGGAGCGGCCGATGAGGAGGTTTCGCTCGCAAAGGCCTCCTGCCGCCCACAGAGCAGGAGCAACTTTCCCGAGGCATCACGCAAGACGATCCCATCCAGAATATCCTTGTGATTGTCGTAGAAACCCTCCACCACCGTTGTCAGGGAAGATATCGTGGCAGGAGCCGGGCTCGCGTTCAGGGTGCTCAAGCCCTTGGAGACTTCCCCAAAGGCCGACTCGATCATCGTGGCCTTGCTCTGCGCCGAGGCCAATTGGTAATGCTGGAATCGGCCGAAGATCCCCTTCCTGAAATTGTTGTTGTGCCAGACCATCGCCGCCACGACGGTGGCCGTGACCACCCCGGCCAGCAGAACCGGACCCGCCACACTCCATCCGGGCACCGACCGGCGCAACACCTTGCCTGAGGTGGAATCCTGCGGAGAAGACCTGGGTTTCGTTGTCCCTTCAATGGTCATCGTAAGTCAATCCCGTGGTCGATCGTGTGGTCAGTGTGGCTGGCGGCTGCGTGAGCCGAAGGACTGCTTGGGATGCCAAGGGGTCCGGCGCCGTAGAGACGCACCGCACACCCCTCGCAACACAGGGTCCGTGAACCGATGTCGCCACCGTGCCGTCAAGCGACCCGGCGCGACCCACGCGGTTCCCCTCGACGCTAAGGATGCCACCGACATAAACAATCGCTCCGTCAAGACAGACCTCCAGCCATGGAAAGCATCGGTTGCCCTCTGGGGGGACTTTACTACCGCCTCGTGGCGTCAGGAGGACGTCCCCCCCGAGGCCCCTTGGCCTTCAAAAGCCAACCAGCTCCGATCCGGCACGCTCGTCGGTCATCAAAGCAGGTCACGAAAAAGAAACAGGTCGGCCACGTACCGTGGCCGACCTGTCAAACGGACGCAATTCAACCCATTACTGGGCCTGCTGACTCCACAGGAGGCTTCGGTCGGGGTCGGTCAAACTCCCACGAGTCGCAGGTTACGCCCGCCACACATCTCTACGGATTTCATCAAAACTACTTACCGTCTTACCTTCAAGGCAAGACTGCCGCGGCTCTGCGACACCGGCCCCACAAATGACCTGTTTCAGTTGTCATATTATTTATCGGTCTTCGGCAATCGGAAATCTAGGAAATATTCCCAAAACGCTGATTTTTTCCCGGTAAGAAATGTTATTGTTGTCGATATTCATGGGATCCAGAAAAAGCAACATTCCCCTTCTAAAAGCAGCTGTCCCTTTCCGTCAACCCTCGAAAATGGCTGCGATCCGCCAGGGGCGGATCGCTTTGGCCATGCTGTGACTAATATTCATCCTACGTCCGAAGGCCTAGATCCCCCTAAACCGTCCGTGCGGTCCTGCGTCTCCTGCATAGCAAGGCCACACTGCCCAGACTCAAAAGCAACAGCGTGGCTGGTTCGGGAATAACCTCGTAGCCGATCAGGTCCAACAACCGGAAATCCGCCGGCATGACAAGATTGACTTCGCCATAGCTCAGCGTCGGGTCCATCACGCCCAGCAGCGTGCCCGTCAAGCTGTCGTCTTTCCAATGGCTGGCCTGTCGGCCGTCACCGAAGTACGCCCCTGTGGACATTCGCAACTCGGCTGCCACGTTGGGTTCGATCAGAGGGTCGATCTGGTCTGTGATGCTGTCGTAACCGGGGACGAGAAACCGCGGGAATGTCGTGAACTGGCCGGCGGTGGAGGGGTCGTAGTTGGAGTCGTTCAGGAAGCGGAACATATCCTGCGTTGTAGGGGCAATATTATCCGTGCTGTTGGAATCGAGTAGTACGTCAACGTAGTCCACGATAGAAATGACGCCCAAGACGTGGCCGATCTCGTGGGCCGCCACGGTCTCAAAATCAATCGTTCCGGGCGCGACCCCGTCGGCGTTGTTGTAGTCGAAGGGAAATAGGGAATTGAACGTGATGGTGCCGTCGTTGGCCCCGAAAGCTCCGTCCAAGCCGGTGAAGCCCAAGGCCTTGAAATTGGCCTTGGTACCGATGAGGCCCCCATCATATCCAAATCCTCCCGCAGGCACCAGGAACGACACCTGGGCGAACGTGGGCAGGTGTTGGACGATGGCATCGTCGGCTTCGTTATTGGCATCGCTCACCATCGCATCTCGGACCTGCGTGTAGGTACCTTCGAGCACCACCGACAACGTCTGACCAATGATTGATCCGGAACCGAGGTTCGCGATGTCCGCCGAGATGTTGACGGTGACGGCGTCGCCAATCCACCCCTTCCACTGGTCAACGGCGCGGTTAAAGGCCGCCAAGGCCTGGGCATTACCTGCCAGGCTCCCACCGGCGCTTACGGCGATGTTAAAACTGCCTATGGCGTTGGGCTGAACTTGTCCCAGATTAAGGCCATTCGTGGACGCGGACGCCCCAACCAGCGTGCTCCCCACCAGACTCATCTGCGGGGCCGGCAGATTTTGATCCAATTGAACCGACTGAGCTGCTGTTGCACCCCAAGTCAACACCAACCCAAGCATTAAAACCGGCATCCTACACGAACGGCCTGTTCTACTGTTGTGCATGACTCTCTCCTCTTTTTCCTGGCCGCATACCGGCGTGAGCGGAAGGTCACCTTCCCGCGCTTCTCTTTCATCGGAGCGCGGATAGGGTCCGGCTTGACGGCAAATGCATCACCCAAGGCGCACAG
>CAVXDC010000055.1:0-50475 GCA_963760365.1 uncultured Phycisphaerae bacterium
GTCACATTTCGCTCCCGGCGCCTGCGCGGGGGTGGGGTCCCCGCCAATACGTCAGGGCGGGATCCCTTGCGGTTAGGACACGTCCAGGTCCGTGATGATCCCGTGGGCCGACTCGTTGCGGAGCTCCAGCGTGTACTCGCCGATGACCTCGCCGGCCTCGTAGTCGCCGGTGGTGGCCAGGGGTTTGTAGTGGAAGCTCCGCCCGATCAGCGGCACGACGTTGATCCGCGAGCTGTCCAGCAGCAGCACGGTGTTGGCCGGGACGGCCCGGCACAGGATCAACCGGCAGACGCCGAAGTCGCTCTCGTACACGGCCACCAGGTCGCGGTAGGCCACGTCGGCCGCCGCGTACGAGCGGCTGGCGGAGACGAAGGAGTTGATCCGCCGCTTCTGGTAGCCGTTGACCGCGATGGTGTCGATGCGGCTGGAGGCCTTTTCCCACACCAGCCTCAGGGCCAGGTTAAGCTGGGCCTCGGTGAGGTCGGCGTCGGCGGGGAAGCCTCCCACGCCCGGCTGGAAGACGTTGCTGGCCAGTTGCGGGATGAGGCCCTTCATGGTCCGCCGGACCGACTCCGAGCCCTGGGGATTGGCCGTGGGGCCGGCGCCGTTGAGGACGGTGCTCTCCAGGTCCCGCAGCAGTTCGCGGAGCCGCTCCTGCTTCTGGAAGTCCAGCTCGTCGCTGACGGCGACTTTCCGCACGGCCAGGTCCGATCCGCTGACGCGGACGGCGGCGGTGAAGATCTGGGTCCAGTTGCCCCTGCGGACGCGGTTGGTGAAGCGGGCCGCCGGCGCCTCGTCGCCCTCCAGGGCGGCGTTGCCCAGGATGTGCAGCACCTGGTTGTCGGAAAGGTTGGCCGGCGTGGTGCCGCCGTAGCCGCGGGTAACGGTGATCGTCCCACCGACGGTGTCCGTGCTTCGGACCAGCAGCAGCTCGTTGCTGCCCTCAGGCCTGACTTGGTCGCCCGCGCGGAAGCGGTCGGCGTGGTCCACGCCGAAGGTTTCGTCCGCGGCCGGGTTGGTCCACTGGGCGTCGTTGATGGCGTCGGTGTTGGGAAGGAGTTCATCCTCCAGCCATTCATGATAGGTGCTAGCGGCCGGTCGGGGCGGGTCGCCCAGGTGGTCCAGCAGCGGCGTCTCATAGGGCGAGACGATGCTGACCAGGTCGGCCACGTCCTCGGCGCTCTCGGGCAGGGACGCCCCGGCCGAATAGGTTGCTTTGCCTGTAAATGCCATGGTCTTCTCCTAGGATTTTGATGTTGGTTTTTTCACTTTCGGTCTTGGCAGCCGAGTCTGCTTCGGCGGAGTCGGCTCACTTGGCGCCTGCCCGCCGGACGGCGACGGCCCCCTGGCGGCGGAGGCGGAGATAATCGGCCACGTCGCGGCGGCTGCCGGTCCGCACCGCCCGCTCGGCCGCCTGGGCCAACTGGGCGAAAGGACCGGGCTTTTCGGGCCGCGGCGAGGCGCTGGACGGTGGGAGCGCACCGGCCGGGCGAACGAGGAAAGGCTTGTCCAGCAGGAGCTGCTCGACGCCCCGGCGGATCGCCTCGTCGTCCGGTTCGGCGGCCAGGTCCATGCGCTTGGACAGCAGAAGGTGGGCGGCCTCCAAGTCCACCACACCGGCCTCCATCAGCAATCGCTCGACGGCCCGCTGGTTCCCCGCCACGAGAAGCTGAGTTCTGGCCTCGTCCCGCTGGGCCTCGGCCAGGGCCAGGTCCTCGTTGCGATGGTCCAGTTGGCCCTTGAGCTCCGCGAGCTGCTGCTCGACTTGCTGGAGGTGGTTTTCGGCCTGCTGGGCCCGGCGTCGGTACTTGATGGACTCACTGACCGGCACGAGCCGGCCCTCCTCAGGAGGGGCGTTGGGTGGCGATGGGGACGGTTGGTCGGCCTGCATGGAGGGTGAGGGTGGCTGGGTCATCGGTTATTCCTTTCCGATCTGGGTGTCGCCGTTTGTCGCCTCGTCACGGCCGACTTCGGTGAGCTCAGTCGAACCGTAGCCCAGTTCCTTCAGAACGCGCTCGGTGGGCACGCCCAAGGCTAACTTGATTTGGGCGTTGCGAAGGCGTTCAGCCTCGTCGTCCGGCAGCGGACTGGGCCAGTGGATCTCGATGCGGCGGTCTTGGGGAGCGGTGCGGAACAGCCCCACGGTGTCCAGGTAGGCCAGCGCCAACTCCACGATCCGCGCAATTCCGGCCCCATAGGTCATGCGCTTCTTGGCCGTGCGTGCGAGCAGACCGCTCAGCAGCACCTTCAGCGCGGTGGCACTGGTAAGGTTGCCTACGTTCCCGCGGATCAGGCCCGCCGCCAGCGGCGTGACGGCCGAGACCTTGTCCAGTGCGGCCCGGACCTGTTCGATGTGGGCGTCCTCGCTGGGTGAACCGGTGTCGCTGCCGAACTCCTCGATGCTGGCTTGAAGGTTGGAAGTGGACCACATCTGTCCCGGGCCCACCGGCCGCTCCAGGAAATCGTCGATCCCTTTGCCCAGGTACATCTTAAAGGACTGGTACGTGACGCGGTTGGCGCGGTCGCTAAGGCGGGTATTGAGCTCGTCCTGGAGGACGATCAGCGGTTCGACGTCGCCCAGACCTTCGTAGCTGCCCGGCAAGGCCATGTTTTGCACGTGCACCACCGGCAGGCGGCCCAAGATGTTTGGCCCCTCGGCGATGAGCGTGCGGTCCTCGTACCGCTGCCACCAGGTCGGCCCGAGGATTTCGATGACCTCCACCGCCGACGGTTGACCGCCCCGGATGGCCCCCAGGCCAAACCAGGTGCGTCGCAACGGCTCCAGCCGCGGTGGATGCTTGTGATACTGCTGAATCCAGTAGCGCAAGCGGCGGTAGTCGTCTTCGTACAAGATGGGCAGGATGCGCGTCGCTTCGATCGTCTCCAGTTGCAGGACGGACGCCGCGGCGACGGCTTGGGCAATCTGCGGGTCGGAGGGAGTCAAGGCGTCAGGAGGGCCCGGCCTGCCCGCCTCGGGGGGGAGATGAAAACCGTTGGCGGGCTGGCCCGCGGGGTGGAGCAAGGCGGGAGAGACATCCGCGGGACCGTCGGCCGGGGTGCGGAGGGCGACGTCCACGAAACCATAGACCCCCCCGAACAGCGCCATCTCCTGGAGGAAGCCCACGCCGCCGTTGGCCTCGAGCATCGCGGTGATGACGCGCTCGATGGCAGTAGCTAGGCGCTGGTCGGTGGCGAGGGAGCGGAGGACAGGGGGTTTGCCGAACAAGAAGTCTACGGCCGTGTGGACGCGCCAGGCGATATCGTTTTCGATCACGACTTCCTTGCGGCGCAGGTCGGTCAGGTGATTGGCACCTGCTCGGCCGGTGATGCGGGGGGCAGACCTATCTCCTGGGCCTGGAAGTAAGGCCGGCTGCTGGCGTTGAGAGCTTCCGCCGCCGTCCCGACGGCTGGAAGGAGGGGATTGCGGAAGTAGTCCCACAGCCGTTGATATCGCTCGACCACGTCGGCCGATTGCTGATCGACCAGGTACGTCATATAATCGTCATCCAGGACTGGGTCGGCGAAGCTCTCTAGCTGGAAACTCATTCACGTTCTCCTTACTTTCTCCCCCGCGCCGCTACCGCGCGCAGGGCGTGGGCGCATCGCAGCCAAAGGCTGCCTGCAACCGCCCCAGGCAGAACGAGAAAGAAAATTGCGCGATTCGCAATCGTGGCTAGAGGCAGGCGACATGATCCTGCGCACCGGTCGGCACAGGCTTGTCAAAGTCTTCCTGGCAGCCTATGCTGGAGGCGCTTGGCTGCTGCTTGCTCAGCGCCCGAAGGTGTGGGCGGCGTGAGCCGTGCTTATCGTGTGCCGTACCTATCGAAGAGCCATTCCCGTGGAATGGCAGGGCAGATTTCAAAGGATACGAACATGACACAGCTTGAACCAGGTCAGGTGAATCCGCCACCTCCACCCCCTCAAGGCGGCGGAGGCGGACTGTCGGTGCGCAATTGGACTGTCATCTGCCACTTATCGGCCTTGGCGGGAATTCCGCTCCCGTGGGTGGGCATGGTGCTCGGTCCGCTGGTGGTTTGGTTAATCAAGGGCAAGGAAGATCCCGTCATCGGGACCCATGCCAAGGCCGCGCTGAACTTCCAGATATCAATGTTTATCTATTGTGCTGTGGCTTTCGTGTTGATGTTCGTCTTCATCGGGCTATTGCTGATGCCGGCCTTGGCCATCTTTGACTTGGTCTGCGTCATCCTCGCGGCCATCAAAGCCAGCAATGGGGAGTTGTTCCAGTACCCCTTGTCGATCAAGCTTATCAAATAAGCGACAGCCATCCGCCATAGTTGGGTTGTGAAGGAATCCGGTGTAGGGAGAAGGATGAACGATCGCTATTTGACTTACACCAGTCCGCTGGACAGCCGCTATGCCAGCGACGCCATGCGAGAGCTGTTCGGGGAGCAGCGGAAGTTCTCCACCTGGCGGCGGCTGTGGCTGGCCTTGGCCGAAGCGCAGCACGAGCTAGGGCTGGACGTCTCTACCGAGCAGCTCCGCCAGATGGCCGAGCACCTGGACGACATCGACTTCGCCAAAGCGGAGGAGTACGAGCGGCAGCTGCGTCACGACGTGATGGCCCACATCCACGCCTTCGGCGACGTGGCCGAGTCCGCCCGGCCGATCATCCACTTCGGCGCCACCAGTCAGTACGTCAACGACAACACCGATCTGATCCTCATGCGCGACGCGATGGAGCTGCTGATCGCGACGCTAGTCAACCTTATCGACGTCCTGGCCAGCTTCGCCCGCCAGTACCGCCACCTGCCGTGCCTGGCCTTCACGCACTTTCAGCCGGCCCAGCTCACCACCGTGGGCAAGCGAGCGGCCATGTGGTGTAACGATTTCCTGATGGACCTGCGCGAGCTGGAGCGGCGGCGGGAGGAGCTGGAGTTCCTGGGCGTCAAGGGCGCCACGGGGACGCAGGCGAGTTTCCTGGCGCTGTTTGAGGGCGACCACGAGAAAGTCCAGCGCCTGGATACGATGGTGGCCCAGAAGATGGGTTTCAGCCGTTTGTGCCGGGTAACCGGGCAGACGTACAGCCGCAAGCAGGACGCCGCCGTGGCCGCGATGCTGGCTGGCATCGGCGCAAGCGTCCACAAGTTCTGCAACGACCTCCGATTGCTCGCGCACCTCAAGGAGATTGAGGAACCCTTCGAGACCATGCAGGTCGGTTCCAGCTCCATGCCTTACAAGCGCAACCCCATGCGGTGCGAACGGGCAACCGGCCTGGCTCGCTTCCTGATGGACCTTTCGGCCAGCCCCCTGCACACGGCCGCCGAGCAGTGGCTGGAACGCACGCTGGACGATTCGGCCAACAAGCGCCTGGCCGTGCCGGAGCTTTTCCTGACGGCCGACGCGATCCTGCTGATCTGTCTTAATGTAGCGCAGGGACTGGTGGTCTATCCCGCCACCCTTGCCGTACACGTGGCCGAGGAGCTGCCCTTCATGGCCACGGAGAACATCCTGATGGCTGCGGTCAAGGCCGGAGGGGACCGTCAGGAGCTGCACGAACGGCTCCGCCGGCACAGCCAGGCAGCCGCCGAGCAAGTGAAGGTGCATGGCCGGCCCAACGACCTGCTGGACCGGATCAAGAACGACGCCGCCTTTGACGCGGTGGACGTGGATGAGCTGATGGACCCTGCCGCCTTCGTCGGCCGCGCGCCCCAACAAGTGGAGGAGTTCCTCACCATGGACGTCGCCCCCGTCCGCGAAAAGTACGCCCACCTGCTCGGCCGCAAGAGCGAGTTGAAAGTTTAGGTTCATGCGGATTGGCTGAAGGGGCCACTTCAATGCGGCGAAAACTCTGGATGGTCGTGGTGCTGGCGGGCCTGGTCGCCATGGCGATCGGCGTGGTGATGATCTGGCCGGCTATCTCGGATGTCGTCAGCGGTCGGGGGCTGCCCGATACCACGCCGCCCGCGGTCCGACCGGCCGACTGGGCCCAGCCGATGCCCGCCCCCGGCGTGGAGAACTTTCACCGCATCACCCAGACGCTCTATCGCGGTGCCCAGCCTACCGAAATCGGCATGCAGCACCTGGCCGAGATAGGCATCAAGACCGTCGTCAATCTCCGTGCAGGCCATGACGACGCCGATGAGATGAGAGACGCCAACCTGGAACGCGTGAACATCCCCACCGAGCCGTGGGACCTCAAGGCTGATCAGGTGGTGGAATTCCTCAAGGTCGCCACCGACCAGGCCCGCCAACCGGTGTTCTTCCATTGTCGGCAGGGGGCTGATCGCACCGGCGCGATGGCCGCCGCCTATCGCATCGTGATCGAGGGCTGGAGCAAGGACGCCGCCATTGAGGAGATGACCCGCGGTGGCTACGGATTCCATCGCGCCTGGGCGGGGATTGTGGACTTCATCCGCGACCTGGATGTCCAGGACATCCGCCGGCAGCTTGGCCCCATCACCTCACCCGCCAGCAGACCGGCTGGCGTCTCGTCTGTTACTCCGGGATAAGGGCCACATCGGCCGCGGCGATCAGCAGGCGCACCGCGGTGCCGGCGGCCAGGTCGGACTGACGACCGGTTAAGACCGTGACGCGCCAGGTCTCGCCGTTGGCCAGGCGGCAGGTGTACTGGCGTATCTCCCCAAGGTAGGTGACGCTCTCGATCTCGGCCTGGAGGGTTGATCCGCTGGAGAGGGAAGGATGTTCCTCGGCCGCGGGAACGAGGGCGATCCGCTCGGGGCGGATGCAGCATAAGACTTTTGATCCGACCGGTGGGCAAGTGTCGCACGCGGAGCTCAAGACGCCCGCCGGTGTCTGCACCTGGCAGACGGCTCCCCTCGCAGACACGCGGCCGACGATGAAGTTGGCCTCGCCCACGAAGTCGGCCACAAAGCGGCTGGCGGGCCGATTGTAAATCTGCTCCGCCGTGCCGATCTGTACGACGCGGCCGGCATCCATCACCGCGATCCGGTCGGCCATGCTCAAGGCCTCCTTCTGATCGTGCGTGACATAGATGGCCGTGATGCCGGTCTGCTTCACCAGCTGTCGCAACTGCCCGCGCATGTGCAGCCGCAGGCGGGCGTCGAGGTTGCTCAGCGGCTCATCCAGCAGCAGACACCGGCTGCCCGCAGCCAAGGCGCGGGCCAGGGCCACGCGCTGCTGCTGCCCGCCGGAAAGCTGATGGGGCTTGCGCCGGGCGAACTCGACCATCTGCACGCGGGCGAGGTGCTCCTGGACGACTTTTCGTCGTTCGGCCGCGGGGCGCGGCGCATCCTGGGGCCGAACTCCACGTTCTGCCGCACGGTCATGTGTGGCCAGAGGGCGTAGTTCTGGAACACCATCGCGGTGTAGCGGTCCTCCACGCTCAGGCCCGTGACGTCGTGACTGTCGAATAGCACTCTCCCGGAGGTCGGAGCAATCAGGCCGGCGACAATCCGCAGCAGCGTGGTCTTGCCGCAGCCGCTTGGACCCAGCAGGAAAAAAAGCTCCCCGCTGCGTACGCTCAGACTCACGTGGTCCACTGCGCGGACCACGCCGGTGGGGGTGGAGAATTCCTTGACGATTGTTTCGAGCGTGACTTCCGTCATGGTTGAGGTCTCTTTTGTCATGCCGTCCGCTAGGCGCGGAAGATCGCACCGAGCCGTTTACCCAGCAGTGCCCCGGCCAGCGCGAGCGTGCCACCCAGAAAGATCATGCCATAGACGCCCAGGGCGGCGGCGATGTTGGAGGCGTCCACGTTGCCCGAGGTCGCCTGCGTGTAGATTTCCTTGGTGATGGGGTAAAACCGTTGCGTCTGGGCCAGGATCAGCGAGTCGCTCACCTCCAGTACCGCCAGCGCATACGTCAGCACCGCCGCGGCGATGATATTGGCCGCCACCAGCGGCAGCGTGATTCGCCCGGCCGCGGCGGCGGGCGAGGCACCCAGGTTTCTGGCGGCCTCCTCCAGCGTCGGGCTGACTTGCTGAAGCCCCCCAGCCACGCCCCGCACCACGAACGGCAGCCGCCGCACGCTGTAGGCAATCACCAGGATCACGAACGGATTGACGGTCGGCCCGATGCTCTCCAGCATCGTGCCCGGTGCGGTCATCGCGACGTACCCGGCGGCCAGGATCAAACCCGGCACCGCCAGCGGCAGCATGGCCAAGGCATCCAGGACCGATCGGCCCCGCGTGCGACCGCGGACGATCAACCAGGCGGCCAGGCAGCCCAGCACCAGGTCCACGGCCGTGGAGGCCCCGGCGTATCGCAGGCTGTTAGCGATACTGCGGACCGTCTCGCTCCTCTGGAAGACGAACGCCAGGTGTTGCCCGGTGTAGTCGCTGGGCAGTACCGTGTTGACCCAACGGGCTGAGACGGCCGTCAGCACCACGCCCGCGTGAGGCAGCAAGGCGGCCAGGAGGATGGTACCGAACACCAGCCACGCTCCGGCTGTCCCGGCGACCCCGAGCTTCCGCAGTTCCGCCGCCACGGATGCCTTGGTCGTCTCCGCCGATAGCCCCCGGCCGAAAAGAAATTTGCCCAGCACGTACAGCGTGACCGAGGCGGACAGCATCACAAACACCAGGCTGTACACGGCCGGGGTGGTCTCGCTCTTGGCCAGCTCCTTGAAGATGGTCACCGCTGTCAGGCGATGATAGCCCATGATCAGCGGCGTGCCGATATCGGTCAGCGACCAGATGAAGACGATCGTCCCACCGGCGAAAAGCCCCGGGCGCATCAGCGGCAGGGTGACGCGCCAAAACGTTCGCAGGGGTCCTGCCCCCAGGTTGCGGGCCGCCTGCGCGTAAGCCGGATCGATGTTGGCCAGGGCCGCCGAGGCGTTCAGGTACAGGATCGGGAACAGGTGCAGGCTCTGGAGTGCCACCACGCCCCAGAAGCCCACCCCCAGGTAATCCGGCGGCCGGGCGGCACCGAAATCCAGCAGGCCGATCTTTTCCAGCAGCAGGTTTACCGAACCGAACTGGCTGAACAACCGCCGCATGGACAGCGCCCCCACGAACGGCGGGAGGATCATCGGCGCCAGGATCGCCATCCCCAACACCCCCTGGCCGAGGAAGCGCGTCCTTGCCCTCAGCACGGCCGGCGGGAGGGCGATGAGCATGGCCACCGCAGTCGTCGCGCAGGCCAGCAGCAAGCTGTTGCCCAGGTGTTGCAGGTTCACCGCGTCGGTCAACGTGGCGACGAACCAATACAGGCTCCAGTGGCCGGCCTCGCGGAAGCCGCTGCTGATGGCCAGGAACACCGGCGCCGCCAGAAAGGTCAATAAGAACGCGGCGATCAGCTTGATCGCGGCCGCCTGGAACGCCCCAACCAGACATCCCCCCATGACCACCAGCGCGAAATAGACCAGCCCGGTTGCCAAAGGCGCATTCGCACGGAAAATCCACGCGGCCAAAAGAAAGGCAGGCGCTACCAAGCAGACCCAGCCGGGCAATTTTCTTGGAACTATCGCCAGGCCCATCAACACACAACCCACACCGGCCAAGAGATTTTTCTGAATGCCACCTGGGGCGCCCACCAGCGCCGTGCCCAACATCACCGTGGCCAGGAGCGTCAGGGCGAGACGCAACGGCCGACGACGGTCGGGTCGAGCTGTCGTATTCGGTAGGTTCACGATCCGGCGATGATCCTCTCGTACTTGTGGCGGAAGAAGTCACGCCAACCCGCGTCAAGGCGGTAAAGGGCTTTGGCGTCCTTTGGCCAAAGGTCCGGGGAGTTCATCTGCTCCAGCGCGGCGACGTTGTCCGGCAGCGCGTGGAACTCCTCCAACCGGCGGCGATACTCTTCCTGCCGCGACGGATCGGCAGCCAAGGCATTCAGGACCCGCCGGGCTGCCCGCAACCCATCGATGTTGTCTACCGCCGCCACCACGACCAGCCGCCGCAGCACACCGGGGTTGACCTTCTCCATCTCGGACGTCACTGCCATGGCCGCCCCAACCTGATAGGGGTTGACAACGCTGGGTAGCAGGTGACCGGCGTAGGTTTGATACACGTCGCGGCGGATGGGTTGGCGCCCCAAGGCCGTGCGGACCGGTCCATCAGCGGCGCCCACCGGCAGCGCCCACAGCACCTGGCCGCGGGCGGACATCACAAAGTCCACGAACCGCTGAGCGAGCACAGGATTGGGGGGATTCTTCAGGATGCCGATAGGGTCGGGGCTGAAACTGGTTTGCCCGGCCGGGCTGACGTAAACGAGCTGGTCCGGTGCCTCCGCCACGCGGGTCAGGCCGTAAAAGTCGATGCTGGTCGCCACCAGCGCGTCGCCCAGGACCGGAGCGTTGGCGGCTGCTCCGGCGGCGTCGGCGATCCGCTTGGCGTTGCTCAGCACCGCCAGCAATCGCGCCCAGCCCGCCGGCCAGGTCCGCTCGCTCTTGACGATAGTCAGATAAGTCATCGTCACCGAGCCGCTCTGGGCCGGGTCGGCCAGCTCGATCAGATCGGTGAAGCGAGCTGCACCTAAGTCCTGCCACAGACGTGGCGGGTCGATCCGGCAGCGGCGGAGCATTTCGGCGTTATAGAGGAACCCAAACCCGCTGACGGCCGAGCCCACCCAGCGAAGTTGTGGATCAATCAGCGGCTGGCCGTTGAGCTGCGGTGGGATGTTAGCCAGTACATCGTTGGGGAGCGTCAGCGGCAGAAGCAATCCCTGCGGGTGCCGGGTGGTTGGGCGGATCAGGACTTGAAAGAGGATGTCCCCGCCACCCCACACGACGTCAATCCGCGACTCGTCGGCCTCGGCGTAAACGTTCTGGAGATAGCGCTGGATCGCGCTGCCGCCGCCCCCCACGTCTCGCCGCTCGATGTCCACCTTTTGCCCATATTCCACGGCGTGGTGCAGTGAGAAGGCCCAGGCGTATTCATCCAGGATGTTCTCGTTGTGGGCGCTGATCAGGACCAGCTTGACGGTGGGCAGCTCGTCCAGGCCTTTGCCATAGCGCTGGCGGACTTGCCTGTCGGCCTCAGCCGTCCGGGGGTCGGCAGGAGTGCGGTCCTTTTCTCCGCATCCACCTGCCCAGACCGTCAAAAAAATCCAGAGTATCGTGACCAAGCACCTGGCAGCCCGTGTCATTGCTGCACCTCGAACACCTGCCCCCCGAATCCGGGCAGGGTGGACTTGAAATTTCTTTCAGTCAGACAGATGCGCGGCGGCAATAGACAAAGAGGCCTGTGTCGTCATGTGTTATCGCCACCGCAGTCTATAGTCAAGGTGAGTGCTTTGGGCTCATTCCCCTAGCAGGCCTGGGGCCTACAAAAGGTTCCTTTTTATCTCTAACTCCTCACCTCTTATTCTAACCTTTTGTCGGGGTGAAGGTTATAGTTTTGCTTTGGTTGCGTCGTCGCTCGGGGTCGATGTGCTTTATCGCCAGATGAATATTAGACTTCCTAGGGCTTTGGGTTGCAGAGTCAACGGAGGTCTGCAAACGTGCTGCGACGGTTCCTTGGTTTGAGCAGCCAGAGCGAATCCATGTGCGTGGTCCGCTCAATGTGCATCTATATCGTCGCCATGGTCGTGGCGGCTACCGGCATGGTTCTGCGCGGCGGACCGGTCACGAACATCATCTTTGGTTCGACCATCGTGGCCGTAGCGGGCGTGATGATCTTTCAAGTTCACTGGGTGGTAAGGCACCTGGGCCGACGGTCAGAATTGGTCCGGCAGGGCGCCGCCCAGGCCGAACAGCACTATATCAACGTCCTGCGGCAGATCACCCACATCGTTGAGGCCCGCGACCGATACACCGGCGGGCACAGCGAGCGCGTCGGCAAATTGTCCGAACAAATTGCCCGCCAACTGGGCCTGCCGGCCAAGCGATGCGAACAGTTGAACCTGGCCGGTCAGTTGCACGACATCGGGTTGCTCGCCGTGCCGGATGGCCTGCTCCGCAAACAGGAGGGGTTCGGTATCGGCGATTACCGGACTGTGCAGAAGCACAGCGAGGTGTCCTACGAGCTGCTCAAGCCCCTGGAGTCGCTGGCAGACGTCCTGCCAGCCATCCGCTCCCACCACGAACGGCTCAACGGCACGGGGTACCCTCTGGGCCTGGCGGGGGACGACATCCCGCTGGAAGCCCGCATCTTGGCCGTGGCCGACGCCTACGAAGCCATGACGCACGACCGGCCGCAGCGCCACGCCATGACCCCGCTCCAGGCGATGGATGAATTGCGACGCTGCACGCCTTCGGGCTATGACGGTCGGTGCGTCGAGGCCTTGGCCCAGGTCGCTCACCTGCCTGAACTGCGGGAGATCATGTCGCTGGTGGGTTCTAAGCCAGCTGCGGACAAGGTTTATTGACCTTCGCACTGCCAATGCGGTAGCCGGTTGTTGTCCCACCCCATGAGACTGGATGCGATTCGCCTCCGGCGAATCGCTTTGGCAGGCAAAGTCTAATAAGATTCTGGCCCCGTGCCATCCTCAGCGATGAAGACCTTCCTTGTCGAAGCTGCCTTAAACGATCGCCAAGTGTTTCCATCTTATCCACGGGGGCGGTGTCTCTTGGCCGTTGGACATTTGGAATCAGCCCCATCGACAGGTTGACGTAGCGGGGGCGATGCTGCTATAGTCTAGCCCAACTCAACGACGAGAAAAGAACCCAGCCGCCCCCGCGGTGAAAACCAGCTTATGAGTCACTTCCGTCTGCTCAGCGATCCCGCCAAGTACGTCGCTCACGACTGGGACTTGGTGGTTGACGCTTCGGCCCGGCGCTACTGGTTGGACCACTTTGCCAAGCACTTCGAAACGATGCTCGCACACGCCGCGACGCAGTACGGCCGAAAAGCCTCCCGGCAAATCGCCGCCGCACGGGAACAATTCCACCAGGCCATCGACACGCTCCGCAAAGACCCCAAGGCGCTACCGACCGGACGACTGAACATCCTGGAGCTGTGCCGCCTTCGCGACACCACACTACGGACCCACGGCCTACCGGATCCCTTTAAGCACGTCAAGGATCGCGAAAACGCCTCGGCGGCGGCGCTGTACCCGGTCGTTGTCCGCAAGCTGCACGCCTTGAGCAGCCAGGACCGCTGGCTGCACCTGGTCAAGTGCGTGTTCGCCGGCAATGTCTTCGACCTGGGCAGTCAGGCGACGATGCACCTGGCCGCCGAGCCGACGGACTTCCTGACTGCCGTGGCCAGCGGCAAGCCGCGCCCTTGGCTGATTGACGACTACGACCGCCTGGCCGAGGATTTCAAAGTCCATCCCGCCGGCCAAGTGGAGCAAGGCCGTCGTCTTCGTGGACAACGCCGGCAGCGACTTCGTCCTGGGCGTCATGCCGCTGGCGCGGGAGCTGGCGCTGGCGGGAACGAAAATCGTGTTAGCGGCCAACGAGTTGCCCAGCCTCAACGACATCACAGCCGACGAGACCGTCGTGGTGCTGGAGAACCTGGCGAGGGTGGACGAGGACTTGGCCACGTTGATCTCCGCCAGCATGTTCGAGGTGGTCTCCACCGGCAATGGCAGTCCGCTCATCGACCTGTCGGAGGTCTCGGAGGAGATCAACGAAGCTGCCGCCGACGCGGAGATCGTGGTCCTGGTCGGCATGGGCCGAGCCATCGAGAGCAACCTGGACGCGGCCTTCCGCGTGGACGCCCTGCACCTGGCGTTGCTGAAAGACGCCGCCGTGGCCGAGCGGATTGGTGGAGCGCTGTTCGATTGCGTGTGCAAATACACGCCGACGAAGTAGTCCGCGGGTTCGTCAGTCCTTGGGTCAATTAGCAACTCTTGGTGTCTAGGACCAATCCATCCGATGGACCGGTTGACCGACCGGCTTTTTCCATCTCCCGTAGCGTTCCTGGTGGGTTCCATCTCTTACTCAAGTCTGTTCCCAGGTGTCCGAAAATAGAATTTAGGATGGGGTTTTTCCCTTTATCGACGTGGTTGGGCCGGGCGAGTTAGAATTGTGTCATCGATTCAAGAACTCAGCAATCGGCAGATCAACGAGGCCGTCGCCGAGGCGGTGGACCGCCACGTGCCGGTGATGGTGACGGTCCAGAAAGGCCGCAACTGGCAGATCCTCCCCGCCAGGGCGCTGGCCCTCCGCGATCTGCACCTGCTTTTGGAACTGGGCGGTTCGAGGGAATCCGCCCCTTGGGAGTTTACCCCCGCTGAGAAGGTGGGTGTGAGCTTCAAGCTCAAACACCACAAGCACATCTTCACCGCCACGGTCATCGGCCTAGAGCAGGGAAAGGCGGGCGACGTGTTGGTGGTGTGCCGTCCCAGCCGGATGCAGCGACTTCAGCGGCGTGCCTACATCCGTGCGGAGGTTCCGGCGAATCGGATTGTACGAGCGTCGTTCTGGCTGGGCGGGCAAGCGTCCGAACCGAACGGGGCCTCGCCCACCACGCCGGTCTGGTCCGGCCGGGTCGTGAACCTTAGCGCGGGGGGGTTTCAACTTCACGTCGATGCCGCCGCGGCGGATGACGTGGAAGTCGGTGACATGGTCGGCGTCCGCATCCTCTTTGGGATGGGGGAGCAGGCGGTGTACGGCGACGCCGAGATTCGCCATATCGAGTCGCTGGGGCCTAAGGCGATGGTAGGTTTTCGCTTCCTGGGTCTGGATCAGACTCACGAAGGTCGCAAGGCTTTGCAAATCATTGCCACCAAGGTCGCCGAATACCAGCGCCTCACTGAAGGGACGCGGAAGGCTCCGCCCAGTGGGTCCTTCCGCGCCCCTTCGACGGCTGCACAACCCGCAGCCGAAGAGGACTAATCTCACAGCGGGCCGCAAAGCCTGCAACCCTGCGGATAGCTTGAAGCTTCCTTTGTCCTGCCTTACCATCGGTCGCGTGGTTACCAGGAATAGCCAAGGTACTGCCTACGCCGTTTGGCCTACCGCCTGGGGGCCGATGGGTGCAGCCGTCAGTGCCCAGGGTCTGTGCCGCGTCATCCTGCCGCATTATCCGGCCGACCAATTCCGCGACTTCTGGCCTGGGAATTCCCCCAAGCGGTGAACGATGAGAAACCCTTTGCGGAGTTGATCGTCCTGTCGCGCGACTATTTCAACGCCAAGGTGGTGGATTTCGCCACGATCGCCTGCGACCTGCCGGCCGAGGGCAGCTTTGCCGGCAAGGTGCTGCGGGCCTGCCGGGCGATTCCCTACGGCCAGACGCGGAGTTATCACGTCCTGGCCGAGACGATCGGCCGCGGCGATGCCGCCCGTGCGGTGGCGGCGGCCTTGGGCAAAAACCCCACCCGCTGCGTGGTGCCGTGCCATCGCGTGACCTACGCCGATGGGCGGATCGGCGGCTTCAGCCGCCCGGCGGGGAGGCGCTCAAGCAGCGGCTGCTGGAGCTGGAGCGGTCGGTCGCCGGGCGGAGAGCACTGCGCCTTGCCTTGACACCTGCCCGCGGTCGGGATAATGGCCCGCTTTGCGACGTGGGAAGGAGTTTAGACCGTGTACGCGATCATCGAAGACAGCGGCCGACAACTGCGGGTCACCGAGGGCGACGTGCTGGACGTGGACCTGCGCGACCTGGCCGAAGGGGCCAAGGAAGTGGCTTTCGACCGCGTCCTGCTGGTCAGCGAGCAGGGGCAGGTGAAGGTGGGCACCCCGCTGGTGAAAGGCGCCAAGGTCGTCGCCGAGATCGTCGACCGCAGGTCAAGGGCGAGAAGATCCACATCCACAAGTTCCGCCGCCGCAAGGGCTACCGGCGCAAGACCGGCCACCGCCAAAAGTATCTTGCGCGTCCGCGTGACCAAGATCGTCGCGTAGCCCGCCGACTTCCTGGCCGCAGAGGATTTGGGCTAGCTTGCGGTGGACTGCCTGGGGGCCTTCGGCGAGGAAGGCGTCCAGGACCTCTTTGGTGCAGAGGCGGCGAAGGATTTCTCCCCGGCGCTTCATATCGGGCACCTTTTGACGGAGCGTTTCGGCGCAGCTCGCCCACGGTTTGGGCAAACTCGCCGATCCGCGGTGGAAGCAGGGGGCCAGGGCGTCCCTCAGGCACGCCGCCAGGGCCGGGGCCGAGCCGCCGGTGCCCACGGCCACCACCACGTCGCCGTCGCTCCAGACGGCTGGGAGGAAGAAGTCGCAGTCCTCCGGCTGGTCGGCCACGTTGACGATCGCGCCGGTCGGTCGGGCATCGGCGGCGATGCGGCGGTTGAGCGCGCGGTCGTCGGTGCAGGCGAAGACCAGAAAGGCCCCGTCAAGCAGTTCCGGCCGATAGGGCTCGGGGGATCACGGTGCATGCCTTCGGCCTCGCAGCGCCTTGGCGTCCACCAGGACGACCTCGCGCCCCAACCTCAGCCAGGGCGCGTGCCTTTCGCCGTCCCCACGGTCCCGCCGCCGACCACGACCACGCGGCGGCCGCGGAGGTTCAGCATGATCGGGAAAGTTTTCATGGCGTCACCTGCTCGCGGCCTGGGCCTGGGCGATGGCCTCGAGCATGGCGCGGGCCTTGTCCAGCGTCTCGCGGTATTCGGCCGCCGGCTGCGAGTCGGCCACGATGCCGCCGCCGACCTGCACCAGTGCCCGCCCGCCGTCGCAGACGATGGTGCGGATGGCGATGTTCCACTCGCCGTTCGCCGTCGACGCGTGACGATCCCCACGCAGCCGGTATAGACGCCCCGCGCCAGGCCCTCCAGCTCGTCGATGATCTCCATCGCGCGGATCTTCGGCGCACCGGTGATCGAGCCGCCGGGGAAGGTCGCCCGCAGCAGCTCCGCCGGCCCGACGCCCTCGCGCAGGCGGCCCTCGACCGTGCCGACCAGGTGGAAGACCGTCGGGTGCGTCTCCAGGCGCCGCGGCTCGGTGACGCGGACGCTGCCGTAGCGGCACACCCGCCCCAGGTCGTTGCGCAGCAGGTCGATGATCATGGCCAGCTCGGCGTTGTCCTTGGGGCTGGCCAACAGGTCGGCGGCCGCGGCGCGGTCCTCGTCCGTCGCCCCGTCCGCGGGCGCGTGCCCTTGATCGGCCGCGTCGTCACGCTGCCCGTCGCGCAGGCGGAGGAACAGCTCCGGGGAGCTGGAGGCGATCGCGCAGGCGGCGGTCCCGGCGGTCCAGGCGGGGAACTGAAGGTACGCGGCGTACCAGGCGGGGTTCCGCCGCCGCAGGGCGCGGTAGATGTCCAGGGCCGGCGGGCAAGGCTGCACCACGCAGGCGCTGGGAGAGGTTCACCTGGAAGATGTCGCCCGCGGCGATGTAGTCGATGGCCCGCGCGACGGCCTGCTCGTACTGCTCGCGCGTGAAGTTGGACTCTGGCCGCGGCCACGGGCAGGGCGACCGGGTCGGCGCCGCTCGACGGGCGGGGTGCTCCTCGACGGCGGCGCGGTGCTGCGCAGATAGCCGCGCAGCCTCCCGCAGGGCCGCGGCCGCCCGGCCCGCGCCGGCGGGCGGATCGTCGAACTGAAGCTCCACCAGGTGCCAGGTGCGCTCCAGGGCGTCGTAGACGGCCAGGGCGTCGAAGAAGCGCCAGCCGCAGGTCGTCCAGCCGGCTGTCGCGCCGCGCCCGGCCGGGCAGGCGCTCGACGTGCCGGCCCAGCTCGTAGCCCAGGTAGCCGATCCAGCCGGGGACGTAGGGACCCTCGCGCCGGCCAGGCGAAAGGTGGACGGCGGCGAAGGCCTCGTGCAGCACCCGCCAGAGCGCTTCGTCGTCCTTCGGCCAGCACTGCCCGCGGGCGTTGCGCAGACGCCCGTCGCGCAGGGTCAGGACCTCCAAGGGCGAGCAGGCGAGGAGGGAGTACCGCCCGAACTGCGTCGTGCACGGCGGAGGACTCCAGCAGCGCCAGGTCGTCCTGGCCGGCCAGGCCGTCCAGCAGGTCGATGGGGGGGGCCTGGAGGTCCAGCCTCCGCCAGACGACCCGTGCGGTCAGCGGTTTGTCGGCAGGAAGCATCGTGTCTTCTCCGGCGGCGCTAGGGCGTGCCGAGGCGGCGGGCGTCGCGGTCGCTGTGCGATCGCACGCCGGGCAAGGCATAGATCGTAACCACCGGCCAGGGTGCCGGACCACTGGCAGGGGTGGACGTCGTGGCGGCAGTCGGACCGGTGGCCGAGGCGCTGGTGAGCGCTGGCCGGCGCCGTCGTCACTGGAGGCGGCTCGATCTGTCCTACGACCGTCATGCCCAGGACCTCCAGATCGCGGAGGATCGGCAGGCTCGGCGGCTGGACGTCGCGGTTAGCGATCAAGCAGCTCGGCGCTGAGCGAGGCGGGGAATCCGTACGTCATGGCCAGACGGCGGATCTCGTACCAGTCAAACCACAGGTGCGTGATGCCGTCCTCGCGCAACCGCGCGAGGATCGCCGCCGGGGACAGTCCCTGGCGGATCATCTCATCCAGCGTCTGGGCGTTGAAGACCGTGGCGTAGGCGGTGCGGTGAGGGAAGTAGAAGACCTTGGCGTCGCCCACCAGCATGATCTTGGAGCCGGCGGGCAACGGCGTAGGCCTGCTGCCAAGGGAAAACATTGTGGCGATGTCGCGCCCGGAGACGCCGTGCCACGGTAGCGGGGGGCTGCCCCAGAGACCTTGTCCGCGGGGGAGCCCACCTGGCTGTAGATGCCGTAGCACACCAGCAGGTTGATGAGCGACCGCCGCAAACAAGACCGCCACCGCGGGCGTCATGCCCCAGGGCCCGTACGACGGGCGGGCGGCACCTCTGCGGAACGGATTGGTCTGGACCGCGCCCAGCCGCGCCAGCAATCCCGCCGCCCAGCAGGGCCATCGGCACGACGGCGGGGCGGCGAACCGCGGCGGCATGCCCGTGCGTGGCGGCGGCCCAGACGCCCAGCTGCATCACCAGCACGGCCGCCAGCGACCCAGTCCCACGGATCGGCCCTGGGTGGTGGCGAGCAGCACGCAGACGGCCAAGCACCGCCAGCAGCTTGCTCACCAGCGGCCCGAACCACTGCGAGAGGACGAAGTTGTCTGAAGAACAACTCCAGGCGGGTCGGCAGCGGCGGCATCTGGTAGCCGGCGGGCTGCGGCACGGGGGGCTTGAAGCCCGGCCCGTGCCCGTCGATCCATCGTTGCTGGCACTCGGCGGGCCAGAAGCCCGGCCGGGCGAAGATACTCGCTGGCCAGCGGGAACACCGGATTGCCCGTGGCAAGGGTGTTGCGCACCAGCCAGGGCAGCAACGCCGACCGCCGCCACCAGCAAGCGCAGCCGCCGCGTGGCGCCAGCAGCTCGGCTCGGCGGGCGAAGATCGGATAGGCGAGCATCACGACGGCCAGCGGTCCCAGCACGAACCCCACCGACAGGTACTTGACCGCGCAGGCCCCGCCCATCATCGCCCCGGCCGCGACGGCCGAGCCGAGCGAAGGCGAGCGCATCCACTCCCTCAGCCACAGCAGCGCCACGGCCAGATACGCCACCTGCGCCAGCTCCACCATCGCCATCCAGCTCAGGTAGACCGCCAGCGGCGCGGTCGCCAGCAGCGCCACCGAGAACCGGGCGCGGAGGTCCTCCTCGCGCCGCATGGCCGCGAAAACGGCCACCACCGCCAGCACGCCGAAGGCCCCGTGCAGCATCTTGGCGGCGTACATCCCCTCGTAAGGCCCGCCGCGAAGGCACATGCACAGCAGGTACAGCATCTCCACGCCGAGGGGATAGTGGCTGTAGACGTTGTAGTCCAGCGTGCGGACGTGCTGGTCCAGGTAGTACTGGCGGGGCAGTTGCAGGTGGTACTCCAGCACGTCGTAGTCGTCGCCGAACGAGGCGACGAACCCCGGCGGCAGCGTCGCCCCGGCGAGCCACAATCCCACGGCCAGGGCGATCAGGATCCACACCAGCGCCCTGCCGTCCAGGTGCGCCGGCCAGCGCCAGGCCTCCAGGTGCCGCCGGCCCTGCCAGGCGGCCAGCACCAGCCCCGCACCGACCACGGGCCACCACAGCCAGCCTTTGAGCAAACCGATGCGTCAGCGAACCGACCAGCAGCACGGCCGTCGAGAGCATCCACAGGCCTACCAGGGCCGCGGTGACCGCCCGCAGGCCCGTGGAAGCCTGCCACCGACGAGGCGCCGGATCAGGGATAGGCCCAGCCCCCGCGGCGATGACGATCAAGCGCCGCCATGCCGCCTTCGGTGAGGGCTATGAAGATCGCGCTGAGCACGGCGGCCGGCAGGCGGATGGCCGCCCAGCAGCACCGCCGCGGCCGCGAGCACCACCGCCGATGACGATGCCGCGGTCGGCAGCGTTCCGCCCTGGGCGTCCTGTGAGGTCACGGGGCCTGGCCGCCTGAGTCCACGAACTGGGTCTGGTAGAGGTTGCGGTACAGCGGGCAGCGGGCGAGCAGCTCCTGCGTGCGTGCCGCTGTCGATGATCGCCCCGGCGTTCATCACCACGATGTGGTCGGCCGCCAGGACCGTGGCGAAGCGGTGGGCGATCAGCAGCGTGGTGCGGCCCTTGGCGAACTCGGCCAGGGCCTGGTGGATGCGGTTCTCGCTGTCGGCGTCGACCTGGCTCATGGCCTCGTCGAAGATCAGGATGGCCGGGTCGCGGAGGATGGCCCGGGCGATGGCGATCCGCTGCTTCTGCCCGCCCGACAGCGTCGCCCCGTGCTCGCCGACCATCGTGTCGTAGCCGTCGGGGAGCTGGTGGACGAACTCGTCGACGAAGGCCTTCTCGGCCGCCGCCAGCACCTCCTCGCGCCGCGCCCGGCGCTTGCCGTAGGCGATGTTCTCGCCGATGGTGGCGTGGAACATGACCGTGTCCTGCGTCACCAGGCCGATCTGCCGCCGCAGCGACTTCAGCGAGACGCCGGCGATGTCGATCCCGTCGATGAGCACCGGATCCCGAGGTCGGGGTCAGCAGGCGCGGCACCAGGCTGACCAGCGTGGTCTTGCCGCTGCCGTTGGGCCCGACGATGGCGACGGTCTGCCCGGCCTGGATGAGCAGGTTGGCGTGCTTGACGGCGTCCTCGGCGGCCGAGGGGTAGCGGAAGCTGACGTCGCGGAACTCGATGCTCTTGGCGGTGCCGCGGCAGGGCCGGGGCGCCGCGACCGTGCGGCTCGTGCGGCGTGTCGTGCAGCTCGAAGATCCGCTTGGCCGCCGCCTCGGCCTGCTGGAAGCGCATCGACACCTTGGCCAGCTTCCGGACCGGATCGAACATGGCGAACAGGGCCACCATCCACGTGAGGAACTGGTCGCGGTCCATCCGGTAGAAGAAGTCGCCCCACGACAGCCCGACGAAGACCAGGTATCCCGCCGCCGCCGCGGCCAGCATGCCCGCGATGATGCCCAGGGCCTCGACGGTCGGGCCGGTGGCCGCGTCCAGCCGCTCCATGCGGTTCTGCTGCTTCAGCAGCGCGCGGTTGACGCGGAAGAACCGCAGGCGCTCGGCGCCCTCCATCGTGTAGGCCTTCACCACGCGGATGCCCTGACAGCGTCTCGCCCAGCACCGCCAGCATGCTGCGACCAGCTCTCCAGCGACCGTCGCGAGGCCCGGTGCATCTTCTTGCCGAACCGGCGGATCAGCAAGAACGCCGGCGGCCCGGCCACCAACGCCA
The DNA here is from genome assembly GCA_963760365.1 of uncultured Phycisphaerae bacterium. Taxonomy (GTDB): domain Bacteria; phylum Planctomycetota; class Phycisphaerae; order SM23-33; family SM23-33; genus JALHTV01. The sequence continues at coordinate 21,394 of CAVXDC010000055.1, forward strand.
TCAGCGTCAGCTGCCAGGACATCGTCAGCGCCAGCACCAGCGAGCCGATGGCCTTGGCCGGCTCCACCAGCGTCTTGCCCAGCAGCGTGTTCTGGCCGCGGGCCAGCTCGCTGGTGTCCTGGATGAACCGGCTGGTGGCGTCGCTGACGCCCTTCTCGGAGAAGAACGTCGTCGGCAGGCGGAGCACCGTGTCGTAGTTCTCGCACCGCAGGTCCATGATGCCCTGCCAGATGGCCGTGCCGACGAGGTACTCCTGGATGAAGGTGAACACCGCCCGGATGATCGTCACCACCAGCACCACGACCAGCAGCCCCAGGAACAGCGGCAGGCGTTCGGGCCTGGTCGTGCGGCTCGGGGATGCGGTGGAACAGGTCCCGCAGGCGTGCCGTAGGGCGGTGGGGGCGGCGGCAGCGTGACGGGGACGGTCGTGAGGCGCCGGGTGGTCTGGTCGTAGACGTGCAGCGCCACGGGGCTGGTCGGCGGCGGCGAAGGCGATCGACCGTGCCAGGTCCGCCTGTCCTTGGCCGGAGCGCGATGGCGGCGCGTCGGCTCGGCCAGGCCGACGATCCACTGCCGGGCCTTCAGGCCAGCCCGGGCGGCCGGCGTCCCGTCCTCGACGTGGACGATCTGCACCCCCGCCTGCGGCGGCGGCGCCGGCGATCGAGACGGTGCTCTGCACCGAGGAGATGCCCAGCCGCTTGTCGGCGACGACCTTGTAGACCCAGCCGTGCAGGCCCTCGTCGGAGATGAGGATCTTGGCCCCGGGGAACAGCAGCCCCAGCCCGCCCGCCCAGAGGCTGGCGATGACGAGGACGCAGACCACCGCCACGCCGATCCGCAGGCGATAGGGCCACAGGTATTTCAGAGAGCGGCGGAAGTTTTCCATGTCGCTGCCCGCGGCTGGGCGACGAGCGAGCAGTTATACGCCCCCGCCGCGAAGGGCGTCAACGCCAAAGCCTGCCAGCTCAGGGACGCAGCGGTGCGGCGGAGGCGGCCGCCAGGGCCACGTTGTCCCAGATCAGCGCGGGTTGACGTTCCGCCACAGCAGCCTCTCGTACTCGTCGATCTCCTCGATCATCCGCGCCAGCTCCAGCGCGGACGAATCTGCCGGCCAGGCTGGCCACGGCCCGGCGCTGGTCGGCGTGGACCAGCGGGCGGTCCGTACCGGTGGCGAGGGTGATGGCGTCGCGGAAGAAGCTGGCGACCAGGCCAGGAGTTCCGCGCCGGCGCGGCGGTGGGCGAGTTGCTTGGAAAGGTCGGCGTCTTGCTCCTGTTTGACCTTGGCCACAGCCTGGCCGGTAAGGTGTTCGGCGATTTTGGCCAGGTGTTCGCCCAGGTCTGTCTCGCCTGCCGCGCCAAGGTCCGGCCAGGCGTTCCAGCAGGTCGCACTTGATGCGGTACATGTCCTGCTCCGCCAGGCGCAGGGCGGCGCCCAGCGAGCCTTCGGTGTAGGCGGCCCAGAAGTCCGCCTCGGGCGACTTGATCCACACCGGCCAGCAACCGATCGCGCACGAACGCCCGCGGCAGCGGCACGAAGTTGACTCCAGAGCACCGGCTGAGCGTGGTCGGCAGCAAGCTCGCCGCCTGGGCGGCAGATCAGGATGATCGTGACGCCCGGCGGGGGCTCTTCCAGGGTCTTGAGCAAGGCGTTCTGGGCCGAGTCGCTGAGCAGATCGGCCTCCAGGACGACGAAGACTTGCCCCTGCCGCGCCCTGGTACCCGGCCGGCTGGGACGATCAGAAAATCCCGGATCACGTCGATGCCCAGGTCCTGCATGACCCGGCTGCGGACCTTGGGGTCCTCGTGGTAGCGGGCCAGTTCCTTGTAGACCAGGTGGAAGTCCACGTGCGTGTCGGCGTCCATCGCGCGGCAGCTGGGGCAGCGGGTGCAGGCGAGTTTCAGCGCGAAATCGACGGGCAGGTCCGCCAATCGGCCGGCGTTGGGGCGATCCAGGGGCTGCTCGCATAGCAGCACTTTGGCTAGCGCCAAGGCGGTGGTCCGTCGGCCTACACCGACTGGGCCTGCAAACAGGAACGCGTGCGGCATCCGCGCGCTGGCCATCGCCTGCTGAAGCCGCACCAGCGCCGCATCCTGTCCCACGATGTCCAGCAGTTCCGGCATGACGGTCAGACGCGCTACGGCCGGCCCGCCTTCTTGGCGAGGCCACAGGCCGTGCCGTGGCCGGCGGCCACGGCCAGGTCGCGAGGACTTCCACGATCCGCCGGCGAACTTGCTCCACGTCCACCGAGGCGTTGACGACGGCGAAGTGCCGCGGGTCATCGGCGGCCTGTTTGAGAAAAAGTTTGCGGACCTTGCGATGAAACGCCAGGTTCTTGGACTCCATGCGGTCTAGCGCACCGGGGCCGCCGCCGGTCTTGCCCCGGACGCGTTCCAGGCCCCGTTCGGCCGGCAAGTCCAGGATGAGCGTCAGGTCCGGCCAGGTCGTCCCGACCGCGATCCGCCCGGCCGACAGGATGCTCTCAGAGTCCAATCCGCCGGCGCCCTGATAGGCCACCGTGGAGGAGATGTAGCGGTCGCCCAGCACGCACTGCCCTCCAGCCAGCGCCGGCCGGATGACCTGCTCGGCCAGTTGGCGCGGCTGGCCATGTAGAGCATCAACTCGCACCGCACCGCCATCTCGTCATGGTCGCGGTCCAGCAGGATGGTTCGGATTCGCTCCCCGATGGCCGTGCCGCCCGGGTCGCGGACTCGGCAGATAGTAAGGCCTTCCTTACGGAGGGCTTTGGCCAGCAAGTCCACCTGCGTGGTCTTGCCCGCCCCGTCGGGCCCGTCGATGACGATGAATCGGCCGGCCAGCGTTTTTTTTAGATTGCCCATGATTGGCTGTTAGTATCCGACGCGACTCCGGCTTTTACAAGCCTTCGGCCCCGCGGGTGAGTTTGCAGTACCGTCGCCCGTTTCGCTACAATGAATGGTCTGGAAAGTCTGTGCGATAGTGGAACAACAGAAACAACGAATTCATGTCTCCATCACCGGACAGGTGCAGGGCGTTGGTTTTCGTCCGTTTACTTATCGCCTGGCGGTGGAGCTGGGCCTGAGCGGCTTTGTGGCCAATGACTCCCACGGGGTCGTCCTGGAGCTTCAGGGCGATCCTGAATTACTGGAGATATTCTTGCGTCGGCTGAAGGGCGAGCTGCCGCCTTTGGCCCGGATCACCGGCTGGCGCCGCCTGCCCAAGGACTTAGTACCGCAGGAAAGCACCTTCCGCATCCTCGCCACCTCCGAAGGTGGAGTGGCCGAGCCTACTCCGCCGAAGCGGCTGCGAAGGCTGGATGCCCAGGTGACCGTGGACACCGCCGTCTGCGCGGCAATGCCTGGCGGAGATGGGCGACTCCGGCCGATCCGCGCTACCGCTACCCGTTCATCAATTGCACCAACTGCGGGCCGCGGTACACCATCGTCCGGCGGATTCCCTACGACCGCCCCAACACGACCATGGCCGAGTTCCCCATGTGCCCACAGTGCGCGCGGCGAGTACGCCGACCCGGCCTCCCGGCGGTTCCACGCCCAGCCGATCGCCTGCCCGCGCTGCGGGCCGAGCGTCTGGCTGGTCGATCGGCGCAGGCCGCCAGATCGTCTGCGACGACCCCATCGCCGCCGCCGCCGAGATGCTCCGAAGCGGGCAAATCCTGGCCATCAAGGGCCTGGGCGGCTTCCACCTGGCCTGCCGGGCCGACGACGACCACGTCGTCCGCCGCCTCCGCCAGCGCAAGCGGCGCGACGAAAAACCCTTCGCGATCATGGTCGCCGACCTGGCCGCGGCGGAGGAGCTGGTCGTGCTGGACGACGGCGCGCGGCGAGCTTCTGAGCGGTCCTGTCAGCCCCATCGTGCTGCTGCCGCGGCGGGCGAGCACCCCGGCCGGCCACGGCACGGCCCGAGGCCGTGCCGGTGGCCCGATCACTGGCCGAGGGGCTGGACTGCCTGGGCGTGATGCTGCCCTACACGCCGCTGCACCACCTGCTGTTTGCCCGCGGGCTGCCGGCGCTGGTGATGACCAGCGGCAACTATCAGCGACGAGCCGCTGGTCAAGGACAACGACGCCGCCATCGCCCACCTTTCAGCCATCGCCGACGCGCTGCTGCTGCACAACCGGCCCATCGAGCGGCGGATCGACGACAGCGTGGTTCAGTACCGCGGCCGGGGAAGGTGGACCATGGTTCGACGGGCCCGGGGCACGCGCCTGCACCCATCGCCCTTCCGCACGTGCCTCAAGACGCCCCGCCATCCTGGCCGTGGGGGCGGAACTGAAGAACACCGTCTGCCTGCTCGCCGGCGGCCGGGCGGTGCTCAGCGAGCACATCGGCGACCTGAAGGACGGGCGGACGTACCGTCACTTCATCGACACGATCAATCACCTGGAGGCCCTGTTCGAAGTCCAGCCGGAACAGATCTCGCCGCCGACATGCATCCCGCAGTACCTTTCCACCCAGTACGCCGCGCGGCGCCATCGGGGGGAGCTTGCTGGCCGGCCGGCGGTGCCGATGGTGCAGGTGCAGCACCATCACGCCCACATCGCCTCGTGCCTGGCCGAGCACGGTCATCCTGGACCGGTGATCGGCCTGGCCTGCGACGGGACGGGATTCGGCCTGGATGGGGCGGTGTGGGGCTGCGAGGTGCTGGTGGCCGACCTGGCGGACTTCCGCCGACTGGGCCACCTGCGCTATCTGCCTTTGCCTGGCGGGGACGCCGCGGCGGTGGAGACTTGGCGGCCGGCGCTGGCGGCCTTGCATGACGTCTACGGGGATCGCTGCCTGGAGGTAGCCCGCCACTGCCGGTTGGCGGCACCGCCGCAGGCCCTGTCGGCCGTCGCGGAGATGCTTTCTCTGGGCGTGAACTGCCCGCCCGCCAGTTCCCTGGGGCGGTGGTTCGACGCCGTAGCGGCCCTTGTGGGCGTGGCCTGGGCCAACGGCTTCGAGGCTCAGGCGGCGATGAGACTGGAGGCCATCGCTCGCCGCGGGATCGAGGAAGTCTATCCGTACGACATCGTGGCCACCGGTCCGTTCGTGATCGACCTGCGGCCGATGGTTCGCGCAATCGTGGCCGATCGAGCCGCCGGCGTGGAGCCTGGCGTCATCGCGGCCAAGTTTCACAACACCGTGGCTGATTTCCTGGCGGCGTCGGCCAGGCGGGCAAGGACTCAGACCAACCTGAACGTGGTGGCGCTATCGGGCGGGTGCTTCGCCAACCGGTACCTTTCATCGCGGCTGGAAGCGGCCCTGGCAGCGGAGGGGTTTGAGGTGCTGGTGCACCAGGTCGTGCCGTGTAACGACGGCGGTGTGGCGCTGGGTCAGGCGGCCGTGGCGGCGGCCCGCTGGGCGAAGAACCACCCTTGCGTCACAAAGGCCGTTGAGGGTTCGGAGAAAACACGGCCTGCTCGCTGAGTGCGGCCGTTGGGTTGGAGCGAACCATGTGTCTAGCGATACCGGCGAAGGTCGAAAGCATCGATAAGGATTCCTGGGGTATCGTGGGCCTTGCGGGCAGCAGGACCAAGGCCAACCTTGCCTTGGTCCCCGAGGTCAAGGTGGGGGATTGGGTGCTCCTCCACGCCGGCTACGCCATCACCATCTTGGACGAGGACGAGGCCAAACAGACTTACGAACTGCTGGCGGCCATGGACCAGCCTGAACATCCCGACCCTGCGGATGGATAAAGGACGCCAGGGGCTTGGCACTTGAAAACTGCCGTAGCGGCCTTTATCGTTCTCCTTTCAGACGTGCAAGTCCGAGGGCATCGCCTTTCAGGAGAACGGACATGTCCAAGACCGTGTTGGGGGTCATTTTCGGCAACCGGGACTTTTTCCCCGATCAACTGGTCACCGAGGCCCGTCGCGAGGTGCTGGAGGTCCTGAAGGCCGCCGGCATCGAGGCGGTGCATGCTGGGCGAGAAGGATACCAAGCTGGGCGGCGTGGAGACCTACGCCGACGCCAAGAAGTGCGCGGCACTGTTCCGCCAGCACCGCGACCGCATCGACGGCGTGCTGGTCTGCCTGCCGAACTTCGGCGACGAGAAGGGCGTCCACGATGTGCTGAAGCTGTCGGGCCTGAACGTCCCGGTGCTCGTCCAGGCGTATCCCGACGACCTGGACAAGCTGAACGTCGAGCGGCGGCGCGACGGCTTCTGCGGCAAGATCTCGGTGTGCAACAACCTCGTCCAGTCGGGCATGCCTTTCAGCCTGACCAGCCGGCACGTCGTCCGGCCCAGCGAGGAGAGCTTCCGCGACGACCTGGCGAGGTTCGTGGCCGTCTGCCGGGTGGTCAAGGGGCTGCGGCGGGCGCGGCTCGGGGCGATCGGCGCCCGCCCGGCGGCGTTCAACACGGTGCGCTACAGCGAGAAGATCCTCCAGGCCCACGGCATCAGCGTCACGACGGTGGACTGGTCGGAGCTGCTCGGCCAGGCCCAGCGGCTGGACGCCAAGGACCGCGCGGTCGACGGCCAAGCTGGAGGAGATCCGCTCGTACGTGCCCACGGGCAAGACGCCCTCCGGATCGGCTGACGAAGATGGCCGCTCTGGGCGTGGTGATCGACGCATGGGTCGCCGCCAACGAGCTGGACGCCACCGCCATTCAGTGCTGGACGAGCATCCAGGCCAACTACGGCATCAACGTCTGCACGCTGATGAGCATGATGAGCCAGAAGCTGCCTGCCCAGCGCCTGCGAGGTGGACGTCACGGGCGTGCTGAGCATGTACGCCCTGCAACTGGCCTCGGGCGTGCCCAGCGCGCTGGTGGACTGGAACAACAACTACGGCGACGCAGCTCGACAAGTGCGTCCTGTTCCACTGCGGCAACTGGCCGTCGTGCTACCTGCCCGGCGGCCAGATGGGCACCGCGCCGATCCTGGGCACGACGGTGGGCGAGGCCAACACGTTCGGCACGGTCGCCGGGCGCACGCCCGCCGGCCCGGTGACCTTCGCGCGGCTCACCACCGACGACGCGGCCGGGTGCATCCGCGGCTACGTGGCCCAGGGCCGGCTCACCGACGATCCGCTCGACACCTTCGGCGCCCGCGCGGTCGCCGAGGTGCCGGGTCTCCAGGACCTGCTGAGCTACGTCTGCCGCAAGGGCTTTGAGCATCACGTGGCCATCAGCCAGTCGCACTGTGCTGCAGCGGTGGCCGAGGCCTTGGAGACGTACCTTGGCTGGAACATTTATCGCCACGGCTGAGCTATGCCGACCGTCACGCGAACTGACGGCCAAATCCCTGGAGTACCGACGCAGGCTGCTCCAGATCATCACGCCACGCCGGCGCGGGCCACACCTCCGGCGACCTGTCGTGCATCGACATCCTCAACGTGCTCTACAACCGCGTGCTGAACGTCTCCCCGACGACGCGCAGCCGATCCCGACCGCGACCGCTACGTCCAGAGCAAGGGCCACTCGGTCGAGGCCCTGTACGTGGTGCTGGCCGACCGGGGGTTCTTCCCGGCTGAGGCGCTGGACACGCTGGGCGGTTACCGCTCGCCTTTCATCGGCCATCCGACGCGCAAGGTGCCCGGCATCGAGCAGAACACCGGGGCGCTGGGCCACGGACTGTCGGTAGCGGTGGGGATGGCGCTGGCGGGCAAGATGGACGGGCGCGGCTATCGCGTCTTCTGCCTGCTGGGCGACGGGGAGCTGGCCGAGGGGTCCAACTGGGAGGCCCTGATGGCGGCCGCCCACTACAAGCTGGACAACCTCACTGCCATCGTGGACCGCAACCGGCTCCAGATCACCGGGCCCACCGAGGAGGTCTGCACCCTGGAGCCGCTGGCGGACAAGTTCCGCGCCTTCGGCCTGGCCGTGCGCGAGGCCGACGGGCACGACGTGGGCAAGCTGATGAAGGTGCTGAAGGCTGCCCCGTTCCGCAAGGGCAAGCCCAGCGTGGTCATCGCCCACACGGTCAAGGGCAAGGGCGTCAGCTTCATGGAGGACGATCCCAAGTGGCACCACGGCACGCCCAGCGATGAGGAGTATAGCCAGGCCCTGGAAGAACTGGCCGCCGCCCGGAAGCGCCTGGACCTGGAGACCGGCTGACGGGTCTGGTGGGCAAGCGACCATGAGCGAAAGACAGACAACCGCAGCGGCCGGCCGAGGCCAACCTCGACGTGTTCGCCGCGACGCTGATCGAACTGGCCCGGGCCGACCGCAACGTCCTGGCCGTGTGCAGCGATTCGCGCGGCTCCGGGCAAGCTGGCGCCCTTCGGCAAGGAGCTGCCCGCGCAACTCGTGGAGGTGGGCATCGCCGAGCAGAACCTGGTGGGCATCGCGGCGGGGCTGGCCTCCTGCGGCAAGAAAGTCTTCGCCGTCTCGCCGGCCTGCTTTCTGACGGCCCGGGCGCTTGGAGCAGATCAAGAACGACGTCGCCTACAGCGACCGGCCGGTGGTGCTGGTGGGCATCAGCGCGGGCGTGAGCTATGGCGCGCTGGGCGCAACGCACCATGCCGTCCACGACCTGGCCGCGCTGCGGGCGATCCCCAATATCACCGTCGTCGTCCCGGCGGACAATTACGAGACGCGCTGCGCCGTCCGCGCCGCTGCGGCTGCCGACTGCCCCGTGTACCTGCGGTTCGGCAAGCGGCCGATGCCGGACTTGCACAAGGAAGTAATACCTTTCGAGTTCGGCCGGGCCATCACGCTCCGCCGTGGGGGGGACGTTACCTACATCGCCTGCGGCGAGACTGTCTGCCACGCCCTGGCCGCCGCCGACCTTTTAGCCTCTGAGGAGGTCTTAGCCAGCGTGATCAGCATGCACACCGTCAAGCCTCTGGACTCTGCCGCAGTGCAGCAGGCCGCGCGCGACCTGCCGGGCGATCGTGACCGTCGAGGAGCACAGCGTCCACGGCGGGTTGGGCGAGGCCTGCGCGGCGGTGCTGACGAGCGGTGGTTGCCGGGCGGCATTCGCCGCCGTGGGCTTCCCGGATGAGGACATAGTCACGGGCAACCAGCTTGAGATTTTCACCCACTACGGGATCAGCGCCCAAGGCCTGGCCCGCCGGGCCAAGGAACTGCTGAGCGGGAGTCATACGGCGTGAAATACATCCTGGCCATCGACCAGAGCACCTCGGCCACCAAGGCCATCCTGTTCGACGTCCGCGGCGGGCTGGTGGATAAGGAGTCGCGCTCTCACCAGCAGCACTATCCCCGCCCGGGCTGGGTGGAGCACGACGCCGAGGAGATTTTCGCCAACACGCTGGCGGCCATCGGCGATTGGTGGCCCGCAGCCGCGCCAAGACTGCGCGACATCGTCTGCCTGAGCCTCACGAACCAGCGCGAGACGTTCGTCGTCTTCGACCGCGAGACGGGCAAGCCCCTGCACCGGCGCCATCGTCTGGCAGTGCCGCCGCGGGGATCCGATCTGTGCCCGAGCTCGCGTCAGGCCGGCCGCGAGGACGGCATCCGCCGCCTGACGGGGCTTGAAGATCGACAGCTACTTCCCCGCCAGCAAGATGCAGTGGCTGCTGGACGACCGAGCCGGAGCTGCGCAGCGCGCTCCAGTCCGGCAAGGCAGCCATCGGCACGATCGACGCCTATCTGGTCCATCGCCTGACGGGCGGGAAGGTGTTCGCCACCGACCAGACCAACGCCAGCCGCACGCTGCTGTTCGACATCGGCCGGATGCGCTGGGACGAGGGATTGTGCGAGCTTTTCGGCGTGCCAATCGCTGCGCTGCCGGAGGTCCGCGACAGCGACGGCCCGCTTTGGCGTCGACCGACGGCGGGGGCGCTCTGGCCGGGAGGTGCCGATCTGCGGCGTCATGGGCGACACGCAGGCGGCGCTTTTCGCCCAGCGATGCTACCGCCCGGCAGCGCCAAGGTGACCTTCGGTACAGGCTCGTCGATCCTGCTGAACGTCGGCGACAAGGCTGCGGCTCTCGGCGGGGGGCACGGTCACCACCGTCGCCTGGGTGGTGGGCGGGAAGGCCGACTACGCCTTCGAGGGGATCATCAACTGCACCGGGGCGACCATCGCCTGGTTGAAGGACCAGCTTCAGCTCATCGCCGATCCGGCCGAGACGGAGACGCTGGCCCGGCAACTGGACGACAACGGCGGGGTGTATCTCGTCCCGGCCTTTGTCGGCCTGGGCGCGCCGCACTGGAATCAGGACGCCCGCGCCGCCATCATCGGCCTGACGCAGCACAGCACGCGGGCTCACGTCGCTAGGGCCGCGCTGGAGTCCATCGCCTACCAGATCAAAGATGCCCTGGACGACATGGTGGCCGAGGCGGGCACCCCCTGTAGAGGCCATCCGCGGTGACGGCGGCATGGTGGCCAATCGGTTCCTGATGCAGTTCGTGGCCGACGTGCTGAGGATCCCCGTCGTGGCCTCGCAGGTGGCGGAGCTGTCGGCCTTGGGGGCCGCCTTGGCGGGGGCGGTGGGCATGGGGCAGTACAAGGGCCTGAACGATCTGGCGGGTTTGGACCTGGGGAATGTCGAGTACAGGCCTACCATGGACGCCAAGACCGCTGCGCTCGCTACGAGGGTTGGAAACAAGCCGTCCGGCGCGTGCTTTTGTAAGGGGGCCTTCCCGTTGCCTTTTTAAATCAGGTTCTTTGATTTCGTTTCATTTTTCTCCCCGACCGGTCTGCTCGGCGTTGCCGAGGTAGTGAAGCTAGCCTGACGGGTGTTGTCCGCGGCCGCCGGCTGGGCTAGAATCGCCGTTGGTCTGTGACCCAAAGACACTAACCGTTTGTCCGACTCGGTCAAGGAGTGAAGGACGCCACGATGAATAAGTCTCTTTTGAAGGAATTTCGTAACCCCCCCAGTGAGTACCGCGGCGCGCCCTTTTGGGCTTGGAACGGGCGGCTCGATCCTGACGAGCTGCGCCGGCAGATCCGCCTGATGCACCGCATGGGGTTGGGCGGGTTTTTCATGCACAGCCGCGTGGGGCTGGTGACGCCGTATCTGTCCAAGGAATGGATGGACTGCGTGGCCGCCTGCGTGGACGAGGCCGAGAAGCTGGGCATGAAGGCCTGGCTGTACGACGAGGACCGCTGGCCCTCCGGCGCCGCCGGTGGCATGGTGACCAAAAATCCCGCCTACCGCGAGCGGCAGTTGGAGATGCTGACGTTCGACCGTCTGCGCGACTTCCGGTGGGACGGGAAGTACCTGGCGGCCTTTGTGGCCAGGACCGACGCGCCGCGGGCCAGCGGCGTGCGGCGGCTGAGGCGGGGGGAAAGGCCGATGTCTTTGGCGGCGGGGGAGAAGATTCTGGCCTTCCGCATGAAGGTGAAGGACTGTAGCCCCTGGTACAACGGCTATACCTACATCGATGCGATGAATCCCCGCGCGGTGGCCGAGTTCATCCGCGTGACGCACGAGGCCTACCGCCGGCGATTCGGCAGGTACTTCGGGCGCACTATCCCGGGCATCTTCACCGACGAACCCACCTACGGCAAACCGCCCGGGCCGAACTTCCTCCAGTGGACGGATAAGCTCCCCCGGCACTTCCGCCAGCGCTACGGGTACGACGTCCTGGACCACCTGGTGGAACTGCTGTTCGATGTGGACGGAAAAACCCTCAGCCAGGCCCGCTGGCACTACTACGATTGCATCACGGCCCTGTTCGTGGACGCCTTCTCGCGGCAGATCGGCCGATGGTGCCGAAGGAGCGGCCTGGACTTTACCGGCCACGTGCTGGGCGAGGAGACGCTGCTGAGCCAGTCCAACGTGGTCGGCTCGTGCCAGCGGTTCTACGAGTACATGCAGTCCCCCGGCATGGACGTGCTGACCGAGTACAACCGCGAGTACGACACCGCCAAACAGGTCAGCTCCGTGGCCCACCAGTTCGGTCGGCGGTGGCGGTTGACCGAAACCTACGGCTGCACCGGCTGGGATTTCCCCTTCGCCGGGCACAAGGCCGTGGGGGACTGGCAGGCGGCCTTGGGCATCAACCTGCGCTGCCAGCATCTGTCGTGGTACACGATGGAGGGCGAAGCCAAGCGCGACTACCCCGCCGCCATCTTGTATCAGTCGCCCTGGTGGGAGGCCTACGGCAAGGTGGAGGACTATTTCGCCCGCGTCCACGTGCTGATGAGCCACGGGAAAGAAGTCCGCGACCTGCTGGTGATCCACCCCGTCGAGAGCATGTGGACGTTGTACGCCATCAACAACAGGGCAGCCAAGCAGGAGTACCTGGACATGTCCTGGAAGCTGCGGGACGTCGCTGCTGGCGGCCAACATCGACTTCGACTGGGGGGATGAGGACATCCTCGCCCGTCACGGCCGGGTGCACCATGGGGCGGGTAAGGCCGTACTCACCGTGGCTAAGGCGGACTACACCACCGTCCTGGTGCCTCCCCTGCGTACGATTCGTTCCAGCACGATGGCTCTGGTGAAAAAGTTCCACCGGGCCGGCGGGGCGGTGGTCTTCAGCCGTCAAGTGCCCGCTTACGTCGATGGCCTGCCCAGCCGCGAGGCGATCGACCTGGCCAAGCGGTGCCCCCGCGTCGGCAGCAAATCCGCCCTCGTCAAGGCCGTCGAACCCACGGCGCGGCGGGTTTCCATCACCGATGGTCAAGGCAGGCAGATTACGCCCACGCTATACTGCCTCCGCGAGGATGCCGAGGCGTTCTACCTTTTCGTCTGCAACACCAGTCACAATCTGTTCGGCAAGGAGCGGAAAGACATCGCCGTCCGCCAACGGCGTCTGGCGTTTCAGGAGGTGCACATGGCCGTTTCCGGCCACGCCGGAGGACTGCCGTTTGAGCTGGACGCGGAAACCGGCCAAATCTTCACCGCCGACGGCAAGGCCTCAGCCAAGGGTTGGACGATGCGAACGAGTTTGCCCGTCCTCGGCAGCCGGCTGTTCGTCCTGCCCAAAAAGCGGTCTGGAAAAACCTGGCCGTAGGCGCAAAGTCCTAGCCGATGTTCGCAGCGATGCGCTGCCTGGCCGCTGGGACATCCAACGGTCCGAACCGAACTGCCTGGTGCTGGACAAGCCAGCCTATCGCATCAACGAGGGTCCCTGGCAAAGGCCCGCCGAGATCCTCAAGGTGGACCAGGCCGTCCGCGACGCCATGGGCGTGCCCCGTCGCGCCAAGACCATGGTCCAGCCCTGGGCCCAACCGAAGGTGAAGAATCCCAAGACCGCCAAGGTGGAGCTGTCGTATGTTTTCGATGTCCAAATTTTGCCCGCCGGCCCGCTTTACCTGGCCCTCGAGCGGCCGGAGACATTTTGTGTCGCGATCAACGGCCAGCCGGTGGACAGCGACGCCGAGTGCGGCTGGTGGGTGGACCGTTCGCTCCGCAAGCTGCCCGTTGATCCCGTCTGCCTTCACCTGGGCCGAAACGAGCTGACGCTGGTGTGCGACTACAGCGAGTTGCACACGGGTCTGGAAATCATCTACCTGCTGGGAGATTTCGGAACCCAGGTTCGCGGCACGGACCTGACGATCACCGCCGCCGCGGGGCGGCTAGCGCTGGGTAATTGGGTCCATCAGGGCCTGGCGTTCTACAGCGGCTCGGTAAGCTACGTGAGGGTCATCCACCCGCATCTGTCAGGCCGTCAGCGGCTATTCGTGCAGGTCCCTTCCTACGAAGGCGCGGCGGTGCGGATCCTGGTCGATGGCCAGCCGGCTGGGATCATTGCCTGGCCGCCCAACGAGCTGGACATCACCGATCGGCTGAATCCAAAGGTCGAAAAACCTTCGGTAGTGCTGGCGATCGAAGTGCTGGGCCACCGCCGCAACTCGCATGGACCGTTCCACCTCAATTATAAGTCGACATGGTTCGGCCCAGGCGAATTCCATCCCAAGCCGGAGCAGGAACGCCAGGATTACGACCTGGTGCCGTGCGGATTGATGGCCCCGCCCCGCCTGGTGGTGAAGCAGTAGGGTTTTTTGAGCAGGAATAAGAGCGGGCTCGCGTCACCGGCAGGCGCCGCGGGCACGGTAGCCGTGGGTGAGGAGGTCATGTTATGGCCGACGAGCGGATTGTCGCCACGTATCTGATCGAGACACCGTACCCGCCCCAGGCCGCGGCCGAGGCCATGGCCCGGCAGACCACCGGCACCTTCACCCCCGTGCCGGGCGAGACGGCCGAGGTGCAGCGGTGGTTTCAGCCGCGGATCGAGCGCATCGAGGAGCTGGAGACGGTGGACCGTCCGACTCTGCCCGGCTCGCGTCTGCCCAGCGGCACCAAAGGCCCGCCGCAGTACACCCGCGCGGAAGTGGTGCTGTCGTTCCCCCTGGACAACGTGGGTACGAACCTTCCCGTGATGCTGTCGATGGTGCGGGGCAACCTGTTCGAACTGCCGCAGGTCTCGGGCCTGCGGTTGATGGACCTGGATCTGCCCGAGGCGTTTGCCCGCGTATCCGCTGCCGCAGTTCGGTGTGGACGGCACGCGGCGGCTGACGGGCGTGCAGGGCCGGCCGATCCTCGGCACGATCATCAAGCCAAACATCGGGCTATCTCCCTTGCAGACGGCTGAGCTGGTGAGCCAGCTCGTCGAGGCCGGCGTGGACTTCATCAAGGATGACGAGGTTCAGGCCAATGCCCCGCACTCGCCCTTCGAGCAGCGCGTCGAGGCCGTGATGCGCGTGGTCAATGACGCCGCCCAGCGGACCGGACGGAAGGTGATGGTTGCCTTTAACATCACCGATGAGCTGGACGAGATGTTCCGCCACCACGACACGGTCTTAGCCGCCGCCGGCACCTGTGTGATGGTGAGCCTCAACAGCGTGGGGTTTGTGGGCTTGACGGCCCTGCGGCGGCGATGCCAACTGACCATCCACGGCCACCGCAACGGTTGGGGCATGCTGAACCGCTGCCCGCTGCTGGGGGTGGAATTTACGGCCTATCAGAAGCTGTGGCGGCTGGTGGGCGTCGATCAGATTCACGTCAACGGGCTGAGCAACAAGTTCAGCGAGAGCGACGAGTCGGTGGTGAAGTCCATCCAGGCATGCCTGACGCCGCTGTTTGGTGGCCACCATGTTTTGCCGGTGGTCGGCTCGGGCCAATGGGCCGGCCAGGCGAGCGAGACTTATCGCCGCACCGGCACGGTGGACCTGCTGTTTCTCTCCGGCGGCGGCATCGTGGGCCATCCGGCCGGACCGGTGGCGGGCGTGCGAAGCTTGCAGCAGGCCTGGCAGGCAGCCGTGGAGGGCGTGGCGCTGGCCGACTACGCCCGCACGCACGCGGAGCTGCGCCAAGCCCTGGAGAAGTTCGCCAAGGTCTCTCACATGCAGGGGAGGGATTGAAGCGTGGCTGGGGCGACGGACTTGATGCTGGGCTTCTACGGTGACGATTTCACCGGCGCCACCGACGCGATGGAGTCGCTCGCCCGTGCGGGCCTGCGGACAGTGCTTTTCGTCAATCCTCCCACGGCCGAGCAACTGAAGCGCTACTCCAACCTCCGCGCTGTGGGGGTGGCCGGGCTGACGCGGTCCCTGCCGGCCGAGCAGATGGAGGCTGAGCTGTCTCCGGCGCTGCGGGCGTTGGGGGAGCTTGGCCCGCCGATCGTGCATTACAAAATCTGCTCGACGTTCGATTCCTCCTCCGCCATCGGCAGCATCGGCCGGGCGATCGAGGTGGGCATGAGCGTCTTTGGAACGTCCTTCGTGCCGGTGTTGGGCGGGGCGCCGGCGCTGGGCCGATATTGCGTATTCGGCAACCTTTTTGCCCGAAGTGGGGTAGAGTCCGCTCCCTACCGCCTGGACCGCCACCCCTCCATGATCCGCCACCCGATCACGCCCATGGACGAAGCCGATCTGCGCGTCCATCTTTCCCGCCAGACCGCCAAGTCCATCGCGCTGTTCGACCTGCTGCACCTGGCCGAGTCGCCCCAAGCCGCCGAGGCGCATCTGGAGCAGTTGCTGGTGGAGCGGGCCGAGGTGGTGTTGATCGATTTGCTCTACGAGAATCAGCTTGCCGCCGCGGGGCGATTGCTCGCCGGCTGCACCAGGCGCCACAAGCCGCTGTACGTGGTGGGACCCTCCGGCGTGGAGGCGGCGCTGACGGCCTGGTGGCGGCAGTCGGGCCTGATCCAAGCCGCCATGCCGTTTGCCTATCCTGGCCCGGCCTGGCCTCTGTTGGTGTTGTCAGGCAGTTGCTCACCCGTGACGGCCCGGCAGATCGGCTGGGCGCTGGCCCATGATTTCGTGTCCGTTCCACTCGATGTGGAGGCCCTGGCCGACGGAAGACGAACCGACGCTCTCGAGGCCCAAGTCGCCCAAGAAGCAATCCGCCTGCTGGAGGAGGGGCGCGGCGTGGTCCTCCACACCGGCCGATTCGGCCGGGACTCCTGCGACAGCTCCCCGGCCGAGACGTTGAAGATCCAAAGCGGCGACGCGACGGACCTGGCGCGCGGAGCGGCCAGGTCGTCGGAGGGGCGATGGGCAGGATCCTCCGCGCTATGTTGAAGACGGTGAAAGTCCGGCGCGTGGTGGTCGCGGGCGGCGACACCGCCGGCTACGTCGCCCGCCAGATCGGGATCGAGTCGTTGGAAATGATCGCCGAGTTAACGCCCGGGGCGCCCTTGTGTCGCGTATACGCCCCGGTCTCACCGGCCGACGGGCTGGAGGTCGTTTTCAAGGGCGGCCAGATCGGCAAGGCCAACTTCCTCGGCCTGGCCGCCGCCGGGCACGAGGAGGCCTTGATAGGCTGAGCGTGTCCCTTTGCCGCCGCCAACAGAAGGACGGTTGACGATGACTAAGCAGGTTGCTCTGATCCACACCTCAGCGATGATGGTTCCTCCGTTTAAGGCGCTCTGCCAGGAGCTGCTGAAAGACGCGGCCGTGTTCCACATGGTCGATGAGAGCCTGCTGCGGGACATCATCCGTGATGGAAAGCTGCTGCCGCCGACGGCCCGCCGTCTTGTCGGCCACGTGATGGCGGCCGAGGACGCTGGTGCGGACGTCGTGATGGTGACTTGCTCGTCCGTCGGCGCGGCTACGGAGTTGAGCCGCCGACTCGTTAGCATTCCGGTGCTGCGGGTAGATGAGCCGATGGCCGTCAAGGCCGTGGAAACCGGATCGCGGATCGGCGTCGTGGCCACGCTGCCCTCGACGCTCACCCCCACGTCCGAGCTGATCCGCCGCCTGGCCGATGAGAAAGGGAAAAAGGTCCAGGTGATCGACCGGTTGTGCGAAGGGGCTTTCCAGGCCGTCCTGGCCGGCGACACCGCGGCGCACGATGCCAAGGTGACGGCGGCGTTGCGCGAGCTTGCGGGCCAGGTGGACGTGATCGTGCTGGCCCAGGCCTCGATGGCGGCTGTGGCGGACAAGCTGCCGCCCGCGGATCGCCGCGTGCCGGTCCTGTCCAGCCCGCGACTGGCGGTGGAGCATCTTGTGGCTTTACTTCAGTCGATGTAGCCGCCGGGTAAAGAGCTCCAAGGAGTTTTGAGAAAAAAACATGAACACGACTGCCGCCAAAGGACATAGCAGTCCCCATGCCAAGCTGGATCTTGTCGGCATGGCCGACGCCCGCTGGACCGGCGGCTTCTGGGCCGACCGCTTCAAGGTTTGTAGCGAGGTGATGGTCCCCAACATGTGGCGGCTGATTAGCGATCCGGAGATTAGCCACATCTGGCAGAACTTCTTGGTGGCCGCGGGGCTAAAAGCGGATCGCTTCCGCGGGCCGCGATGGCAGGACGGGGACCTGTATAAGTGGTTGGAGGCCGCCGCGTGGATTTACTCCCAGTCCCGCGACGCCGCACTGGAGGAGCTGATGGACGAGGTGATCGCCACCATCGCCCGCATCCAGCGGCCCGACGGCTATCTCCACACGCCCGTGATCATCGCCCGCGATCGGCTGGGACAGAACGTGGCGCCCTTCCATGACCGTATGGACTTTGAGATGTACAACCTGGGCCACCTGATGACGGCGGCCTCGCGCACCACCAGGCCACGGGCAAAACCGCGCTCCTGGAGGTAGCCCGCAAGGCCGCCGAGTTCCTCTGCCAAGCCTTCGCGATGCCCACGCCGCAACTTGCGGGCCACGCCGTCTGCCCGTCGCACTACATGGGGCTGGTGGACCTTTTCCGCACGACGGGTGAACGGAGGTATTTGGACCTGGTGGTCAAGTTGGTGGAAATGCGGACGCTGATGCAAGGTGGCGGCGATGACAACCAGGACCGCATCCCCTTCCGCCAGCAAACCCAGGCCCTGGGCCACGCCGTCCGCGCGAACTACCTGCTGGCGGGCGTGGCCGATGTTTACAGCGAGACGGGTGATGCTTCCCTCCTTGGCCCGCTGGAAGCGATCTGGAAAAACGTAGTCTTTGGGAAAATGTACGTCACCGGCGGTTGTGGGGCGCTGTACGACGGCGCCAGCCCCGACGGCGCCAAGGACCAGAAGATGATCACGCGCGTCCACCAGGCCTACGGCCGGGAGTACCAGCTCCCCAACCTCACCGCGCACAACGAGACCTGCGCCAACATCGGCAACGCCCTGTGGAACTGGCGGATGCTCCGCCTGACGGGCCAAGCGCGCTTCGCCGACGTCGTGGAATGCGTGCTCTACAACAGCATGCTCTCGGGCATCAGCCTGGACGGCAAGCGCTTCTTTTACACCAACCCCCTGAAGCGCGTGAAGGCGATGCCCTTTGAGCTTCGCTGGTCGCGGACGCGCGAGCCGTTCATTTCGTGCTTCTGCTGTCCGCCCAATGTGGTGCGGATGATTGCCCAGGCTCATCGATTTGCCTACGCCACCTCACCGGAAGGTTTTTGGGTGAACCTGTACGGTAGCAGCCTGCTGGAAACGTCCTTGCCCGAGGGTTCTGCGGTGAAGCTCAGACAGGAAACCGACTATCCCTGGGACGGGAAAGTGAAGATTGCGGTGGATGCCGCCGGCAAGGCCTTCAGTCTGATGGTGCGAATCCCCGGCTGGGCGGAAGGGACAACGGTAACGATCAACGGCAAAGCCGTGGGGCAAAAGGTCCAGCCCGGGGAATATCTCAAGCTCCATCGCACCTGGTCAGCCGGTGATGTGGTTTGCCTGGACATCTCCATGCCGGTCCGACTCGTCGAGGCCAACCCCTTGGTTGAGGAGACGCGCAACCAAGTGGCCGTCATGCGCGGGCCGCTGGTGTACTGCCTGGAATCGGTGGACTTACCCGCCGGCGTGCGGGTGGCCGACGTGGTGATCCCGCGCGATATCGAGCTTGTCTCACGTCCGGCGAAGGACTTTGCCGGACTGATGGGTGGCATCGTGGCCCTGGAAGGCCAGGCCTTGGCCACCGACAGCGGGGATTGGACAGGTGCGCTCTACAGGGAGGCGCGGCCTGTATCCCTTCGGCCTGTTCCCATTCGCTTGGTACCCTATTTCGCCTGGGACAACCGCGGCCTGGGGGAGATGTCCGTCTGGTTGCCCGTGCGATGAGCGAGGGCGTTCGATACCCCAGGGAAAAGCGCGGTCGTGGTGCAGGACCGGGGTACCCGCTCAACTGGTGGGGAAACTCTCGATGGCCTCATCGCTGCCGATGATGACCAGGACGTCGCCCTTCTCGATGACCGTGTCGGCCATCGGCACGGAGATGACCACCTGGCGAACCTTCATGCTGCCCTCGGCGTCGATCTGCTCGATCGTTCGGCGGATGGCCACGACGTTGACCTGGTACTTTTGTCGGACGGCCAGTTCCCCCAGCGTCTTGCCGAGGAAACTTTCCGGGCTGGCCACCTGGGCAAGGCTGGACCCCTCGGCCAGTTCAATGCGGGACATGATGGCTGGAGACAGCAACCGGCTGCACCACCGCTCGGCGGATTCCTGCTCGGGGTTGACGATGTCGTCGGCGCCGATGCGAGACAGGATGCGGGCGCGGATAAAGGAGGTCGCCCGGCTAAGAACCCGCCCCACGCCGATCTGCTTGAGCGTGGCGGTGGTCAGGGCGGCGTCCTCAAAGTCCGAGCCGATGCCCACAATGGCCACGTCCACCTTGTCCACTCCCTGGGCGCGGAGGGCCTGCTCGTCGGTGGTGTCGATACAGACCGCCAGCGCCACGCTGTCGCGGATCTCCTCCACCAGTTCTCGCCGCTGGTCGATGGCGATCACTTCCGCGCCGGCCTCGGACAAAAGCCTGGCCAGCCGCATGCCGAACCGCCCCAGTCCGATTACCGCGAAGGTTTCCATGGTTCACCCGATGACGACATTCTCTCTGGGATAGGCATAGTCCACGGGCCGCATCTTGCTGGTGAGCGCCAGTAGCACCGTCAATGGGCCGATGCGGCCGACGAACATGCCGGCTATGATGACGATCTTGCCGAACAGGTTCAAGCTCCCCGTCACCCCCGTGGACAGCCCCACCGTCCCGCAGGCGCTACAAGCCTCGAAGAACAGGTCGATGAGGTCGAACCCTGTCCTCATGGCCACCCCCAGCAGCAACGTGATGATGCCCAGCAGGGCCAAGTACAATACAGCTACCGTGAGGACCTTGCGGAGCATCTCGGCCGGCAGGCTGCGCCGAAAAACCTCCACCTCCTCCCGCCGCCGCAGCACGCAATACACGGTGATCAGCAGCAGGGCGAAGGTGATGGTCTTCATGCCGCCGGCGGTGCCAGCCGGGCTGCCGCCGATGATCATCAATCCGCACATCCACAATTTGCCCGCATCGGATAGCTCCGCCATGTCGATTGTGTTAAACCCGGCCGTGCGGGCGCTGACGGACTGGAAAATCGCGTGGCGCACGCGCTGCTCGAACGTCATCCTCGGCCAATCGCGGCGGTGGCGGGTGTCGTCGCTGTAGACGGGTGTTCGCCCGATCGCTCCGTAACGGGCGGTGTCGGAAGGCGGTTCCACCAGAAGCAACCCGCCGGCGCCGCCGAAGATGAGCACCAGCGTCGTCACCAGGACGATTCGGGAATGCAGCGACAGGTGGGGGCGGGGAGCGCCGGGGGCGAGCCGACCACGTTTGGCCTTTAGAGAGGCCACCAGCCGGAGCACCGCCACCCTGCCGTAGGCCGCGCAGTCGTACAAGACCGGAAAGCCCAATCCGCCCAGGATGATCAACGGGGCGATGACGCCGAGGATCTGCCAGTGGTCGCGCAACGCCTTGCCCCAGCCGCTCCGCACCCCCTCCATCAGGTTGTCGTTGTACACGCTGAAGCCGGCGTTGCAGAAGGATGAGACGGTGTGAAAGACGCTCGCCCAGACGGGGTTGGCTACGTAGGAGGCTCCCTGCTGCTCCGCCTCGGCGGTGGCGAACATCGGATAGGCCAACACCGCCCCCAACCCTTCCATTGCAAAGGTACTAAACATGATGAACAGCACCAACTTACCCAACCCGCCGATCCGATCCGCCGAGACCATCTGACCCACCGTCGTGGAGGTTCGCAGGGAAAAGGTCTTGCCGACCAGCAGGGCGAGCATCGTGCCGAACAGGATGATCCCCAACCCGCCGAGCTGGATCAGACCCAGGATCACCGCCTGGCCGAAGAACGTGAACTCCGTGCCGGTGGGGCGAACGACCAGGCCTGTCACGCAGCAGGCGCTGGTGGCGGTGAACAGGGCATCGTGGAAACCGATGGACTTGCCGGGCGGCGTGGCCGCCGGGAGCATCAGCAGACCCGACCCGGCAAGGCACAGGAAGGCGAAGCTGCCTATCAGCAGCCAGCTTGGATGGATGCCGCTGCCGGCGAATCCTAAGTTGGCGCTCACGCCGTGGACGATCAGCGTTGTCAGGATGTAAACCTGTGTCACCAGGACGTAAAACGCCCCGGCCGACATGACGGTGACGTTCAGTTGTGAGCGGGCGGCGATGACGACCGCTGCCAAGGCCATCAAGGCAAAGTCAATCCAGTTCTCGCGAAGGTACCGTTGGCGGTTGTCCACCAGAAGGAACCGCAACAGCCGGTCGACGACAAAGATGGCGACAATGGCGGCCTCGGTGAGATGCAACCAACGGAACTGTGTGGCGGTGAGCTTGAAACCGCCGTATTCCAGCACCAGCGCCACCACCGCCGCCACCGCCGTCAGAGCCAGCACGACGTTCAGCACGACCGCCAGCCAGTGCGGCCGAACGACGACGTGGGACCTGACTCCTCGATGGTTCATTGCCGACAACTAAGTTAAGCTTTCCCTCGGCTCTTGTCCTTGTACACCTGTTGGGGATCGAAGACTTTCTGACCGATGATCTCCCATTCGCCCTGGGGACTCAACCGGCGGTAGAAGCAGGAGCGATAACCGTCATGACAGGCCGCCACGCGCTGCTCCACCTCGATAACGATGCAGTCTTGGTCGCAATCGGCGTAAACCGCCTTGACGAGCTGGACGTGGCCGGACTCCTCGCCCTTCATCCAGGATTTGCGGCGGCTGCGGGACCAGAAGTGCGTCCTGCCCGTGCGGATCGTGTCCAGCAGCGCCTTTTCGTTCATGAAAGCCACCATGAGCACGTCCCGACTGACCGCGTCCACGATGACGGCCGTCAGCAGGCCCTGCTCGTCGTACTTCATGGACCGGATGGTTTCTTCCAGCTTGTTCACGGTCGTCTTGGGGTTCCTCCCTCACAGCCGCGCGGCTTGGGGAGATGAAAGCGCATTCGGAAATCCGCAATCCTTAATCCGCAATCCCTCAGTGGGCCACGGGCTTGCCCAGGATGGCCTGGAGCTTTCTGAGCTTGTCTTTCAGGCTCCGCTCGTCGCGGGCCTCGACGTTGAGGCGCAGCAGCGGTTCGGTGTTGCTGGGTCGCACGTTGCACCACCAGTCGGGATACTGGATTGTCACCCCGTCCAGGTCATCGGTCTGGGCGTCGGGGAACGCCTGGGCGATCTCCTGCATCTTGGCCGTCTTGTCGGCCACGGAGAAGTTGATCTCACCGCTGGGGCAGTAGCGTCTCAGCGGGGCGACCAGGTGACCAAATGAGCGGTCCTGCTGGGCGACGATGCTCAGGACCGAGGCCAGCGCGATTGCGCCGCTGTCGCAGTTGTAGTTGTCGCGGAAGTAGAAGTGCCCTGACAGCTCGCCGCCGAACACGCCGTGCCCGTCGGCCATGGCTTTTTTTATGAACGCGTGTCCCACCCGTTCGCGTCTTGGCACACCGCCGGCGGCGCGGATCTCCTCCGCCACCACGCGCGAGGACCGCAAATCGTAGACCACCATCGCGCCGGGATTTTCCCGCAAAAAGTACCTGGCCAAAAGCGCCGTGATCAGGTCGCCGGGGACGGTCTGGCCGCGCTCGTCCACGAAGACGCAGCGGTCGGCGTCGCCGTCCAGGCAGACGCCCAAATCCGCCCGGTGCCGCCGCACGTTGGTCTTGAGCTGGCGGAGGTTGGCCTCCACCAGCGGGTTGGGCTCGTGCACGAATCCCTGGCCGATCTCGAAATTCAGGGGAATGATCTGCACGTCGGCGTCGCCGAAGACTTGCGGAATCATCCTGCCTCCCATTCCGTTGGAGGTATCCACCACCACCTTCAGTCGCCGGGGGGCGCGGAGGAACCGTCGTACGTGTTTGGCGTAGGGCTCCCACAGGTCCACTTGGTCGGCCGGACCGATCGAGGCTTCCAGCGGCATGCGGCGGATCGTGGCGCAGATGCGTTGGATCTCCTTGAGGCCCGTGTCCACGCCGACAGGCCGGGCCCGCGCCGGAAATCTTGAAGCCATTGTATTGGATGGGATTGTGGGACGCCGTGACTTGGATGCCGCCACACGTGCCCAGGTGGTTGATGGAGAAATAGACCATCGGCGTGTCGCACATGCCAATGTTAAGGCACCCCGTTCCGCTGGCGGTGATACCCTCGATCAGGGCCTGGGCCAGACTCTCGCTGCTAGGCCGCATGTCGCGTCCCACGACCAGGCGGTTGCTGGCCGCCTGGCCACGCTCATAGCCGCTGAGCAGGCTGCGAAGGAACTGCCCGCAGGCATGGCCGACTTTCCAGGCCAAGTCCTCGTCAATCTCCTTGGGATAGACGCCGCGGATGTCGTAGGCCTTGAAGACCTTGTCCAGTTCGCCCATGAAAACGTCCTTTCCTGCGGTCGGTGGACCGAGGATGGATTATTGGCAAACGCCCCGCGGAATGCAAACCCAAATGGTCAAGGTGCCGCTGTGGCGCGACCCTGTCGAAAATCAGTCGCCGTCGGTCAGCAGGACCACGGCCAAGGCCGCGATGCCCTCGCCTCGGCCGATGAACCCCATCTGCTCGTTGGTCTTGGCCTTGACCGAGACTCTCTTGATGGGAATTCCCAGCAGCTCGGCGATCCGCCCGACCATGGCGGCCTTGTGGGGAGACAGGTGAGGTTTTTCGGCCAGGATGGCCACGTCGCAGTTGCCGACGCGCAGCCCCCGCCCCCGGGCCAGACGCACCGCCTCGGTGACGAACACGGAGCTGTCCGCCCCGGCCCATCGCGGGTCGGTGTCGGGAAAGTGCTCACCGATGTCCCCGACGGCCAGGGCGCCCAGGATCGCATCGGTGATGGCGTGCAGGACGGCGTCGGCGTCGCTGTGTCCGGCGAGACCTTTCTCGTAGGGGATCGGCACGCCGCCCAGCACCAGCGGCCGGTCGGGGGTGAAGGAGTGGCTGTCGTAGCCGAGTCCGATGCGTTGCATGGGGTGTCAGCTTAGCCTTGACCAATCACGGCGGCAAACCGCCGGAGGGATGGGCCGGCGAGACCTTGGGCAGAGAGGGGGTAGCTGCCTCGGTCGGCTTGAGGAAGAGGTAATACAACCGGCCTTCCTGTTGCGTGTGCCCCGGCCAGTTTGCCGGCCTGGTCACCGATGCCCATGTAGATGTCGCATCGCCCCGCCGCCCGGATGCCCCCGCCGGTGTCCTGGTCCAGGGCAAAACCGCGGTACGGTCGGGGCTGAACGCCATCGAGCCGCCGGGGCAGGTTCGTGACCACCATCGCCAAGGCCGCCCGCGGGAAGATGGCCTTGTCGGTGGCGATCGTCCGCAGCGGCGTGACGGGCTCGTTCAGGCTGCCGTGCGGGGCGCCCTCGTGGACGGCGAAGAACACGAACCGCGGATTGCGCCAGGTGTACTCCTGCACCTCCTGCGGGTGGGCGCGGAAGTAGTCGATCATCGCCTGGAGGCTGAGTGCCTCGGGGGCGATCTTGCCGTCCTTGACCAGCTCCTTGCCCACGCTGACGTAGTCGTGGCCGTTGTTGGCGGCATAGCCGACGGTGACCATCTTGCCGTCGCCCAACCGCAACCGGGCCGAGCCTTGCACGTGGGCGATGTAGACTTCGAAGGGGTCCGCCAGAAAAACCAGTTCGGTGCCGGCCAGCATCGCCGGACTGCTCCAGCTCCTCGCGCGGTCGGGCAGGGGCTGATCGTGCCGTCGGAAGGCTCGCCGGCCCAGCACCGTGCCGTCGGCCGTCTTGACCAGGTTGGCCGGTTCCTTGTACAGCGGATAGCGGAAGCGGTCGGTGTGAGCGTCAGCGAGCCGTCGAAGATCGGCGTGTAGTATCCGGTGAACCACACCGTGCCGCTGCTGTCCCAGCCGACGGAGGTGTACACGTCGAACCGCGTCGCGAATGGACGCGTTGATCTGCTCGGGCGACATGCCGGCGTTCAGCAGTCGCCTCAAAGGCCTGAAGGCTGGCGACGGCCTGTTCGTGGGTGATCTGGCCGTAGGGGAAGAACTGCCTGCTGGAGGGCTTGGCCAGGTAGTGCAGGCTGTTGGCCACGGCCTGTTTCAGCCCGCGAGAGGTCGCGGCAGGCAACGGTGAAGTCGGGAAGCTCCCGCAGGTCGGAGATCTTCCGCAACGCCAACTGGCCTTCCGGCAGCGGGCGGTCGTAGTCGGGCGGCGGGGCGGGGATGGCCTCCATGACCGTGCCCATGGGCTTCTTGGCACAGCCGACCAGCACCGGCAAAAGGGCGCCCACGCCGATAGCCAGGGCCAAAAGCAATCCGTGCCTTCTCATCCTTGGGCTCCATGCTAGTGTCGAAGGGAGTTAGATCGTACCGATGGGATTATCAATCCCCCCAAGGGAGGATGCAAGACCTTCACCATCGCGTGCTATTCGTAGCCCAGCTATCCCGTGGATGGTTTCTGTTGCCTCAGGGATATCAAAGGGCGGGGGGCGCCGCGGTCGAAGAGCAGTGTCGGCAGCGAGGCCAGAAACCCCCCCGGCCGATAGAGAGGCTACGGCCCCCGCAGAAACAAGAGCGGGGATAAATATGGAAATGAATCTGATGTGGAAGACCTTGTTTCTGCTTTCATAAAGTTTAAAAACGGCGCTACCTTGTTTATTGAGGCATCCTGGGAGGAAATTCAGAAGAAGGCAATTCTCTTTCTCTTTTCGGAGAAAAGAAAGGTGCAAGGGACGATGCTGCAGGGTTAAAAATATTCGAAGAGAAAGACGGGGTACTTCTTGACAGCACCCCCGTATTGCCCTGGCAATAATCCATGGAATGATGAAATAGAGCATTTTGTTTCATGCATATAATATGATAAAGAACCTGTTACCAAACCAAAGGAAATCCTTGACGTAGCAAGAATCATTGAAGCAATTTACAAATCAGCAAAATCAGGCAGGGAAGTAAGAATCGGATAAAGATGCATATCGCGTATCGCTTATGGCATATCGTTAAAAACAGTTACCGGTTACCAGTTAAAGTTAAAAAAAACAATTAAAAGTTACCGGTTACCAGTTACCAGTGAAATACCATATTAATCATTTACTCGTAACGGGTAACTAATAACTCGTAACTTTAATCCAGAAGGGAGATAAAATGGGTGAATTAAGATTGGGCGTACAAAGCTGGACTTTCCGCAATTTCAAGACGCTTTCTGAAGTTATCGATATGGTAAAGAAAGCAGGACTTAAGTTTATTGAAGCGTATCCCGGACACATACCGTTAGATGCAGGCCGTGAAGCCATATCCGACGCATTGCAAAAATTAAAAAACGCGGGGATTACCCTGGATTCCTACGGCGCGGATTCACCATCAATGAAGATGCTTCAAGAAAGATATTCCAGTTTGCAAACATGGCCGGAATTAAAACCTTAAGTGCCGATATAGACCCGGATGCGATAAAAATCACCCAGGAACTAACGGAAGAGTATAATGTTAAACTTGCTGTACACAACCACGGCAGGGAACACCGTTACGGCAGGCATAGAGCAACTTAAAGCCCTTTTTCAAAAAACAGACCAGAGCATAGGTTTGTGCCTTGACACTGCGTGGATGATGCATGCCGGATGCGACCCGTTGCAGGCAGCGGTTACATTTAAGGACAGGCTGTACGGCATACATCTTAAAGATTTCAGGTTTAATAAAGACGGCACGTATACCGATGTTATTTTAGGAGAGGGCAAATTAAGCCTTGAAAAAGTTCTGTCCACCATTATATCGATAGGTTTTAACGGCTATGCCTCGATTGAATATGAGGGTGAGCCTGATAACCCGCTGCCCTCAGTAATGGAATCGATAAAAAGGATAAAGGAAATCCTCGGTTAAGGACGCAAATGGCAAATAGCTTAGAGCGTATAGTTTGAAACCATAAGCCATATGCTATTAGCTATAAGCGAGCAGCTGAGATGGCGATACTAAAACTGGCATTGGTGTTTATTCTTATTTATTGATTGTGCAGCGCATAAAATTGCAGATAGGGTATGCGATATTAATAGGCACGCTGGTTCGGCCTAAGCTTCGGCATGGATTTACCATCCATACTGAAATCCGGCCTGAAGGCATGCATAGACATCAATACGCTTGAACTTTCCGGCATGGTACTGCTCATTCTCATATTAAGCTATATACTGGAAGAAAAGAAACAGCTGCAGAAAATCCTGGATTCATTGCAGGCGTTAATCAAAAACGTAAAGGCTATCATTATAATGATGCCCGTAATGATAGGGCTGCTGCCCATGCCGGGGCAGCGCTTTTTTTCTGCCCCTATGGTCAAGGTGGAGGAAAATACAATCTGGATTGCGTGCAGAATACGCTGGTAAATTACTGGTTCCGCCATATATGGGAATATTCGTGGCCCCTGTACCCGGGTATAATACTGGCTTCAAAGCTGTCAGGCATCAATCTCTACAAGCTAAGCCTGGCGCAGCTGCCCCTTTCCCTGGCAATGCTTTTAAGCGGCATATTTTTCTACATCCTTACGTTGCACCCGTTAAAAGATTTCAAGGATGGAGAAACAGGAGAAAATTCAGGCCGCAGGGAAGGGGACGCTGCCAAAAAGAACGCTGCGTTTTCTTATGGATGCACTTCCCATTTTTCTGATAATTATACTATACTTCTGTTGAAAATAAATTTCTTAATTGCGGTCTCTGCCGCAATAATAGTAACGCTCTTTATGGTAAAGGCAAAACCAAGAGAAATACCCGGATTATTGCTTAAAGGCATGCAGATTAATATGGTAATACTGGTAATCGCCGTCATGGTATTTAACGCCATATTAAAGCAGAGCGGGTCAGTGCAGGGCGTGGCGGGCATCCTTAGGGCTGCCAATGTGCCCGTGGTATTTGTGCTGGCATTCCTTCCTTTTCTCGCACAGGGCTGCTGAGAGGATTAAGTATAGGTTTTGTAGGCATTGCTTTTCCGATAGTATTCTCCTTGCTGGGCAGCCAGGGTTACAGTATTTCAAATGTTATTCTTGCATTCGGCATGGGATACCTGGTATTCTTTTTCTCCTGTGCACCTTTGCCTGATTATGACAAAGGATTATTTCGCAGCGCCTCTGGGGCAGATCTATAAAAAAATGATATTGCCGGTAATACCCGTGGTGTTATTAATGGTATTATTGTATTTTGTTTATTAATCAAACCGCTTATGGCTAATAGCTAATGGCTTATAGTTTTAAACCATATGCTATAAGCTATATGCTATATGCAGACTGTTATTCATGGACTTATGATGTTAAAAAAAATTGTGTTTTGATTTTTTGCGCGTGTGCTTTAATTTCCGGCAATGCCGGGGCGGACCTGCTTGATTGCTCCTGGGAAGCCGCTCATTTATCAATAAGATATGCAGAGTCATTTGAAAACTCAGGATTTGAGCAGGAAAGAGCAATAAGAAATACGGATTACCTTTTTCATATAAAGAATCTGCTTCAGAGTACGGTACAAAATTCATCCGGGGACACAAGGGTTGAGCAAAAAACTAAATTCAGGCTTACCGTTGCTTCTGAGCTCATCGATGGAAATTTAGGCCTTGAAAAAGGGGGAAATACCCGGTATAAACAGAACAGGGGTTTCCAAA